>OZ246416.1:0-505072 GCA_965231095.1 uncultured Gammaproteobacteria bacterium
TGGTTAGAGCGTTCGATTCACATTCGAAAGGTCGGAGGTTCGAGTCCTCCATCGTCCACCACGCAGAAAATATTTAATTAAATTTATCAATAAAGATATTATGCCCATATTAAAAAATAAAGAAGATGGCGCAGAGACCACGCCCGTCGCTTTGTCGGGGAATGAAAAAAAAGAAGGAACAACTATAAAGCGTTTTACGGAATATATTTTGGAAGTGATAAAAGTGATTTTAATTTCCCTGGCCATTATTGTGCCGGTGCGATATTTTTTGATTCAGCCGTTTTACGTCAAAGGCGCGTCCATGGAGCCGAATTTTTTTGATCATGAATATTTGATTATTAATGAAATAAGTTATCGTTTTAATTCACCGGAGAGGGGAGATATCGTGGTTTTTAAATATCCGCGGGATCCGAGCCAATATTTTATCAAAAGAATTATCGGCCTGCCCAACGAAACATTAGAAATTAAAAACGGGAAAATTACGGTTTTTAATAACGATTCTCGGGACGGCCTGGTTTTGGAAGAAGAATATTTGGAAGAAGAGGTAAAAACTTTTGGCGATCGAACAATTTCTCTGGGCGCGGACGAATATTTTATTATGGGTGACAATCGTCTGGCGAGTTTTGATTCGCGGAGTTTTGGGCCGATTAAAAGAGAAAGTATTGTTGGAAAAGTGTGGTTTAGGGGCTGGCCATTTAATAAATTAAAAGTTTTTGAAACACCCGAATATAATCAGTAATTAAGTATGGCAAAAAAAGTTAAAGCGCAAAAAAAAGTAAAAAAGCCGCGAGCGGTCGCCAAAAAACCGAAGAAAGTTAAAGTCGCCGGACCGCAGAAAACGAGAGTTTTTCAGACGCTTCGCGGGATGAAAGATCTTCTGCCGGGAGAATATAAGTATTGGCATCTCATAAAAACTCGCGCGGAAAATTTTTCCAATAATTACGGTTATGAATTTATTGAAACGCCGATTTTGGAAGAAACATCTTTATTTAACCGGGCGGTGGGCGGAGAAACGGATATTGTGGGAAAAGAGATGTTCACCTTTGTTGACCGCGGCGGGGAAAATGTTTGTTTGCGGCCGGAAGCGACGGCTTCCATCGCGCGAGCTTATATTCAGCATGGCATGGTGAATCTTCCTCAGCCGGTGAAGTTTTTTTATTTTGGTCCGATGTTTCGTCATGAGCGTCCGCAAGCGGGCCGGCTTCGATCTTTCCACCAATTTGGTTTTGAAGCTTTGGGCGATGGCAACGCGGTGATTGACGCGGAAATAATTTTTTTAACTTACAATTTGATCCAGTCTTTGGGATTTAAAACAAATGTCCAGATAAATAGCATCGGCTGTCCCAAGTGCCGCGAATCTTACAAAAATAAATTAGTAAATTATTATCGCGACCGGAGAAGTTCGCTTTGTGAGGAATGCAAGAAAAGGTTGGTAAAAAATCCGCTCCGTATTTTGGATTGCAAGGAAACGGGCTGCGAATCTCTAAAAGAAGGAGCGCCGCAAATTGTTGATTATCTCTGCGATGATTGTAAAAATCATTTTGTCCGAGTTTTGGAATATCTTGACGACGCGGCCGTGCCGTACAACTTAAATCCCTATCTTGTACGTGGTTTGGATTATTACACAAAAACAGTTTTTGAATTTTTTTCCGAGGAAAATCAAGCGGCCGGAGGAAAATCGGAAGCGTTGGGCGGGGGAGGAAGATATGATAATTTGGTGGAAGTTTTGGGCGGGCGACCGACTCCGGCTTGCGGGGTGGCGCTTGGCGTGGAGCGGTTGATTTTGAAAATAAAAGAAAATAATATTGAAGTTCCGCCACTTCTTGTTCCTGATATTTTTTTGGCGCAGCTTGGCGAGCAGGCAAGAAAGAAAAGTTTTGCCTTGATTGAAGATTTGCGCCGTGCCGGATTTTATATTACGCACGGTTTAACCAAAGAAGGATTGAAAAAACAACTTGAAATCGCCAATAAACTTGGCGCGAGATACGCTCTGCTTTTGGGACAAAAAGAAGTTTTGGACGGGACAATTATCATCAGGGACATGGAAGGCGGTTCCCAGGAAATTGTGGATTTTGTGAAAATTGTCCAGGAAATGAAAAAGAAATTAACGAATGGTATAGCCAAGTAAGGAAATTTATCATATAATAAAATAATATAATCCAAAAGACCTCTTACAAAATAATTATTTCTGCTGTAACTTGTAATTTTGGCTGCAAAATTTTCGAGACTCGTCGGCTTATTAATTTATAATAAACCTCCTCGCCTCTCATATTTTTCGCTCAAAATTACTTCGTTTCGCTACGAAATATTATTTTACAAGAGGTCTTGAAAGCGAGGTGAAAGCATGGGACAAGAAGTAAAAAGAAAAAGAGGAGAAACTTTTGAAAGCATGATGAGGCGTTTTAGCCGCCGCGTTCAGCAAAGCGGAAAATTGTTGCAAGCAAAAAAAATCAGATTTCACACATCGGAAAAAAGCCGCAACTTGCAAAAAGCCTCGGCATTACGCCGCGAAGAAATCAAGAAAAAAAGAGAATACTTGAAAAAAATCGGCAAACTCAAAGACGAATTTGAAACAAAAAATAAATTTAGAAGATAAATTTGTTTTTCATGACTTTAAAAGAGCAAATTGAGAAAGACTTTACGGAAGCACGAAAAGCTAAAAATGAGCTCGTGGTTTCTGTTTTGAGTATGCTTCGGGCCGCGGTTTTGAACGCGGAGATCGCGGGCGGACGGAAAGAATTTAAAGATGATGATGTTGTAAAGGTAATTAACTCAGAGGTCAAAAAACACAAAGACTCGATCGCGGACTATGAAAAAGGCGGCCGGGTTGATTTAGTTTCCAAAGAAAAAGCCGAGATGGATATTTTGGCAAAATATTTACCGGCAGAACTTCCGGAAGAGGAGCTAAGGAAAATTGTGGAAGAAAAAATTGGAGAACTTGGCGCGGCCGGTCCCGGAGATTTTGGAAAAGTGATGGGCGCCGTAATGAAGGCAGCCGGAGGGCGGGCTGGGGGAGACGCGGTAAGTAAAATGGTGAAAGAATTTTTAGAGAAAAAATAAAAAATCCCGCCCTCACGGAGACTATGGCGGGCAGGCAAAAACAAAAAACGCAAAAGTGAAAAATTTAACTTTGCCACACATGCAAGTTAAAAAAGCGTTAAAGATTTTAGCTGGATTGGCCGTTCTCGCGGCTGGTCTTTTGTTTGTTCAAATCGCTTTGGCTCAAAATTTTGGGCTAAACGAAGTGGGCAACGAAATTGCGCTGGTTGACGGCGACCCGCGGGTAATTGCCGCGAGAATTATAAGAGTGGCGCTTGGATTTTTGGGAATTATCGCGCTTGGTATTGTGCTCTACGGCGGTTTTGTTTGGATGACTTCCGCCGGCAATGAAGAAAAAATCGCCACAGCCAAGAAAATTTTAACAAATGGGCTGATAGGTTTAGTAATTATTATAATGGCGTTTGGAATTACGCAGTATGTTTTAAATACTTTGATTGGCGTGCTCTCGGGCGGGGGTGGAGGCGCAGGCGGCGCGAGTGGCCCGCCGGCAGTTGGCCGCTACAGCGGCGCGTTGGGCAACAGCATTATTGAAAGCCATTATCCGCCGCGCGGCGGCACGGGCATCGCCAGAAATACGAAAGTGATTATTACCTTTAAAGAGCCGATGGCGCCGGAAACTCTGATTGAAGGTTATGACAACCGCGACACGGAAGATCTTTCCGATGACACAGTCGGAGGAGTGGCGGTTACCCCGGCGACAATTTTGCCGATAAAAAGTGAAAATATTAGAATTTATCAATCGCTTTTGGGAGAAACCGGCGCGGGCGGCGCGCCAAATTATTTGGAGCCGAACGAAGCAAGAGTCGGCTTTACCACTGATTTGAAAAATTTTACTTTTGATCCAACGGAACTTTTAGGAAGTCCCTCGGAAAATATTTGGTATACGGTGGCCTTAAAACCGGGTTTGAAAAAGGTAGACGGTAGCGACGCCTTTGGCGGAGCGTTTGGCGACGGCTATGCTTGGGATTTTGAAGTGAGCACTTTTGTTGACGTCACGCCGCCAAAAGTGGAAAGCGTAATTCCTGGAGACGCGTCAACTAATGCCAGAAATATTTTGGTGCAGGTAAATTTTGATGAAGCCATGGATCCAACGACCGTGGCCGGGAAAACCGCGGATGGTTTTGATAAAATTGAGGTTACCGCCGACGGTACGCCGGTTGCCGGTACTTGGGCGATTGGCAATCAATATAAAACTATAGAATTCACCACGGATTTTCGGTGTGGCACAAATTCTTGCGGCGGCGATGTGTATTGCTTGCCGGCGGATGCAGACATTGATGTTACAGTCAAAGCCGCGCGTCTAGGCACAACTCCGCCAGAAGCGGAAATGCCTTATACTGGCGCGACTGATGTCGTTGGCAATTCTTTGGATGGCAACGAAAACGGAACAGCCCAAGGCCCGACCACTGATAATTATTCCTGGGATTTTGCGACAAACAATACAATTGATTTAATTCCGCCGAGAATTGAAACTCTTCTGCCAGCGGCGAGCGGAAGCGATGTAGCGCTTGATGCGCCGATTGAATTTAGATTTAGTAAACCGATGAGTGTGACAAGTTTTTCTTCAGAAAATATTATTTTGGAAGATAACGAACGCGATGCTTGCGCAGTTTGGTTTACTTTAGGCGGCGTGGGGACAGACGCTCTTGGCGCGCCGACGCCGCGGGGAGGAACACCAGCTAAACACAAAGCCATAATTTATCATGGAGATTTTATTGAAAGTACTGAGATGCCGACCCCGGCTCCGACTTGCGCTGACGGCGCGGCGGTTGATGAATCTCTTGTCAGATATTATCCGCGAGCGACGCACAGAATAAAAGATATTTATCAAAATTGTTTCTATGAGCCAGTCGGCCCGGCCAGAGGAACAAGTTGCACTGCCACTGGCGGCGCGGACTGCAGGTGGCCGGTAGAATAATAATATAATTAGTGTGGCCAGATTATGAAACCACACGAGAGAAAAATTTTAAAATTTCTTTTTTCCCTGTTTTTGCTCACGGGCGCGTTTTTGTTTGCGACAACGATTTTTGCTCAAGATTTTGGCGTGAATGAAGTGGGAAATGAAATTGCTCTGCCGACATCTGATCCGAGAGTGGTCGCGGCGCAAATTGTCCGCGTGGCATTGGGATTTTTGGGAATTGTGGCGGTGGCGATTGTGATTTATGGCGGTTTTGTTTGGATGACGGCCAGCGGGAATGAAGAGCAAATTAGCAAAGCCAAAAAGATTTTGACCAATGGCGTGATTGGTTTAGTTATTATTGTAATGGCTTTTGGCATTACCCAGTTTGTTTTAACAAGATTAATGGAAGTGACGGGAATTTCGGGCGGTCCGGGCGGGGGCGGCGGAGGTGGAGGCGGCGGCGGAGGCGGTTTGCCGTCTGATTCATTTATTGTCCGCGGAATTCAGCCAAATGGTTCTGTGCCGATTAGAAACGTGACCGTGCGAGTTGTTTTTAATAAAGCCGTAGATTCAACAACCCTGACAGATAATTTTAACGTGAGAAAAACGGCTGACGGAAGTTTAGTGGCCGGAACGGCGAGCGCTTCGGGAACAGTATTGGAATTTGTCCCCAATGCCGCGTGCCCTGCGCCGAATGGAGACAGAAAATGTTTTGACGGAGATACGGAATTTACCGTGGAAGTGACAACGAGCTTGCGGAGTACGGACGGAAGAAATTTAATTTGCGGAGGCCTCGCGCCAAATTGTACTGCCAATTTCACAACAGGAAACTTGGTTGACGTAACCGGGCCGACGGTGGAGATAACTTATCCTGATCCGGGCGATTCGGTTTCTGCCGATGCTATAGTTTCGATTGAGGCAGAGGCCGCCGACGACGCGGGAATTTCTTATTTGGAATATTTTTCAAATGGCGGGACGCTCGGCACTGACGCACCGACGGGTCCAACGCCGCTCACTTATTCTTCAATTTTTGATTGGGATACAACCGGCGTGACCTTAGGTTCACGGCACACGCTTACGGCAGAAGCTTTTGATATTGATTCAAATAATACTACGTCAGGCGGGGTGGATGTAATCGTTCGCGCGGCGCATTGTTTTAATGGTAGCCGCGATGCGGATGAAACAGACATTGATTGCGGCGGCGCGGATTGCGGAACCTGCGATGGCGGGTCATGTACTTCCGGAGCAGATTGCCGGGGTGGGACTTGCGTTGGCGGGGTTTGCCGAACATTACCGACAATTACCGGAGTTTCTCCAAACGACGGGGCAGTGGGAAATTATGTGACAATTTTTGGCCAAGGTTTTGGCATCGTGCCCGGACAAGTTTATTTTAATAATGTTTTGGCCGGAGCGCCGGTTTGCCCGGCTTCCACGACTTGGCAGAATAATCAAATTATTGTAGTGGTTCCGGCCGGCGCGACCGATGGAGCGGTCAAGGTTGTTGTTCCTCCGCCGACAGGCGCGACCGCGGAGGAATATACTGATCAAACCGATGATGAGCGCGGGCCGACTCTGCCGAATTTTGATGTTAATGATACAGCGCGGCCGGGAATTTGTTCTATCACGCCGGATTCCGGCGAACCACGGAGTGATGTTGTTGTCGCCGGTACGCAATTTGGCGCGACGCAAGGAACAAGCGAAATTATTTTTGGCGGCACGCGAGCCGAGCGCGTCAGTCTTTGGACCGCCGCGAGCATTGGCGCGGTTGTCCCTCTTATTGCTCCGGCAACTGTTCCGGTGCAGGTTGTAGTTGGCGGACAAAATAGTAATCCAATTAATTTTCGAGTTGCCGCCACGGCCGATGCTCCAAGAATTTTGAGTTTCACTCCAACGCACGGACCGGTGGGCGAGTATGTGACAATTTTTGGCGCCAATTTTGGAGATACGACTGGACAAGTATTTTTTAAAGATGCGCTTGGCGCGGATCTTTTGGCTGATGTGAATTTCCCCGCGGCTTGCGGCGCTGATTGGTGGAGAAATGATCAAATTATCGTAAAAGTTCCGACCGGCGCGGCGACAGATATTTTAAAAATTACAACCGGAGGCGCCTCGGGCGGCTTGTCTGATGATACAATCGATTTAACCACTTCAGATTTTACGGTTGATGCCGGCGCGGCCGGTCCGGGAATTTGTAAAATTACGCCGGACAACGGGCCCATTGATTTACCGGTCGTGATTAATGGCGAGCGTTTTGGCGCGTCAGCTTTAGTTAATTTTTATCGGGCAACTCCCGCGACCGTTACTCCGACTGATGGCGCGCAAATTTCTACCTCGGTGCCAGTGGGATCCCAGACTGGTCCGGTTAATGTTACCTCCGGCGCCGTCACGGGCAACAGTGTAAATTTTACAGTTCAAGATTGTCGCGCGGGAGCAACGTGTTCGTCCGGAGAGCAATGCTGCCGCGATGGTAGTTGTGCGGTTGCTTGCGCCGCCGCCGCGGGGAAGGGATATTATTTTTGGCAATTTTCTACCGGTCAGCTTCCTGTTTATCCGCAGGTAGTTGAAAGTTGCAGCAATCCGCCGCCGCCTTCTCCGCCCTCGCCCTCGCCCTGGTCCGGACGAGATGGGGGAGAGAGGGTTTGCGTGAATGCCCTAGTAACAGCGCGGTTCACGACAAAAATAAATCCGGCGTCAGCTGGCAGTGAAAATATTTTAGTTGAAAGTTGTTCTGACCAAACTTGTGTCACAAGATCCGTGGTTGCCGGAGCAATTAGATTTTTGAGCGCCTCTTCCGCGCAAGATGGTTTTGAATTTACTCCTACGGGAAATTTAGCAAGAAATAATTGGTATCAAGTAACTTTAAAAAGTGACGCGGCGCTTGGCACGGGAATAGAAAGTTGTCTTGGCGGCGCGGGCTGTCCGGATGGAGGATTTTTCTTGGATGGCGACCGAGATGGAGTTGAGGGTGGAGATTATGTTTGGAAATTTAAGACGCGCGACAGCGATGAAACTTGCGCCATTGGTTTAATTGGAGTTTTGCCTTATGAGATGACTTTAAATAGCGTGGATGCGACGCAAGATTATAACGGCCAATGTTACGCGGCCGGCGATGTTTGCGTGGCAGTAAATTGTAGCGGGTACACTTGGGGTTGGTCTTCTTCTGACGTTTCGCGGGCTACGGTGGAAAATCGTGCGACCCCGGACACAAGAGCCACAGCTCGGGTGGAAACGGAAGTCGGCCGGCCAGTTAGAATTACCGGCGAAATTCCAAGCGAAAGAAAATCTGGTGTAGGAAATTTGACGATTGATTTTACTGATCCAAAAGTTGTGGATAAATGGCCGAATTGCAGCGACGCTTGTCTTAATGCAGAAATCGGCGCGAAATTTAATACCAGCATGAATCAGGTGAGCGTGGAGAGCGCGGCCAATGTCCATCTTTATATTTGGAAATGCGGCAACGGCGTGCTTGAACCGGGCGAAGATTGCGACGATGGAAACGCGACCGCGGGCGATGGTTGCGGCGCGACTTGTTTGAACGAAGGATCAGACGCGCGCTATGGCGCTTATTGTCACAATAGCCGACGAGAAACCGGCGAAGATTGTGACGGTGAACCATTCCCGGCGCGTTGTAATCCAACCACTTGTTTAAATTCCGGCAGCGACGGCGCGGCGGCAGTTTGCGGAAACGGATTGATTGAAGAAGGCGAAGATTGTGACGGTTCGCCATTTCCCTCTGGTTGCAACGCGACAAATTGTTTGAATGAAGGAACGCAAGCGCTCCAAGAAATTTCTTTGGTCGGAATTTCTTATAACAGCGTCGCTAAAAAAATAGTTATTAATCCGACGCCAATTAGTCTCGCTCCGCGGACATATTTTTTACCAAATACTTATTATCGCGCAGTGATTTCCGATGCCGTTATGTCAACGAGCGGCGTTCATCTGACTGATTTAAATTATGATGCCACCTCTCCGGCGGGGAATGATTCTTATTCTTGGACTTTTAAAACTAAAGATGATACCAACCCTTGCGCGGTGGATCGCGTGGCAGTTGATCCGCAAAGCGCGATTTTAAATTTTATTGGTGAAACACAAAATTATTCTTCCACGCCATTCAGCAATCCCGATCTTTGCAGCCCGGCCGGCCAGCGGCTTGGGGCAATGGATTATAATTGGGGATGGACATCGCGCGACCCGGGCGTGGCCACAATTACAAATAATAACAATTATCCGTCTTGCGGAAATGGTGTAAAAGAATTTGGCGAGGATTGCGACGATGGAAATATCGCGGCGGCCGACGGTTGCGGCGCAAGTTGTTTGAACGAAGGAACAATTGCGCCAACTTGCGGCAATGGCGCGATTAATGTCGGTGAAGATTGTGACGATAGCAATACTCGTTCTGGCGATGGGTGTAATAGTACTTGTCGGCATGAAGGCTCTGTGGCCGGCGGGGGAGTTTGCGGCAATCGCGCGAAAGAGCGCGGGGAAGATTGCGATGACGGTAATGCTCCCGGCCCGGGTTGCAGTGCCACATGTTTAAATGAAGGAACGGTCACGGACAGCAGAATTGATCCTTATCAGACGGCCGAGGCGATTGATCTTGCGGTGGAAGACGTGGCCGCCGGGGTAAACTCCAGCACCACAGAAATTTCAGCCGCGGCGGAAGGAAAATCCGACAGCGGTGATTTGACTTTGCGTTGCGGCGGGCAAGATTGTCGGGCGATTAGTCCGTCTTGTGTTTTGACATCAAATATTTGCGCGGGAACAACTTCACAAGCTTGCACGAACGATGAGGATTGCACATTGGGCGTTGGCCGGAATACTTGCTGCTACTTTAAACCAAAAGTTAAAGATTGCGATCCCACTCGAGAAGGCGCGGTTGATTGCGATGATGGAGCGGTTAACGTTTGTCGCAATGCTAAAATTTCCGCGACTTTTGATCAGGTAATGGAAACAGCGAGCGTGACGGGAAATATTTTAGTGGTTAGTGATTACAGCGGCGTCTGTCCCGAAGGGGCAACGGCTCTGACCCTGTGGTCCGGGGAAGAAAAATCCGGCTGGAAGTTCGCGGAGAAAATAAAAGAGTGGCTGCCTGCGCCCATCGCGAAAATTTTGGCGAGACCGATTGCAAAAATAGAAAATGATTTAGCAATTTTTGGAGAAGTTAAAAATTTTATCAATCAATTTAGCCAATCATTGTTTGGCTGGCCCGCGAGCGCGGCTCCGGCTTCGCCTTGGTGCGTTTGGCCCGGGACATCGTCATCGGTTGTTACGAGAGACGGAGACAATTTTGTGACCGAAGTGAGTTTTAGCCCGACCAAAGCGTTTGACCGGGGACAAACATATTTTGTTTTGTTGTTGGGTGACAATCCTGCGACGCCGGAAATTGAAGGAATCAGAAACGCGAAAGGCGTGGCTTTGGGCGGAGGAATATTGCGCGGCGAATATCCGGCGCCTTACAGCGCGAGAGAAATTTATCAGTGGTTATTTAGCACGGGAAACGATATTTGTACTTTAAGTCAAGTGATCGTTGCTCCAGATACGCGCGTTTTCACGCAAAACGGCGAGACACAAGAATATTTTGCGACGGCTCGTGACGCGCGGGGCAGGCGGATTTCTTCCCTCGCGGGAGTCTATGCCTGGGAGTGGGAGGATTGGTTATCAAATGATCCGACTGTGGTTGAATTGGATGTGTGGGGGACTTGTTCCGGAACATCGGGAGCGGCTTGCCGTAATGATGACGGCTGCGTTTTGGCGGGCGGGGTCTGCGAAACCAATAATAAACAAATTGCCACGGCGCAAAATAAAAATGGTGAAGCCAGAATTTTGGTTTCGGCAAAAATTACGGCGGACACGATTTTGTCTCCACGGACCGTGGGGCGAGTTGCCTCCGGCGGAGCCGACGCCACGGTTTTACTTTGTGAAAATCCGTGGCCGGCCGATTTTGGCGTGAGCGGAGGATTTATGGACACGGCGTTTAATTTTAAAACTTATTATTGCCGTGACCGGGGAGAGCTTGGCGCGGAGGATGACCTTCCGGAGGTGAGCGATCCGCCTGTCGCGCCGTCGGTTGTTTCGCCTGGAACTTCCAGTGATGTTTTGCTCAAAGAATATTTTATGTTTGTGGGAGGAAGTTATTGCACGCTTTCTAAACTTCCCTGCAATACGGAAAATCCATGCGCCGATGGCGCCGGATCGTGCCAGAATTCTTCCGACGCGATTGGCATTAGAATTTATACCAACAAAAATCATTTTGCCCTGACCGATTGGTATTTGGCTCAGGGATTCAGGCCGACGGCTCCGAGCGGCAAAACCGTTGATCAATATGAAGCAGTGGAAGACGGCCGGACAATTTATGTTTCCGCGGCAAATCAGCCGAGTGATGCGGATGGTTCTGGTTCCGATCCAGATATTTACACTAATGTTTATTTGATTTCATACAATGAAGGTGCGAGCCAGGATACAATTGATATTTATAATCAATTGGTGGAAAATTGGAAATTTAATATTAATTTAGCGAATAATAAAGTTTGTAAAAATGCGGCGGGGGGATTGCCAGAGGGGGAGGCTGCAAATATTTCATGTTCAGCCGATTTGGACTGTCCCCAAACTCCGACGCAATTTTTGTGCGACGCGCCAAAAGATAAATTGGCTCGCGACGTAAAACGGTTGCATGATTTGGAAAAAATAAAAGCGGCAGTGGAAAGATACCGTGTGACGCGCGGTTATCCGCCGAAATTGGAAGCGGGTTCGTATGTCCGAGGAATTTCTACAAGTAGATGGGATTCCTGGGCGGTTTTGGGCCAAGAACTCGGCGGCGGTCTGCCACAAGATCCATTAAATAAATTTCAAGGATGTGTTGATCCCTATAGCGCGGATACTTGCTGGGACACGAGCGGAGAAACTTACCGCTGTCCGGGCTTGTCGCATATTTATCAATATCGTTATGAATCGGCTACGGGGTTTTATAACATTGGCGGTGATTTGGAATACAGGCTTGGAACAATGATAAATCCGAGTTGGAGTTGGTTTAGAGGTGCCGTCCCGACTTATATTGCTTATGAAAATGTTTGCGATGGTTCAACCTTTAGCGTGGGCGGAGTTTGTGGTGATGGAATCATAAATGCCAGTGAAGAATGCGAGCCGAGTCTGGCAAACACTTGTTCAAATGATCCAACGACTTTTTGCCGAAGCGATGTGGAATGCGGCGGGGGAACATGCCGGGTTAATGAAGAAAGTTGTATTGCATCAAGCGGAGCTACCGGCCGCCGAAGCCGTACTTGTAATTTAGCCACCTGCCGTTTTAATGATTGGGGATCGTGCCTTGCCAGTTGCGGCAACGGGATTATTGATATTGGTGAAGCTTGCGATCGCGGTCCGGGCGGCGGAAGAATTCCGGGCGGCGGAACCCTGCCTACTAATGAATATCAATGTTCTACGGTTTGTAGAATGAGCGGTGGTTATTGCGGCGATGGAGTTTTGCAAAGTTCTTTTGGAGAAAGATGCGATGATGGAGCGGATAATGGCCGTTACGGTAGAAAAGCAGATGGCACGCCATATTGCGCGGCGGGTTGTGTTGGTTCGGCGCCATTTTGCGGAAACACGGTGACTGACGGTGGAGAAGAGTGCGACAGAAATTTACAAACAACGAGAGGTGTCTGTTATATGGGAGCGGCAAGGCCTGGTGATGAAAGTACTGCTAGCGGACCGTATACCTGTGAAAGTGACAGTGATTGTCCGGGCGGTTTGCGTTGCGCCGTTTGTTCCGACGCGGGTATTTATCAAAGGATTAGAACAAGTAATTGTTTGCCCAGCGGTCATAGTTCGGAGTGCCGATGGGGTACATGGACTGCGTGTACTGTGGCCGGCGAATGCGGCAACAGCGTGGTGGAGGGCGGGGAGCAATGCGACGATGGAAATGATATAGCTACCGATACTTGCAATAATTGTCAAAATTCTCGTTGCGGTGACGGCGCGGTGCGTGCAGGGATAGAATCGTGCGATTCGGGTGCGGCCAACGGAACGCCCTGCACGGCGTCGTATGGTTCAACTTGTAATTATTGCAGTTCAAGTTGTACTTTGCGGACAGTCTCCGGCCTGACTTGCGGCGACGGGACAGTGAGCGGCGCGGAACAATGTGATAGTCGTCTGCCTCCATATCCGGCGAGTTGGCTTTGCGTTGATACTTCAAATCCTTGGGGCAAGCCGCTTGATCTTGCCACACCAAGTTGCAGTCCGTCATCTTGCGCGATTTCCTGCGCGACCGGCCGGGCTTGTGACAATAGAAAGTATGGATCTGGCGGAGCAATTAATCCCGACGCGGACGGAGACGGAATTTTTGACGCCTGCGACCCGAATGATAATAGTAATACTGATGGTTGTATGGACGACGCGACAAATTGCGCGAGAGTTGATTTGAGAATTACTGCGGATGCAGGCGATTTCTTTCAGGTTTATATTGATGGCCACCTTGCTAATACATCGGAACGTTCCGTCATGGGAACTTTAATGGCAAGTATAGATACTCTTTCAAGGGGGCTGCATAATTTGCGCATTGTCTATGCTTCAGGAACTCCGTCGGGTATTTATGATGTTGACTTTTACTATGACTCACCTTCAAGAGCGGGAGTTGACTTCGGGGTTGCTGATTATAGATTGCCACTCGTGAATTTTGGTGATGAAGTAAGAGTTGATTTTACTGTTAGATAAATTTAATAATAATTTTAAAAATTTTAATACCCCGATGTCAAAATCATCTCTCAAAAACTATTTTATTTTTTAAGATATATTTTTGACTTTTGACTTTTGACTTTTGAATTAAACTTATGTTTGACAAAGAACCCGAGGACATGTTTGCCGGCGTGGAGCCGACAGGGCAAGAACCGCTGCGGCCGGCTGGCGCGCTTTCGCCGACCGTGCCTGGCATGCCCGGAACCGCCTCTGCAGTTGGGGCAACTCCGACAGAGGTTGGGGAAGAGGGCGGAGGTCCGGGAAAAAAGAAAATGATTTTGGTTTTGGCGGCCGCGATTTTAGTTTTAATTCTTGGCGGCGGCGGATTTCTTGTGTGGCGGCAATTTACATCCGCGCCGGAAGCAACTCTTGAAACGCCGGAAGTGAACGCTAATTTACCGGCAGTAAATACTCCGGTTGAAACCGCGCCGATTGTGAATGAGGCTCCTGCGGAAATTCCTCCGGCAGTTTTGGAAACCGCGCCGGTTATTCCTCCGGTGGGAAGCGTTGATTCGGATGGGGATGGTCTGACCGACGCGCAAGAGGTGACTCTTGGAACTGACGCGACAAATACCGACACAGATCTGGACGGACTCTCAGATGGCGAAGAAGTAAATACTTATCTTACCGATCCCTTAAATGCGGATACAGACGGCGATACATATTTGGACGGAGCTGAAGTCGACGCCGGGTATGACCCCAAGGGGCCGGGGAGATTGTCGGAACAGCCGTAGTAGACTAAAGAACAGAGAAACTAAGAAACAAAAGAACGGGAAACCATGAATACGATATTCAGATTTAGACAATTCCCTGTTTATAACGACGCGAGGCATTTTCGTAAAGAATTAAAACAATTAAGTAGAATTAAATTTCCCAAAGAAGAACAGTTTTGTTTAATTTCTCAGTTGTGGAGAGCGCTAGATTCTATAATATTGAATATAGCCGAAGGATCTGATAGATATTCTGATAAAGATTTTAGCCATTTTCTTAATAACGCGCTTACATCTTTAAATGAAGTGGTTGCTTGTCTGGATTGTGCGTTTGATGGTGGTTATATAAATATTGAGGAGTTGAATAAATATTTAAGTCAAGCCGAAAATTTAGTAAGGCAGCTAAAGGCTTTTATTTCCAAAGTGCGAAAAGATAATAGAAGTTTCTAAGTTTCTTTGTTTCTAAGTTTCTAAGTTTTAAAAATTATGCCAAACGGAGAGCAAAAACCAATAAATATCGCCGAAGAACCGCCGGTGGAAATTAAGGCCATGCCCGAGCAGTTTTATTTTAAGAAAGTGAATGTGCCAAAGGAGGGCAAGAGTGGAGGATCAAAAACAACCCTGCTTATCGCGGTTGGGGCGGTGGTGATTGTTCTTTTGGCAATTGCGGCATATCTTTTTACTCAAAGTTTGAAACCGAAAACCGCCGTGACGCCGCCGGCAAATACCAATACGGCGGTGAACGCGCCGGTAAATGCGTCGCCGGTTAATGTTCCCGTTAACGCTCCGGCTAATGTCCCGGCCGCTCCGATTTGCGGCAATGGTGTTTGTGAATCCGGAGAAACTTCCATCACGTGCCTTGCCGATTGTCCCGCGCCCATTCCCGAACCAGAGGTTCCTCTGGTTTCGGCAATTGATACGGATCAAGACGGCCTGACGGACGTGGAGGAGTTATTGTTTAATACCGATCCGAGCAAATCTGACACTGACGGAGACAGCTATCCTGATACTTTAGAACTTATAAATTTATACAACCCGACCGGGCTTGCTCCGCAAAAAATTGAGGAAACAAACTTGGTAAAAATTTATAATAATCAGATTTACAATTACTCCATTTTTTATCCGTCACTTTGGATTATGAGAGCGCTTGATGAAACAAGCCAAGAGGTTATGTTCACGTCGGCCACAGGAGAAATTTTTGAAGTGATTGTTGATGAAAATCCCAATCGTCTGCCGCTTTTGGAATGGTATTCATCTTTGTCGCCGGAAACAAATCTCTCCGAACTCTCCGACGTCACGACAAAAGGCGGCCTGCTCGGGAAAAAGAGTCCGGACGGGCTCACGGCTTATTTTTCCTCGAGAGATAAAATTTATGTGATTAGTTACGGGGTGGGAAATAAAACGGAATTAAATTATGAGAGTACTTTTGAAATGATTTTAAGAAGTTTTAGGATTGGTTTGTAAGTTTTAGAAAAAATAAAATGATTAAAATAGAAATAAATCAGAAAGTTGGCAAAAAAATCAAAGAAGCGTGGCTGAATAAAATTGTTGAACAAACCCTCGGGGCGGTAAAAATAAAAAATGCGTCCGTATCGGTCGCGATCGTGGGCGATTTGGAAATGAAAAAATTGAATAAAGAGTGGCGAGGAAAAAATTGCGTGACCGATGTTTTGAGTTTTGATTATAAGTTTCAAGTTCCAAGTTCTAAGTTTGAGATCGAAGGAGAGATAGTTATTTCTCATCCGCAGGCAGCGCGGCAAGCGAAGGAAGGCGGGCACAACGTGGATGAAGAGATAAAAATGTTGTTGGTTCACGGCGCGTTGCATTTGGCCGGGTATGATCACGAGAAGAGCGAGAGGGAGGCGAAGAAGATGGAAGAGTTACAAAATAAAATTTTTAAAATATGTTTAGCCTAAGTCGTTTATTTCGCAGTTTTCATTACGCCGGCAGGGGATTATTTCGTGTTTTTCGCGAGGAGCAAAGTTTTCGCATCCAAATTCTGGCGGGAATTTTAGTTTTGATTTTAGCTTTATTTTTTCATATTAAAGTCTGGGAGGCCGTGACTCTTTTGCTTGTCATCATGATGGTTTTAGTGTTAGAGTTAATAAACAGTGTTTTTGAAAGAGTGGTTGATGTCTTAAAACCGAGAATGCATCCATATGTTGAGACGGTTAAAGATATTATGGCTGCGGTTGTTTTGATTTCTTCGCTCGGGGCGATAGTAATTGGTCTCTTAATTTTAGGGCCGTATGCCGCGGAGTTGTTAAATGGTTAATGTATAAATTTTATAAAGTTGCAAAAAGTTTTTAAATTATTTATAATATAAGACTTGCCAGGGGGAGACCATATAGAAATTAATATATGAGAAGTGAAATAATCACCGGCCTAGATCTGGGCTCAACTGCCGCGCGAGTAGTCGTGGGGCAAAGGGACGAAACCGGCGCGCCAAAAATTTTGGCGGCGATTGAGGTACCGTCAGAAGGGGTGTCGCGCGGAACGGTCATGAGCGTAGAGAACGCCACTTCAAGCATTGCGGCCGCTTTTGAGGCAGCTGAAAGAGTCACAGGGGTTCCCGTTGACAGGGTTTGGGTTGGAATTTCCGGCGATCATATTATTTTTCAAAAAAGTAAGGGAGTAGTTGCCGTGGCAAAACCCAACGGCGAAATTGACGATGGCGATGTAGAGCGATCAATTGAAGCTTCGCGCGCCGTGGCCACTCCGCCGAATTTTGAAATATTGCACGTCATCCCAAGAACTTTTTCCATTGACAGCCAGGTCAATATCCGCGATCCAATTGGGATGAGCGGCGTGAGGCTGGAAGTGGAAACTCAAATCATTCAAGGATTGAGTTCGCATATAAAAAATTTAACCAAATGCATTTATCGCACGGGAGTGGACATTGAAGATGTTGTTTTTTCCATTCTCGCCGCCGCCGAGGCGGTGACCAGCCCGCGCCAAAAAGAATTGGGAGTGGCGGTGGCCAATATTGGCCGAACGTCTACCGAACTCGCGGTCTTTGAGGGCGGAGATGTTATCCACACAGCTTTTTTGCCGCTCGGAGGAGATCATATCACCTCAGACGTTGCTATCGGCCTCCGCACCTCGCTTGACGCCGCGGAAAAAATAAAATTGGAGCATGGAACGGCCCTGCCAAAAGATATCAGTAAAAGAGACGAGATCAATCTCGGCGATTATGAGCCGGGCGAGAATACTTTAATTTCTAAAAAATATATCGCGGAAATTATTGAAGCCAGAGTTGAGGAAATTTTTGAAAAAATTGACGATGAATTGAAAAAAATCGGGCGGAGCGGCCTCTTGCCGTCGGGAGTAGTCCTTGTCGGTTCAACGGCAAAGCTCCAAGGATTAGGAGAGGTTGCGAAAAGAAAATTGCGTCTGCCGGTTTCTTTGGGTTACCCGCAAAATATCGCGAGCGTGGTTGACAAAGTTAATGACGTGTCTTTTGTCCCGGCCCTGGGGCTTGTTCTTTGGGGCAATGCGGTTTATGATGAAAGAGACGGCGGCTTCACCTCTCGCTTCAAGAGTATTGATAAAGTTACGAGCCAAGTTAAAAAGTGGTTTAAATCTTTGATGCCATAGTAGATTTAAGGTTTAAGATTTAAGGTTCCAATATAAAAATCTTAAATCTGAAATCTTTAATCTAAAATCTATATTATGCCAGAAATAAAACCAGAAATTGAAACTTTTGCCAAGATTAAGGTTGTTGGCGTCGGGGGATCGGGCGGATCAGCGGTGAATCGCATGGTCAAAGCGAAAATAAGAGGCGTTGAATTTATTGCCGCCAATACTGATGTTCAGGCACTTCATTATTCAGAAGCGCCGGTAAGGTTGCACATTGGCAAAACTATCACTCGCGGTTTGGGAGCGGGAATGGACGCGGAAGTCGGGAGGCGCGCGGCCGAAGAAAGCCAAAATGAAATTAGAGATGCCCTAAAGGGCGCGGACATGGTATTTGTGACTTGCGGTTTGGGCGGCGGCACGGGATCTGGCGCGGCGCCGATTGTTGCCCAGCTGGCGCGCGATCAAGGAGCGCTCACCGTGGCAGTGGTGACAAAACCATTTTCGTTTGAAGGAGCGCAGCGGCGGACCATTGCCGAGCGGGCGCTTGAAGAGCTCGAAGACAAGGTTGATACTTTGATTACTATTCCAAACGACAGACTTTTACAAATTATTGATAAAAAAACATCGCTCCTGGACGCTTTTATGACTTGCGATGAGGTTTTAAAAAATGGTGTGCAAGGAATTTCGGAATTAATCACCATCCCGGGTTTGATTAATGTTGATTTCGCGGATGTTCGGGCGATTATGAAAGACGCGGGAAGTGCCATGATGGGAATCGGCGAAGCGGGCGGCGAGGGCAGAGCCGACGAGGCGGCCAAAGCCGCGATTTCTTCTCCGCTTTTGGAGATGTCAATCGATGGCGCGCGCGGAATTCTATTTACGGTTACGGGCGGCCCGAATTTGGGCATGCATGAGGTGGCCGAGGCGGCAAAAGTCATTACCGGATCGGCCGATCCTGACGCCAAAGTTATTTTTGGCGCGGTGATAAACGAGAACATGAAAGATGATATTAAGATAACAGTGATTGCCACGGGATTTACGGAAAGAAGAAAAGCTTCTTATGATACAGAAGCTCCGGCGGCGCGAACTTTTTCCGTTCCGACAATCGGAAAAGCGAAAGAATCGGAAAAATCATCCGTTGGCCAATTTCAAAAAAGGCCGGTGAAAAAAATTACCGAATTCGGAGACATTGAGGGGGCTGATGAAAAAGAAACAGCCGGGAAAAATTTTTCCGCGAAAAAAGTCGGCGCGGCCGAAGGGGGAGAGGCGGAGGACTTGGATATCCCCGCGTTTCTTCGAAAAAAAATAATGTAAATTAAAATTTAGTATAGATAATACGATAGCAAGATAGCGAGAGCAGATTTGAGAAGGAGGAATTAGGATGGACTTGAAAATTTATTTAGAGTTTCTCGAATCAATGTTCTTAAAGGTTATCTTGTTATTTTATTCGCCTAATTTATGATTTATAACCAGAATAAAATTACCCAGATAAGAAAAAGGGATGGTCGTATTGTTGATTTTGATCAGGGGAAAGTTACGATAGCGATCGGAAAGGCAATAGAGGCGACCGGAGAAAAGGATGAAAAATTGGCGAATCGACTTTCAGACCAGTTGATGAAAGATTTGAACAAGAAATTCCATCCGCGTTCAATCCCGGCCGTGGAAGAGATTCAAGATCTTGTTGAAGAAGTTTTGATTAGAGCCAGACAAATCAGAGTGGCCAAGGCGTATATTATCTATCGCGACCAACATGCTAAAATTCGTGAGTTGAATGCTTTAGTTGATGGAAATCAATTGATGGGAAATTATTTGGATAAATTGGATTGGTTGGTTCGGGAAAACAGTAACATGGCTTTTTCTCTGCAGGGTTTGAATAATCATGTCAGTTCAGCGATAAGTTCTCATTATTGGCTGCAGAAAGTTTATCCGCCGGAAATCAGAGATGCTTATGTGGAAGGAGATTTTCATATTCATGATTTACAAATTTTAGCGGCATATTGTTGCGGCTGGGATCTACACGACTTGTTGGCGCGCGGTTTTGGCGGAGTTATGGGAAAAATAGAGTCAAAACCGGCAAAACATTTGAGGAGTGCTCTTGGGCAGATTGTTAATTTCTTTTATACTCTGCAGGGTGAAGTGGCGGGCGCGCAAGCTTTTGCCAATTTTGACACCCTTCTCGCTCCTTTTATTCGTTACGATGGGTTGACCTATAAAGAAGTGAGGCAGGCTCTGCAGGAATTCGTTTTTAATGTTAATGTTCCGACCCGCGTTGGTTTTCAAACGCCGTTTACCAATATCACCATGGATCTTGCTCCGCCAAAAAATATGGCGGATGAGGCAGTGATTGTTGGCGGCGTTCCTCAAAAAGAAAAATACGGAGAATTCCAGGTAGAAATGGATATGTTAAATCAGGCTTTCGCTGAAGTGATGATTGCCGGCGACGCCAAGGGCAGAGTTTTCTCTTTTCCGATTCCAACATATAATGTCACACCGGATTTTAATTGGGAGAAGAAAGAGTTTGATCCTATCTGGGAAATGACGGCTAAATATGGCATTCCTTATTTTGCCAATTTTGTAAATTCCGATATGAAGGCCGAGGACGCGCGTTCAATGTGCTGCCGTCTGCGGCTTGATAATCGTGAATTAAGAAAACGCGGCGGCGGACTTTTCGCGGCGAATCCTCTGACCGGTTCAATTGGTGTCGTCACAATCAACTTGCCGCGTATTGGTTATCTTTCGAAAACCAGAAAAGAATTTTTTGATCGCCTGGCGCGATTGATGGATTTGGCTAAAAAAAGTTTGGAAATTAAAAGAGAGGTGATTGAAACTCTAACCAGCAAGGGGCTTTATCCTTATTGCCGCCATTATCTTGCGCCAATAAAAGAGAGGTTTAATGAATATTGGAGAAATCATTTTAATACTATCGGTTTGATCGGGATGAATGAAGCGTGTCTTAATTTTTTAGGTAGAAACATCGCCACGGAAGAGGGCCAGGATTTTGCTAAATCGGTTCTTGATTTTATGAGAGAGAGATTGATGGACTACCAGCTTGAAACAAACAATCTTTACAATCTTGAAGCAACGCCGGGCGAAGGCACGAGCTACAGCTTGGTGAAAAAAGATAAAGCAAAGTATCCGGATATTATTGTCGCCAACGAAAAAGCTCATCGAGAAAAAGGCGCGACTCCGTATTATACAAACTCAACTCATTTGCCGGTTGGTTTTACGGATGATTACTTTGAAGCTTTGCGTTTGCAAGATGATCTGCAGACGCGGTATACTGGAGGTACGGTGCTTCATGGATTTATTGGCGAAAGATTGCCCAACGGCGATGCGGCAAAAATACTTGTCAGAAAAATCGCCAGTCAATTTCATCTTCCTTACTTTTCTCTCACACCGACTTTCAGCGTTTGCCCAAAGCACGGGTATATGGCTGGCGAACATCCGTTCTGCCCGAAGTGTGACGAAGAGATTGGCCACAAAAATTCATGAATAGTTAATAAAGAAAGATTATAATAAAATAATAATTAATAATAACAATAAGCATATGACGGAGGAAAAAGAGTTAAAGCGTCAGCCGTGCGAAATTTATTCCCGCGTGGTCGGATATCTTCGGCCGGTAAGCCAATGGAACGACGGGAAGCAGGCGGAATTCGGAGAGAGAAAAACTTATGATAAGCAGTTGATGGAAGAGTAAAAATTTGGTAGAATGAGATATGAAAACATGATAGCTTTTGTTATCATGTTTTTATATGAATGAGAAATAAACTGATAATGGAAAATTTTATGATGATTGGCGGTCTGCAAAAATTGACTCTTATTGATTATCCCGGCAAAATTGCTTGCACGGTTTTTACGGTTGGCTGTAATTTTCGCTGTCATTTTTGCCATAACCCGGAACTGATTAATCCGGCTAAATTTAAGTTATCGGAAATTATTGAAGAAAAAGTTTTTTTTGATTTTTTAAATTCGCGACACGGACTTTTAGACGGTGTTTGTATTACAGGCGGGGAGCCGACGCTTTACCCCGATTTGCCGGAATTTATAAAAAAAATTAAGGAGCTGGGGTTTTTAGTAAAACTGGATACCAACGGAACAAATCCGGAAATGATCGGAGTGCTTGTGGCGGAAAAATTAATTGATTATGTTGCGATGGACATTAAAACAAAACTCAAAACGCAAAACTCAAAATTCAAAACTTACGATGAAGTTGTGGGAGTAAAAGTGGATTTATCAAATATTGAAAAGAGCATTAAAATCATTATGCAAAGTGGAATTGATTATGAATTTCGGACGACGATGGTGCCAAAGCTGCATACCGAGGAAGATATCATGCAAATTGCCGAAGAGCTCCGCGGCGCGAAAAAATATTATTTGCAGCAATTTAGATCCGGAGGGAAAATTTTTGATCCGGAATTCTATGATGTAAAACCGTACCCAATAGAATTTTTAAAAGATTTACGTGAAAAAATAAAAGGAAATTTTGGAATTTGTGAGATTAGAGATTAGGAGACAGGCGGTTACTTTTTATCCCATTTTTTGATATAATTAATATGACTCCGCTTGAGAGAAGAGTTTTAATATTGATAAAGAAAATCCCGCGAGGGAAAGTCTCAACTTACGGCGAAATTGCGAGGATTTTAAAGACCGGGCCGCGGGCGGTAGGAAACGCGCTTCATAAAAATCCTCATCTTATAAAAATTCCTTGCCATCGGGTGGTAAAATCAGATGGAAGTTTAGGAGGGTATGTTGGCGGGGGAGAAAAGAAGATGGGGTTGCTTAAAAAAGAGGGGATATTGTTCAAAAAAAATAAAATAATAAATTTTGTACAAGTAATTTATAAATTAAACAAAAAAGTAAATAATTAATTCCCAATTTCCAATTACTAATTTCCAATAAATGTTCAATGTCCAATTTTAATTTTAGACATTTGACATGGGGATTTTGAAATTTATTTAGATATTAGAAATTAGGAATTAGGAATTTTCAAATATTATGTTCCAAGATAAATCTTTCCAAAAAATTATCGTAGCCGCGGCGCTTGTTGGTTTGATTTTTGGGGGAGTGGGCGGGACGCTCGGCGGGCTTTATGGCAAAAGCTATATCATTCCGTGGTTTGCCAAAAATTTTTTAGGCCAGGATGTCGTTATTGGCGGGGGGAGCGCGAGCGAGCAGGCGAAAACTCAAGCGGTTATAGAGGAATCAGCAACGGTTGACGCCGTTAAAAAAGTCGCTCCGGCCGTGGTTTCAATAATTATTTCCAAAGATATTAGTAAAATAAATAATTATAATAATTTCCCCTTTGAGTTGTTCGGTTTTAATTTTCCCTTTGGTTCCGGGGAACCAAATACTGGCAGTACGGGTAAAACAGAAGTTGGCGGGGGAACGGGCTTTATTATTTCTTCGGATGGTTTGATTTTAACCAATAAACACGTGGCTTCGGACGCGGAGGCGGAATATACGGTCATAACAAATGACGACCAAAAGTACGACGCGAAAATTTTAGCGACTGATCCGGTTTTGGATATAGCCGTTTTAAAAATTGAAGCCGCCGGCCTCCCGACGGTGGAACTGGGTGATTCCGATAAAATTGAACTTGGTCAAACAGTAATAGCCATTGGCAATTCGCTCGGGGAATATAAAAATACCGTGACTAAAGGAGTTATCTCGGGTATGGGCCGAAGGATTGTGGCGGGCAATAATCAGGGCGGATCAGAAGTGATTGAAGAGGCGATCCAAACAGACGCGGCGATTAATCCGGGAAATTCTGGCGGTCCGCTTATAAATTTGGCCGGACAGGTAATTGCCATTAACACCGCCATGAATCAGGAAGGGCAGCTGATCGGTTTTGCCATTCCGATTAACGCGGCCAAGCAAGACATTGAAAGTGTAAAAACGAGCGGGAAAATTGTTCGGCCGTGGCTTGGTGTCCGCTATGTTTTGATTAATGAGGAAATTGCTAAAGAAAATCAATTGGAAAAAGATTATGGCGCGCTTGTAGCCCGCGGCCAAAAACAAACAGACTTGGCAGTGGTGCCGGGTTCTCCGGCCGACAAGGCGGGGATTGTGGAAAATGATATTATTTTGGAAATTAATGGACAAAAAATAGACGAAGAGCACGCGCTGGCCAGGGAAATTGCGAAACATAAACCCGGGGAGGAAATAACCCTAAAAGTTTTGCGAAAAGGCGAGGAAAAAGATATTAAAGTAACGCTTGGCGAATATAAAGATTAAAGCGAGGGCGGTGAGAAATTATGAAAATGGACGAGTTGGTAAAAAATATAGAAGAATTGGGGAAGAGGATAGAGAAAGCCTTTGAACTTTTGAAATTAGAAGATAATAAAAAAGAAATTGTTGAATTGGAAAAATTAACTTTGGCGCCGGAGTTTTGGAAAAATCAGGAGGCGGCGCGGGAGACAAGCCAAAAATTAAACGACTTGAAAGAAGAAGTTGAGGTTTGGGAAAAATTAAAAAAAGAAGTGGAAGATATTTTTGATTTGGCGCAGCTTGATGAAAAAGATCAGGCCGTAACTCTTCGGGAGGAGATTGAAAAAAGATATGATGACCTTCTGGCGCAGTTTAAAAAATTGGAATTTTTTGTTTTATTTTCCGGGCCGCATGATCGGGCAAGCGCCATTTTAAGCATTCATGCCGGAACGGGCGGGACAGAGGCGCAGGATTGGGCGGAGATGCTCCTTAGAATGTATTTTAGATTTTGCGAAAAGAAGGGATGGGCAACGGCGATTATTGACGAAACGCGAGGAGGGGAGGCGGGCATAAAAAGTATTACCGTAAAAGTTTCCGGGCGAATGGCTTACGGCTGGCTCCGGAGCGAATCGGGGGTCCATCGTTTAGTGCGCATCTCTCCATATGACGCGGAAAAAATGCGCCACACTTCTTTTGCTCTCGTGGAAGTTTTGCCGGAAATTGAAGATGTTTCAGAAGTAAAATTGGATCCAAAAGATTTGCGGATTGACACTTTTCTTTCTTCGGGGCATGGCGGGCAGAGCGTGCAGACAACATATTCGGCCGTTCGGGTTGTCCATCTTCCGACCGGGCTTACGGTAAGTTGTCAGCGGGAACGTTCACAGGCGCAAAACAAAGAAGTTGCCCTAAAAATTTTGAAAGCGAAAATTTTGCATTTGCAAGAAGAAACAAGAACAAAAGAAATTGATAAATTGCGAGCCGGAGTTTTGGCGGCATGGGGGAATCAAATTAGGTCGTATGTTTTGCAGCCGTATAAATTGGTAAAAGACCATCGGACAAAATTTGAGACGGTGGATACCGGTGCGGTGCTTGACGGAGATTTGGAATTATTTATGGAGGCGTATTTGAAATGGAAAAAAGAGCAGGGAAATAAATAAAATTAGATAGAGTTTTAAAATTGAAATTTTATATTTATGGCAAAAATTATTGTCACCGGCGGGGCAGGATTTATTGGTTCTCATATTGTGGACGCGCTCGTTCGGCGCGGCCATCGGGTTGTTGTAATTGATAATTTATCCGCGGGCAAAAAAGAGAACGTCAATCCCAAAGCAAAGTTTTATAAAGCGGACATTCGCGATAAAAAAGTTACGGAAATTTTTAAAAGAGAAAAACCATGGGCGGTTTTTCATTACGCCGCCCAGATAGACGCGCGAGCTTCGGCGCGCGATCCGATGTTTGACGCGGAAATCAATGTACTCGGTTCCATAAACATTATGCAGAACGCCGCGAAGGCCGGAACTAAAAAAATAATTTTTGCCTCAAGTGGCGGGTCGTTTTCTTCCGAGGCGACAGTTCTTCCCACACCCGAAGATCAAATTTCTTTGCCCGTTTCCCCCTACGGAGCGGCAAAAATTTCCGCGGAGATGTATCTTAATTATTTTTTGAAAACATACGGCATGAAATATGTCGCCTTGCGCATGGCAAATGTTTACGGTCCGCGGCAGAGCCCAAAGGGCGAGGCGGGGGTAGTGGCGATTTTCACCGGCAAAATGCTCCGTAACGAACAGCCGCTAATTTTTGGCAGCGGACGGCAGACCAGAGATTATGTTTTTGTGGAAGACGCGGTCGGGGCGGCGATGCTCGCTCTTAAATCAAATAAAGTCGGCTCTTATAATGTTGGGACAGGAAAGGAGACGAGCACCCTTGAAATTTTTAGAAAATTAAAACAGTTGACCGGCGCGAAAGTCGGGGAGGTTCACGGCGCTCCTCCCGGCCAAGAGAAAAAAGGTTCGGCCGTAGCTGCCGGGGAACAAATGAGAAGCGTCTTGGATTGTTCTAAAATCAGCCGCGAGCTTGGATGGAAACCGGCCGTCACCCTGGACAATGGTTTGGGAAAGACGGTGGAATGGTTTAAAACAAACAGAAAATAAAAAAATAAATTATTCAGCTACTCGATTACCTAATTACAGATTATAAAAAATTGATTGGGTAATTTATGGTAACTAAGTAATTAAGTAATTTTGTAATGTTCCACTCTTTTTTCCACCGCTACTTTGCCGACGGGATGACACGAGAGTTAAAAGAACTTTTTTGGTCAACGGCGATTTTGGATTTTGCCGTTTCGGCCGTGGGCGTTTTTGAACCAATCTATCTTTATACTCTGGGATTTTCTTTGTCCCGGATATTAATTTTTTACATCGCGGTTTACGCGTTGTATTTTTTATTGGTTCCCCTGGGCGGAAAATTTGCCCGCACTCGCGGTTACGAGCACGCCATTCTTTTTTCCACGCCATTTTTGATTCTGTTTTACTTATCTTTGTTTGCTATTCCTTACCACCCGTTTTTTATCGTGAGCGCGATAATTTCTCTGGCGCTGCAAAAAACGCTTTATTGGCCGGGATACCACGCGGATTTCGCCCGTTTTGGAAAAGACGGTTCGCGGGGAAAAGAAATTTCCAATCTGGTAGCGCTTGATTCCGTCGTGATGATTTTGGGCCCGGCCTTTGGCGGAGTAGTAATCGCGACAGTCGGATTTAAGGTTTTGTTTATTGTCGTCGCTTTTTTAATTTTGGTTTCAAATCTTCCTCTGCTTACCACTCCGGAAAAATTTGTGCCCGTAAAGTTTTCTTATAAAGATTCAATGAAAAGGTTGGTGGCGCCGGAAAATCGAAGAAAACTTTTTTCTTATTTGGGTTTTGCCGAGGAACATTTGGCCGGTTATCTTTGGCCGATTTTTATTTTTTTAATGATTCCGGCTTACACTTCCATCGGTTTTTTGGTTTCCGCCTCGGTTTTTGTGGCGACAATTTTAACTTTTTACATTGGGAGAATAACTGATGAAGAAAGCCGGCATGAGGTTTTAAAAATCGGGGTTATTTTTACCGCCTTCACCTGGCTTATGAGAATTTTGGTGGTTTCGGGCATTGGTGTTTTTATGACCGAATCGCTATACAGAATTTCCAGGCGCACGGTCGGCGTGCCGCTGGCGGCGATTACTTACGAAGAAGCAAAAAAAACCAGCGTGATGAACTGTGTCGTTTTTCTCCAGATGGCTTTGGTTTTGGGGAAACTTCTTATAAGCGCCCTCGCACTTCTTGCACTTTTCTTTTTTCCGGACAGCTGGATCGCGATTTTTATTTTGGGCGCGGTAATGACAGCGTTTTACGCGTTGATTTAGAAAGCAGGAGGAAGAATTTATGGATTTAACAGATTCAAATGTCATAAAAAATTTTTGTAAAAAATATGGCGTCCGCCCGTCAAAGGAGTTCGGGCAGAATTTTTTAATAGACCGCGAAGTTTTAGAAGAGATGGTCCGGGCGGCTGATTTAAAAAAAGAAGAAGTGGTTTTAGAAGTTGGTCCCGGGTTTGGGGTACTGACTGCCGAGCTCGTGGGGCGAGTAAAAAAAGTTTTGGCGGTGGAGGCGGATCGAAAGATGGCAAGGGCGGCGCGCGAAATTTTGGCAGAATACAAAAATGCGGAAATTGTGGAAGAAGATATTTTAAAATTTTCAACTTCCGATTTTCAATTTCCAAATTACGGCTACAAGATTGTCGCGAATCTTCCGTATCAAATTACTTCCGCGGTGTTTAGAAAATTTTTGAGCGAGGAGTCGCGGCCGAGCGAAATTGTTGTGATGGTGCAAAAAGAAGTGGCCGAACGAATTTGCGGGCGAAGGGGGGAGATGAGCTTGCTCTCGCTTTCCGTCCAGTTTTTTGGCCAGCCGGAAATTGTGGCGATTGTTCCGCGCCGCGCTTTTTGGCCGGAGCCGGAAGTTGATTCCGCTATTTTAAAAATTTCTGATATCCAAAAAGTTTATAAAAAAAATAAAGAAAAAATTGATCCGGAAAAATTTTTTCGCCTGGCTAAGATAGGTTTTTCCGCAAGGAGAAAACAGTTGCAAAATAATTTAGCTGGGGGATTGCGGCTTACAAACGAAACTGTTCAAAATATTTTGGTAAAATTGGGGTTTGATCCGAGGGTTAGAGCCCAAGATTTGGATGTGGATGGCTGGATTAGACTTATTAACAATTTGTAGTGTTTGACAGCATTTCCGACCATATATATTTGTGCTATAATATATTAACGTATGGAAGGAATAAAAAATGAGCCAGGAAAAGAGCGCCAAATCAAAATTGGAGTGATAATTTTGATAATTTTGTGCGTGGTTGTTGTTTTGGGAACAATTTGGCAATATCCAAAATTTTTACGCGCTCCGTTTGCTCAATATGGCCAAGACATCGGGCTGTGGAAGTCGCAATTTGAACAGGAGGCGGAAGAATTGGCGGCAATGAAAGAAGCGGATACTGATAATGATGGATTGAATGATTATGATGAAACTTATCTTTATGGAACAAGTCCCTATTTGGCCGATTCCGATTCAGACGGATTTTCAGATAAAGAAGAAATAGCTTCGGGGAACGATCCAAATTGCGCCGCCGGGGAAATTTGTTCGAAATTGGGAGAAGAGGGCGCGGCAAAAATTGAGCCGACAGTCGCGCCTCCCGCCGAGGAAGAGCTTGGCGGACTTTTGGCGGGTACGGCTACGGCCGAGGAAGTGCGCGATGCTCTCCGAGGAGCCGGAGTTGACGACGCAACGCTCGCGAGCCTTGATGATCAAACTCTTTTGGAACTTTATAATGAAACCTTAAAAGAGGCCGGAGGAGGGGGAGTGGCGGGCGGCGGCACCAATACAAATTCTCCATTGCCAACCAATGTTAATGCGAGTGAGATGACGCCGGAGGAGCTTAGAAAACTTTTGCGCCAAGCCGGAGTGGATGAGGCAACCTTAAACAGTGTTGATGACGCGACGTTGATGAAGATTTTTGAAGAGACGGTGAATAAATAATTTTCAATTAACAATTTTCAGTCAATTTTCAATTTTATAAGATGTTGACAAATAATCTTAGAAAACCAAAACGGACTATTTGCACAATTGTTTTGCTTTGTTTTGTTTTGACTCAAGTTATTTCCGGCGTCTTTTTGTACGCTCGTCCGGCCACGGCGCAGCTCGTTGTCTCTGATCCGGTGACCGGCGCCCAGACAACGGTTAAAAATATAAAAGATTTTTTAAAAATTTTAGTGGTGAACGCCGGGACCATGGCCTTGATTAATGCCGCGTCGCGCTTCATGCAAAAAATCTCCTATGATCTGGCCGTGAGTTTGGCTTCGGGCGGGAGTGGGCAAATGCCGCTTTTTTCCACAGAAGGTTGGGGGGATTATTTGGCCAGTGCCGGGTTGGACGCGGCCGGAGAATTTATCGGGAGTTTTGGCGATATGGTTGGCGTTAATTTTTGCGCGCCGCCAAATCCCAGAGTTGGATTAGCTTTGCAATTACAATTATCTCAAACTTACGCGGAAGGATTGCCGCCGCCAACTTGCGAATGGTCTTCAATCCAATCAAATTGGGAGTCGTTTATCGCCGAAGTTCAGACGGAAGATTTCCTGCGCGAGGCGGCTTCGCAATTTCAAATCGGCTATGGCGCGGGAACTGATCTTGATCTGGCCATCAGCACTTATGTCGGGGCTTTTAACGCGGAACGAAGCGCTTCAGATACCGCGGCCTTAACGAGAGAAGAAGGACAAGGATTTTTGCCGGCTTCGGAATTAATCAGCGGAGACATCAAAACGCCGTCTGAAGTTATCAGGCAAACTTCTCAAATCCAAACCGAAGGGCCGGTTGAAGCGGAGCAATTAAAGTGGAGCCTTTCCGGCCAGGCGCTTTCCGCCGGAGCCCAAGGAATTTTGACCATGATGGCTTCAACTTTTGTCAGTACTCTTCTTTCCAAAACAATGGAAAGAATTTTCAGCAAAGGCATGTACTCGCTGGCTGATTTATTTCCCGAAGGAGAAGACGCGACCTCGGAAGAGGGGACAGCTTGGGGCGGGCGCCGCGCCGCGGAATTGGCTTTTGCCGATTTACTTGTGCCGCAAATTAAAGAAAGTGGCGCTTATGATATTTTATCCGACTTTATTGTTTGCCCGGATAAATTTAAAGGGACAAACAATTGCGTGATGGACGGACGGTTTGAAGCGGCAGTTCGGCAAGCGCAAACTGGAGCGCCGCTTACGGTGGCTGCGGCGATTGAAGGAAAATATTTGGATGAAAAGTGGGCGTTGATTCCGCCGTCTGATTTAGCCGCGAACCAAGATCCGCTTTGTTACACAAGAGGTTTTTGTTATAGCAATTTAGTAAAACTCCGCAAAGCGAGAATCATTTCCATTGGTTGGGAAATCGCGGCGCAAATCTCTCCCACAACAAGTTATGTCACCTTGAAAGAAGTGGTTGACCGTTTTTATGATTGTAATGCCGCGGGCGAGGCCGATAATGAGCATCTCTATTGCCACTTGATTGACCCGAACTGGATCCTGAAAGCGCCGGCCGAGCAATGCCGGGCGCGAGTTTACGGACCGCTCTTACAAACTACGGAAAATAGTTTTCGCCAAGAAACTTGTGTTGATTCGCCGACCTGTCTTGCCGAAGACGACCAAGGAAATTGCGAAGGCGGTTGGGGGTATTGCACCAGAGAAAAAAATATCTGGCGGTTAGACGGAGATCAATGCGACGCGCAGTATGATACTTGCAAACTCTTGCGGCGAAGCGACGGGCAAAATGTCGCTTATGTGACAAATACGGTTGATTACGGCCCGCCTTGCAATGCCGACGATATCGGCTGCCGCTGGTATTCCGACCGGCAATCAAAAGTCGGAGATGATTGGCTTTGGCAAGACGCGCTTACCGGTTCGGGAACCGCCGCCCGCCGGACTGATAGAATTTTCTTTAATAAAAACATCGCCCAGTGCGACGAGCCGGGTTGTAATGAATTTTTACGGACAACTTCGGACACAAAATTAAATTTAGTCACCAATAGCAGTTTTGAAAATTTTATTGACAATCCCGCTTACGCGACCGACACTTTCGAAGATTGGCCAAATAACGGTGAAGCATCAAACGACACGTATTTCGGCCGAACGGCTCTGCGTTTTGTTGGACTATTTTCCCGAGACATCACCTTGGAAGAGCCCAAAGCCGGCCGGACTTTTGTTTTATCTTTTTATGCCAAAAATGTCAGCGATACGGAAACTTGTAATGGAATAGTATCTTTTGAGGGACTGGCAGAAGATTTGCCGGCGGGTTCTGCTTATGAGCGGGTTACCATAGAAAAAACCGCCGCGGGCGTTGGCCGAACTTTGAATTTCCGTTTTGGCGGAGCGGGGAATTGTTTAATTGATGCCGTGCAGCTTGAAGAAGGAACTTTTGCTTCGCAATACCATGAGGGTTGGGGAAGAACCGGCGAAGCGTTATATTTAAAAACCGCGCCGGATTATTATTCTTGTTATGATTACACTTCGGTCGGCGCTTTGGATAAAACAAACGACGCCCAGCAGTGCGGAAATTTTGCCAAGGCCTGCGAAGAAAAAGATGTGGGCTGCGAAGAGTATCGTCCGACAAACGGCGATCCGTCGGTGCCGGGCGTGGCCAATTATCCGGACGATTATTGTCCGGCCGAGTGCGTTGGTTATCAAACTTTTAAACAAGTGGCGACTGATTTTGAACAAGATAAATTTCCGGTTTATTTTATTCCAACCACCGGCCGAACTTGCAACGCCGCGGACGCGGGCTGCGATCAATTTACCAGTTTGGAAACTGAAGCCGTAGCCAATTTCAGTTATGTTCGCCGTTGCGAAAAACCGGGCGCGACAGGAGCGGCTTTCTACACTTGGGAAGGAAGTGATACGGCCGGTTATCAGATAAAAACTTGGAATTTAAAAATGGCGCAAAGTTCCGTGGTGCCAACTACGCCGGACGGTTCCGACCCAGCTGGCGGCAGACCGCCATGTACTGCGTTAATGGCTGATGGTTTGTCTTGTGACGATACTTCGCTTGTCGGCCTTTGCACCAAAGCCGACACACTTATCAACCCCGACTGCCGTGAATTTTACGACGCGGCCGGTTTAAAACATTATCGCCTGTATTCCAAGACGATTGTGGTCTCTGACGATTGCCATCCGTACCGCAAAACTCTTTCTACCGCCGGCGATTGCGGAGCTTCCGGCGGAAGATGGGACGCGGTAAAAAGTGAGTGCGCTTACAATGTTTATCTGCCGGAATCCAGAAGCTGCAGCAACGAGGCCGTCGGCTGCCGGGCTTATCGCGGAAACGCCGGAGCAAATACCGCCGTGGTTTTGAATGATAATTTTGATGATTCATTGATCGCCAATTGGGACGAAGCAGATACCCCGACCATAAGTTCTGAATCACTGGTAGTCGGCGGAAAATCTTTGTCTTTTAACGCCGGAGAAACAATAGACAAAAGTCTTTCCACTTCAATTCGCCAGGGCGGCCTTTATACTCTATCTTTTTGGGCCAAGGGTGCGAGCCGTCTTGATATAAAATTTTTGGGTGCCGATTCTAACGATAAAGTATTCAGCTCGGCAACCAAAAGCCCGACCAACCTTTCTTTTGACTGGCGATATTTTTCGCTCGGTCCGGTTTATGTTGACTGGGGCGTCGCCGGCGGAGGAGAAACTTTACGAATTTCCGCGGTGGGCGGAGGAACGCCGGCTTACATTGATAATATTATTTTGCGTGAAGTTCAATCATATATTTATGTAGTGAAAAATTCTTGGACTACGCCAATTTCTTGCGACCGGTCTTTTGCGATTGATACTTCAATCACCGAGGCCGCGGCTTGTGCGACTTCCGGCGGTTCTTGGAGTGCCGACCGCGGAGAGTGTGTTCTTTCCGCGCTTTTGCCGCAAGCCCAGCTTGGATGCGCGAGTTATTTTGACCGCGCGAACGGCCTGCATTATCTAAAATCTTTCTCGCGGCTTTGCTCGCCGGACGTGGCCGGTTGCGCGAAATTGTTGAAGACAAATAATAATGCCTCAACTGCCGAGGAAACTTACAATACAGAAAACGACAGCGATCCGTCGCTTTCAGACGAAGAAAGATTGTCGGACAACGTGACGATCCCGGCTGATTCTTTCTCTTATATTGTGGTGGATGACGCGTATGAATGCGCGGCGCAAAATAAAGGTTGCGCCGAATTTGGTTCGCCGACGCTTGATGCCGCAGGAAATGCGAAAGTTGATGCCGATGGCAAACCGCAATACAGTACGGTAAATCTTCTGGCCAATCCAACGCTCTATAATTCCGCGACCGGCCGAATTCTCTGCCAAGTCGGATTCCTGGCCTGCGAAGAATATACCACAACCGACGGCGGAAAATTATATTTTAAAAATCCGGAGCCGCGACTTTGCGAATGGAAAGATAATGTAAATCTTAGCGGGCAAAATGTTTCCGGATGGTTTAAAAAACAAGAAAAAGCATCTGATCCACTTTTGCCTTGCGACCCGGCAAATTTCAATGGCGGATATTATAATATTTGGAAAAATGGCGACACGAAATGTAATTTGCCATATGTCTGCCAAGACGCCGCGGGTTGCGCTTGTACAGTTGGAACGGCCGGCGCGACCGGTGCGCCCGGCACAACTTGCACGGTTTCTTACAATAAACGTTCTTGCCCGTACTCCGGCTGGGTTGGGGAGTGCATTCCGCAAGCTGACCAATGCACAAAATTTGTTGATCCCGCGGACACGACAGAAGATCCTCTGGGCGCGGCATATTATTACATTAATAATGACAAAATAAGTTCAGGAAATTGCAATGGCATGGCTTCGCAAAAAAGCGGATGTGTGTTGTTTAATGATACAAGCAATCCGCAGTTGGATAAAAATGCCAACGCGACGTATTGGGCTTCGGAAGCAAAAGTCAGCGATCCGGGTGGGCTCGTAGCACCAATTGATTGTCGGCCGGACGACGCGAGTTGCGGTAAAAAATGTATTAAAACGGTGGCTGGCGGAGGTTATTCATATTATCGTTATTGTCGAGACCGAAATGATTGCGATATTACGGAACGTGCCGACGATGATCCAGCGGCTCGTGACCAATGCGTGGTAGTTTTGTCGCGATTGCGTAACGACTCCAATCGTCTTGTCCAAGTTCGCCGCGACCGCGTCTGCGGAGAATGGCTGACGTGCTCGGGCACCAACCATACTTTTGATCCGCAAACAGGCCGAGAAAAAGTTTTGTGCGAACAAATTGATGTTTGCAATCAATATGCAAAAGTTGGCCAGGCGACAGCGCAATGCACAAATATTCTTGCCCCAGAAGAAGTTGAAACCAACCGAAAACTTTTGAGCAAAGAATTATATGTTTCTCGCGATACGACTTTCAAGGGAATGGATTACTCCGGAGATTCTATTTATAACCAGTATCAAGCGCAAAATTTACGTAGCGTAAACGTTGGTACAGTTGAAAGCCCGGTTCCTGCTTTGGCTTTTATTGAGGACAGATGTTTTGACGCCGCCGGTCTGCTAGATGACTGTGGAACGCGTCCGGACGGTTTTTGTGAGAGCGACGTAAATGATTCCCCGTGTGGAGATAATGGTAAATGTTTTAATCATATTTGCGTTACAAATTTTCGCGGAGATCCTTTTGTTCCGGGTGCTGTAAAAATTTTTGACGCGACAAACAGAGAAAATATTTCTTGCCGCGCTTATCCCGAGCAGAGCTCGCCATTCCCCAATAGCGTGGTTAAAAACTGGACACCCTTGAGTAAAAAACCCGGTTTCACCGGAGCAAATATCTGTGAAAACAGAGAAGCTTGTGATTGTTCTTATTTGAAAGCGAGTTACGGCAGCGGCGCAGTGACAAAATATTTTGATGAAGAAAAGGATCCCTTGCCTTCAGTTTGTGTTGGTGGTAAAGATGCCGGGAAAACTTGCACAGATCTTCCCACTGATTGTCCTGGGGGAACATGTAATGCGCCAGACCGTGAAGATGCTGTTCTTGGCTGGAGTGGTTATTGTTTAGAGCGCGATACAGCAACTTCAATAAATGGAAATTCGGAACAATTTGCTTGTTTGACTTGGTATCCGATGGATCAAATCCCTGGTATGCCTGATTTATTTAATAATTATCCTGAAGCAGGGTTTGAAACTGCAGGATTTAATTACTATTGTCTGCAGCCGGATCTTTACAAAACCTATAATGTCAATGATGGCAGTTATTCCTGTCATGATGCCGATGAAGAGGGAGAGTGCGATCCCGGAGATCGCGCGGCGTGTCTTGATCAGGTTAGTTGTCCTGACGGATTTGTTGCGATTATTGGCGCTTGCGAAGAATGGGGCGGTGCCTGCGTAGGTGATGTTTGGGACGATTGCCCATATACTTGCGTTCCTAAATTTTCTTATCATACAGAAGGACCCAGCGAAGGCGAGCCGTGCTTTACGGATGATATCAACGCAAGAGCGCACCCAACCAAATTGGCAAGTTGGGAAGCTCCATTAAATGGTTTGCTTGGCGGCAGTAACAATTATCTTGGCGATCCGATTTATGATGACTGCGCTCGTTATGGCGCGCCATACAATGCTGTAAATACCGGCACAACATCCAGCGACTATTTTGTAGGTTGCAGGGTTGCGGCCAAGGTTGTTTCGGAAATAGGCGGCAGAGAAGAAAACAGGGCCTGGACAAATCGTCTTTGGTTAAATCCCGCCGGAACATACTATTCAATTTCCGTGCCGGATGACGGCAGGTCTGGACCAGAAAAAGAAAAACTTCATTTTAATTACAATTCCGCGGTCGCGCCTTTTGGCACAATTAATTTTGACGGAAGCAATGTCGCCCTAGAAGGCGCTGAGGCGGTTAATTTCCCGATGACCGTAAAAATGTGTCGAGAGGGAGCCGCCGGCGATGCCCAGTGGCATTGGTTTTTGCCGGAAACGGATCCGGATCTTTCTTGCACAACAGAGCCGGTTCCAACCTCGGGAGAAAATCAAGCAAGGCCATATACTTTAATTGAGACGGGAAAGTTAGCTGGCGCAGGCGGCACTTGCAGTAGTAATAGTGATTGCAATGTTGGTGTGAGTTGCGGTGTGGGCGCCGGGGCGTTTCAATGTTATGCGGATTGCAATACTGGCGCAGACTGTTCTGATGGAAATTGTGCAGCAGTTCCGAGAGATAGCTCTGGAGAAAAATATTGCCCGGCTGATTTAATCGGCGGGGTGACCGGAGGCCAGTGCACCACCGAGCGAAATGGCGTTTGGCTTGGAGAATGCGGCGGAGCGCACGGAGGCGATAAATGTAAAACGTCCGCTGACGAAAGTTATAATACCTGCATGGATCAAACTTGCGCGTTTACTTTTTTTGGTTTAGGTTTTTGTGTGGCGTCCGGCGGATCATATAATTCTCCAATTCATCCGGTAAGATCGGAAACAGTTGATTTGGGGTTGAAAGCTTTTCATCAACTTTTTGCGAGAGTTTATGGACTTTTAGAATGGAAACCGGAGTTGGGTAGATATGCCAGCATAACTTATTCCGGCGATCTTGATAAAACTGATAAGGACGGAACAACGCCTGGTCCTGTTGGCGCGCAGTGGCCGGCGCCGCCCCAAGTTTGGCCAATTACGAAATGTACTGGCGACCAATGCGTGCCGCTGAAAGTGGTGAATACAACCCCGGTGAATGGAATTACGGTCGGCGGTATCAGCGGTTTTGGTTTTACCGGAACCGGCGCGACTGAACCCGTAAATGTCGTCGGTTACGGCGGACAGTACGTCGCCACCATGCAGTTCTTTGGTACCGCGGACCCAAACGCCGGTCCGATCAGGGATGTTCGAGTTGATTGGAACGACAGTACTGATCTTGGAGGCACAACAAACGCCAGATACAAAAATCATCTTGGTATAAAAGACGACGGCTCATCCCAATGTGACAACGCTGATTTTTCTCGTTCTGCCGGCGCTTGTGTTGAAGATTATTTCTATTTCACCCATACTTACAAATGTCCCGATGACGGAGCGGGTGTTGATGTTTGCGCTTCGGACACTGACACAAATTGTTATACAACCACTTGCCCTGAAGATATAAACGGCGCAATCACGGAAAATGGTTCCTGTTGTGTCTTCAAACCAAGAGTGCAACTCAAAGATAACTGGGGGTGGTGCAATGGGACTTGCCCGGGCGGAGCGGGGCCGACGAGTAATGGATGTTATTTGGATGAGTGTTTGACAGATGCAGTTGAGGTTGGAAAATATCAATGGACAGACTTCGCTGGCAAGGTGATTGTAGTGCCAAAAGATTAAAGAATAAAAATTTTGTAATAAAAAAAAATGACCCCGCGCGTTCTCCTCTTCAGAGAATTCGCGGGGTCTGTCGTCACTGGGGGTCGGCCCACCAGGTACCGTTCCATGGAGGAGTGGCACTCACCCAGTAATCGCCCTCCATGCGGGGGGGGGTCTCGGTGAAGTTGCCGGTGACCGTGCGGTCGGTGGTGTAGCAGTCTACGAAAATGGAAAGGTAACCACCCTCCGAGATCGTGCCCGACCATTCGCAGGAGACATCGTCAACGCCGATCACGAGACAGCCGTCCTGTTCAAGAGTGAGCAAGAGATGATCTTCCGCACCCGTTTCCGTGTTCCGATACGTCAGTGCCCAATCTCCCGCCACGCTCGGGCAGCTCGCAACTTCACTCGTGTCGCCGTCGTCGGTCTCGGCGTCCGCGTCCGTTCCGGCATCGCTGTCCGGGTCGCCGCTGTCGCAGAGCGACGGATCGCTCGCGCAGTCGTCGTCCCCGTCGGGGCAGCCGGTCATGGCGCCGAGCGCCAGGATCGTGAGCGTCACCATCCAGAACTTCTTCATCGAACTCCTCCTTGTCCATCCTCGCTGGGATGGCCTTTTCTTTTAAACAGCCCCCTTGGCTGTTTGGGCTATGAAGCCCACACGAAAAAGCGTTATTTTCGCCCTTTCGTCTGGGTTTTAAGCCAAATCAAAACACCTTTTAATATACTATATTTTTCTCATTTTGTCAACCCCGTAGTGAAATTTTGGATTTTTCCGCTTAAAACTGCGAAAACATCTTTCCATCCCAACTAACTCTTATTACAACCAAATAATCTTTGGTGACTTCCATTTTTGCATTCCGAAATTCTACTACGGGGTCAATAGCCGCTTACATTTCTTCTTTTCATTTATATTATATCAAAAAATGATGAAAATTTCATTATAATAAAGTAAAATAAATAAAAAATTCCCCGCGGCCTTTCCTCTTCGGAAATTCCGCGGGGTTTTCGTGTCTGTGCCTGGAGTGGCGCTGGCCTAGCGTATCTCTTTCTGTCCTCCCTTGCAGCGGCTGTAGTTCATGTCGCAGAGCCCCTTGCCGGCCCAGCCGATGGCTTCCGCCTGGCACTCACGGTATTTCTCGTCGCAGCTTTTTTGGGTTTTCGTGTACCAGAGAACGCCCGCGATGATGGCCACAACGATTGCGAAGATGATCTTGAGGGCGTTCCAGAGGGGCTTTAGGGAGACTTCCTCGGCCGGCGGTTCGTTCGCCGTGGTGAGTATGGAGCCGCAGTGCTTGCACTTCGTGGCCGTCGCCAGGATCTCCTCCGAACAGAACGGGCATCGCTTCATCTGTTCGGCGAGTGGCGCTCCGTCAGGTTTTTTGGCCGTGGGCGGTTTCGGGAAAAAGTCCGGAAGCGACGCCCCACACTCGCAAAACGAGTTGGTCGGATCGATCTCGACCCCGCAAGTCGCGCACTTCATGGATTCCATTCCTCCTTCTTTTTCCGCCCTCAGCGGAAGTTGTGCGGCGCCCCTTGCGCCGCTTTCTGCTACTTTTAATCTACGCTATTTGGGGATTTTGTCAAGGCTATTTTGCCCTCCCGCCAGGCGGGTTTTTGTGATATAATAAATTAATTAAAGTTTGCGGAATAAATACGCAGACAATTTTTACTTATCTTTTTTCCATGGCGAATTTTGAGGAGCAAAAATTTCAAAGTGAATTGCGGCAGGCGCAAACGGCTTCATCTAATCAACCGCAAGAAGAAGCTCCGGAAGAAGCCTCTCCCGAAGAGCCGGAAACATTAGAATCGTCCGAAGCCGAGCAGGCGGCCAGCTCATCGCTTTTCGCAAAAAAAGCCAAAGCCGCGGCAGAGAAAAAAGTTGGACAGGGGATACAAAAAGCCGGCCAGGCAGGGAAAGGAGCTTCTTTTCTTTTGCGGCGAATCGGTGGGGCTCTTATTTCTTTTGGCGCCGGAGCGGGAATATCCATAATCGGTTTGATTTTTGGTTTGCCACTTTTGCTAATCGGCATCGGCATTGTCATCATCGGAATTTTTTCTTCAATGGCTTCGCAGGCCACAATTATGGCCGGGGAAGTTATAGAAAAGAAAGCCAAGGCAGAAGAAAAAAAGATTGTCCAAGCGGCAGGAGGCGGAGGAGGGGGACTGCTTGATATTTCCGGGAAGGCCGAGCAGGCGGCTAAAGTCGCAAAAAAATTTTCCGGATTTTTGGCCGGGGTATTTATCTCTATTGGGTGCTCATTTTTAGGATTATTTTCCGGTTTTATCTTTATCGCGGCGATTGTGATGTTTCTTGTAAGTTAAGTTTGGCTTGTCTTCATTTTTGTAGTATAATATTGTAAAGCGGAAGTAAAAGAAAAAAGATTAATTATGTTTGAATTTTTCAGCCCAAAAAAGAAAGCATTGGTGGCGGTTTTGGTATTGGCCGCGTTCGCCGGCATTTTGGCTTTTGGGATTTTTAGTTTTGCCAAACCGGCAGAGGCGGTAGGAGCAGGAACGATTGCCAAGGCAATCGGTTGGACTGGGGGAATCGCTTTGGCGGGTTACGGAGTGATGCAAATTTCTGAAAGTGTGGCCGACGCGCTCGCGAGTTTTGACATAATGGTGGTAGCCATGCTTGCAGGATTAGCGAAATTTTTGGGTAACATTTTTACCTGGGTGGTGGGGATGTTGGTTCAGGTGGCGGCGTATAATAGTTTTTTGGATGCCACGGCGGTCGTCACCGGTTGGGTGATTGTTCGCGATGTGGCAAATATGTTTTTTGTTTTGATTTTGCTTGTGATTTCCATTGCCACGATTTTGCGGGTTGAGGCCTACTCATACAAAAAATTACTGCCCAAGCTTTTGTTAATGGCGGTTTTAATTAATTTTAGTAAAACGATTTGCGGCATTATTATTGATTTTGCTCAGGTTATAATGCTTACTTTTGTAAACGCTTTTCAGGCGGCGGCCGGCGCAAATTTTTTCCAAGCGCTTGGCCTTGATAAATTATTTAGTTTTGAAAATTTGGCTCAAGCTGTTAGCGCGGAGGGTCAGCAGTGGGATTTGGTGGGTACAGCTCTTTTGGCGATGATCGTAACTTTGGTTGCAACTATCACGGTTGGAGTTTTGTTGGTAGTGCTCGTGGCAAGAATTGTTGTTCTTTGGACTTTAATTGTCCTTTCGCCTCTGGCATATCTTTTGGCTTCTTTCCCGCAGGGGCAAGCGTACGCCAAACAATGGTGGGACGAATTTTCAAAATATGTAATTTCCGGGCCGATTTTAGCTTTCTTTATTTGGTTGGCCCTAATTGTTGCCGGAGGAGGAAACGCGAATACAGAAGTAGGAGTTGATTTTACCGGAGCGGCTATACCATCGGCTATGGGTGATATTGCTGATCCAAATCTACTGTCGTCGCTTGTGGTGGGAGTGACAATGCTTTTAGTTGGGTTGATGTTTACGCAAAAATTGGGAATTATCGGTTCGGGCGTGGCCGGAGCGGCGTTGTCTGGGTTACGATCGGCGGGAACAAAACCGTTTAGGATGGCGTGGAGCGGAGCAAAGGGTGGTGTTGGTTTGGCGTGGAGGGGGGCGAAGGGCGCGGCAAAGTTCGGCGCGGGGCAGGTTTCGGATCTTACTTATGCCAAAACCGGTGTGGCTCTTCCTTTTTCCGAGCGGAGAAAAGAAGCAAGAGCCAAAAGAAGAAAAAATATTTCTTCTATGCGCGAGGCGGAAGGAATGGCAAAATCCGCGGAACGGATGGCCGGCGGCCGGGCGTTTTTGGCGGGAGCTTTAGATCCGCGAGCCGCTTCTAAAATAAGCAGATGGGAAATGGCTAAGGCGACGCTTGGCGGGAAAGAAGCACAGGCAAAAGTGCGTCGCGCCGCGGACAGTTTGGCGGGCGCGGCGGCTGACGAGATGCGTCCGGTTGATAAATTGCAAGGAGAAAGGTTAAAACAGAGAACCGAGGAACAGATAGCGCAACGACAATTAGAGAAGACAAGGAAAGACACCGAATTTCGTGGTGTGATGGCTACGAGAGATGCAGAACTTTCCGCGACTGTAACTACACAACAGACTGAAGCCGGCAATAAGGAAGCTGAAGCAAATCGGCTCTCTACAATTAATAAGTTTCAAAAACGAGTACCGCTAAGTGACAATGATTTGCGTGAAGTCATGGTTGAAGATAAAATTCAGGGAGATTTGAAACAGGAAAAAACCCGACGCGAGCGAGCAGGTCTGCCCAAATTTTCAGGAAGAGAGGAAGCTAGATTTATTGCGGATAAACGAAATATTCATAATCCAGCAACCACTCTTGCTGATGCCGCCGCTGAGCGAGCGATGATGCAGGGCGCGTTGGTTGGTGTTGCTCCGGTTTCAGATGATCAGGTTAAAGTTGCTCAGAAAGAATTGAGGGAAGCCAAGGGAACGCTGGAAGCGGCTACGCATTCTTTAGATACATTTAGAGATAGGGTTAATAATCCAAAAGCGGCCAGAGCGGATGCCTTATCGCGGCGAGAGGCGGCGCGTGAACAAGGAAATGACGCCGAGGTTAGAAAAATAAACCTTGAGTTGGGCGAGCTTGAACCAGTGGTGAAAATTAAAGATGTGAACAATTTCTTTAAGATGTCGTACGAAGAGCAGGTAAAAGTTGCCGTAAAGTCAGCTGAAGGAGTGTCAGAGAGTAAATTAGCTCAAGATATCGCGGCATCTTTAAAGAGCGGGGAAATAACTCGTGGAGAACGTGATGAGGTGATGAAACTTTGGGCGGAAAAAGATTTTAAGGCCGCACGAGAACGATTAGATGATATTTTGAAAAAAGTAAAAGCGGCGGCGCAAACGCCATAGATTAAAATATGGACGCAAAAAATAACATTAAAGAGTTGGAAGAAAAAATAAAAAATCTGCCGAAAGGCAAGGAGAGGGATTTGTGGCAGAAAGTTTTGGATGAAGCAAGGAGATTTGGAGTAATGTCGGATAAAGAAATTGCAGTTGAATTAAAAAAATCCGAGGAGGAAGCGGCGTTGGCCGAAGAGCAGTTGAAAATTTTGGCGATGAGCAAGGAGGAAAGAGAAACGGAGGTAGTTGGTGTTAGGGCCGAAGCCGGACGAAAAATCAAGGAAGCGGAAAAAGAATGGGAGGAAGCAATGGAAGCGATTGCGCCGATTTTGGTTACCGAAGACGTAGTAAGAAGAGAGGCGGAAGCACGGATGGAAAAAATAATTACCGCGGATAAGACAGAGGAACTTTTGGAAAATTTAAAATCATTTTTGGCAAAAAAAGATTTGGCCGGGATCGGAGCGGTTTTAAAAAGAGTGACAGCGGCGGGGGAGATGGGAGGAGTTTTAAATTTCTACGGATATCCGTCAAATGTTTTGGGCATGCATCAATTTTTTAATGAAATGATTATTGGTGATCGGCCGATTTTGGGAGAAGCGGCTTATGAAAATTTATTATTTCAGCAAAAAGTTTACGCTCTAGAGCAGGATATTTCTTCGCTTGCCGCCGGTCAAAACAATTGGACATTGGCTTTTTCGGTTGGCAGAAAGGCGAGGATTTGGCACGAATTGGAAGAAGACGACCATTTGACCGCGGCACTTTGGGCAGTGGAGAAAATTTCCCCGGAGGCGGCGGCGCGGCAATTCGGTCCGGCCGCTTACGGATATTTTTTGCCGCAAGAAAAAGGGGATTTGGCCGCTGGAAATTTTGAACTCGGTTCGGAGGGAAAATTAATTCTTGCGATGCACGCCAAGGTTTTTGAAAAACAATTAGAGAAAAATGATTTTAATCCTCTGGCCGCGGCGGTTTTATCAAAATCAGAAAAAGAATTTAGGGGATTTGGTTTGCCCGAATCATTTAGGGCGGCATTAAAAAAATATTTTGAAGAGATAAAAAATAAACCGGAAATGGCCGACATTGTTTGGCAAGAAATGAAAAAATAATTTTGTATGATTGATTTTAATGATCAAAAAATTATTGAAGCCGTGGGGTGGCACGCGGATCGGGCCGTGAATTTTGATTTGGCGCGCGAGGCAAAGATTTTGGCGGATTTTTTAGAAAAAAATTTATCGGCGAGCACGATTGCGGCGCCGGAAGATGAGCTGATCTATCAAGAATTATTGGCAAAAGTTAAATTTATTGCCCTGCCAACGCTTGATGCCGATAAAATAGTTAATCTCTTGCAAGAAAATTTTACTTTGATTTTTGAAATGTCCGATTACGATCTTTGGAAAAAAATAAAAACGAAATTGATCGCCACGGCGAAATTTGAAGAAAGGGATATTTTAAAAAAGAAAATTGGCGCGGCTCTCGCGGCAAATGAGCAATCTCTGACTTCTGACGGAATTGTTTTGGGAAGTACGGAGGTTAGGGGAACCGTCAAAAATTGGCTGACGGATGCCCGGCAGACTTTGGGCTCGGGAAAAACGGAGATTGTGCAATTGTCGCAATATTTGATTAATAGCCCAAATACGAAAAAATTGAGCGAAGAAGATCGGCATAAAGTTGATTACCTTTTAAAATTTTATGAGAAGACGAAAACATCTTCCACGGAACTCGGGGGAATGGAAGAAATAACAATTTTTGAAGTGGATGGAGCATTGGATGTTTTTGAAGAAGGAAAAACTGAACGAACCAGAAAAGAAATCAAGGATAAAGTTGTTGAATTTCAGAGCGCCCAAACTACGACCGGAATTCAGGATGAAATTCAAGCAAGGTATCGCGGGGATGAAGCGGAGGAGAAAAAAATTTCCGCGGAAATAAAAAAAATTCAGAAAGTCGCGGGCGGAGATTTTAAAAAAATATCCGACGAACTGTTTCGCACCATTTCCGGTTCCGACCGGCCGGCTGATAAAACTCAGATAGTCGTAATTTTAAAAGTTTTATCCGAAGCGGGGCAGATAGAAAATTTATTGGCTGATAAAAGATTTGGTGATATGTTGGCGGCTTACTTAAAAAAGAATAAACCAACAGAGGCAAGTGGTTTTAAGATTAATCCGCGCTCGCCGCAATACATTAGCGCTCTTTTGCAGTATTTTTTAAAAGACATCGCGGGGATGGGTGAGGACGATTCAGGAAGAATTGGCATGCAGATTTTAAATGTTCTGGCTAAAAAGGGAGGAAAAAATAAATATCAGGGGTTAGTTTATTTTGATTTAGAAAAAAAAGAATTTCGGTGGAGTTAATATTAAATTTTTCCCATGTCCGACTTTGGAGACGAAATTATTATCCGAGATTCCTCCGGCAAGTTTAAAATTTTGCGCGGCGGAAAGTTTTATGATTTGGAAGAAGAGGCAGCCAAGCCGAAAACAGCGGCGTTGACATCAAAATTGGCGGAAGAGGTTTTAAAAAAGAGTGGAATAATTTTGGCAGAAAATTTGAAAGAAAGGTTCGCGGATATTGTTGAAGCGTATAGAAGAGATGTGCGGGATAAGTTTGAAACAAAAGCTACGCTTACGCGACGGATCGGGGAGGGCGGAATGGAAATATCTTCGGAACAGGCTGATTTGGTTATAAAATTAATTAAAGAAAAAGCGGCGCCGGGGACAGGCGGCGCGGAAACGAAAAAAAGTTTGCCGCAGACCGGAATGGTGCCCAAAATGGAGCCCGAGGCGGCTCGGCCAAAACTGAAAACCCCGGAGCTCGCCCCGGGAGTCAGAGAATTTGTTTTTTCCCGGGCCGATGAGGAAGAAATTGGGGAGGCGCGCGAAAAACTTCCCAAAATTTCCGCTGGAACAAAGCCGGCCGAGATAAATAAAATTATTCAGGAAATTATTGCGGAGAGCGGCGCACAGTTATCTTCGGAAGCGAGAGGAAAATTGGAAGGAATTTTACTGACCCATTTTAAAGATATACGCGACGGTTTTGAGACAAGAGAAATGTTGGGCACGGCGGCAGGTCCGGCCGGAGTTCCGCTCGCGCCGGAAGCTATGGAGAAAATTTTATCCTTGGCGCGCGAGAAGTTCGGGCGGCTGGGAGAAAAATCAAAAGAAACTGAACTTCAAAAAATAAAACTAGCCGAGGACGAGGAAAAAACCAAGTTGGGAGAAGCTAAGGAGAAAACTTTTAGTGAAATAAAAAATAAAATGGACGCGCGTTGGCAAGAAATTACAAGACGAACCGCGCCGTCTCCAATGGACGTGCCGGCGGAATTCTTCGCGCCGCCCGTGGGGTTGCAGGTCGCCTCGGGCGGAAAATTTGCCAGGCCGTTGCCCTCTCGCGCGCCACAGGTCGCGCCGCCCGTCCCGCAAGCTCCGGCAACGGAAAAGAAAGAGGTTTCAACCCCGCTTAAAGAATCCGCGAAGTTATTGCTTGATTTGCCGGAGGAAGAAAAACCAAAACCGCTTCAAATTTTAAAACCAATTTCTCCGCAGCAGGTTCGAAGGCCAATTCCTCCGCGCGATAATCGGCCGCGGCTTGATGATGTAAAATACGTTCCGAAACTTGTCGGGCCGGTGGAAGAACTCCGCGAGATGACACTTGTTGATTTTCGTCGGCTTGGCGCAAATCCCGCGGGAGCCGCGGAAAAAATTAAAGAGAAAATAGCCCTTTTGGAGAGAGAAGCTTTTTCTAAAAAAATAGCCGGTACGAAAGCTTGGCAGGAGTCGGAAGTCAATAAAATTTATCTTGAGATTGGCCGCGAGAGTTTGCAAAAAGGATTGTCCGCGGACAAGACCATCGCTGAGAGAACGGCGGCGGGCCAGAGGACACTTACCGTGGAAGAATACAGAGCAGTGATGGAGTTAAACCGGGCTTTGAGATACTAGGAAAAAATGCTATAATATAGTAAATATGCAACAGTTCGTTATTCCTCAATTTATAGACGTGGAAGATAAAATAATCGGGCCGATCACCACCCGCCAATTTATCATTCTTTTGGGCATGACGATTATTTTGTTTATTGCTTATAAACTTCTGACTTTTCTCTATTTTATAACTTTTGGGATTCCTGTTTTTGGTTTGGCGATTGTTTTGGCGTTTATCAAAGTTAATGGCCAGCCGTTTCATTTTTTTCTTTTAAATCTCATTCAAACTTTGCGGCGGCCAAAACTCAGAGTTTGGAATAAAGAATCAACTTCGGGCGAGCTGCAGCAATATTTAAAAAAAGAAGAGGTGAAAATTATCCCGCCAAGGCCGATTAAAGAACGGATGGTGGCGACAAAATTGGCGGAATTATCATTGATTGTAAATACGGGCGGAGTATATAAAGGCGAATAATTTATTTTTATGCAGTCAAAAAAACTTGCCGGGGCGAAGGCGGGAGTAGCAAGCCGCGCGCGCCTGGACATTGCTGAGATTAGAGAAGATTGCGTTATCTTGAAGGATGGAACCCTGCGAGCCGTGTTTTTGGTTTCAAGCATCAATTTTGCCCTGAAATCGGAAGACGAGCAAAACGCCATCATCGCGGCGTATGTTTCTTTTTTGAACGCCCTGGAATTTCCTTTGCAAATTGTGATTCAATCAAGAAAATTAAATATTGACGGTTATTTGGAAAAATTGAAACAAGCGGAAAAAGAGCAGGCGAATGAATTATTAAAAATTCAAATTGCCGATTATCGCGAATACGTTAAAGAGTTGGTGGAAATGGGAGATATCATGAGCAAGCGTTTTTACGTTACTGTTCCCTACGATCCGTTGTCTGACAAAAGAAAAGGATTTTGGTCAAGGTTTAGCGAAGTTTTGCGGCCGGGTGCGGCGCTGAAGCTTAGCGGTGATATTTTTAAACGCCGCCGGAGAGATCTTTTTGCCCGCGTGGAACATGTTCAAATGTTGCTTTCGGGAATGGGGCTTACTTCGGTAATTTTAGATACACAAAGTCTAATTGAACTTTATTATAATATTTATAATCCAGAAATTGCCGAGACGGAAAAACTGGCGGATGTGGATAAAATTCAGGTGGAATAATCAGTGAATGATTGATCGTAATAATTTTAAAAAATAAGTATGGCTTTTAAACCAGGAGCAATAATTGAAAAGAAAAAAACCGCCGCGTCGGCCGCTGTTTCTCCCGAGGAACAAAAGCGCCGCCTAGAGGCGGAAAAAATCGTCCTTGAGGAAGAGAGAATTTATCGTAAGGGCGTTGTTTCCATTCAGGATTTAATCGCTCCAGCGGCAATGAAGGTGGAGTCGTCACATATTTTGCTTGGCGATAAATTTACGAGGACAATTTTTGTTATTACTTATCCGCGCTATATCAGCGTTGGATGGTTTACGCCGATTATTAATTTGAACACGACGATTGACGTATCAATGTTTTTCTATCCGGTTAAAGCGGAAATAATTTTAAAACAATTAAAAAAGAAAGCCGGCGCGCTCGAGGCCCAGATTTTATCTGATGCTGAAAAAGGAGCGCCGCGCGATCCGCTTCGCGAGACCGCGCTCCGCGACATTGAACAATTGCGCGATGATTTAACGCAGGGGATTGAACATTTTTTTCAATTTGCTCTTTATGTGACGATTTACGCCAAGAGCAAGGAAGAGTTGGATAAAGTATCTGAAGAAATTGAATCAATTTTTGGTTCAAAATTAATTTATACAAAACGCGTTTTTTATCAAGCTGAACAAGGATTTAATTCCACGTTGCCGCTCGGCAATGATGAATTAATGATTACTTTCAACATGAATTCCTCGCCGATTGCCTCGTCTTTTCCTTTTATGTCGGCGGAGTTAACTTCTGATAACGGAATTCTTTACGGCATTAATCGCCATAATAACAGTTTGATTTTGTTTGATAGATTTTCTTTGCAAAATGCTAACGCCGTGGTTTTCGCGACTTCCGGCGCGGGGAAAAGCTATGCCATTAAATTGGAAGTCCTGCGTTCTTTAATGATGGGAGTGGAAGTTTTAGTAATCGATCCGGAAATGGAATACAAACATCTTTCCGACGCGGTGGGTGGCGCTTATGTTAATATTTCCTTGGCTTCAGAATCAAAAATTAATCCCTTTGACCTGCCGCGGCCGGTCGGGGAAGAGGTGAGCGCGGAGGATATTATCAGAAGCGCGGTAATTACCTTGAAAGGTTTACTGCGATTAATGCTCGCGCGGCCGGGCGAGGGCGGGAGATTAATTTTCTCTCCGGAAGAAGACTCTGTTTTGGATAGGGCATTGATTGAAACTTACGCGAAAAAAGATATTACGGGCGATACAGATTTAAAAATGGGGGTTGAGCCGCCGGTAATGAAAGATTTACAAAATATTTTGGAAGGTATGACCGGCGCGGAAAGTTTGGTGGAGCGGCTCCGGAAATTTACTGAAGGAACGTTTTCCGGGCTTCTGAATTCTCCGACCACAATTGACGTTAGAAATCCGCTGGTAATTTTTTCTGTCCGCGACCTTGAGGATGAATTACGGCCGATTGCGATTTATAATGTAATGAATTTTATTTGGAATGTTGTCCGCTCAGAGCGGAAGAAAAGGGTTCTTGTGGTTGATGAAGCGTGGTGGCTGATGCAGCACGAAGATAGCGCGAAATTTATTTTTGCTCTTGTTAAACGTTGCCGAAAATACTATTTGGGCGTGACGACCATTACTCAAGACGTTAATGATTTTTTGACTTCGCCGTATGGCCAAGCGATTGTCACAAACTCTTCTTTGCAATTACTCTTGAAACAGTCGCCGGCATCAATTGACTTGATACAAAAAACATTTTTACTGACTCAAGGAGAAAAATATTTGCTTTTGGAGTGCGGAGTGGGTGAGGGAATTTTCTTCGCTGGCGCCAAGCACGCGGCGATTAAAGTGGTAGCTTCATATTCCGAAGATCAGCTTATCACTTCCGATCCAAAACAACTTTTAGAAATTGAAGCCGCCAAAAAAGAATTTGACGAAAAGATGGCCGCGGAGAAGACTGGTTAATTGGTTGAACGGTTAAATGGGCTAAAGTTAATTGTTAAAAGTTAATTGTTAAAATTATGTCTCGGAAACAAAAAATACTGATTGTGGTCGTGGGAATTTTAATTATTTTAGCTTTGTTTTACTGGTTATTTTTAAGAGAAAGTTTTACGCCGCAATCCCCGGAGTCAAAGACAAATGTTAATGTCGTGGCCTTGCCGCCGGTTCTTCCGCCAAACAGTACAACCGTGAGTGCGTCTGTTCCGGAAGCTTCAGCGGAGGAAAAGCTAAGATCATCCATTTCCCGTTTAGCCGCCGCTTTTGCCGAGAGATATGGCAGTTATTCAAACCAAGGGAATTTTGAAAATCTTATTGATTTGGAATCTTTGATGACGGAAAAGATGTGGGCGGAAACGGAAAATTTTATAGAGCAAAATGGGACAGCGCCGGGCAGTAATTCAGTTTATTTTGGCGTGACGACCAAGGCCATTTCCGTGAATATTGTAGAATTGGACGAGGGCGCCGGGACCGCTAAAATTACGGTTGGAGCCCAACGCCGAGAAGCATCCGGAAGCATGGCCGATAGTTCGGCGATTAAATATGAAGATTTGGAATTGGTTTTTCAGAAGGTTGGTGGTGAATGGAAAGTTAACGAGGCAAAGTGGATACAACAATAACAATTAACAGTTGACAGTTTAACGATGCGGTTGGATTGGAAAATAGTAAAAACTTTTTTTCTTGATTTGATTTTTCCGATTGATTGTTTGGGTTGCGGAAAGGAGGGGGAGTGGGTTTGTGGGGATTGTAAAAAAAATATCCGCCCGGACAGGCACTCTCTTCGCGGCGAATCTTTGGATAAAATTTTTTCTTTTTATTCTTACGACAGCGAGATCGTTAAAGAATTAATTCACGGATTGAAATATAGATTTGTAGAAGATTTGGCCGCGCCCCTTGGAGATCTTTTGGTTGGAGAGTTGGAAAAAGTTAGGGGACAAATCGGTCAGCCGGATTTTATCGTGCCGGTTCCTCTGCACGAAAAAAGATTATTGGAAAGAGGGTTTAATCAGTCTGAATTATTGGCCATAAAAATTTCCGAACGCTTTGGATGGCCGGTGGAGAATATGGTATTGACGCGTTCTCGGGCGACCGCGTCGCAGGTGGATTTTGATGAAGAGGGGAGGAAAAAAAATATTGGCGGCGCGTTTTTTGCGGCGGATCGAGAGAAAATTTTAAATAAAAAAATCGTCTTGGTGGACGATGTTACAACGACCGGCGCGACAATGGAAGAGTGTGCAAGAGTTTTGAAGCGGGTTGGAGCAAGAGAAGTTTTGGGGGTAGCCTTTGCGAAGGGGTAGACATTTAAAGAAAAAGATGATAAATTGATCCCATCTGGTATGGAGAGGTGGCAGAGTGGACTATTGCACCGGTCTTGAAAACCGGAGTCCTCGCAAGGGGACCGTGAGTTCGAATCTCACCCTCTCCGCTTGTATAAATTTGCCGCCTTTGCGGCAGATTTGGACAAAAAGTGATGGGGACGGAGAGAGATTACACCCTGCGAGGTTTTTGCGGCGCCGAGGTTGGCGCCGAGGAGCCTCGAATCTCACCCTCTCCGCCATGCCGAAAAGTGGAGAGGTGGCCGAGCGGCTGAAGGCAGCGGTTTGCTAAACCGTTATACGGTCGAAAGTCCGTATCGCGAGTTCGAATCTCGCCCTCTCCGTTTTAATAAAACAATATTCATTAGCCCATAAAAATATGTCTCCAGAAACAAAAGACATAGAACGCGGCGCGCTTTTGGCCGGGTGGAAAATTCCCGAATACACAAAACATGAGCGAGGCCGTTATTGGTACCTTTGGGCGGGAATAATTTTTGCGTTGCTTTTGACGTACGCAATTTACACGCTGGATTTTCTTTTTGCGGTTATTTTAGTTTTAGCGGCGGTAATTATTTTTATTCGTTCGCGCGAGGAGCCGGCGGAAATTGATTTTAATATTTTTGAAAGGGGAATTGGCGTGGGGGGAAAATTTCATACATGGAAAGAGATGGTTTGTTTTTACATAATTTATGAACCGCCGGAAGTTAAAAATTTATATTTTGATTTAAAGGGTTTGAGGTCAAGATTATCTATTCCGCTCGGAAGTCAAAATCCAGTTAAAGTAAGGGAGGCATTGTTAAAATATCTGACAGAAAATTTGAATGAGGAGAAGGAACCCCTATCCGAAGAGTATGAAAGATTTTTGAAAATTTAGTTTAAGATAATAAAAATATTTTTTCCCGCGCCCAGCCAGTAAAAAGCGTGGGTTTTTTATTGGATTTAGATATTTTGACGAGGAGTAGACAAAAATTTGATTTTTTGGTTAAATAGTAGAATATTCAGTTTATTTCCTTGCGCCCGTAGCTCAACGGATAGAGTACGAGCTTGCGGAGCTTGTGATCGAGGTTCGATTCCTCGCGGGCGCAGAGAATTAATCTGAATTAAAAATTTAAAAATGGTTACCCGAGAAACACCGATAGAAAATCTTCTGCGGGTTGGAAAAGCAACGTCAAAAAAATTACAAAATTTAGGTCTCCGAACTGCCGAAGACCTTCTTTTTTATTTTCCCTTTAGATACGAAGATTGGAGTAAAATTTTGCCAATCGGCCAGATGACTTATGGATCAGTCGGAACTTGCCGCGGGCGAGTGGAATTGATTAAAAATACAAGAAGTTTTCATAGAAGAAAAAATATTACTGAAGCGTTAATTTCCGATAATTCCGGATCCATTAAGGCGGTATGGTTTAATCAGCCGTTTTTGGTAAAAATTTTAAAAGTCGGCGATGAAATATTTTTATCGGGTAAGGTTGATTTTGACCGGTATGGCATACACCTTACATCTCCGTCTTATGAAAAAATCGGAGAGGAAGCGGAGACAACTCATACGGCGAGAATTGTTCCGGTTTACCGCACGACGGAGAATTTAACCAACAAACAAATAAGATTTTTAGTTAAGTTGGCCGCGCCATTGGCTCTGAAAATTTCCGAGTGGTTACCCCCGGGAATTAAAAAAGAGTTTGGTTTAATTGATTTAAATAAGGCCTTGGGGCAAATTCACTTTCCGGGGAATATTAATTTGCTTAAGGCGGCGCGCCATCGTTTGAAATTTGATGAATTATTTTTAGTTCAGCTGCGGAATTTATTGTTAAAAAATAATTTACAAAAAAGCGTCGCGCCCAAAATTATTTTCCGCGAAGAGGAAACAAAAAAATTTACCGCCGCGCTCCCTTTTAAATTAACCGACGGTCAGCGCCAGGCGGCTTGGGAAATTTTAAAGGATTTGGGGGCGGGCGTGCCAACAAATAGGCTCCTCGAGGGAGATGTCGGCTCGGGCAAAACAATTGTGGCGGCGATCGCGATTTTGAATATTTTTTTAAATGGCTACAAAACAATTTTAATGGCTCCGACAGAAATTTTGGCGCATCAACATTATGACACGTTTTGTAGGTTATTTCATAGCCTGGACGTGAAAGTTGGATTGGTCACGCGCAGCGAAAAAAAGATGAATGGAGAAAAAGATAAAAATGCGGAATTTGTTATTAGTAATTCAGATTTAGTTATCGGCACGCACGCCTTGATTCAAGATGGAATTATTTTTGATAAATTAGGGATGGCGATTGTTGACGAGCAACATCGTTTCGGCGTGAAACAGCGGCAAGCCCTGAAAGGCAATAGGGAAAATCCGCATTTTCTTTCCATGACCGCGACGCCGATTCCGCGGACAATGTCTTTGGCTTTTTATGGCGATTTAGACATTTCCGTCATAAAAGAATTACCAATCGGACGAAAGAAAATTTTGACTAAAGTTGTGCCGCCGGAAAAAAGAGACGCGGCTTATGAATTTGTAAAAAAGGAAATAAAGGACGGCCGGCAAGTTTTTGTGATTTGTCCGTTGATTGATCAATCAGACAAGCTCGGCGTTAAGTCGGCGAAAGAGGAATATAAAAAATTAAGCCAAGAAATTTTTCCCGAATTAAAAATCGGACTTTTGCATGGAAAAATGAAATCGGAAGAAAAGGAAAAGGTGATGGGGGAGTTTTTGGAAAATAAAATAAATATTTTAGTTTCTACTTCTGTTGTAGAAGTCGGCGTTGACGTGCCCAACGCGACAGTCATGATAATTGAGGGTGCGGAGCGGTTTGGTTTGGCGCAGCTGCATCAGTTCCGGGGGAGAGTGGGGCGCTCTGATTTCCAATCGTATTGTTTTTTGTTTTCCGATAGCGACAGCGAGGAAGCGGCGAAAAGGTTGTTTGTGCTGACAACTTGTAACGACGGATTTGCATTGGCGGAAAAAGATTTGGAATTCCGCGGGCCGGGGGAAATTTGGGGAGTGCGGCAGTCGGGAATGCCAGACTTACAAATCGCGACCCTTGCGGATTATGCGATTATTAAAGAAGCAAAAACAGCAGCGGAAAATTTAATAAGAAAAGACCCGGAACTTTTATCGTGGCCGGATCTCAAGGAGAGGTTGGGTGATCTTGAGAAAAAAGTACACCTGGAATAGTGGGTCAGAACTTTATTTTTTTGATATGAATTTATTTCCCTTAATATAAAACCTCCAGGGTTTATTTTTGTATCGGCCGGCGTAATCCACCCCGACTCTTTTCGCGGCAACAATTTCCGACGATTTTATTTTTACGCCGCGATCTTCAACCCATAAAATATCAGAGGTGAGGTCGGTGGTATTTAAAGATTTATCTATTTTTAACGCCTGACAAAGTTTGCCCGGGCCGTTTGTGAGACTTCGTTCATCTTTCGGCGCGTGGCGTTCGTGGCGCATTAAGTCAGCTCCCTCGGCTGGTTCTAACGCGCGGATTAAAATTGCCGCCGGATAATTTTCTTTTTCCGTGACAATATTAAAACAATAATTCAGGCCGTAAATTAAATAAATATAAGCGTGGCCTGGAGGGCCAAACATCGGCGCGGTGCGGGCGGTTTTTCCGCGGGAGGCATGGCTAGCCTTGTCGCTCGGTCCGACATAGGCTTCAGTTTCTACAATTTTTCCAGCAAGAATTTTTTTACCAATTTTTTTGACTAAAAATTTACCCAGGATCTCCTGGGCAACTTTCAATGTTTCTCTATTATAAAATTTTTTTTTAATTTTCTTCTTCATTTTTTTCTTCGGTATGGCGTATGTCAAGTTGGAGATATTTTATCGCTTCGGCGATATTTTTTATTTTTGTAATTTTTATATTTCCCTTAACTTGTTGTTTAAAGTTTGGCGCCAAAATTTCTTTGAATCCCATTTTTTCCGCCTCATTAATTCTTTTTTCAATTTGTCCCGCCGCGCGCACTTCGCCGCCCAAGCCGACTTCGCCAAAAGCGAGCATGGTCCGCGGCAGAGGTTTATTTTTAAAAGCGGAGGCTACAGCCAAAACGACGGCAAGGTCGCAGGCCGGTTCTTGAATTTTATAACCGCCGGCGACGTTTAAATGGACATCGTGCGTTCCCAAATTTATTCCCGCCCTTTTTCCCAAAACCGCGAGAAGGAGCTGCAAGCGATTTAAATCAAAACCGCCGGAACGCCGTTGGGGATAGCCAAAATAAGTTCGGGAAACAAGCGATTGAATTTCAACGAGTAGCGGCCGGGAACCTTCAATCACGCAAGTCGTAGCCGAGCCGGCGATATCGCTATCGCGTTCTTCAAGAAAAATCGCCGAAGGATTTTTAACTTCTTCTAGGCCACTTGATTTCATTTCAAAAATTCCCACTTCATCGGTTCCGCCAAATCTATTTTTAACGGTGCGCAGCAGCCGGTAGGCGTGGAAGCGATCGCCTTCAAGATATAAAACCGTGTCCACTAAATGTTCCAGAGTTTTTGGTCCGGCGACTTGGCCTTCTTTTGTGACATGGCCGATTATGAAAATCGGAATATTGTTTTTTTTGGCGACTTCCAAGAGTTTTACGGTGCAGGCGCGGACTTGGTTTACGCTGCCGGCTTCGGAGGGGAGTTCGGGCGTGGCCATGGTTTGGATTGAATCAATAATCGCCATGGCCGGTTTTAATTTTTCTATTGTCGAACAAATTATATTAATATTTGTTTCGCCCAAAAATTGAAGGGCGGTGGTTTTAAGCCCCAAGCGGTCCAGCCGCATTTTTATCTGTTCGGCGGATTCTTCTCCGGAAACGTAAAGAGTATTTCCGTTTTTTCCCGACGCGGCCATTTGCGCCACAAGAGTTGATTTTCCAATTCCCGGTTCGCCGCCCAAAAGTACAAGCGAGCCCGGAACAATTCCGCCGCCTAAAACCTGATCAAGCTCATTAATGCCGGTTTTTATCCGCGCGAAATCTTTTCCTGTGACCTCATTAAAATTTACGACTTTACCCATGGGCATTTTTCCCGATTCTTGCATTTTTTGACTTTCAGATTTCATTACTTCCGAAAGTGTTCCCCACGCGCCGCATTCCAAGCACCGCCCCGCCCACTTGGTGGATTGAGCCCCGCACTTGGAACATTCATAAATTGTTTGTGGTGAATTGGGCATATTTTTTACGGTTCTGGTTTATAGGTTGATGTGAGTGGGAAGGGGAGACCACAGGTGCTTTTTAGGCAAACAGTCCCTCTTTTGACAACTTTTCCCGGAGAACCCTGAACTACACTGGCTACTCCTGCTCGTGAGGTCCAGCCCATAAAAATCACGGCATGGCCACCTCGCGTAGACGAGTTGGCATTAAAAATCACAATGGAATCACCGGCCTGCAATTCGTCTGCCCAAGAATCCGGATAACCATCACCGATTCCGCTCCTTAATTTTTCATAAACCTTTCTTATTTGTTCTGCGGATTTGCAATCGGGTATACTTCCGTCGCAATTCATTGTATCTAAATATGCCCAAAGATCACTGTATGAATAGACGGAGTGTCTCACTATGCCGCGGGTTGAGACTCCTAAACCATTTTTTAATGCCTCCTCAACGTTTCGTCCTCTTTGGCCAGCCGTAGCTTGCGGAACTCCGGCTAAGTAGTTAATTCTCAAATTTGATTCTCCGCAACTTCCCAGGATAACACAACAATTGGCAGCCGCATTTGCGACAGCTGTAACTTTAGCCCTTGTGCTTCCGCTACTAGGAATTAGTTTTTTCATAAATTCTAACGCACGAGTATTCCCCGGGCCAGTCCCAGTGTCCGCTTGTGCTTCTGCCGAAAAAGTCACAAAGCATCTTGACAAGCTCTCATCACATTTTTCAGAGGTCGCAATCGGTCTACTCCCTTCTGGAACCGAAGTATCCGATGCCGCGGCTTCACTGGCCGCAGCAGTATCAACGTTATTCCACGTTGCCTCCTCAATATACTTTACTTTTAATGAATCAAACTCCGTCAATTTGGGATTTATGGCAAAAAGAAGCAAATATGAAGTTAAAGCAATAACCAAACCCACGAGTGACGATTCAATAAAACTTTTTGCCGTGGAAACTTTTCCTGCGTCTCCGCCGGCTGTGAGCCAGAGAAGTCCACCAATGACAATCATAATTCCCGCCAAGATTCCGACGACGCCGATGGCATATTTATAAATTGCCGCAATGTATTGCCCAAGCCAGGGGATTAAGAGATAACGGTTTGGTGCGTCGCCCTGGAGTGTCAAATCGGCAAATTGAGAAAGACTTGGGAGAGTGGGTAGAGGAATTTCAAGGGTAGGGGTGACAGATTCAAATTGATGCGGCGCCGGAGGTTCGGCAACGGGGCTCAGTTTTTCGCAAGTCGTTTTTGTTTCATCGCAGAGAAGAGATGATAATGAGGCACCTAAACATTGCGCTTTGGCAAGACCGCAAAGATAATTGCAGGCGTCCTCGGTGGCAGTCAGAACTTCGAATCCTCCTACGATAACTTCCGACCCATCACTTTTTCTCGGAGTAAATTTACATTTTATCGTTAAAGTCGGAGTAGTTGTCTCGCCGCAAGTTGTGTAAGTCGCGTCGCAGTTTTCCGGATCGTGGGGGATGGCGTCAAGAATGCCGCCGCCTGAAGCGCATTGGGCCATCAGTCCGCCAGAAAATTCTCGGCTGCATTTTAGCAAACATTCTGCTTTTTCCAGTTCTCTGCTCCAAGGCCGGTGATCGGCGTCAGAGCCGGTATATATGATATTCCGGCTGCTATCGCGCGGGACGTATTCGCACTGAATTTTTTCCGCCAAAACCGGGCCGCCCATAAATAAAAATAACACCGGTGATAAAAAAAATACTGACATCGCGGCGAAAAAATTTCGGCGGTTTGTTTTTTTCATAATATTTTAAAAATTTATTTACTGCAATCGCACTCGCTCTATCCGGCCCGTCTGGCTATTGGTAAAAGTTAAATATTGGCCGTCGGAAGTGATCGCGACATTTTCCGCGCTAAAAGATCCGTAAGGAACGGCGACAAGACTTCTAAGTCCGGTTGTTAAATCAATTCTGTAAAATGAATCCGGGGTGGATCTGAAAAGTTCAGGTTGGAATCCGGCGCCGGTTTCCATGGATTGAGGCACGGCGCAGTAAACGGTGTCATCGTCGGCAAAAGTGCATTTGTCGGCCCAAGTATTTACCGAGAGGCTTCTTCTTCCGGTTCCAATACTGTCTCCTTGCGCGCCCACAATCCAAAGGGTGGGTTTATATTCGGAAGCAGAGTTATAAACAGAATAAAGCAAGCGATCGCCGGTTTCCGACCATTCGGATTGGAATCCTTGCCCTTCAACAGTTAACCCCGGAAAATTTTCATGATTTTTCCCGACGAAAAGAATTTGTTGGCGTTCAAAACCCATGGCCTGGCCGGTGCGCGAGGTGGCAATCACTTGATTGTTTGGCGACCAATTTACATCTACTTTATCCGCGTTATCGCCAAGGGGTTCAATGGCTTTTACTCCCGTGCCGTCGGGATTGGAAGTAAAAAGCCAACGGTTATTTGGATCAATGCCAATGCTTTTACCGGCGATTTGGGCGCCGTCAGGAGAAAAACTAAAACCCTCCCAGTGTTTTGGCAGAGTGAATTGCTTGTCTGACGCGAAATCGTAGAGAACATTCGCCCCGTCGGGAAATTCCAAAATTGCCTTGTCGGTCGTGGGCGCCCAATTTACTTTTTCCACATTTTGAAAAGTTTTGTCGGAGAGTTTTAAAATATTTCCGTTTTCATCAACGCGATAGAATTTTCCATCGGTTGTGTCATAATAGGCAACATCTTTTCCGCTTGATGACATTAAAGCGTTAGCTACGGGTTTATCAACAAGCGTCCCCACCCAAGTTACGCCGCCCTTGGCAACAGTTGAAATTTCTTTAGGCAATTGTGGTGGAGGAGTAAGCGATGGCGCGAGAATTTGTGTCGGGGTCGCGGAAACTTCAACCGGCGTGGGCGGGCCCTCTAACGCTCGGCCAAGGCCGCCCGGCGTTACGGCTTCATTTGTGATTGGGGCGTTTACAATCGGAGCGGTGGGCCGGAAAAAAACATAATACATTAAATATCCGATGCCAAGCGTGACACCGATAAAAGCTGCAACAATTAATATTTTTTTCCAATCCATATTTTTAGTTATTAGTTAATAGTTATCAGTTAGCAGTTTTTATTACGTCATACTGCGAAGAGATTTGATCCTTTCTTCCGCCGGGGGATGAGTCGAAAATAATTTATGAAAAAATTTTCCGGTTTTTGCGCCGAAAGGATTTGAAATATAAAGATGAGCCGTGGCGTCGTTGGCGCGTTTCATTGGTTCCCTATAAGCGGTAATTTTTTCGAGCGCTCGCGCCAATCCTTCGGGGTAGCGAGTTAAAAGCGCTCCGTCGGCGTCAGCTAAAAATTCTCGTTTTCGGGAAACCGCGAGTTGGATAAGTTTACCGATAAGCGGCGAGATTATTGCCAAAACAATGCCGGCTATAAGTAAAATCGCGCCAAGCTGTCCGCCGCCGTCGCGGTCATCGCGCCTTCCTCCAAAAAAACGAAAGCGTAAGAGCCAATCGGAAAGAAGCGCCACAACGCCGACTAAAACAATCACCACCATCATTAACCGGATGTCATAATTTTTAATATGAGAAAGTTCGTGGGCAATAACTCCTTCCAGTTCCTCATTTTCCAGCCGTTCAATCAAGCCGGTAGTTATGGCGATTGAAGCGTGCTTCGGATCGCGGCCGGTGGCAAAGGCATTGGGCGCCGGATCAGTAATGATATAAACTTTAGGCGTGGGAAGGCCAGAGGTGATGCAGAGATTTTCCACCATTCGGTAGACGTAAGGATTATCATTTTTTTGGATCGGCCCTTTCGCGCCGGCAGTCCAAAGGGCGATTTTATCTCCGCTATAAAAACTAAAGAGCGCCATCACAAGAGAAATAATAATGGCGAAAAAAAGCGAGCCGTATCCAAAATCCGAGATTTGGCTGAAAATCCAGCCGACAAAAATTACGAAAATAACAAAAATCGCGATTAACAAAAATGATTTTCGCTTATTAGAAGTGATTTGTTTATACATAAACAGGTTTGAGACTTGAGAATTGAGAAATTTTAATCTCAATTCTCATTTTCCAAATCCGTTTTAGAATTTCACGGCCGGGGCTTCTCTTTGTGCCGCTTCTTCTATTTCAAAAAATTCTTTTGACTTGAAGCCAAACATTCCGGCAATAGTGTTCGTCGGGAATTGTTCCGTTTTAGTGTTGAAGTCGCGGACGTTGCCGTTATAAAAGCGGCGGGCGGCTTGAACTTTATTTTCTGTGTCGGATAATTCATCTTGCAACTGCAAAAAATTTTGCGAAGCCTTGAGGTCGGGATAATTTTCCGCTACGGCAAAAAGGGATTTTAGGGTTCCGGCGAGCATATTTTCCGTTTTGGCAATTTCGGCCGGATTTCCGCCTTTTTCCGCGTTAATAGCCGCGGCGCGGGCCAAAGTTACTTTTTCAAAAACTTCCTTTTCGTGGCCGGCGTAGCCTTTGACTGTTTCCACAAGATTTGGGATCAAGTCGTAGCGGCGTTTTAGTTGGACATCAATGTCAGACCAGGCTTCGTCCGTGCGGTTTCGGAGAGTAATTAATCCGTTGTAGGTGGCGATGAGCCAGATTACAATCAGGCCGACGGCACCTAAGAGTACCCAGAGAATAATCATAAATTTAGACAGACGACTGACGACAAACGACTGACGACGCGGAGGTTGTTAGTTGTAAGTCGTTAGTTGTAAGTTGTAAGAATTCTTTTATTATTATATAATGAAAAAATACAAAAGTCAAAGTTATCTTTGAAGTTGTTTTATGTCCATAAATTCATCAATTTTTAAGGCTTACGATATCCGCGGGATTTACCCCGAAGATTTGAATGAAGAGGTAGTATACCGTATTGGCCGGGCGGCGGTTGTTATTACCGGCGCGAAAACCGTGGTGATTGGACGTGATGTCCGCGCTTCGTCGGACGCCCTTTTTGAATCATTGGCAAAAGGCGTAATGGAACAGGGGGCAAATGTGGTTGATATTGGAGTTGTGACCACTCCAATGTTGAATTTTGCGGTGGGTGAATATAAGGAGCATGAGGCGGGGATTATGGTGACCGCTTCGCATAATCCGAAAGAATATAATGGTTTAAAATTGTGTTATGAAAATACTTTGCCAATCGGTGAAAATACGGGCATGGCCGAGCTTGCACGGGCGGCCACGGAAGAGAATTTTCCCGCTGCGCCGACTGTTGGTAAATTGGTAAAAAAAGAAATCTTGAATGCTTATATAGAAAAAGTTTTAAGTTTGGTGGATGTTAAAAAAATCAAACCGTTAAAAGTTGTGGTGGATACGGCGAACGCGGTGGGGGCGGTTCCATTGCCCGAAATTTTTAAAAAAATTCCGTGTAAATTAATCCCGCTATATTTTGAACTTGACGGAAATTTTCCAAATCATGAAGCCAATCCGCTGAAAGAAGAAACTTTGGAAGATTTAAAAAAGAAAGTTTTAGAAGAAGGGGCGGATCTTGGCGTGGCAATTGACGGCGACGCCGACCGGATTGGTTTTGTTGATGAAAAAGGGAACACTGTGCGCGCTGATTTGATTTCAACTTTGATTGCCAAAGAGTTATTACGGGAAAAACCGGGAGAATTAATTTTATATGATGTGCGTTCAAGTCTGGTAGTTCGTGAAGAAGTTGAAAACGCTGGCGGCCGGGCGGAAATGTGCCGCGTCGGCCACGCCCCAATAAAAAAACAAATGTGGGATCATGGCGCGCTTTTTGCCGGGGAATTTTCTTCGCATTTTTATTATCGGGATTTTTATAACGTGGAATCCGGAGATCTGACCATGTTGAAATTATTGGAAATTATTAGCGAGTCCGGGAAAAATTTTAGAGATATTGTCGCGCCGCTTAATCGGTATTTTCATTCCGGAGAAATAAATTTTAAAGTGAGTGATAAGACGGGAAAAATGAAAGAATTAGAAAAAAAATATGGCGCCGCGGCAAAAGAAGTTTCTCATCTTGACGGAATTCGTTTGGATTTTTCTGATTGGTGGTTTAATGTCCGGCCGTCAAATACTGAACCGCTTTTAAGATTAAATTTGGAAGCAAAAACAAAAGAAATGATGGAGGAAAAGAAAAAAGAATTAACAGAGTTTATCAACAAATAATTATGATTGGAGTTTTTGATTCGGGTGTTGGCGGCCTGACGGTGGTGCGCGAGATAATTAAAAAATTACCGGATTACAAAATTATTTATTTCGGCGACACGGCGCGAACTCCGTATGGCACTAAAAGCAAAGAGACAATTATAAAATACGCCCGCGAAGACGCTAAATTTTTATTGGATCACGGCGCGAAAATAATTGTTATCGCTTGTAATACCGCCTCGGCCGTGGCGGCGGAGGTTTTGCAGGAAGAATTAAATGTTCCAGTTTTTGAAGTGATTATCCCGGCCGTTTCGGCGGCAGTTTCCGCGACGCGCGGGAAAATCGGGGTGATTGGGACGCGAGCCACGATTAGAAGCGGCGTTTACGAGGAAATGATAAAAAAAGAAAATAAAAATATAGAGGTGGAAAGCCAAGCCTGTCCGCTTCTTGTGCCGCTCGTGGAAGAAGCTTGGTTAAACCAGCCGGAAACGAAAAAAATTGTTAGAAAATATCTTCAGCCGTTAAAAAATAAGCAGATTGATACGTTAATTTTGGGCTGTACGCATTATCCGGTTTTAAAAAATATTATTAAAACGCGGATCGGCCGGAAGGTTAAATTGGTGGATTCGGCCGAAGAGGTGGTGGGTAATTTAGAAAAATTTTTGGCGAAAAATAGCGAGGTAGAAAAAAGTTTGGAGAAAGATGGTGAACATAAATTTTTTGTTTCCGACTTGACGGAGCAGGTGCCGAAAATCGCGGAGAAGTTACTTGGCAGAGCGGTAAAATTTGAAAAAGCGGAAGTGGGGTAAATAATTTAAAGATGATCATAAATCATAATTTTTAATAAAATAAAAAAATGTTTCTTACTATAATCGTTTTTATCCTAATCCTCGGCCTTCTCGTTTTTGTCCACGAGCTTGGTCATTTTGTCGCCGCGAGAAAAAACGGCGTAAAGGTTGAGGAATTTGGTTTTGGTTTTCCTCCGAGAATTTTTGGGATAAAAAGGGGAGACACAATTTATTCCTTAAATTGGATACCGCTCGGAGGTTTTGTAAAAATTAAAGGTGAAGGAGGAGAAAACAGGGAAGATGAGGACAGTTTTTCTCATAAAAAAATTTGGCGGCGCGCGGTAATTTTGGCGGCGGGAGTTTTGATGAATTTTATTTTGGCGGCCGTTCTTTTGTCCATCGGTTTTATGGTCGGCTTGCCTCAAGTGGTTGACGGAGAAAATGGTTATGCCAAAGTTAAAGACGCTAAAGTTCAAGTTGTCCAGATTTTAGAGGGGACGCCGGCCTCAGAGGCGGGGGTGGCGGTGGGAGATGCGATTTTAGAAATTGATGGGCAAACCTTGGAAGAAGTTGAAACCATGCAAAATTATCTCGCGGGAAAAATTGACGCGCCGGTGAAATTTGTTTTGGAAAGAGACGGGCAAAAAATTGAAAAGGAAATCAGTCCGACGTTTTTGATTGAAACCGGCCGCGGGGGAATTGGCGTGGGGCTTATAAAAACCGGAATAGTTTCTTATCCTTGGTATTTATCTTTATGGAAAGGGGCGGAGAGCGCGGTTTTGTTCACCGGAGAAGTGGTGGTCGCTTTTTATGAATTAATTAAAAATTTAATTGTCACGCAAAAAGTTTCCGTTGATCTCTCGGGTCCGGTCGGTATCGCGGTTTTGACCGGACAAGTGGCGAGAATGGGAATAATTTATCTTTTGCAATTTACAGCGCTGCTCTCTATAAATTTAGCAGTGATAAATTTTTTGCCGTTTCCGGCGTTGGATGGCGGAAGAATTTTATTTTTGATAATTGAAAAAATTCGCCGCAAGCCGGTCAGCCAAAAAATTGAAAATTTAGTTCATAATATTGGTTTTGGCCTTCTGATGCTTTTAGTGCTGCTCGTCACTTATCGCGATGTTATAAAATTTAGCGATAAATTTGTGGGATTGTGGGATAAAATCGTAAAATAATTATATGATGCAAGAAAACCTTCAACAATTAAAGGCGCGGGCATTGGATGAAATTAAAAAAATCGGCGACCAAAATCAGCTGCAAAGTTTGGAAATTAAGTATCTCGGCCGAAAAGGGGAGCTGACAAAAATTTTGCGGACGGTCGGCGAATTGCCGGCGGAAGAACGCGGAAAAATGGGAGATCTTGCAAATCAGGTGAAGCAAGTTTTGGCGAGCGAAATTGGGCGAGTAAAAAAATCTCTCGGCGAAAAAAGTGGCGGGGTGACAGATGAAAAAGAATGGATTGATGTGACTGCTTCAAAAACGAGCGACGGTTTTGGCCATTTAAATCCGGTTTCTAAAATTCAGTATGAATTAGAAGATATTTTTTCTTCTATGGGTTTTATGGTTTTGGACGGCCCGGAACTGGAATCGGAATATTATAATTTTGAGGCGCTGAATATTCCCTCCTGGCATCCGGCGCGGGAAATGCAAGATACTTTTTACGTTGAAGGTGATGGACTCCTGATGCGCACACAGACTTCGGCGATGCAAGTGCGGGCCATGGAAAAATATGGAGCGCCACTTCGGGCGATTGTGCCCGGCCGCTGTTTTAGAAATGAGGCGACTGATGCCCGTCATGAACATACATTTTATCAATTTGAAGGCTTTATGGTTGATAAAAATATTTCTTTTGCCAACTTAAAAGCAGTTTTGGAAGTGGTGGCAAGAAAATTATATGGTCCGGAAACAAAAATGCGCTTGCGGCCAAAATATTTTCCTTTTGTTGAGCCAGGAGTAAATGGTGAAGTGACCTGTTTTTTGTGCCACGGAAAAGGTTGCCGGCTTTGTAAAAATACCGGATGGTTGGAAATTTTTGGCGCGGGCTTAATTCATCCAAATGTTTTGAAAGCGGGCGGAATCAATCCGGAAAAATGGAGTGGGTTTGCTTTTGGTTTTGGGCTGACGCGGCTCGCAATGCTAAAATATGGTATTGATGACGTTAGATTATTTTGTAGCGGAGATATTAGGTTTTTAAATCAATTTTAATATATGAAAATATCTTTAAATTGGCTGAAAGATTTTGTAAGCGTTTCCAAAAATGTTACGCCGGAAATTTTGGCGTCAAAATTAATGCTCGTGACAACGGAAATTGAAGGAATGGAAAAACGCGGTGAGGTTTTGGATAAATTAATTGTGGGATATGTCGAAAGCCGAGAGAAACATCCGAATGCCGACCGGCTTTCCGTGACAAAAGTTGATGTTGGTGGCGGGAAAATTTTGACGATTGTTTGCGGCGCACCAAACGTCGCGGCCGGACAAAAAGTAGTCGTGGCCTTGCCGGGAGTAACTTTGCCGAATGGTCTCACATTGGAACGGCGGGAAGTTCGAGGAATCGTGTCAGAGGGTATGATCTGCTCAGCAGACGAAGTGGGCCTTGGCCCGTCGTCGCACTCCGGGATTTTGGTTTTAAATCCTTCGGCAAAAGTCGGGACAAAAGTGAGCGAAGTAATGCCCTCGAAAGATGTAATTTATGAAATTGACAATAAATCACTTTCTCATCGAAGCGATCTTTGGGGACATTATGGTTTGGCGCGGGAAGTGGCGGCGATTCTTGGGCAGAAATTTAAAGAATATAAAATTAAGAAAGCAAAAACGGCGGCGAAGTCCTCAATAAAATTTGATGTTAAAGTTCAAAATAAAAAATTGTGTCCAAGGTATCTCGGCGTTGTCGTGGAAAATATTAGCGTCGGTCCGTCGCCCGCGTGGCTTGCCGCGAGATTGGAGGCGGTTGGGGTTCGTTCTATTAATAATATTGTGGATATTACAAATTATGTAATGTTGGAATTTGGCCAGCCGATGCATGCATTTGATTTTGATAAAATTGGTGACGCGAAACAAAGAACAATTGTGGTTCGGGAAGCAAAAGAGGGAGAAAATTTGACCACGCTTGACGGCGCGCAAAGAAAATTAGATAAATCCATGCTCGTGATCGCCGATAATAAAAAGGCAGTGGCGATTGCCGGAGTGATGGGCGGGGCAAACAGTGAGGTTGATGAAAAAACCACGGCCATTATTTTGGAAGCGGCAAATTTTGATTTTGTCAGTGTCAGAAAAGCTTCAATGAAATTGGGTTTGCGGTCCGAGGCTTCGATCCGTTTTGAAAAAGGACTGGACCCGGATCTGGCGGAAATGGGAATGGCGCGGGCGATTGAGCTTATTTTGAAAGTTATGCCCGGAGCAAAACTCGGCGGAAAAATTATTGACGTGAAAAATTTTAAATTAAATCAGGGTCCGATAAAATTGAGCTTGGATTATTTGGATAAAAAAATCGGCGAAACAATTCCGCCGGCAAAAGTGGTAAGTATTTTAAAATCTCTAGGTTTTGGAGTGACAAAAGTTGGAAAAAATTTAAATGTTAAAATTCCGAGCTGGCGGGCGACGGGTGATATTAAAATTACCGAAGATTTGATTGAAGAAGTGGCGCGGGTTTATGGGTACGATAATATCCCGGGAAAAATGCCGGAAGTATCAATGTCGGCGCCGGAAGAAAATCGCGCGCGAAAAGCGGAACGGATGGTAAAAAATATTTTGGCCGCTGGGCTCGGGATGACCGAAGTTTATAATTATTCTTTTACCGAGGAAAAGGTTGTAAGAAAATTTGGGCTTAATCCGGCCGAACATATTAAATTAAAAAATTCCATCAATAAAAATTTAACTCATCTGCGGCAGAGTTTGATTCCCGGGCTGGTGGAAAATATCTCTACCAACCAATATTTTGCCGACGAAGTTAGAATTTTTGAAATGGGAAAAATTTTCTTCCGCGAATTGGGAGAATTAAAAAAAGACGGAAAAGGCGCCGAACGTCTGAGCCGGCAGGATGAATCTTTAGCCGGGATGATTTTGGCAAAAAATAATGAGACCCCGTTTTATGAAGCAAAAGCCGCAGCCGAAGAGATTTTAAACGCCTTGCACATCGCGCATAAATTTGAAATTTGGCAAAAAGATTTGCCGACTTGGGCGAACGGGGCGAGAACCGCGAAGATTGTGGCCGGCGGAAGGACGCTGGGAGTTGTGAGCGAACTTGCGACGGGAGTGCAACAGAGCTCGGGCATCCGGCATCGGGTTGGAATTTTTGGCATGAATTGGTTGAATCTGGTAGAATTACATAAAGAGGCCGTGGTCTATAAGCCGATTCCTAAATATCCGGGCGTCGAGCTTGATTTGGCGATTTTAGTGCCAAGAAAAACGGTTTGGAATGATGTTTTGAAAAATATTTTTGAAACGGAAAATAAATTAGTAAAAGAAGTTAAACTTTTTGATGTTTATGAGGGCAGGGGAATGGAGCCGGGGAAAAAGAGTTTGGCTTTCAGGGTTGTTTATCTCTCGGACGAGAGGACATTGAAACTTGAAGAGGTAAAAAATGTGGAACAAAAAATCATTAAAAAGTTGGAGCAGAAATTTGGCGCAAAGTTGAGAAGTTAATTATATAATTTAAATAATTAATTTGTAGGGGGAAATATGATTGAGACAAGTAAAGATTTACTTTACGTAGTTTTGGCTTTTTCGGTTTTGTGGCTGACGATTTTTCTTTCCTGGATGCTTTACTATGTTATAATGATGCTACGTCAGACAAACCAGGCGGTAAAACATTTCCGCGAAAAAATGGAAAAAGTTAGCCAGGCCGTGGAGAAAATCAAGGAGAAATTTGAAAACACCTCGGCGTATTTGGGGCTTATCGGCAAGGCCGTGGAGAAAATGGTTGAGTTTATTGGGGAGAGGAAGAAAAAATCCAGAAAGTAGAAAGAGAATAAGAAGTAAGGGTTTTTAAAGTCAAAATTCCTATTTTAGTTTTTTATAATGTAAGGGGGATTTTGACTTTTGAGTTTTATAAATATGTTTGTCCATCTCCACACCCACAGCCACTACTCTCTGCTTGACGGCTTGGCAAAACTTGATGATTTGATTGCCAAAGCCAAAGCAGAAAAGATGCCGGCGCTGGCCTTAACCGATCACGGCGTGATGTATGGTGTGGTTGAATTTTATCAAAAATGTCGGGCGGCCGGCGTAAAACCGATTTTGGGAGTGGAGGCGTATCTCGCGAGAAACGGGCGGCAGAATAAACGGGCAAGAATTGACGAACGGCCATATCACCTCGTACTCCTCGCGAAAAATAAAACCGGTTATCAAAATCTTATCAAACTGACTTCCATTGCTCATTTGGAAGGTTTTTATTATAAACCAAGAATTGATTGGGAAATTTTGGAAAAATATCACGAAGGATTGATTGCTCTCTCGGCTTGTCTTCAGGGGGAAATTCCCGCGTCGGTTTTAAACGGTGATTTAGAAAAAACTAAAGAATTAATTTTAAAATATCAAAATCTTTTTGGTCCGGAAAATTTTTATTTGGAAATACAGCACCATCCCTCAAGCGAAGAACAAAAAGTTGTAAATCGTGAGTTAATAAATTTTTCTAAAACCTTGGGCGTGCCGCTTGTCGCGACCAATGATATTCATTATTTAAACTCAGAAGACGCCGAAGCGCAGGATGTTTTGCTTTGCCTTCAGACTAAAAGAAAAATTAATGAAAAGGATAGAATGTGCATGTTGGGTGAAGATTATTCAATGCGACCGACAGAGCAGATGGAGAGAGATTTTAGCGCGACACCGGAGGCAATCGCGAACACCGCAAAAGTTGCCGAGATGTGCAACGTGGAATTGGAGCTTGGGAAAATAATGTTGCCGCACTTTGAAGTGCCGGACGGGAAAACGGCGAATGTTTACCTCCGTGAATTATGCGAGAAGGGTTTGGAAAAAAGATATGGGATTGTCCGTGATGGCGAAGAATTTATGGTGAAAGATGGCGCGGGAGAAGTGGATGTGAATAAAGTTATTGAAAGATTAAATTATGAATTGGGAGTAATTGATAAAACCGGATTTGCATCTTACTTTTTAATTGTTCAGGATTTTGTTAATTGGGCGAAAAATAATGGAATTGTTGTCGGGCCGGGACGTGGGTCGGCTGCCGGATCAATCGTGTCCTATTTAACAAACATTACAAACATTGATCCGTTGCTTTACAATTTGCTTTTTGAAAGATTTTTGAATCCGGAAAGAATCAGCATGCCTGATATTGATTTGGATTTTACCGACACCAGGCGCGACGAAGTTATCCGTTATGTGGAAGGAAAATACGGCCGTGATCATGTGGCGCAGATTATTACTTTTGGAACAATGGCCGCGCGCGCCGCGATCCGCGATGTCGGGCGCGTATTGGATTTTCCGTATGGTTTTTGCGATCAGTTAGCAAAATTAATCCCCATGATGTTTACGCTTGATGAAGCTCTAAAAAATATTTTGGAATTTAAGGAAGTATACGACAAAGATGTCGGCGCGAAAAAATTAATTGATACGGCGCGAAAATTGGAAGGAGTGGCACGCCACGCTTCAACTCATGCTTGTGGGGTTGTAATTACAAAAAATCCGCTGGATCACCACACGCCGCTGCAGTTCGCGAGTAGCGGCGACCAGACTATTGTTTCCCAATATTCTCTGCATCCGATTGAAGATTTGGGACTTTTGAAAATGGACTTTTTGGGATTGAAAAATTTAACCATTTTGGAAAATACGCTGGGAATTATTGAAAAAATTCATGGTGAAAAAATTCACACGGAAACAATTCCGCTGCAAGATGAAAAAACATTTGCGCTTTTGCGAAAAGGGGACACGACGGGTGTGTTCCAATTAGAATCCTCGGGCATGAAAAGATATTTGCGCGAGTTGAAACCGACAATTTTTGAAGACATCATTGCCATGGTTGCGCTCTATCGGCCGGGACCGATGGACTGGATACCGAGTTTTATTGCCGGGAAAAATTCAAATAAAAAAATAAAATATCTTCATCCAAAATTGGAGCCGATTTTGGCGACGACGCATGGCATCGCTGTTTATCAAGAACAAGTTTTGCAAATCGCCCGCGATCTCGCCGGCTTCACTCTTGGCGAAGCGGATATTTTGCGTAAAGCTGTCGGTAAAAAAATCGCCAAACTCCTGGCCGAACAAAAAGAAAAATTTATTAATGGTTGTATAAAAAATGGCATCAGTAAAGAAACGGCGGAAAATGTTTTTGCTTTTATTGAACCCTTCGCCGGTTATGGTTTTAATCGGTCGCACGCCGCCTGCTACGCGCGAATTGCTTATGAAACGGCATATTTCAAGGCAAATTATCCGGCCGAATTTATGGCCTCGCTTTTGACTTCAGACCAAGGGGACATTGAGCGCATCGCTGTTTTGGTTGAAGAATGCAAGCAGATGAAGTTGGAAGTTTTGCCGCCGGATATTAATGAAAGTTTTTCCACTTTTACGGTTGTGGCTGCATCCCTCGCCGAAGGCCGGCCGCGCATCAGGTTTGGACTTTTGGCCGTGAAAAATGTTGGAGAAAATATTGTTAAAACGATAATTCATGAAAGAAAAGCAAATGGGCCGTATAAAAATTTGGAAGATTTTCTGACGAGAGTCCAGACAAAAGATTTAAATAAAAAATCTTTGGAAAGTTTGATAAAATGCGGGGCGTTGGATTTTTTTGGTGAGAGAAATCAGATGCTTCATAATTCGGACAGGCTACTTGATTTTACAAAAGATTTGGGGCGCGAAGCGGCGAGCCAGCAGACAAGTTTATTTGGAATGATGGCGACGTCGTCGGGCGTTCCGACGCTACGGCTTGACCCCGCACCTGAGGCGACGAAAGAAGAAAAACTTTCTTGGGAAAAAGAACATCTTGGATTATACATCAGTGAGCATCCTTTAACCGAGTTTGCGCCCAGTCTCCGGGAAATTGTTGTGGCGTGTTCGGCGCTAAACCAATGTCCGCCCAATACAAAAATAAAAATTGCCGGAGTGATCAATGATGTTAAAAAAGTAATTACGCGAAGCGGTGAGCCGATGATGTTTGCCAAAGTGGAAGATCTGGGCGGTTCCACAGAACTTTTAATTTTTCCTAAAACGTTAAAAAATTTAAGCGACGTTTTTCATGTTGGAAAAATGATTCTGGCGGGCGGCCGGCTATCGGATAAAGACGGGGAGATGAAATTGATTTGTGAAGACGCGAAAGAAATAAATAAAAATAATATCACGGAAGTCGTAAGAAACGCAGGAAAAACAAACGGAAATTTTTATCATACGGCTCGATCGGCCGAAGAAAACGGCGCGGCAAAAATTCAAAATGGCCTCGGCGCCCCGCCGGCTTCCGAAATTTTAAATTGTCCCAAGGCCGTGTGTATTCGGATAAATTCTTTGGGCGCGGAAACAACGCAAAAATTAAAAGAGATATTTTTTCAATACAAGGGAGAACATAGGGTAGTGCTCTCGGTTTTAAGCCCTGACGGCAGAAAAAAAATTCAGACAGATTATGCCGTTTCTCCAAACGACGAATGCCGCGCGGCTCTTGAAGCGATAATCGGCAAGGGGAATTTACAGGTTTTGACAAGTTAGTTTTGTTAGTGGAGTTTTACTAAAACCCCATTTTCGTGTATAATTGAATAATGTGTTTTGTTAATATTAGCTCCAAGCGGGGCTGTAATATATTTTTTAAAAATATGAAAAAACTCATCGCGAAAAAAGTATTTTTTGGGGTGGCGATTTTTGTTGTCACCTTTTTGCCATTTGGCCTCGGCGCCCAATCTTTAGAATACGATTTGGGCATAAGCGCGGGTGATATTTTCTTTTCAGAGGCAACTTTAATCGCGGGCAAGCCAATGAGGCTTTATGCCTCCATAAGAAATTATGGCACGAGAGATGTTTCGGGTTATGCCACTTTTTATTCGGGTCCAACCATTATTGGTTCATCGCAAGTCGTTTCAGTGCGCGCCGGCGGTTATAGCGACGAAGTTTTTGTTGACTGGACCATTCCCGAAGGAAGTTTCAATGTGAAAGTTGATATAAATGGCCAATTGCCTCAAGATCAAAATCCATCCAACGATTCGGCCCTGACTGGAATGTTTTTTCCGGAAAAAGATACCGATGGCGATGGAGTGATTGATAAAAATGACAATTGCCCCAGCATGGCGAATTCCAACCAAACAGATACCGACGGCGATGGAATAGGAAATGTTTGCGATGCCGACGATGATAATGACGGATTGACTGATGTAAAAGAACAAGAAATCGGGACAGATCAACTTGATTCAGATACTGACAATGACGGAGTTTTAGACGGCCAAGATAATTGCCCAAAAGTTTCCAACGCGAACCAAGCCGATAAAGACAAAGATGGCGCGGGTGATGCTTGCGATTCAGTTGATAATAGCGGTCCGCCGCCAAGTTCTGGCGGTGGCTCCTCCTCTCCGGTTGATACAGATGGAGACGGAGTGGCCGACGGCCGTGATAATTGTAAAACAGTGGCTAACGCTTCCCAGGCAGACAACGATAAAGACGGGATCGGAGATGTTTGCGATTCTGATGATGATAATGACGGAGTGAGCGACGTCGACGAAGGAAAAACCGGGACTGATCCAAAAAATTCAGATACTGATAATGATGGGACAAAAGACGGCGATGATGCCGCGCCATTGAATCAAGATGAAAGTGGTGTCTTAGGCGAAGAGGGTGGAGAGGGTGAGGATGTTTTAGTAGGCGGAGGAACTCTCAGGGGCGACGATTTTTCCGGACAAACCACGGGACTAGAAAATATATTTATTGATTCATCCCAACTAAGTTGGAATACTTTTATTTTTAAAGTCAGAGATAATTCCGGAATGGAAAATTTAAGTTATGACTGGGATTTAGGGGATAATACGGCCGCCTCCGGAAGCGAAGCCCAGCATTCCTACGGAAAGTCGGGGACGTACCTTGTAATTTTAAGCATTAATGACGGAGCGGGCGTTGTGAAAAAAGTTCCGACCACCGTGCGAGTAAGTTTCTTGTCAGTAAAAAATCCATACCTCTCTTTCCCGCTCGGAATTTTGTTTGGCTTGACAATTCTTTTCGGAACCAGAAAATGGTTAAAGAAGAAAAATGAATTGAACGAGATAGACGGAGAAATTAAATAGATTTAAAAATATTTTTAAGGAGGTACTATGGCAAAAAACAAAACATCGCGAAAACATGAGGCGCCGGTCAGTTTTTATAGAAAAATCGCTTTTGTTTTCGTGGCGCTGACGAGTGTTTTAATAATTTTCGCGGCGTACTTTGTTTTGAGTAGGGCCGAGATAACCGTGACTATTGCCAAGGAATCGGTCAGTACGGATTTTATTGCCGACTTGAAGGAAGTGGCTGTGCAAAATCCGGCCGAGCCGTCGGTTGCCGTGCCCGGCGCGGCGACAATTTCGGGAAAAGTTACGGAAGCGACTGTTTCGGGAAGCGAAGAGTATCCGACTACCGGGAAGAAAACCGCGGAAGGGGAGGTGGGCGGGACGGTTACAATTTTTAACAATTACAGCAAAGACCAGCCGCTTGTGGCGACCACGCGATTGCTTTCTTCAGAAGGTATTTTATATCGTCTAAAAAACAGAGTTAACGTCCCAGCCGGCGGCAAAGTGGAAAATGTGGAAGTCTACGCCGACACGCCCTCGGAGGCGGCATCAAAACTCGGGCCGACAAAATTTACCATTCCCGGACTTTGGGAAGGATTACAAGATAAAATTTATGCCCAGAGTTTTGGGGCGATGCACGGCGGAGAGCAAGAAGTTAAATTTGCCACACAAGCTGATCTGGATAATGCTTACGCCGATTTAACAAAAACTCTTTCGGAACAACTATTGAATGATTTAAAAAAGGAAATGCCCTCGGCCGGAGAGATTTTTGGAAAAGTTGTAATAAAAGAAATTTCTGAAAAACGCAGTAGTCTTAAGGCAGACGCCGTGGGAGATAAATTTACCATCAACTTGAAAATGAAAGTTATTGGCATCGCTTTTTACAAGCGAGATTTGGAAAGTTTGGCATGGCAAGAATTGAGCGCGAAAATTCCGGCGGATAAAGAGTTAAAGAGCGTTGATTATGAAGGCATGACTTTCCTGGTGGAAAAATATGATGTGGAAAGCGGCGAGGCAAATATTTTAGTTCATCTTGCCGGAGAGATGGCTCTGAAAGTTGACAGCTCCATTTTTGACAAAGATAAATTTATCGGACTCTCCAAGGAAAAAATAATCCAGTATCTGTCTATTTATCCGGAGATTGAACGCATCACCATAAAATTTTCTCCTTTCTGGGTGAAAAAAGTTCCGCAGATAAAAAATAATATCAGCATCATTGTTAAATAAAGGGCTTCGCCCTGTGTTATCTGCACTCGCTCGGAAATGAATAAATTCATTTCTCTTACTCGCTTGATAATAAAAAATTTATATTTATAGAATCTTTGTAAATGGGGGAGACAAAGTTTTATTTATGAATAAAGAAAAATTGGAAATGATGAGACATTCCGCGGCACATGTTTTGGCAGCCGCTGTTTTGGAGTTATATCCGACCGCGAAATTCGGAGTGGGGCCGGTTGTGGAAAATGGATTTTATTATGATTTTGAATTGGGAAAAAATTTGACCGTGGCTGATTTGCCAAAAATTGAAAGTAAAATGCGCGAAATTATAAAAAGGAATTTGCCCTTTGAAAGACAAGAATTGTCGCGCGAAGAAGCAATCAAACTTTTTGAACAATATAAACAGCCGTATAAATTGGAATTGTTGCGCGAGGGAACGGTGGGCGTTGAAGGGAAAATGGAATCGCTTGGTGAACGCGTCACAATTTATAAAACCGGAAAATTTACCGATCTTTGCCGGGGGCCGCATATCCCGACGACGCGGGGGATCGGCGTTTTTAAATTGACGACCGTGGCCGGCGCGTATTGGCGCGGCGATGAAAATAAGCCGATGCTCCAGCGGATTTATGGTGTGGCTTTTGAAACGCAGAAAGAATTGGATGAATATTTGAAAATGCGGGAAGAAGCAGAAAAACGAGATCATAGAAAGCTTGGAAAAGATCTGCAGATATTTTCCTTCAGTGATTTTGTCGGTCCGGGTTTGCCGCTTTGGCTTCCGAACGGCGCAGTGGTTATTAATGAATTGGAAAAATTAGCGAAAGAAACGGAGCGCGAAGCCGGGTATCTTGAAGTCAGAACGCCGCATGTTGCCAAGGAAGAAATGTATTTAAAATCCGGGCATCTTCCGTACTATAAAGACAGCATGTTTCCTCCAATGATTATGATGGAAGAAAATGGCCAAAAGACGACGTATTACCTGAAAGCGATGAATTGTCCGCACCATCATCAAATTTTTGCGGCCGATCCCAAGAGTTATCGCGATATGCCGCTCCGACTCGCGGAATATGGAACTTGTTATCGTTATGAAAAAAGCGGTGAACTTTTTGGTTTGATGCGCGTTCGGATGCTCTCCATGAACGATGCCCATATTTATTGCACTGAAGAACAATTTGCTAATGAGTTTATGGGCGTGATAAAACTTTATTTGAAATATTTTAAAATTTTCGGAATCAAAAAATACGTGATGCGGTTAAGTTTGCACAGCAAAGAGGGTTTGGGCAAAAAATATATTGATAACCCCGAACTTTGGAAAAAAACAGAAGAGATGGTGCGAGCGGCGATGAAAAAAGGAAAAGTTTCTTTTGTGGAGGTGGCTGACGAGGCGGCATTTTACGGGCCGAAAATTGATGTGCAAATTTGGAGCGCGATCGGCCGGGAGTTTACGCTCGCCACCAATCAAGTTGATTTTGCCGTGCCGGAAAGATTCGGTCTGGCTTACAAAGATGCTGACGGAAAAGATAAAACGCCGATTTGCATTCATCGCGCGCCCCTCTCCACTCATGAACGAATGATCGGATTTTTGCTTGAGCATTATGCTGGGGCTTTTCCGACGTGGCTCGCGCCCGTGCAGGTAGCCGTGATTCCGGTTGGCAAGCGCCACGTTAAGGCATCGCAGAAGTTGGGAAAAGAATTACGTGCAGAGGGGATTAGAGTTCAGGTCGAAGACGCCAACGAAACAGTTGGTTACAAGATCAGAAAAGCGGAAAAACAAAAAGCGCCGTATATGCTCGTGATCGGAGATAAGGAAATGGGTGGGAAGAAGTTAAACGTCCGCGTCCGCGGTAAACAAAAGACCGTAGCGATGACCGTGAAGAAATTTATTGAAAAAGTTAAGACGGAAATTGATAAGAGAAAATAATGGATCTAAATCTACAAAATAACAAAAACCCGCCGGCGAGGCGGGTTTTTTAACATATTTAAGCTACTTTGGATTTTATTCTATCAATGGTTTCTTGATCTCGCGCCTTAAGATGTTTTTCTCTGGTTTCCCGGAGTTCGCGAAGCTGCTCAGTTATTTTTTGCATGTCCGCGATATTTCCTTGATGTTCCGCAAGGTTACGTTCCATTTGGAGAATTTCCGTTTGAGTTGTGTAAAGCGTGTCTTCCACACCGCGCGCTCCGCCCAATACCATAATTTCTTCCAATCTTTTTTTACTGGTCAGCGGCTTTAATCCTTTTTCCATGGTTTTAGCCATAGGTAAAAGTTTTCCAAGATACTCGGACATTTCCCGGAGTTTTTGGAGATCAACCTCTATTTTAGCGGCTTGCTCGGGAGTGATAGTTGGTTCCTCGGCCGCTTCCATGGCTTCAATCTTTTCTGGAACCTCAATAACAAGCGCAGTTTTATCATCTTCTTTAGATCTTAAAACTTTTTTAGCAACACGTTTTCCTGCCGCCTCAACAAGCCGCGCGGAAATTTCCGCTGGCGTTCCGCCTTTTATCATTTCTAACTGAATTTCCTCATCGGTTAGATTATCGTGGATACCATCAGAAGTAACAACTGTTAGGTCGCCCGGCTCAAGGTGTTCAATGCCTGTTTGAAATTCACATCCGTTAAGTCCAAGGGCGCTCTTTACGCCTCGTCGTAAATCTTTGTAAAGAAGGGCTACGGTTTTACCTCTTTCCGGTCCGAATTTTTGAATTATTTCCTCTTTGCTGGTCGCTTGGTCAATAAAATCGGCCTCTTCTTTTGTAATGTATTTGTTTTGAACAGCTTCTTCTAGGGCGCCTTGATCTTTCGTTAGTCTTTTAAATTCCTTACCTCCCTTTAAAACATAAATTCTACTGTCGCCAGTGTGACCGAATACCAAGTCGGCGCCGCCGTCTGGTTGTTCAAGCATTTTTATGATAGAAGCTGTTGTTCCTGCAGGGGACATTCCCTTTTCCATAATTAATTCTTGGATTTTATCTTGGGGTTGGTCTTTATAGGCGGCTTCAGTAAAGGGGTCGTCTAATTGTTCAAAAAAAAGATGGTTGCCTAATTTTATAACTTCTTCTTGAGTTTTTTCTAGGGCTCGTCTAATAGCAGTCTCCCATTTTTTGGCATCGACCCCCTCGGGGACTCGAGCTAGCTCTTCAGAAGAAATTTTGGCAGCTAATTCACTAGTTTGTTTTCCAGCCAAACCACCGCCCATGCCATCAAAAAGACCAGATAATTCTTTTTGGGCGTCTACAAAAGTAGAGTCTTCATTGTCGGGATGGTTTTTTGATTTTTCAGAAGTTTTTGCGATATGGGCCGCAATTTTTTCTATTTCTGGCGCCGCAATTTTTTCTGCCCTTGAAGTTTGTGGCATATAAATTAATCAAGAATTATTCTTTTATTTTAACATAAAATCATAGCTTATTTAAGAGAAAAAGTCAACCCTACGTAAAAAATAAAAAAAAGGGGACCGAAGCGCTTTTTCGCGTCGATCCCATGCGGTCACGAGGTTTCCTTGACCTCGTGTATTTTGTCCTCCTTGGTGGCGACAAACGACTTTTCTTGTTCACCAGCCACAAAGACGATTTCTAGCGTTTTCCACTCCCCGAGGGGTTCTTCGCGGCCCGTTTTCGGGTCGCGGAACTCAATCCTCGCATAATGGATGTTCTCTTCGTTCGAAAAATGATGGAGCCCCTGACAGCGTCCTCCATCAAGAGTCCGCTCGCCGCCGTTCACAATGAAGCGGAAAATCACGTGGCTGGTGATCCAGTGGTAATTCACATCACCGGTTGCAGCCAAGCGAAGGTAAAGGCAGCCGTTCATGTAGTCGAGGTCAAGCCTCGTGATTCGGTCCAAGAGTTGCCGATGGAGTCTGCCATCGGCGAAGATACTTTTTACTTCACCCATGGCGTACTCCTTTCTTTTGCCACGCGCTCCTTGTGGAGACCTCTTATCTTATAATGATATCATAAATTTGTCAAGCCTTGAAGAAAGTAAGGTTTTTTGATAGAATAATTTTACGAGTATGAAAAAATATTTTATTATTTCCTACGGCTGCCAAATGAATAAGAGCGATTCCGAGCGAGTGGCGGCGGCGCTGGAAAAAATCGGTTATAAGCCCGCTCGGAGCGAAGCGCAGGCTGATTTGGTTGTGCTCGTAGCGTGCTCCGTGCGGCAGGCGGCGGTGGATCGGCTTTTTGGGAAAGCAAGAGAGTTGGCCAAACTTAAAACTCATAACTTAAAACTTAAAACAGTTTTAACCGGTTGCGTTTTGCCGCAGGACAAGAAAAAATTTATAGGCAAATTTGATTTTATTTTAAATTTAGAAGATATCTCAAAATTAAAAAATCCAAAATCCAAGATACAAGATACTAAATACAAAATACTAAACACGGGCTATTTGCACCTTCAGCCGCGGCGTACGGAAAAATTTCGCGCTTACGTGCCGATTATGACCGGCTGTAATAATTTTTGTTCATACTGCGCCGTGCCTTATGTCCGGGGAAGGGAAGCAAGCCGCCCAGCCGCCGAAGTCCTGGCCGAAATAAAAAATTTAGCAAAAAATGGCTGCCTTGAGGTGACACTTCTTGGACAAAATGTAAATGCTTATCGGCCGAGTGACGTGAAAATTTTTTCCAAAAAAAATCCATATAAGCATCCTTTTGCCGCGCTCTTATGGGAAGCAAATCAAACCCCGGGTATAGAGCGAATATTTTTTACCGCGCCGCATCCGCGCGATATGACGGACGATGTAATTCGCGCTCTGACTTTACCCAAAATGGTAAATTATTTGCATCTGCCGGTGCAGGCGGGCGATGATGAAGTTTTAAAACGGATGAATCGCCGTTATACCGTGGCAGATTATTTAAAATTGGTGGCGAAAATAAAAAAGAAAAAACCGGGCATCGCGCTCGGCACGGATATTATTGTTGGATTTCCCGGCGAAACCAAAAAGGCGTTTCAAAATACTGTGGAACTTTATAAAAAAGCGGATTTTGATATCGCGTATCTGGCAATATACTCGCCACGGCAGGGGACAGCGGCAGCGAAATTAGTTGATGATGTTCCGCGGCAAGAGAAAAAACGTCGGCGGGATATTTTGCAAAAGTTAATGGAGAAAATAGTTTTAGAAAAAAATCAAAAGTATGTCGGAAAGACAGTGTCAGTTTTGGTTGATAAATTTAAAAACGGCCAGTGTGTCGGTAATTCGCGGGAAATGAAAGTAGTACGATTTTCCGGAAAGAAAAATATGGTTGGGAAAATTTTTGAGGTTAAAGTTAAAAAAGCGTTGGAGTGGATTTTGGAAGGATAAAAAAAGGGCTCGCTTTGAGGTGGAGCCCGTACCATTTGCTGTCCGCTAGCCGATCCTTTGGACGACTTTGACATCGTGGATCTTCTGGACGTCGAACCAGTGAGTTGCTTCGCAGAGCGGTTTGTGGGGTTGATCGTACCCGCAGGGCAAGAGTTGGAAGATGTGACCATGGACCGTGATCACCTCGCCGATAAAAGCGTCCCATGGGTCGACCCACAATTGTTTTCCCTCTTTAGCCGTCTTCACAAAAGAGATCAACTTGCCGAGGTACCTTTCGGCCGATGCTTCAGCCATCGTCTTCCTCCTCCTCTTCTTCGCAGTTTTTCTTGCGGGCGCGGCGGAGAGATTCAGCCACGCAAATGACAAGGACGACGGTCATGCCGACAAGCACGGCGATCATGTAGGCCTTTCGCCAGAAGGTCAGTCCCTCGGCGGGAAGAACCACAATGACGCCGATCACGCAGAGAATCGCGAGTAGGGCGAAGAACAGAGCGCGTAGCACGCTCCAGAGTTGTTTCATGGGCGTGACTCCCCCCAACGCCGCCGGGCGAAAAGCGATGCCACCGAGGTGCCGACAACCGAAAGAGCAATCCCGACGAAGCATCCAAGGATCACTTCCGTCTTCAGCTCTCCGAAGAGGTTGGTATGCGCCGCCAGGGGAATCGCCGCGGCCAGGGTGCATCCGATCAGGGCGAAGACGAGCAGACAACGGCCCGTCCTATCCTCACGTCGCGATTCTTCAAGAGTCATGGCTTCCTCCTTTGCCACTTATAAGTTAATATAAAAAGATGAAAGTGTCAAGAATTAAACCCCGCCTAAAGGCGGGACTCCGATCGGAGTATAAATTGCCAAAACTAATTGTTATTTTAGGTCCGACGGCGTCGGGAAAGACGGGCTTGTCTTTGAAATTGGCAAAAAAATTTGGTGGAGAAATCGTGAATGCCGACTCGCGGCAAGTTTATAAAAAAATGGATATTGGAACTGGAAAAGTTGAAAATAAAAAAGGAGTAAGGCATTATTTGTTGGACGTGGTCAATCCCGACGAAGAGTTTACTTTGGCAGGTTATAAAAAAAAAGCCGTGGCGGCGATTGACCATATTTTGAAACGTGGGAAAACCCCGTTTTTAGTCGGTGGCACTGGGTTATATATTCAAGCCATCGTGGACAACTTAACTATTCCCAGTGTTCCGCCGAATAAGAAACTTCGCACTGAATTCGAGCATGAACTGGCTAAAGCAAAAGAATTAGGAATTAAGAAGTATGAATTAAGAGTTTTGGAGAAGTGGTTTAAGAAATTATTAAAACTTGATCCTTGCGTAAAAGATGTAGTGGACGCTAAAAATCCGCGGAGAATAATTCGGGCGCTGGAAATTTGTCTTGCAACCGGCCGGCCGTTTTCAAAAATGCGGGGAAAGGGCGAGCCGTTGTTTCACGCGCTACAACTTGGCATCACCATGCCGCGAGAAAAACTTTATAAAAATATTGATGATCGCGTAGACGAAATGATTAAAGACGGGTTAATAGAGGAGACAAAAAAATTATTAAAAAAATATAATCCGAATATCCCATCAATGAGCGGGATTGGATATAAAGAAATAGGGGACTATCTGGGTGGAAGCTATGATTTAGATGAGGCGGCAGAGAAAATTAAATTTCGAACGCACGCGTACGCTCGGCGGCAGATGACGTGGTTCCGCCGTGGTAAAAGAATTAAGTGGATAAAAAATTATAAAGAAGCGGAACGAAAAATTGGTAAATGGCTAAATGGTTAAATTGTTAAAACAAAAACGCCCCGGGATATAACCGAGGTGTTTTTTTATTTTTTTATGACAACTTCTTTTTAATAATTTCTTCGGCGACTTTTGGATTGGCCTTTCCTTGAGTTTTTTTCATTGTCTGGCCGATGAAGAATTGGAGAAGCGCTAGTTTACCTTGTTTATATTCCGCTACTTCCTCGGGATGTTCAGCGATCAGCGCGTCAATTATTTTTTCAAGTTCCCCGGTATCGCTAATTTGGCCAAGATTTTTACTTTCCATAATCTGCGAAGGATCGCCGCCGGTCATCATCATTTCTTCAAGAATTTTTAAGGCCGTCGGACCGGAAATTTTATTTTGATAAATCATGGTGATAAATTCGGCAAAATTTTCCGGAGTGATTTTCAAGCGGCGAATATCAATTTTATTGTCCGCCATCAAACCGCCGAGTTTATTGATAAGCCATCCGGCGAGGAGGCGAACTAATTTATGTTTATGCTTTTCCCAAATTTCTTTTTCCGTGCCTTCTACTTCTTCCAGCGACAAAAGCCATGACTGAAGTTCGGAAATAACGTTTTCCGCGTAGCTAGCTAATTTTTTATCTTCAACTAAAATTCGCGTTTCTTCTTCGGTAAATTCGTATTGAGTTATAAATCGGATTTTTTTGGCGCGCGGCAATTCGGGCAGATGGCCGATAACTTTATCGCGTAATTTACTTAAATCAAGTGGCGGCAAATCCGGTTCGGGAAAATAGCGATAATCATTTTCCGCTTCTTTGGTGCGCTGCGGAACGGTTTTCTGCCCCGCATCATCCCAGCCGCGAGTCGTCGTGACGGCCGGCGGTTTTCCGGCTTCCCAAAGTTCGGTTTGTCTTTTTATTTCATACTCAAGCGCTCGCTCAACCGCCCGGAAAGAATTTAAATTTTTAATTTCCGTTTTCGCATTAAGTTTAAGAAGATTTTTTTCTTTAGCAGGATTATCCAAAGCTTCTCGAAGAGAAATATTGGCGTCGCAGCGGAGATGCCCCTTTTCCATATCGGCATCGGAAATTTCAAGATAGCGGGCAATGAGCCGCAATTCTTGCATAAAAATTTTTGCTTCAAGTGGTGAATGCAAATCCGGTTCAGTGACAATCTCCAAAAGCGGCGTGCCGGAACGGTTGTAATCAATCAGGCTGTATTTTCCGTCTTCGCTATGGAAATTTTTAGCCGCGTCTTCTTCAAGATGGACGCGGTTGATTTTTATTTTTGCCCAAGGGCGTTGTTTTTTTTCATCCTTGGTCGGAATATCAATTTCCAGAAATCCGCCCAGACAGACAGGTTTGTCGTATTGAGAAATTTGATAACCCTTTGGCAGATCAGGATAAAAATATTGTTTGCGGTCAAATTTTGATTCATCTTGGATTTTACAATTCAAAGCCATGGCCAGAAGTCCCGCCCATTCGAGCGCCTGCTCATTTATGACTGGCAATGTGCCGGGATGGCCCATGCAGATCGGGCAGACGGTAGAGTTCGGCGGTTGGTCTTCGCCGGTATTGTCGCAACCGCAGAACATTTTTGATTTTGTTTTCAATTGGACATGGATTTCAAGCCCAATGACCGGGACGAGATGCATAAAAAATAATTCAAAAATCAAAAGTCAAAATGCAAAATTAATTTTGTAATAAAAATTTATTGTTTAGCCGGCGTGGGCGCAATTTCTTTTTTAACGGAGTTGTAGAGGATTAAACCTAACGCGTAGAAAAGCGGAGCGGCTAAAACAGGAATGATGTTGGCGATAATCATTGACCACCAGGTTGAGGCGGCGGTAAAGCTTGCGCCGGGTCGGCCCGCGGCAAAATCAATTATGTAAATAGGAACCAAGATGATAATTAAAAGAATTATGCCGTAAACAAAATTTGGGGCAATCCACCGCCAGAGAAGCGGCCAAAATTTTCCCTTTACCAATTCGCGGCTCGCGGAAAGCGCCTCGGTTCCTTTTTTATTTTCCAGAACAAGAACATAAAGGCTGAAGGAAAACCAGACAGAAAAAATTATGCCGGGGATAATCAAAAGCAGCGTGCCAAAACCAACCGCAAGGGAAACCAAAATGGAAAGGATTATTCCGGAAAAAGTTTTTGAATAACTCAAATTATAAATATTTTTAAAATTGACTGGTTCTTTCTTAATTGTGGCGTCCATTACTAAAATCAAAGCGATTGTGACCAAAACGCTCAACACCCACGAGGCGAGGGAAAGGATGAAGTTCGTCGCCAAAAAGGCCACGGGACTTGAGATAAAGTAGGGGAGTAAAGACAAGATGACGGACGGAATAAGGAGCCAGGCAATAATTTTGGCGAAGAGGGCAAAATTATTTTTGTAAAGCGTCCAGCTCTCGCGCATTAGGGCGCCGACTTGAATAAGCATAAGATTACGAATTAAAGCGAATAAAAGCGAATACAAATAAATTTGTATTGATTCGCTATGATTTGCTTAAGATTCGCATTTATTTATTATAAAATTTTTCCAAATATTAACCGCTTCTTCCATTGTATCATAAACGGTTTTGTCTGTCTTTAAATAAACAAATTCACTGCCGCGCGATTCCATGAGTTTCCGAAACCACGGCGCGTCGTATCTTTTGGCTATTTTTTCCAAGAATGGCAATTTTTCAAAAATAGAATTATCTTTTTTATCACGTTCGGCAAGGCGCGCCATTGCTTCTTTGGGATCAACTTGGGCAATGATCAATAAATCCGGCCGGTACTCCAGCGCAAGTTTATTGCCGGGCAATTCCATAATTTTTTCAAGAGGCAACGCCTCCTCCTGAATCGGCTGATAAATTATTGAAGTTGTGACGCCGCGTTCTTGAAAAATAATTTTTCCTTGGGCAAGCGCCGGAATAATTACGCGGCGGTATAAAATTTCCCGGTCGAGAGAAAAAGCTTGAGAGGTAGTCCAGGCAGAATAATGGCGATTATTTTCGCGGACAATTTCTTCGCGAATCGCCTGGCCAACCATGGCAAAAGTCGGTTCATTGGAAATGATAACGTCAAACTCGGCAATTTCTTCCGGCTCCGGGAAGGTGTGTTTTTCTTTCCAATAATTTCTTATATCAAAAATCTTCATCTTTTCCGCCGCCGCCCAGTCGGCGAAAGTTTTCAAAATTACGCCTTTGCCGCTGCCGTCAATTCCATCAATCATGACAAGGATACCCTTTTTCATATTTTATTTAAAATATTTTCTATTTGGGTGTAAGCATTTTCCAGCGTGCTGGTATTTAAAATTGTATAATCAGCCATGGCGATTGGCCCACCCTTTTCTATATTTTCAATTTCCGCATAATCACGATCCCTCGCCGCTTCGGGGGTAGAAGAGCGATATTTTAATTTTGAATCGTCTCCATGGCGCGCGGCGCGGCCGGACAATCTTTTGTATCTTAATTTCGGCGGGGCGTAAACCGCGATAACAATTAAATTTTCTCCGTATTTATCTTTTAAAATTTTATATTCCGACCAACTGTAAAGTCCGTCGCCAACCACATCGCCGTTTTTCAAAGCCTCATCAAATTTTGGGATATTTAAAGTAGCAAAAGCGCCAGGGCCATATTGTTTTCGGAGTTCTTCGCGGATTGGCCGCTCGTTTTCTTCGGTCGGCGCGAGCCCTCGTTTTTTAACTTCGTCCAGGGTGATCTGGCCAAAACGAATATATTGATAACCTTGTTTTTTTAAAAAATCGGCCACCTCGGTTTTTCCCGCACCAGGCATCCCGACTAGGGCGACAAAGTTATTCATAAATGTTTTATTTTACCAATTCAATAAATTTAAATTTCAATCCGTTGTGTTCCTGTGTTTCAGATTCATTTATAATTTTAAATTTAGAATAATCTGGGAAAAAAGTGTCAACTTCTGCGGGCTCATCATCAACAATTGTTAAATAAAGTTTTTCCACGCGCGGGAGAAGCTGCGTATAAATTGACGCGCCGCCGATGACAAAAATTTCTTTGTGATCGTTTGCCAATTTTTCTTCTTCAATTTTTGCGCGCTCCAAGGCTTCGTCCGGAGAAGAAACAATAATGCAACCTGGCGCGGTAAAATCTTTGTTTTTGGTGATAACAATATTTGTGCGGTTCGGAAGCGGGCGGCCGAGCGATATAAAAGTATTGCCACCCATAATAACCGTATGGCCGGAAGTAATTTTTTTGAAATGTTCCAAATCAGGCGGAAGATTCCAAAGTAATTTATTTTTAAAACCGATGGCGCGGTTTTTGTTTGTAACCGCGATGGCTGAAATTGTCATAAATTAAAATCCTCCGATGTTTGCGATTTCGGCTTTGATCGCCGGATGAGATTCGTAATTTTGTAATTCAAAATCTTCAAATTTAAAATCATCAATATTTTTTATCTCTGGATTTAATTTTAGAGCAGGGAAGGGGAATGGCTTGCGTGAGAATTGTTCTTTAACCGCGTCAAAATGATTTGAGTAAATATGAACGTCGCCAAAAGTATGAACAAATTCTCCGGGTTTAAGCCCGGTGATTTGCGCGACCATAAGTAAAAGCATGGCGTAACTTGCGATATTAAACGGAACACCCAAAAATAAATCGGCGCTTCGCTGATAAAGTCCAAGATTTAATCGGCCGTCGGAGGTGGTTTGAAATTGAAAAGTCGTGTGGCAAAACGGGGGAACTTCGTTAGCGTTTCCCTTGCTCGCCATGGCGTAAATAAAATCCGGATTCCAGGCGGAAACAACATAAGATTTTCTGTAAGGTTTTTCTTTTAAACCTTGGATGCACCAACCGAGTTGATCAATCTCGCGACCGTCGGAGGCCGGCCAGCGCCGCCACATTTTTCCATAAACCATAATCAAATCGCCCCATTTTTTTACGAATTCATCCGTCGCTGGCAGCGATTCCAGTTTCGCGATAAATTGTTCTTGGGTCAAATCTTCTGTCGGGGCGGAGGCGAGGCAATATTTATGATAACGTTTCCACGCCCATTCATCCCAAATATGGATTTTTTGATCAAGTAGAGGTTTGATGTTCGTGTCGCCGGATAAGAACCAAAGAAGTTCAACTAAAATTCCCCGGAAAAAAGTTTTTTTCGTGGTGAGGAGCGGAAAACCTTGCGACAAATCAAACCTAATCTGCCGGCCAAAAACCGAACGGATAAACGGCGGTTCTTCGCCTTTCTTTTTATATTCTTCCAAAACTTCGGGAGTAAAAAAAAGTTTTTTATCCGAGCCGTGATCTAAAATATCTTGCGCGAGGTCAAGATATTGGTATTCGGGATGTTTGTCCATAAAATTATTTATTAAAAATTGCCATGGATAAAAAATCGTGATACTTACCTTTATAAAAAACTTCATCTTTCATTCTTCCTTCGATGACAAAACCCAGAGATTGATATACTTTAATCGCATGGTTGTTGTCTTTGACGACACCAAGGTTGATTTTGTGGAGTTTCAGTTTTTTAAATCCGTAATTGATGAGCCATATTATGGCGATTTTTCCAATTCCCTTGCCACGATAATCATCTTCGCCGATAGCAATAAATAAATCAGCGTTTTTATTGGACTTGCTAATATTCGATAATCCCATAAAACCTATTGGTTTGGAATTATCACAGATAGTAAAAAATTTCTTGTTTTTCGCTTTTTGATAATTAAAAAACCATTCTTTTTCTTTTTTTAGATTTGTCTTTTGTCCCATCTCGTCACCAATAAATTTGTTTACCTCGGGATTGTTTAACCATTTTACACGGTAGGGAATGTCTTTTTGTAAGTGTTTTCTAATTTTTATCATATTTGCGTTTCTTTGCCGCCAGTCGCGACTCGGCCGCCTTGCCACTGGCCGCGGTATTGGTTGCCTTCGCCCAGCACTTCGTGAAAAGTGATATGGACAACCCGCGCGCCGAAAGAAATTTTGATATTTGATTTTCCAAGATTGCAAAGTCCAAAAGTCAGTTCGCCTTGATATCCCGGCTGGACAACGCCGTTAAAAAGGCCCAAGCCGGAGCGGAATAGCGTTGTGCGGGGGAAAATAATTCCGGAGACAGTGACCGGCAGATTTACTTTTTCCATTGTCTTTACCAAATAATATTTTCCCGGTTCAAAAATGAAAAAGTTTTCGCTTTCTGGTTTGCCTTCCTCATTTTTTGCCACGAGTTTGATGGTCGGCGTGTTTCGCTCTTCAACTCCCAAAAATCCGTCGCCTTCCAATTCATAAATTTCTCCCAGTCGCAAATCAAAACCCGCGCCTTCGGGATTATTTTTTTCCCGGTCACAGAGATTTTCCACTAAATTCATTTCCTTAACTAATTCGTGTAATTTTTTTATTCCAAGGATCATATGATAATAGTGTCATTGCGAGCGGAACGTAGTGGAGCGAAGCAATCTCATGGGGTTTAGAAACAAGGGGATTGCCGCGTCGCTTCCTTCGGTCGCTCCTCGCAATGACATGTTGAGTGTGTTATTTAGTAAAATCAATATCGCAATAAACTTTGCCGTCGTATTTTCTGATAACAATACCTCGTTTGTCGGCCAACTCTTGCGCCTCGTTTTCTTCTTCTTTCCCTTCGCCGCCGGTTTTTATCCGTTCGTATTTTTCAAAATAAACAATTTCTTTCACTCCAACATTATTAAAAGCTTTCATGCAGTCGTAGCAGGGATAAAGGGCGGTGTAGACCGTCGCGCCGTTTAGGCGTCTTGTGTCCTGGGCGTTGATAATGCTGTTTATCTCGGCGTGCGCCCCGCGGCAGCGTTTTAATTTTCCCGTCACCGGATCGCCGTCAACTTTGGCGCAACCGACTTCAAGGCAATGGTCGTCTCCGGCGGTCGGGCCGTTGTAACCGACAGAGACAATTCTCTTGTTTGCATCAACTACGACGACGCCGGCGGTATGAAATTTGCAGGCGGTGCGTTGCGCCGCTATCAGCGCCATGTTCATAAATGTCTCGTCCCAAGAGAGGCGGTTTTTTCTAGGATTTTGCAAATTACTCATATAAGTTTAGATCAAATTATTTATTAGTCAGTCTTTATATTTTAGCAAAATGAAAAAGAATAGGCAATTAAAAATCAAGGGGGATAAATGGCGCCAAAATAAGCAAAAAAACACCCCGATTAGAGGGTGTTTTTTATGTAAAATTTTAATTATACGCTAAGTTTTATTCCCGGGCCCATGGTGGTGCAAAGTACCGCGGTTTGGATGTAGACACCCTTGGATGCCGCCGGTTTGGCTTTTTTCACCACTTCAATAAACATGGTCAAATTTTCCAAAAGCTTTTCTTTATCGTAGGAAACTTTGCCGAGTAATTGATGAATATTCCCGCCATCATCATTTTTGAAATTGATTTTTCCTTTTTTTAATTCACCAATTATTTTTTTGATGTTTGGGTTAACAGTTTCTGTTTTTGGATTTGGCATCAAACCCTTTGGACCCAAAATTTTCGCGATCTGGGCCAATTTAGGCATCATGGAGGGCGTTGCCACGGCGATTTCAAAGTTTGCTCTTTCTGTGGATTTGATTTCTTTAATCAAGTCCTCACCGCCGACAATTTCCGCTCCGGCTTCTTTCGCTTCTTTTTCCAAGGCCGGTTCAACGAAAGCGGCAATTTTTTTGGTCTTGCCGATTCCGTGCGGTAAAACTAAAGTGCCGCGCACGAGCTGGTCGCCTTTTTTAGGATCAATACCAAGTTTGATGTGGACTTCCACGCCGGCATCAAATTTTTCTTTTGGTCCGTTTTTTATTAAGTCCAAAGCCTCGGCGAGCGAATAGCTCTTTTTCGGGTCAATGGATTTTTTTGTTTCTTCGTAGCGTTTTCCGCGCATAAGTTTTTGGTGGTAATAACGTCCCCCACTAATTTTGCCATCGATAGATAAAAGTAATTTTGAGTGATTAATTTATTTTCTAAATTTGTGGCGCCGCTTGCCCGAATAGGGCAGGGCTATTCGCCCTCGCGGCGCCCCCGGGATCGGGAGCAAAATTAGTGGGGGACTCCCACAAATTATTTTTTAAACTTCTTTATTGTTTTCTTTCGACTCTTTTGTTTCTTTGCTAATCATTTTCCAGTGCCACAAGAACAGGGGAATAGCAACAACGAGCATGGAAATATCGCGAACAGCGTTTTTCTGTTTTCTCGCAACTTTCATAATTCCTTGCTGATCCTGCCAATTTTTATAATCAACCAACCAATTTTGAATCTGCAATTTTTCGTCGGCAGTCAGGTCGCATTTTTCCGCGCAACGCTCGGCCGTTTCACCCTGCGCCCGCTCATTAATCATGTAAGGAACCGGCGGCGCCCATTCATCGGCGCGATCAGCGTTTTTAAAGACCCAAGTTTTGAGGCCGAGATTTGCGAGATCAACCGTTCCCCAAACAATCATCATTAAAGCAATCAAGGCAATCAGGTAGAAATAAACCGTTCGGATTGAGTTTAGTTTGATGGCCATACATTGTAAATTAAGAGAAATAATTTTTTGTTCGCATAAAATTAGGTGGGGGAGTACTTGCGGAAGCACGCCCCCAACCTGGTCTACTTGGTCGCTGGTGGTGTTACGGCGTCGCCGTGATGGACGGGACAATTGGGGTCGTCTCGCTTAATCACATTCAGCTTTATCCCCATGCCAGTGCGCAAATGTCCGCAGGTGCATCTTGGGTCTACTCTGCCCAATCCGAAGCACGAGCAAACGGCAAAGTTGCAGTCGTCATAGAATACGGCGCCGCACTTGTCACACCGGAATTCATGCATCTCTTTCCTCCTTCTCTTTACGGGAACAAAAAATTATTTCTCAAAATTTTTAATGAACTTTTATTATTTTATCCAACGACTTCCAAACCCATCTGCCGCGCCGTGCCTTCAATAGTTCTCATCGCCGCGTCAATATCATGAGCATTCAAGTCCGGCATTTTTTTCTCGGCGATTTCCCGGATTTGCGCTTTTGTCACTTTGCCAACTTTTTCCTGAAGCGGTTTTCCTGAACCCTTGGCGATTCCCGCTGCTTTTTTCAAAAGTTCAGCCGCCGGAGGAGTTTTTAAAATGAAAGTATAGGTGCGGTCTTCGTAAACCGTGATTTCCGCCGGAATAACATCGCCGGCCATTTTTGCAGTCGCGGCATTGAACTTCGTGCAGAACTCAGCGATATTCAAACCATGCTGACCCAAGGCCGGGCCGATTGGCGGCGCGGGGTTTGCTTTAGCAGCCTCAATTTGTAATTTTATTACTGTCTTAATTTTTTTTGCCATAATTCTTATGTTACATAGTTAAGAGCTAAACTAGAAGCCTTTAGCGCTTAATAATGTAATTTTTATTTTATATTTTTTTAACTTGTAAAAAATCCAGTTCTACCGGAGTTTCGCGGCCAAACATACTCACTAATACTTTAACTTTTCCGCGAGCTTCGTCAATCGCCGAAATTTTTCCTTCAAAGCCCTTAAACGGCCCGTCATTAATTTTAACCGGCGCGCCGACCGTGACATCAATTTTATATTGCGGTTCTTCTTCACCCATTCTTTTTTGTAAAACTTTTATTTCCGCTTCGGAAAGGGGAGTCGGGATTGTGCCCGTGCCGATAAAACCGGTGACATTCGGCGTATTTCGGACAACATACCACGAATCATCAGTGACAAGCATTTCCACTAAAACATATCCCGGAAAAATTTTTTCAATGACTGTCCGGCGTTTGCCGTTTTTTATTTTTATCTTTTTTTCGGTGGGAATCAAGACATTGAAAATTTTGTCCTGCATTGCCATTGATTCAATTCTTTGTTTTAAATTGTGGGCGACATTTTCTTCATAACCGGAATAAGTGTGAATCGCGTACCAGAGCCGGCCTCTTTGGGCTATTTGTTTAGGCATAAATAAAATTCAAAAGTCAAAATTCAAAAGTCAAAAGTTTTGTAAAATTACTTTATATATTTTTCCAAGAGCCAAGTAAAAAGAAAATCAAGCGCTCCAAGAAAAACAGCCACGCCCAAACTTATGCCGATCACGGCCAGAGTGTGGTTTGTGGTTTCGCGTCTTGTCGGCCAGACAACTTTCTTTAATTCCCGATAAGAATCGCGAAAGTAGTTTGTTAATTTGTTGTTGGGAATGGATAGTTGCATGTTTTTATGTATTTTAAGCGGTTTTTAGCAAAATTTATGGTATTTAAAACAGCCCTGGGGGCTATTTAAATAAAGTATAGCACAGGGTGGAAAAAGCGCAAGGGCTGGGGGGTGATATAAATAAAAATGCGCCAAATTTGATAACAATTTTAGTTAGATATCCAAATTCTTTACCGCCTTAGCATGGGTCTGGATAAATCTTTTTCTCGGTTCAACTTCGTCGCCCATTAAAATACTAAATGTTTCATCAGCCGCTTTGGCGTCGGGAACATTTACTTGCTTCATCATTCTGCTTGCCGGATCCATGGTCGTTTCCCAGAGTTGATCCGGATTCATTTCGCCCAAACCTTTGTAGCGTTGGATGCTGACGCCGGAAACCGGGGAAATTTCTTCGGAGGGAATTGCTTCGCCCTCCGCGGTCTCGCCTTCGGCCGGTTTTTCCTTAGCTTCTTCTTTTAATTTTTTACTGTCAGGTTTCTTATTTTTTTGAAACTCCAAGACGGTTTTATCTTTTTCTTCATCGCTAAAGACATATCTTATATCTTTTCCGGCTTGAACTTTGTAGAGCGGCGGTTGGGCGATGTAAACATGACCGGTGGTGATGAGCTCCGGGAAGTAGCGGTAGAAAAGTGTCAAAAGCAAAGTGCGAATGTGCGCGCCGTCAACGTCGGCATCAGTCATAATAATAATTTTTCCGTAGCGCAACCCGGTAATATCAAATTGCTCGCCGATGTTTGTCCCCATGGCGATGATTAAAGATTTTATTTCATTGTTCGCGAGCATTTTATCCAGCCGCGCCCGTTCCACATTCAAAATTTTTCCGCGGAGTGGCAAGATCGCTTGGAAATCTCGGTCGCGCCCTTGTTTGGCCGAGCCGCCGGCGGAATCTCCCTCAACGAGATAGAGCTCGGTTTTTTCCACGTCGCTACTCGCACAATCGGAAAGTTTTCCCGGAAGCGTCAATCCTTCCAAAACACCTTTTCTTAAAATTGTTTCGCGGGCGACGCGAGCCGCGTTTCTCGCGCGGGAGGCCAAAATACTTTTTTCAATAATTCCTTCGGCGTCGCGCGGATGTTCTTCTAAAAATGTCGTGAGGGCTTCGGAAAAAATTGTGTCAACCGCCGGCCGGACTTCAGGATTGCCGAGCTTGGCTTTTGTTTGGCCTTCAAATTGCGGATCTTTAACTTTGACCGAAACGACGGCGGTCAAACCTTCGCGCACGTCCTCGCCGGTCAGATTTTCATCTTTTTCTTTTAAATATCCTTTGGTGCGGGCGTAATTGTTTAAAACTCTGGTCAGGGCTGTCCTGAAGCCGACCATGTGCGTTCCGCCTTCCGGGTTATAAATATTATTACAAAATGCGTAGACGGTTTCTTTAAAATCGGCGGTATACTGCACGGCGACTTCCACGCCAACGCCTGCGGAGTCTTTCTGCACGTAAAAAATATTTTCTTGTTTTACTTCTTTGTGATGATTTAAAAAACCAACATAAGAGGCAACACCGTCTTCAAAATAAAAAGCGTAAGTCGGCTGGTCTTTCTTTTTTCCTTTTTCCGCCTTGCGTTCATCAAAAATTTTAATGATGACGCCTTTTGTTAAATAGGCCTGTTGGCGAAGATGGGTTAAAATGGTTTCAAGATCAAAATCGGTCGTGGTAAAAATTTCCGGATCAGGTTCAAAAATAATTGTTGTTCCTGTGCCGTGGGCGCTGCCAACAGGCTTGACTTTACTTTGCGGTTTTCCTTTGGCATATTCTTGCGCCCAAAGTTTTCCGTCGCGCTTTACTTCGGCGCGCATGTATTTTGATAAAGCGTTTACTACAGAAACGCCGACGCCGTGGAGGCCGCCGGAAACTTTATATCCGCCTTCGCCGAATTTTCCGCCGGCATGAAGTATGGTCAAAACCGTTTCCAGAGCGGATTTTTTTGTTTGTTTATGAATTTCCACCGGAATGCCGCGGCCGTTGTCTGAAACGGAAACGCGATTGCCCGGCTGGAGCCGCACTTCAATTGTCGTGCAGCATCCGGCCATGGCTTCGTCAATTGAGTTATCAACCACTTCCCAAACTAAATGATGCAAACCTTCCGGACCGGTTGAGCCGATATACATTCCCGGCCGGCGGCGGACGGCTTCAAGGCCTTCCAAGACGGTAATTTGTTTTGCGCCGTATTCTTCTTTTTTGGCTTTAACTTGTTTTGGCATAACTAAAAATTAAACCTCTCCGCCCACGGCGGAAAATGAGGTGAAATTGGCTAATATTTATTAAGTTATTATAGCATAGATTATTTTGTAAAACAAGGGTTTAATGTTTGACTTTTTATAATAAAAAAAGATAGGATAAAAGCGCTTCTCATGGCGAGAAGACCCGGGCCACGGGCAGTGGCAAATTACCTTCGGGCTTACAGTCCGGAAGGAGACAGAAATGGCGAAGTATGAAAAGCTGAACCTGGGTCAGATTGAAGCGCTCGTGAACATCTTGGGTGGCATGGAGGTCGTGAAGAAGATTCTTCGCGGGACGAAGAAGCCTCTTCCCCCGGACAAAGGCTTTCGGTCCCTTTTTGACAACTACGGCCGCCGCGTTGCGCCTCCTACGATGAGCGACAAGGGAGGAGCCGATCCGGAGGTGTGTTTGGCTCAGCCGGCGATGCATCTTCCACCGGGACCGGGAACAAGGTTCAAGGGTTTGTGCGAACGCCTTGGCTGGCAGAACCAGATGACTCCGGAAGAATTTCGCGCGCGGGTGGACAAGGCGGTAGAGAAGATCAACTTCGGCAGCATCAGAGAAGAGGTGAGGGGAATTTTGGGTGGTGTGTATCTGCCCTTTGGTCTTCCGCAGGTGACCTCCAGCGATTGCGGGGAGATCCTTGACGAACTCGGCTTGATCAATGCGGTTGAGCGTGTTTTCAAGGAAAGATTTCCCGAGGGGCAGTTTTTCGGACAAGAAAAATCCCTGAAGGGAGGCTTCCGCTTGATCGAAGGAAGTCGCCACGAGCGATTTTTGGAGGCCTTGACAAAGGAGCCGGTCGTTGCCATCTACTTCCCATTGGCGCTCCAAGGGTATTTGCCCGATAAGGCCGTCGAGCAGATGGAGAGCCTGCCGGAAGAGTTTCTGCTTTCCGGTGTGGTTGATACAGCGGCGGCGATCATGATGTATCCGGAAGTTCTACTTCGGGACACCTGCGTGCCGCAGCTCGGATGTTCGGCAGTGAAGCGCTGGGTGACCGGAGTTTCCTCATTCGATGTCAGTGACGGCAGCGACAAGATCACGCTCGCCTTCGGGGGGTGCCAGATCTTTGGGCGCGGCAAGTTTACTTCCGGCCTCACCGTCATCGCGTAGTGCAGAGTCGTTGTGCCTTGAGTTAAACCCGATAAGGGTTTGATTCTTGGACGCTAGTCGTCTGAGCGGATCCCGTGCGGTCCGCTCTTTTTTATATTCGCCCAGATTTCATTTTTTTGGTATAATATAAATGTAATTAAAATTATTTTTTATGGCAGTAGGAGTTGAGGGCCGAATGGCCGCACAATTGGACCGTGAACGGGTTTGGGGCTTTACTGATGATGAGAAATTTAACCGTGAGATTGCGCGGCCATGGAAAGACTCCGCTTTTAATCCGGAAGATTTTGTCGGCCGGCCGTACGCGCGCGCGGAAATTGCCGCGGATTTAGAGAGAGTTTCGGAAATAAAAAAATCTCCGGAGTTTGTGCACGAACGAAGGAGCGAGGCGGTTGCTCTGGAATATGTTTTGATGGAAGGAATAAAAGTTCATGGTTGGTTTGGGGACAACGTGGAGTCGGTTCAAAAAACTTCAGAATACGACGATGTGATGAATGGCGCGGATTTTGTCGTGACATTTCACGATGAGGATACGGATAGATTTATCCATTTGGCAGTTGATGCTACGACTTCTTCGGACGAAATGGTTCTTTGGCGTAAGGCGGAAAAAAATTTTGAAAAATTGGCCGGAGGGAAAATGGCAAAAATAAAATATTTTGAAGATCCGGATGAAACAGCGGGCGAGGTTCAAATGCCGCGAGTTGTTTTGGCCTTAAGCCCGGAAAAAACCGTGGCGTTACAAAAATTAATGTCCAATCCCAAAAACGCGGTAGGGGACGCGGCGGAAAAATATGAGTTTCTCGCTTCAGTGGAAAATCAATTATTAAAATTTATAAATTATATTTTGATTCGCGGAAAATTTCTCGGTGAAGGAAGAGACCTTAAAAGTTACGGCGAAGTTTTGGAGTTTATGTCGCGCCATGATGGAGATTTGGATGAAAAAACAAAAAATTTAATTTCAGCGCACATGGATGTCTTGCAGTTTGTGTATGCCTCCGCGCCAAGACCGAAATCCTTGCATTAAATTAATCATACAAAAATATGGACAACCAAAATCAGCCGGCGGATTTTACCGAAAGCCAATTAAAAGTCGCTTCATGGTATGTCTCCCATAAAATTTTGTTGAAGAAAATTTTTATAGGTTTTTTGATTTTTTTGTGCGCGATTTTTTGGGGATTTGGGCTTTATGGTTTGATAAATTATTATTTTATTGAAGGTCCGAGTTTTAATTTGGCGATCAGAGAATTGAGCCGCGGAACGGATTATTCCATTATCAATCAAAAAATTCAGCCAAAAGGCTTAGATATTGGAACAACGACAATTTTTTCTTCGGGAAAGGGGAGATATGATTTTGTGGGAAAGATTTTTAATTCCTCCGCCGATTGGCGCGCGGAATTTACTTATGATTTTTTAGTGGATGGGGTGGCGCGAGCGGGGAAGAGCGGATTTATTTTGCCCGGCGAGGAAAAATATATTTTTGAACTTGGCGTGGAGGCGCCGGCAAAACCGCGTTCCGCGACTTTAGAAATTAAAGAGATAAAATGGCAGAGAATTGACGCCCACGAAATTTCCGATTACGCCGCCTGGCAGGACGAGCGCTTGAATTTTCCCGTGGCCGACGTGAAATTTACTCCGGCGGCGGTCGGAGAAAATATTCCGATAAGCCGAGCGTCTTTTACGGCGCGAAACGCGACAGCTTTCAGTTTTTGGGATGTGGGTTTTGCTATTTTTCTTTATCGCGGAAGTTCGGTTGCCAGCGTAAATTACGTGACACTTGAGGAATTTCGTTCTGGACAAACCCGCCCGGTTGAAGTAAGTTGGTTTGAAACATTGCCAAGCATTACGCAAGTAAAAGTCGTACCGGAAGTGAATATTTTTGATCCAAAAGTTTTCATGCCGGTGAATTAATTTAAAAGTCAAAGGTCAAAAATCAAAGGTCAAAAATTAAAGTCGAAATCCGAAATTTTGTCTTTTGAATTTTGACTTTTTGTTATGCTCTCAAAATATTTTTCATTTTTAAAACGTTTTGACTGGGTGCTCGTCGTTGCAGTTTTTTTGCTTTTGGTTTTAAGTTTGGTCGCGCTCTACAGCGTTTCTTTAAGCAAAACAAATCCTGATTTTTTAAATTTGAAAAAGCAGATGATTTTCATTTTGGTCGGGTTGGTCGGATTTTTCGCCTTGTGCGCCATTGATTACAAGTGGTTGAAGTTTTACAGCATTCCCATTTATGGTTTGGCCGCCGCGCTCCTCCTCGCCGTTTTGATTTTTGGCCGGGTTATTCGCGGAACTCAAGGATGGTTTGGATTTGGGTGGTTTAATTTTCAGCCGGTGGAATTTGCCAAGCTCGCGATGATTATTTTTTTGGCAAAATATTTTTCCCGCGGGGCGCATGAAATTTTTCGCTTTCGGCATATTATGGTTAGCGGAATTTTTTCGGCAATTTTAATTGGCCTTGTTTTACTTCAACCCGATTTTGGTTCCGCGCTTGTGCTCTTTTTTTTGTGGCTTCTGATGTTATTTTTAATTGGAATAAAGCGATCGCATTTGGTTGTTCTTTTACTTTTAGTTGCGACGTTTTTGGCCGGTTCGTGGCTTTTTATTTTCCAAGATTATCAGAAAGAAAGAATTTTGGGATTTTTTGATCCTTCGCGCGATCCACTCGGCCGCGGTTACAACATTACTCAAGCGCAAATCGCCGTTGGTTCCGGCCAAATACTCGGCCGCGGAATCGGTTTTGGGCCGCAAAGCCAATTGCGTTTTGTGCCGGAAAATCAGACGGATTTTATTTTCGCCGTTTTGGCCGAAGAACTCGGATTTTTGGGAGCGGCGTTGATTCTTGCGCTTTGGGGAATTATTTTTTGGCGGATTCTTCGGATTGCCCGGCGGGCGCGAGATGATTTCAGTTTATTTTTTGCGGCCGGGTCGGCGATTGTTTTTTTGATTCAGATTTTTATTAATATCGGAATGACGGTCGGTGTGGCGCCGGTGACGGGCATTTCTCTGCCCTTTGTAAGTTATGGGGGAAGCGCGCTAGTTGTAAATTTGGCCATGGTCGGGATTTTGGAAAGTATCGCGGCGAGAAGTTAAATTGTTAGCCATTTAGCCATGGTTCATCTTGACTATTTTTATCTTTACTGCTAACATCTAATTATCGTATTTTAATTTAATTAAGCAGAGAATCTTATGACCTTGAGTCTAAATGTCAAAAAACGAGAAGTGACTGGGAAGGGAGTAAAGAATCTCCGTAAGCAAAATTTGATTCCGGCCGTTATCTATGGAAAAGACGTGCCGTCCCAAAATTTGGCTGTGGAGTATCTTCCCTTCAATAAACTTTACAGGGAAGCCGGAGAAAGTACGCTCATTGATTTAAAAGTTGATGACGCCGCGCCGGTAAAAGTTTTGGTGCAGGAAGTGCAATCGGATCCACTGACGGGAAAATTCGCGCACGTTGATTTTCGCCAAATTAAGATGACGGAGAAACTCAAGGTGGACGCGCTCTTGAAATTTATTAATGAATCGCCGGCGGTTAAAGAACTTGGCGGAACTTTTGTCCACAGCATGGATAAAGTGGAAATTGAATGTTTACCGAGCGATTTGGTTCACGAAATTGAAGTTGATATTTCCGGGCTTAAAACTTTTGAAGACAGGATTCATATTAGAGATTTGAAAGTTTCTTCCGGTGTTAAAATTTTATCTGATATGAACGCGACGATTGCCGCGGTTGAAGCGCCTTTGACTGAAGAAGAATTGAAGGCAGAACTTGAAACGCCGGTCGTCGAGAAAGTTGAAGAAGTTGGCGTGGTGGAAAAAGAAAAGAAAGAAGGCGAAGAAGAGGCTGCTGCCGCTCCGGAAGCTCAAGGCGAGAAAAAGGAAGAGAAAAAATAAAAAAATTATCAGAATTATTTTGATGGAGAAATTATTCAAAAAAATAATTGCTTTTGTAAAGAAACAACCGTCGATCTGGCTGGTTGTTTCTTTGTTATTAATTTCAGTTTTTGTTGTGGCCGGCGGAGGTTATCTACTTTTATCCCGAACTTCTTTTTTGGATTTTTTTTCACGGGCGGGAGCCGAGCAGAGAAATGAAGAAAACGAAACAGCGCCAGCCGCGGAATTTCGCCGGTTGATTGACGGGGTGAAAGTTGACGACGAAGCAAAAATAAATCCCGCGCTTTTTGCCGTGCAGATTGAAAATATGGTCGACGCTCGTCCGCTCTCGGGGGTGTCTCGCGCAAATTTAGTTTATGAAACTTTGGCCGAGGCCGGGATCACAAGATTTCTCGCGATTTATGCCGCAGACAGCGATGTTTCGGAAATCGGACCGGTTCGAAGCGCCCGGCCGTATTTTCTGGATTGGGTTTCTGAATTTGGCGCGCTCTACGCCCATTCCGGCGGCAGTCCGGAAGCGCTGCGCTTGATTCCCCAGTACGATATTTTGGATTTGAACGAATTTGCTTACGGAAGATTTTTTTGGCGAGCAAAGTCAAGATATATGCCGCATAATCTTTACACTTCAACTGAATTGCTGAACGAAGCTTTTGCGGCAAAAGAAGGCGAGATAAAAAATTTTCGCGGCTGGCAGTTTAAAGATGAAGCCTTATTGGAGGCGCGCCCGGAAGAAGAGAAAAGAATTAAAATTTATTTTTCCACAAAAACCTACGAAGCTGGATGGCAGTATAGTCGCGAGACAAATGATTATTTGAGATATCAAGCTGGATTGATCCAGCAAGACAGAGATGGCGGCGAAGTTCGGGCAAAAAATATTGTAGTGCAGTTTACGCGCGTGGTGGTTTTGGATGAAATTGGGAGAAAAGATATTGATACAGTTGGAGGGGGCGAGGCAATTGTTTTTCAGGATGGAGTCCGGATTGAAGGAACTTGGAAAAAAGAGGCGCGCGGGGAGCGGACAAGTTTTTATGATACAGTCGGAGTAGAAATAAAATTCAACCCAGGAGTGACTTGGGTTGAAGTGGTGCCAAACGGAACGGAAATTGAATTTTAATTTTATATTTTAAAAATAACCAAACGATCTCGGCCGGCGAGGTCTTTTTTTACCCTCACACCAATGCATTGGTGTGAGGGTTTATTTCTCTTTGGGCTGGGGGTATAATTTTAAATTTCAAAAATAGCAATTCTATTTCTTCCCGAAAGATCTTGTTTAATCTTAATTTTTGCGGAAGGGAAGCGGCGTTTGATTAATTTTGTGATGGATTTTTTTTGAGAAGGGTCGATTTCAAAGATTGAAGTAATGGGTGACGAGTAATGGGTAACGAGGAATTCTATTTGTTGGAGGAGCTCGCGGTAATAATTTAAGCCATCGGTACCGCCGTCAAGCGCCGTTCGTGGTTCGTATTTTTTTATTTCCGGCTGGGTTTTTTGCCATTGGCGGGTTGTGAGATACGGAAGGTTGGCGACAATTAATAAATTTTCAATTTTCAATTTACAATTTTCAATTTTGCGAATTACAGGTTTTAGTAAGTCGCCATGGATTAGGGTGACGGCCGCCTCGTGGTGTTTAATATTTTTTCTTGCCACCTCCATGGCGCCGGAGGAAATTTCCGTGGCGAAGATTTTGGCATTGGGCAGACGGCGGGCAAGTGCGATGGCGATGGCCCCGCTTCCGGTTCCGACATCGACGATTGATGTATCTTGTATCTTGTATTTTGTATTTTGTATTTTTCTCAAAACTTCCTCCACTAAAATTTCCGTTTCGGGGCGGGGGATTAAAACATTTTTGTTTACAAAAAAATCCAGGCCAAAAAATTCTTTGAGGCCAGTGATGTAGGCGATTGGTTCATGTTTGGCGCGGCGGGCGATAAGTTTTTTAAATTTTAACAATTGTGCCGCCGTCAATTTTTTTTCAGAATGCGCGTATAAAAATTCTCGCGGTTTTTTTATGACAAAAGATAAAAGAATCTCGGCGTCCAAAGACGGGGAGAGAGTTTTTGATTTTTTTAAAATTTTTATCGCCCAGACGATGGATTGTTTGATGGTCATATAAATATTTAAATATTATAACATAAAAAATCACCCGAGCGTTGCGTGCGATTGGGCGCGCAAAACTCGGGTGTGACGGTCGGTTACGGGGAAGTGATGTCCTTCGTCCCGTCGTAGGGATCGCCGGAGTCGGCGGAATCGTCGGCGGGCGGCGCAGCGGGCGAGACGACCTCGACTTCCTCCTCGATGTCCTCGGCCACCACGACCGTGGTTTCCGGCGCGTCTTCGAGGATCTCGACCATCTTCATCGCCTGGCGCACACAGGCCGACAGCTCGGCGGTGGAGAAGGCGTAGGAGAGTTGTTCGAAGGTAACCCGGCGTCCTGGTTCCGTGTCCTTCGACATCCAGTGTTCGATCAGCTTGGCGAGATCATCGTCGGAGACGCGTTTCAGGATCTCCTCGATCGCGGATTTTGCGCCGTTCTCGATACCGCCGAGCATCGCCTGGCGCATGATGGGCACGGTGTCTTTCTTGTCACCGGGCCAGATCCCGAGTAGATCGCCAACGATCTTCTCGAAGGTGTGCACTTGGGCAATGTGAGCCAGGCCGCTGGCCCGGCTCAAATTGATGTGGTGCAAGATGATCCAGATGTTCAGGACGCCGAGATCCACGAAGTGCTGGAGCATCGCCGCTAGCGTCAACTTCTTGTCTCTTTCCTTCTTGGATTCCGCCATTGTCTTCCACTCGCTCCGATTAATCGGAGTCCTTTCTATCCGCACCTTAGTTTAAAAAATAAAATTTGTCAAGATAAAAAAAGAGCCCGTGGATTGCTTGGAGTTGGGGCACGGGACGTGTCTCCAAAGCAATCCACGGGCTGGGTGATGCCCAGCGGGTGCCGTGAGGCTGGCCGGCTGGGCTCAGTCGCGTGACCCGCCCGGGGGGTAGGAGGGCACCGGGGAGCCGACGCGAGCTTGGGGAACGGAGAGTTCTCGAGCGAACTCGCAAACTCTCACGTTATTGGTGGGTAAGTTACAGGCGGGTCTTGTCAGGGTCGGGGGCAGTTCCGGACGACATGCATTCGCTTGCGCCTGGCGCGGGCGACGCCGTCCGTGTACTTCTTGCCCTTGCGTTCGGCGAAAGTGTGCATCGAGCAGTAGTGCCCGGTATTCCCGCTACGGAGAATCGTTCCACAGTCGGGTTCCTGGCATCGCCGCGGCTTGCCATCGTCGGTGCTCCGACCGCTGTCGTGCACGTCGCCGAGCGAATTGGCGCCGACCGTGCCGGTACCCTGATCCATTCCGAGCGCGCTCCAGTCCATCCTTCCTCCTCCTCAACCTTCCCTATTATCAACTCGTCCTGTCCACCAGGCCGAGGCTTAGGGCCACCTTCCTTGCGTTTTGACGCGTGCCAATAACGCAAGGCCACCCTGTTTGTTGATTTTAGAATATAATAAAAAGCTTAATTTGTCAACCCCTTGACAAATTTTAAGATTGTGGTAGAGTGTTCTGTAGGGTAATGGGGAGTCCTGTTTGGTTGATGCCGGCAGCGCACCGGCGTCGTGGGCAGTCATTTTTTGCTTCACTCTGAATCCGGAACCCTTGGCTGGTGAACAGCGCGTTGTAGCGCGGCTGGCCTTGTGGCGAAGGACCCACGGAGTGGCCCGACAGGAACCCGGTTCGCGAGCTGCCCGTTAAGCAGACGTGGGCTGAAATCTCCCCAGCGCATCTGATCCTCCAAGTCCGCTTCGGCGGGCACGGAGGTCACCATTCTTTGCACACCGCTGCATTTCGCGTTGTGCCCGTCGGTCGAACACCCTGTTCGACCGACTCTTTTTTATATAAAAAACCGGCCTTGCGGCCGGAGGGAACGGAGTCCCGACTTTAGTCGGGTTATACATTGCCCACCCTGAAGAGTGGACTCCAAAATTTAGTTTATATCTTTTTTCAATACCTCAATAATTCCGTCCAATTCGCCGTCCATTACGTTATTAATATTGTGCCAACTTTCTTTTACCCGATGATCGGAAACGCGGTCTTGGGGAAAATTGTAAGTTCTGATTTTTTCCGCGCGCATGGCCGAACCGATTTGCGAACGCCGCGACGCAACTTCTGCCGCCTGGCGTTTTTCTTGTTCCATGGCAAAAAGACGGGCGCGCAAAACCTGCATGGCTTTTTCCCGGTTTTGCTGCTGCGATCGTTCGTCTTGGCAGGCGACAACAAGCCCGGTTGGAAGATGCGTAATTCTTACGGCCGAATATGTTGTTTGCACGCTTTGTCCGCCGTGGCCGCCGGATAAAAATGTATCAATGCGCAAATCCTTTGGTTCAATTTTTATATCAATTTCTTCGGCTTCGGGAAGTACGGCGACCGAGGCGGTTGAGGTATGAACCCGTCCGCTTTTTTCCGTGTCCGGAACGCGCTGAACGCGGTGCACGCCGCTTTCAAATTTTAAATTTCCCCAGGCGCCTTTTCCAATGACGGAAAAAATAATTTCTTTAAAACCGCCGAGGTCAGTGCGGCTTGAGGATATTAATCTTGTCTGCCAACCTTTCCATTCGGCAAACATGGAATACATTCTGAATAATTGCGCGGCAAAAAGCGCGGCCTCGTCTCCGCCCGCGCCGGCCCGGATTTCCACAATAATATTTCTTTTGTCCAGCGGATCTTTTGGCGTCAGCTCTTCTTTGATTTCTATTTCAAGCGCTGCCTTATCTTGCCGAATTTTTTCCAACTCATCTTTCGCGATGGCGACCAGTTCCGGAACATTTTGTTTTGCGACTGTTTCTGTGTCGGCTTCTTCTTTTTCCCATTTATGAAATTTTTTTATTTTTTCCATCACGTCTTTTATCTCGCTGTATTCACGGGAAACGGTTTTTAATTTTTCCGGATTAGAAACCACCTCGGGGCGGGCAAGTTCCGCTTCGAGTTCGGCAAAACGTTTTTCAGCTTTTTGGATTTCCGGGAGCATAATTTAAATATTAGTTTATTCTAACATAAAAACATGATAACAAAAACGTCACCATGTTTTTTATGATTGGAATAGCTACTTTGTTTTTTTCGCTCTCGGTTTCTTTTCTTTTTTTGTTGCCGCCATAGACGCCTTCTTTTCCATTTTTTCTTTGAATTTTTCCACGCGTCTGGCCGAATCAACTAATTTCTGTTTGCCGGTGTAGAACGGATGGCAGGCAGAACACAACTCAACCTTTATTTCTTTTAAGGTTGAGCCGACGGTAAAAGCGTTGCCGCAGGCGCAAGTCACTTTTGCTTTTGGATAATATTCTGGGTGAATTTCTTTTTTCATAAAATAGATTATTTATTTACATTAATCTTAATTTAACATAAGGCCGTGAGTTTGGCAAGGGGTTGACAAAATTACGGGGTGGAGTAATAAGATGAGTAGGGGTTGCCACAAAAGGAGGTGTTCTATGGCAAGAAGAAGTTGGAGTTTCGAGCATCGGGGTACGGAAGGCGTCATCAAGACGCCTGACGGGGAGCACGTCGTCCATTCCAAAGAGGAGGCCAAGCGGCACTTGCAAGAGGGTGCACACCTGAAATATATCAGCTCTTCGATTGCCGGCCCTACCCTCGCGGAGCGGGACGAGGCCAGGGAATGGAGAGAGGCGGTGAGGCAGGTCAATGAGTCCAGCCTTCCCGACAAGTAGTCGGACATCGGTTGTGTTGGTCGGCAGGAAATCCGAGAAATCGGAGAGTACTGCCGGCCGTTTTTTTATTTTCAAAAATCTCTCCCCCTCCTTTCGAAGGAGGGGTTAGGGGTGGTTTTTAAAAACTCCCACCCCACCTAACCTCCCCTCGGGCAGGGGAGGAATATTGAGCATTTGCCCTTGCCCCCACACCAATTTCAGCGAGGCCATTTTTATCCGAGTTTAAAATAAAAAAATTGGTGTGGGGGCTTGCATTATTTTTGCTTTTGTGTAAAAATAGATGAAAGTCATTTATTAATAGTAATCCCACATGTTTTGCCTTTAAAACTTGTTCCTGATCCCCGCCACTGCGGGGACCCGCAAGTTTTGGCAAAACAGAGGTTAAAAAGGAAAATTTATGCCAGAGATCCCAACAATGTTGGAAATGCTCCAGGCCGGTGTTCATTTTGGACACAAGGCCTCAAAGTGGCATCCGAAAATGAAGCCGTTTATTTTTGGAGAACGGAGCGAGGTCCACATCATCAACTTAGAAGAAACGGCGAAAAAATTAAAAGAAGCGTTAGAATTTGTCAGAAAAACAACAGCCGCGGGCGGAGTTGTTCTTTTTGTCGGTTCAAAAGAGCAAGCCAAAGAAATTGTGAAGCGCCACGCAAAAGACGCCGGCATGCCTTATGTTACGACTCGTTGGCTCGGCGGAACTTTTACAAATTTTAAAACTATCAAGAGTGTGACTGATCGGTTTACTGATTTAAAAAACAAAACAGCGACCGGCGGACTCGCGAAGTACACCAAAAAAGAGCAGTTGAATTTCCAAAAAGAAATTGTGAAATTGGAAGAATTGGTTGGCGGCATTGAAACTTTAAAGAAATTGCCGGAAGCGATTTTTGTCGTTGACGTCAGGGCGGAAAAAACCGCGGTGGCCGAAGCGAGAAATAGAAAAGTTCCGGTGGTCGCTCTTTGCGATACAAATATTAATCCGGAAGATGTTGATTATCCGGTTCCTTCAAACGATGACGCGGTAAAAGCGATTGAAATGATGGTGGGACTTTTCGCCGCGGTCGCGAAAGAGGGAAAAGCGGAGTTTGAATCAAAAAGAGGCGCGGCTCCGGCTGCGGAAAAACCGGCGGCTCCAACTCCAACTCCGGCTCCGGTTACGGAGGTGAAAGAGGAAGAGAAAAAATAATTCAATTGAAGTAATTAGTAATTGGTAATTAGTGCAGAACCACCCCCAACCCCCTCCTTCTAAAGGAGGGGAAAATGGTGGTTGAAATTACTCGTTGCCCGTTACGCGTTACTCGTTACTTATAAACATATGGGGGTAGATTCAAAATTAGTCATGCAACTTCGAGAACAAACCGGCGCGGGAATTGTTGAATGTAAAAATGCCTTAGATGAGGCGGGCGGAGATATTCTAAAAGCGATTGAAGTTTTAAGAAAAAAAGGTGAAATAAAAGCGGCGAAAAAATCGGCGGAACGGACAGCCAAGGAAGGTTTAATCCATGCTTACGTCCACGCCAATGGAAAAGTCGGAGCAATGGTTGAAATAAGTTGTGAAACAGATTTTGTGGCGCGCACCGAAGAATTCCAAGCGTTGGTTCATGATATTGCCATGCAAGTCGCGGCGACGAATCCATTGTATGTAAAACCGGAAGACGTGCCGGAAGAAGTGGTTGCCAAAGAAAAAGAAATGTATCTTGAAGAAGTGCAGGGACAGGAAAAACCGCCAGCGGTCATAGAAAAAATTTTAGAGGGAAAATTGGAAAAATATTTTGAAGACATTTGTCTTACCAAACAGCCGTTCGTGAAAGACGAAGATACTACGATTGAAGAATTGGTAAATCAAAAAATCGCCAAGATCGGAGAGAAGATTGAAATAAAAAGATTTGTAAGATTCCAAATATAAGCCGCTATGAAAATTGTTGAAGTCCAATTCACGCCCTGGGGGAGAATTTACGATTTTGACGCCGGGGAGATTAATTTCTCAGTGGGTGATTTTGTGGTGGTGAAAACCGATTTGGGAGTGGAGATAGGAAAGGTGGTTGGCACGAAAGAATTTAACGCGAAAGAAATTGAAGCGGCGAAAATTGAAATCAAACCGATTTTCAGAAAAGCCAGCACGGCCGACATGATAAAATTTAAAGAAAAAGAAGATCAGAAAAAAGAGGCGCTCGCGGTTTGCAAACAATTAGTTAAAAAATATAATTTGCCGATAAAATTAATTGACGCTCACTTTTCTTTTGACGGTGGGCGTCTTACTTTTGCTTTTGTGGCCGACGGGCGAGTTGATTTCCGCGACTTGGTAAAAGATTTAACCAAAAATTTTCAAAAATCAATCAGGCTTCAGCAATTGGGAATTCGTGATGAAGCGAAAATTTCCGGCGACGTCGGAGCTTGCGGCAGAAATCTTTGCTGCCAAAAATTTAAAAAAGATTTGGGAAATATTTCTTCGGATTTGGCCGATCTCCAGCAAATCGCCCATCGCGGGAGCGATCGGCTGACCGGAGTTTGTGGCCGGCTGATGTGCTGTTTGGCCTACGAGCAAAAAAATTATGAAGAAGCGGTGAAAAAACTTCCGCCGATTGGCACAAGTGTCCGGACCGACCGCGGCCGGGGAAAAATAATCGGCTGGCATACCCTAAAACAGTCAGTTGTAGTAAAATTAGATGAAGGGACGATAATTGAGGTGCAGATAAAAAAATAAGAGAATAGTTTCGTTTCGTGATTTTAATAGATTTTAATATTATATTTTGAAGACATAACCTGTTTTCAAAAATAGGGAGGTTATATGCCAAAGGTCAAAGTCGCAATCAACGGTTTCGGCCGGATTGGCCGGCAATTTTTTGTCATCGCCCAAGATCATCCAAATCTTGAAGTTGTCGCGATAAACGATCTGACTGATCCTGCGACCCTGGCACATCTTTATAAATACGATTCGGTTTACGGCGTTAATCCGGGAAAAGTTTCCGCCGGGAAAGATTTTTTGGAAGTTGACGGAAAAAAAATAAAAATTTTTGCGGAAAAAGATCCGGCCGCGTTGCCCTGGAAAAAATTAGGAGTTGATGTTGTCGTTGAGTCAACCGGCGTTTTTACAAAATACGAAGGAGCAAGTTTGCACCTAAAAGCCGGCGCCAAAAAAGTTGTAATTTCCGCTCCGGCGAAAAGTGATGAAATCCCGACGTTTGTCATCGGCTGCAATGAAGAAAAATATAATCCTAAAAAAGATAATGTTATTTCCATGGCTTCCTGCACAACCAATGCCATGGCTCCGATCGCGAAAGTTTTGAATGATAAATTTAAAATTTTAAAAGGCACGATGACAACCTGCCACAGTTATACCAACGATCAGCGGTTGCTTGATTTGCCGCATAAAGATCTTCGCCGAGCCCGCGCCGCCGCCCTTTCCATGATTCCGACCACGACCGGCGCTGCCAAGGCGGTGGAAAAAGTTATTCCGGAACTCAAGGGAAAATTAAATGGAATGTCGGTTCGCGTTCCAACGCCGTCTGTTTCGCTTTTGGATTTTGCTTTGGTTGTCGGGAAAAAGGTGACAGTAGAAGAAGTTAACAGCGTCCTCCGCGCCGCCGCGAAAAAAGAATTGAAAGGAATTTTGGATGTGACCGACGCGCCACTTGTTTCAGTTGATTATAAAAAATCGACTTACTCCACAATTGTCGACGCGCCGCTTACGATGGTGGTCGGCGATGATTTGATAAAAGTTATCGCTTGGTATGATAATGAGTGGGGGTATAGCACGCGGCTTGTGGAATTTACGGAAATGGTGGGGAAGAAAATTTAAGATTTTTGATTTAAGATTTTAGATTAAAATATAGAGCCAGCCCCGCCATGGCGGGGCTGGCTTTTATTTATAATGCCTTCATGTTAAAATGTTATAATGATTAAATGTTTTAATAGGGTATGTTTTATCGCGCGATGAGAATTATTTTTTGGTTGGCCTTTTGCGTGGCTTTGGCGGCGGCGGCGTTTTATGGCTGGCAAGGAAATATTTTTTTGTTAAATAGTTTTGTTCTGGGAGCCTTGGCCTTACTTTTCCTTTATTTTTTACAAAAATCGGCGTTCGTTAGAAAATATTATAATGATAATTTTGGGGATACTTTGCTCGGGCTTGGCGGTTTGATTTTTTTAACAACCTCGCTTGGCACTTTTTATTTTTATCATTACATAAAATTTTTTGAATACGATTTAATCGCCCACACGGTTATTCCGGCTTCTTTTGTAATTATGGGGGCGATGGCGTACGAAATCTTAAAAATAAAAAATGGCGCGCCGAAAAAAATTGAAGCAATTTTGATCAGCGGAATTTTGGTTTTGTTGTTATCATTTTTTTGGGAACTTTTTCAGGAGCAGGGGGATATTTGGTGGGGGACGCGGATGTTTTTTGATTCCAACCAGCCGATCGCCGTTGACGTGGCAAATGATTTAGCGGCTGATACCTTTGGAGTTTTTGTCGGTTGTGTTTTGATTTTTAAAAATTGGGAGGGGTGGAATAAAAAGTGGCTCAAAAATAGTTAGCGGGCGACGGTCAACAGTTAACAGTAATAAATATAGAGCGGGTTTTATGCCCGCCTTTTTTGTGTTATAATGTTTTAATGTTAAAACGATTTTATGACTCATAGCGAGTTGCAAAAATTTGTCGGATTTTTGATGAAGCGCGGTTATATTGTGTGGGCGCCGGAAAAACGGCCGGAGGAAGTGGTCTACGCGAAAGTGGAAGACGCTACAAAAGTGAAATTGATTTCCGAGCCGCCGCTGCATTCGTTCAAGAGATTTTTAGTTCCGCCCGAGGAAACGCTTTTTGAATATAAAAAAGATAAAATGAGTGAAGCGCGGGAGAAGGGAGGGCAGGTAATTTTTGGTATTAATCCGGTGGATTTAAAAGCGGTGGTAATGCTGAATCAAATTTTTGAGCGCGATCCGTGGTACCAAGAAAGAATGCGGCGGACGTTAATTATCGGCCAGAGTTTGATTCCGGAAGATGCCGAGCAAAATCTTTTCCAAATTAAATACGAAGAAGATATTTTGGAACATTTGCAATTTGATATTTTTTTGGAGGTGCAGAAAAATAAATATTTTGTTTTTACCGGTTCGGAAGAAGGGCAGAAAATTTTGGAAAAATTCGGGTACAAAGATTATGAGCATGTTGCCTACGCCGGCCCGATTAAAGAAAGTGGGTTGGATCCCATGATGGTGAAATATCGCGACGCACTCCGGAAAAATTATAAAAAAGAAATTTGGGAGGAAGATGTTGGCGCGCGTTGCATTGAATGCGGGAAATGTACTTTAATTTGTCCGACTTGTTTTTGTTTTGATATGAAAGATCAGCCGGATCTCGTGGGCGACGGGGGAACGAGAAAACGGACGTGGGGCGCCTGTTTTTATAATGATTTCTCAGAAGTCGCTGGCGGACATAAATTTTTGAAGACGACGGCGGAGAGAATTCATTTTTGGTATTATCATAAATTTGTTCGGATTCCCGACCAGATTCAGATTATGGGTTGCGTCGGCTGCGGGCGATGCGCGAAAGTTTGCCCCGTGAATATTAATATTTTTAAAGTGCTGGCGGCGTTATGAAAAATCCATATCAAACAGAGTCCGTAAAAATTTTAAAGATTGAGGACGAAGGTTCGCGTTCTCGGCTTTTTACGCTCGCCGCGCCGCGCGGATTTAAGGTTAAAAGTGGACAGTTCGTGGAAATTTCTTTGCCGGGATTTGGCGAGGCGCCGATTTCACTTTGTTCTGATCCGTTGGAAAAAAATAAATTTGAATTGTGCGTCCGAAAAGCGGGAATGGTGACGGGCGCTCTGCACAAAATGAAAGTTGGCGACAAAGTCGGAGTGCGCGGCCCGTACGGCCGGCCGTTTCCGGTGGAACTTGGAAAAAAAAGAAATTTACTTTTGGTGGCCGGCGGATTGGGTTTGGAACCATTACGTCCAGCGATTTGGGAAATTATGAAAAACCGCGAGCAGTTTCAAAAAGTCCAAATTTTTTACGGCGCTTGCGACGAGAATGATTTGCTTTTTGCGAAAAATTACGACGAGTGGAAGAAAAAAATTGATTTACATATTACCCTTGATAAACCAAGGGGCGGCAAAACTCCGGTGGCTTGCGGCACGGGCGTTGTCACCACACTTTTTGATCACGTAAAACTTTATAAAAAACCGGTGGCGTTTTTGTGCGGTCCGCCCGTGATGTATAGATTTGTCATTAAAAAATTAAAAGAATTAAATTTTGAAGATAGCGATATATATTTATCGCTCGAGCGGCGGATGCATTGCGGCATCGGCGTTTGTAATCACTGCGCCGTCGGGAGTTTTTTTGTCTGCCAGGACGGTCCGGTTTTTTCTTGGGCGGAATTGAAAGATATTCGCGGCGCGATATAAACCTGACAATTAACAGTTGACAATTAACAATTAACAGTTGACTATGAAAAATAAAGGATATTTTTTGGTTTTAGGAACGGCGATAATTTCCGGCGTTTCTATTTTTGTAAATCAGTTTGGCGTTAAAGTTATCAATTCGGATATTTTTACCGGTTTGAAAAATATAGTGGTGGCCGTAATTTTGTTGTGTCTTATTTTTTGGTTTAAAGAATGGAAGTTATTGGCAAAATTAAAAATCAAGGAATGGCTGACTTTGGTTTTAATCGGTTTGGTCGGCGGCAGCATTCCGTTTTTACTTTTCTTCAAGGGCCTGGCCGCGACAAGCGGAGCGAGCACGTCTTTTATTCATAAAACTTTATTTATTTATGTAATAATTTTGGCGGCGCTGTTTTTGAAAGAAAAAATAAGTAAAAATTTAGCGATCGGCGCGGCCTTGCTTTTGCTCGGCAATGTGGCGCTCTTGAAAATTTTTAATGGATTTCAATTCGGTTATGGCGAGTTATTGGTTTTGTTTGCTACGCTGTTTTGGGCGGCGGAACAAATTATTTCTAAGCGGGCGCTTCAAGATATTTCTCCGAAAATTGTCGCTTGGGGCAGAATGTTTTTCGGATTTTTATTTATTTTTATTTTTTGGGCGGCGACGGGTCAGTTGAAATTGCTGGGCGGGGTGGGAGCGGCGGAATTAAGTTGGGTTTGGATTACAGCCGTTTTTCTTTTAGGCTATGTTTTAACTTGGTATTCTGGCTTGAAATATATAAAAGTTTCAACCGCGGCGTGTATTTTATCTTTAGGCGCGCCAATTACCAGCTTGCTTGAAATGGCGCAAAAAGGAATTTTTGATTGGCAGATTTTTCTCGGGAGTTTGTTGATGTTTGCGGGAGTAATTTTAGCGGTAGATTTATTTTCACGGATTAAAATGGCGGCAACAAACGCGATCCGTTAACTGTCAACTGTTAATTGTTAACTGTTTATTTACCATGTGTTTTGGTGTCCCTTGTAAAATTGAAAAAGTAAATAAAAATAAAGCCACCATAAAAAATGGCGGCAAAGTTTTTGATATAGACACCTCGCTCTTGCCAAAAATAAAAAAAAATGATTGGATATTGGTGCAGGGCAATATTGGAATGAAGCAAATATCGGAGGATGAAGCAAAAAGTTGCCTTGCCGTTTTGGACGAATTCCAAAGTAAAGAGGGGAAGGGAGGACTGTGATGGAGAGAACATACGCAAGAGCGGCGCGCTACGCGCTCTATCCGAACATGCTCGGGCTTTGCGGGCCGCGCGGAAGGGGCAAGGAAAAACTCTACGAGTATTTGACTCTCAAGACCAAGGTGGACGACCAAGAGGCGAGGGAATTACTCGAGCAATTCACCGCGGCCACGGCCTACATGAAACTGATTGCCGCGGCAAACGAGATTCCGGACTGGCTGGATCCGAGGGTGGTTGACGCCTACTGGATTGGAAACGACCTTTTGAACCTTGTCCGCGCCGAGGATCTGAAGGAATTGATCCATGGTCTCGTTCTAGCAGGAAAGCTTGCCGAGTCCGCGGCGGAAGAAGCGATTGCCCGTGTCCACCGCGATCATCGTCCGCACCATAGCTTCCATGTTTTTGTGATCGGCGGACTTTCCGGCCAAGTGGAGCGCGGGTCAATCGGCTGGGAACTTTGCCGTATCGGCTGGGGGACGGTCGCCCGCGTCAAGCATGACGGCAACCTCACAGTTTTGGCAGAGTCTTTGTTGCAAAAGGGCGGCAAGATTTTTCCTGAACTTGAGGGAGTGGAAAGAGAGCGGCTCATCAGGCGCGACCGGGAACTTTTCCCACGCGTTTCCTCTGGTGACCTCGTTGCTTTCCACTGGGGCAGAGTGGTTGAAATTATTGACCACGACGCAGCACGGCGGCTGGACTATTGGACCGAACGGACGCTCCGGCACTGCAGACTGTAGAAAAAATCCATCGCAAACGTTTTCGGAGACTAGCTTTTAGGGGCTAGTCTTTTTTTGTGAATAAAAAATTCCGCCGAAGCGGATTTTTATTTTTGATATTTAATTTTTTTTAAAGTTTTTTTATAAGATTAATTACTTCATCGTCGGTCGTCTGGCCAAATTCTTCGTAAAAAGATCCGACGGCGCCGAAAAAGGCCGGAGCTTCAAGATAAATTATTTCGTGAACTTCTTTTTTTATCAATTCCGCCGCTTCCGGCGAAGTGATAGGAGTGGCGACAATAATTTTTGCCGCGCCCATTTTTTCCACAGATTTTATTGCCGCGCGCATCGTAAGCCCGGTTGCCAGGCCGTCGTCAACAATAATGGCGGTTTTATTTTTCAGATCAAACGGCGAACGCGAACCTCGGTATAATTTTAACCGTCGCCCTGCTTCGACTTTTTCTTTTTCAATTTCATTTTGTAAATAAGATTCAGTTATTCCGTAAGCGCCGACTGTCATTTCGTCAAAAACTCCTTCGCCAGTCTCGGTAATGGCGCCGATCGCAAATTCGGGATTTCCCGGCGCGCCGATTTTTCGGGGGACAACAATATCCATCGGCAAGTTCAATTTTTTTGCCACTTCATACCCGACAACAACTCCGCCTCTTGGCAAGGCCATGATTACGGTATTTGCCGCGTTTTTAAATTTTTCCAGCGCTTCAGCCAATTTTTGGCCTGCTTCCACGCGATTTTTGAATAACATATTAATAAATAATAGCAGTTTTAAACATTCCGTAAAAGTGCTATAATAATGAAACATATGCCGAAGCCAACATTAGCCATTGCCAGCATGACTTGTTGTGAAGGTTGTCAGGTGGAAATTTTGAATTTAGGGAAAAGGTTATTGGACATTTTCCAGGTTTTTGATTTAGGAAATTTTTCCTGGGCAGAAGAAAAGCGCGAACGGCCAAGTTATGACATCGCTGTGGTTGAGGGCACGCCGCTTACGGAAGAGGATATAAAATATTTAAAAGAATTAAGAAAAAAATCAAAAATTTTGGTGGCGATTGGGAGTTGCGCCCATTTGGGCGGAGTTCAGGAAATAAAAAATTACGCCGAAAAAAATAAAGATGAAAAAGTAAAATACGTTTATCCAAAATATCAGCGGATACAAAATCCGACGGTCGTGCCGGTTTGGAAAGTGGTGAAAGTTGATTATACCGTGCCGTGCTGTCCGATTGATAAAGATGAATTTTTTCGGGTGATTTCAGATATTGCTTTTGGGCGCGCGCCGCGGATTCCTCTTCGACCGGTGTGTTTTGAGTGCCAGACACAAGGATATGAGTGTCTTTTGCAAAAAGGGGAGCCGTGTCTTGGGCCAATTACGATCGGCGGTTGCAAAGCGATTTGTTTACGCAGTAAAAGATTTTGCTACGGTTGCCGCGGACCGCTCGCTGGAGCCGGATCGCAAATTAAAAAACATCTGCGGAATTTAGAAAAATTAGTTGGGAAAAAATATCTCGCCGAAATTATGGAAACCTACGGCGCGGAAGACGATTTTTTACGAATTGAAAAATAATATGAAAATCAAAATAAGCCATCTTGCCAAAATTGAAGGGCACGCCAGTTTTTTTGCTGATATGCTCGCCGGTGATATTCGTAACGCCAAATTAAAAATTACGATTGGTGCGCGGTTGATTGAGTCAATAATTTTAAATCGGAATTATATTGAAACGCCGATTGTGACGTCGCGAATTTGCGGCATATGTTCCGTGGCGCACAATATCACGAGTATCAAGGCGATTGAAAACGCCCTTGGCGTGAAAATTAATCCGCAAATTGAACGGCTCCGAAAAGTTTTGGTCCTCGCCGAGCCGATTCAAAGTCATGCGGCTCATCTTTTCTTTTTGTCCTTGTCTGATTTTTTTAAATATGAAAGCGACGTTGATTTGATAAAAAAATATCCTGACCTCGCCAAAAAAATAATTTTAATTCGTGATTTTGGGAATAAAATAAAAGATGTGGTCGGCGGGCGGGATATGCACATGATTGTGACGGAAATTGGGGGATTTAGAAGAGTGCTCGATGATAAAATTATTCAAGGATTAATTAATGAAACTGAAGGCGTGCTTGAAGCAGCGATTGGTGCGGCGAAATTTTTTCGGGCGCTTAATTATCCAAAATATGAAAGAAAAGTTGAATTTGCCGGATTGGTTGCGTCGCGGGAGTACGCGTTTTATGATGGCATGGTTGGATCAAATATGGGATCAGCTCGCCCCGTGAAGAAATTTTATAAAGAACTTGCGGAAAAACAAACGACCAATGATCCGACCAAGCGCGCGAGCCATCTTGGAAAAAGTTTTATGCCCGGGGCGATTGCGCGGCTGAATTTGAGCCATAAATTTTTAAATCCCGAGGCAAAAAAGTTTTTGTCATTTTTTGAAAAACCAAACGGGAAAATTTTGACTTATAACACTTTTCATAATATTTACGCCCAAGCCGTGGAACTTGTTCACTGCGTTGAAGAAGTGCAAAAATTACTGAAAGAATATTTGCACGAAAAATCCAGAAATTTGATGGTGAAATACACATTGAAAAACGGCGAAGGTCTCGGAGCGACCGAGGCGCCGCGCGGTACGCTTTATCATTATTATAAAATTGATAAATACGGCGTGATTCGTGAGTGTAATATTATTACGCCAACTGCGCAGTTTTTGGATAATTTAGAAAATGATTTGGAAAAATATCTAAATGAAGCGGATATCAAAAATGAACGCGATAGAAAATGGAAAATAAATATGATGGTGCGGGCGTATGATCCTTGTATGACCTGCGCGACACATTAATATGCACGATCTACACGAAGCGGACAGAATTTTAAAACTTGTTTTAGATCACGCCGAAAAAAATAAATTAAAATCCGTGACGAAAATTGTTGTTGGACTTGGTAGCGTGATTGAGCATGGCTCGGAAATAAATCCGGAAAATTTGAAATTTAATATCGGGGTGCTGGCGCGCGGGACGAAGGCGGAAGGCGCGGCAGTGGAAGTTAAAAAAATAAAAGCGGATAGCTGGGAGCTGGAAGAAATTGAGGGAGATAAATAATAAGTAATATTTATGAAACTTCGAACGATTAATGAGATTAAAAAATTAAAAGGTAAAAGAGTGCTGGTTCGGGTTGATTTTAATGTGCCGCTTAAAAAAACTGGCGCGAAGATTGTGGTGGTTGACGATACAAAAATCCGCGCGTCTTTGCTGACAATAAAATATTTATTGGGGCAAGGAGCAAAAGTAATTTTGATGAGCCATTTGGGCGATCCGGGCGGAAAGGTAAAAAATAATTTAAGTTTGAAACCGATCGGCGCCGTGCTAAAAAAGTTTTTGTTGATGAGCGCGAAGGCGCCGTCTGATTGGGAAGGGAAGAAGGGATTGAAAAAAATTGATGAAATGAAAACCGGAGAAGTAATGATGTTAGAAAATTTACGTTTTCACCCGGGCGAGGAAAAAAACGACGCGAAATTTGCCGCGGGACTCGCGAGTTTGGCGGATATTTATGTAAACGACGCTTTTGCCGCGGCGCATCGGGCACACGCTTCAATTGTCGGCGTGCCGAAATTTTTGCCAAGTTACGCCGGGCTTTTAATGAAAAAAGAAATAAGCGTTCTAGGCAGTTTACTCGCCAAACCGTCAAAACCGTTTGTCTCCTTAATTGGCGGAGCGAAAATTTCTACCAAAATTTCCGTGATAGAAAATTTGTTGAAAAAAGTAAATTCACTTCTTTTGGGCGGAGCTTTAGTAAATAATTTTTTGGCTGCAGCCGGTTATGAGATTGGCGCTTCAATTTATGAACCGAAAGAATTAAAAACGGCAAAAAAATTATTAAAAAATAAAAAAATAATTTTGCCGATTGATTTTGTGGTCGGAGATTTTAAAGGAAAAAAAGCCTGGGTGGTTAATGTTCCGAAAAAAAAGACGGCGCTTTGCAAAAAACCTTATGCCTTGCTTGATATCGGTCCGGAAACTATTAAAAAATACTCCGGGATTATTAGAAAAGCGAAAACAATTGTTTGGAACGGGCCGATGGGATATTTTGAAATCCCAAAATACAGCCACGGAACAGTAGCGCTCGGCCGACTTATTGCTGCTCGTTCGCGCGGAAAAGTTTTTGGGGTGGTCGGCGGAGGAGAAACGATTGAAGCGATAGAAAAAACCGGAATGTCGGAATATATTGATCATATTTCCACCGGCGGGGGAGCGATGCTGGAATTTTTGGAAGGAAAAATTTTGCCGGGAACTAAAGCGTTATTAAAAAAATAAATAATCGTAACCAGTAGCCCGTAATCCGTAACGCGTAAAATTGATTACCCGTTGCGCATTACCCGTTACACGTTACCAAATCTATGGATAACTGTTGCGGACCATCGTGGAAAGATAAAAAAATATTCGCGGTTTTCGCCGCGCTTCTGTGCTTCGGGTTATTTGTATTTTTAGGAACGCTTGTCGCCAATAACGTAAAAGGTTATCAGTATATCGGCAAGCCGACGGCCGAGCGGGACACGATCGCCATTTCCGGCGAAGGAAAAGTTACGGGCATCCCGGACATTGCCGCGGTTAGCGTGGGTTTGCAAACTGAAAAAGCGGACGTGAAGAGCGCGCAAACGGAAAACACGGCAAAGATGAACCGCCTTATCGCGAATTTAAAAAATTTAGGAGTGGAAGATAAAGATATTCAGACAAGTTATTATAATATTTATCCGCAGTATGATTGGCCAAACGGAAAACAGGTTTTAAGAGGTTATCAGGTGAGCCAGGGCGTGACGGTTAAAATTAGAAATTTGAGCAAGATTGGAGATATTTTGGCCTCGGCCGGAGAGGGAGGAGCCAATCAAGTGAGCGGTTTATCTTTTAACATTGACGACCCGGAATCTTTGCGCCAGGAGGCCAGAGTGAAGGCTCTCTTAAACGCGAAGGAAAAAGCGGATGCCCTGGCGCGCGTGGCCGGAGTGAAGCTTGGAAAAATAGTTTCATTCAGCGAATACGCGGGAACGCCGACTTCTTTATATAAATCTTATGATATGGGCGGGTTTGGCGGTGGCGGGGAAGGAGCCGCGCCGACCGTTGAAAGCGGGAGCATGGACATTGTTGTTGATGTGACAGTGAGCTACGAGATCAAGTAGATTGCAGATTTAAGATTGCAGATTTAAGATTTAATTTATGGCTAAAATTTATAAAAAGCCAACAGTTTTGGTTATTCTTGATGGTTGGGGAGTGGCGCCGCCGGGACCGGGCAATCCCATCTCACTTGCGAAAACGCCGACCATGACAGCGTTGTGGAATGAGTTTCCTCATACGTTACTTTTGGCGCACGGGAAAAATGTTGGTTTGCCGGACGAGCAAGAGGGAAATTCTGAAGCAGGGCATATGAATTTGTCAGCCGGTTGGGTCGTGAAGCAAGACGCGGTTTACATTAATGAAAGCATTAAGGATGGAACTTTTTTCAAAAACACCGCTTTTCTAGAAGCGCTTCGGCACGCCAAAAAATATCAGAGCAAAGTCCATGTAATGGGATTACTTTCAAACGGGGAGAGCGCGCATTCTTCTCCGGATCATCTTTACGCGGCGTTGGATTTGCTAAATCAGCAAGAAATAAAAAAAGTTTTTTTGCATCTCTTCACTGATGGGCGTGACTCCTCAAGGTTTGCCGCCATTAAATTATTGCCAAAATTAAAAACTCATTTTCACAATGGGGAAAAAATTGCGTCAATCATGGGGCGTTTTTACGCCATGGATCGCATAAAAAGATGGCAAAGAATTGAAGCGGCTTATAACGCGATGGTTTCGGGCGAGGGGGTGACGGCGGAGTCGGCTGAAGCGGCGATTTCCTCCGCTTACAATCGTGGGGAAACGGATGAATTTATCATACCCACGATTATTACGAATGATCATAAGCCCGTCGCGACAGTTGGTGATAATGATGTGATAATTTTTTTCAATTTGCGTTCGGATCGGGCGAGAGAAATTACAAAAACGTTCGTGCAAAAAGATTTTACGGAAAAAAATCCGGGATCGTTTAGGCGAAAAAAAATTCCTAAAAATATTGTCTTCGCGGCCATGACTGATTTTGGCCCGGACCTGCCAAATATTTTGACGGCCTACCCATCAAGAACAATTTTCTCTGCTCTGCCAGCGGTTCTTCGTGAAAAAAAACAGATTTATATCGCTGAAGAGGAAAAATACGCCCACGTCACTTATTTTTTTAATGGTGGTAATGCCGACGCGCTTTATGGAGAGGAAAGAATTAAAATTTCTTCGCCTACAATGCCGCATTACGAAGATAAGCCGGAGATGAACGCGGAAAAAGTCGCCGCGGAAGTTCGGCGGTGCGTTCTTGGCGGACAATATGATTTTATCGCGGTTAATTTTTGTAATCCCGATATGATTGGGCACACGGGAGATTTATCCGCAGGAATTCGCGCGGTGGAGGTGGTCGATGAATGCGTGGGAAAAATTATTCGTGGTGTTTGGCGCAAAGAGGGGACAGTAATCATTACCGCAGATCACGGAAATATTGAGGAAATGTTAAATTATAAAAGTGGAGAGGTTGATACCGAGCACTCAAAAAATCCGGTGCCATTTATTGTCGTCGGCCCGCGTTTTAAAAATTTGAAGAGAAAAATTTTACCAAAAGGAGTTTTGGCAAATGTTGCGCCGACTGTACTTCACGTAATGGGAATAACGACGCCGCGAGAAATGACAAAAAAAAGTTTGTTGAGTAAAAGTTTATAAAGTTTTAAGTTTATAAAACTATGGATCGTCCAAAACCAGTAGTACTTGCGATTTTAGACGGATGGGGGATCGCTCCGAGGGGAAAGGGCAACGCTATTGCTGCCGCGAAAACGCCAAATATTGATAAATTAGTTGCTACTTATCCCGTAATGACGCTTCGTGCTTCGGGCGACGAAGTGGGCCTTTCTTGGGGGGAAATGGGGACTTCGGAAGTTGGCCACCTGAATCTTGGAACCGGCCGGATTTTTTATCAAACTCTTCCCAGAATTAATAAAGCAATTGGCGACGGGTCTTTTTTCAAGAATAAAGTTTTGCGCGACGCCGCCGCTCACGTCAAAAAAAATAAATCGAATCTTCACTTGATGGGTCTTGTGAGTTCCGGTCGCGTTCATACGACGCTTGAGCATCTTTACGCGTTGCTCAAATTAGCCAAAGAACAAAAAATAAAAAATGTTTTCATCCATTGTTTCCTGGACGGGCGCGACACGATTTATAACAGCGGCTTGGATTTTATTAAAAAATTGCAGGCCGAAATGAAAAAAACTGGTGTGGGTAAAATTGCGACAATCTCCGGGCGTTTTTACGCTATGGATCGCGACAATCGCTCCGACAGAACGGAAAAAGCTTATCGCGCCATTGCCGAAGGAAAAAGTGATGAATATTTTTCCGATCCCCTGGAGGCGGTAAAAAAATCTTATGATAAAAAAGTTTACGATGAAGAATTCGTTCCGGTTGTGATTTTGGAAAGAAAAAAACCGGTCGCGAATTTTTCGGAAGATGACGCAGTCATTTTTTTCAATTATCGGGCTGATCGGGCGAGGCAGATGACAAGGGCGTTTGTTATGGCAGATTTTAATAAATTCCCCAGGGAAAATTTTTACCCGAAATTATTTTTCGCCACCATGACGGAATACGAGGCGGGGTTGCCGGTTAAAGTTATTTTTCCTCCGGAAGAAATAAAAATTTGTCTGGCAAAAGTTTTAAGCGACGCCGGATTAAAACAACTTCATATTGCCGAGACGGAAAAATACGCGCACGTGACATTTTTTTTCAATGGCATGAAAGAGGAGGAGTTCCCCGGAGAAGATCGAATCATTGTTCCTTCCCCGCATGTCGCATCCTACGCCGATAAACCGGAAATGTCCGCGAAAATTATTACGGAAAAATTGATTAAAGAGATAATGTCTAGAAAATATGATTTTATTGTGGTAAATTTTGCGAACGCCGATATGGTCGGGCATACAGGAAAATTTAAGCCGACAGCGGAGGCCGTAGAGACCGTAGATAAATATATTGGCCAAATAGCGGATATTGTTTTGCCTATGGGCGGGATTATGGCGCTTACCGCCGACCACGGTAACGCTGAAGAGGTTTTTAATTTGCAGACGGGAGAGATTGATAAAGAACACAGCACTAATCCCGTGCCTTTTATTTTAGTTGGCAGAGATTTAAAAGATGGGGTGGGCGCCGCGGGTCCGGTGGAAACCGATATCAGTTTAATCCCTCCGGTCGGAGTTTTAGCTGACGTTGCTCCAACAATTTTAAAAATAATGAATATAAAACAACCGGAAGAAATGACCGGAACAGCGTTAATTTAGTGAGCGTCTATGGACTGGCACGAAGGAGAGATAAAAGAAATTTTTACCAAACTTAAAACCACGGAAAGTGGTTTAAGTTTTGATGAGGCAAAAAAGAGATTGGAAAAATACGGTAAAAATTTACTGCCCGAAGCGCATCGGCCCGGTGATGGCCGGATTTTTTTTAATCAGTTAAAAAATTCTTTAGTTTATATTTTATTATTTGCCGCGGTCATTACAATTATTCTTCGCGAATTTGTGGATACGGGAATAATTTTGGCGGCGGTTTTTTTGAATGTTTTTATCGGATTTTTTGAAGAGAGAAAGGCGGAAAAAACAATAGAAAAATTGAAAGAAGCAATTGACCACAAGGCCAGAGTTTTACGCGGTGGAGCGGAGAGGGAAATCGCCGCCGAGGAAGTTGTTTTAGGAGACGTTATTTTAATTGAAGCGGGAGATAAAATACCGGCTGATGCAAGACTTTTTAATGCGATAAATTTGGAAATCGTGGAAGCGGCGCTAACCGGAGAAGCCGCGCCTTCGGTAAAATCTATTGGAGAATTATCTCCCGGAACGGTTTTGGCCGAACGGGAAAATATGGTTTATTGCGGAACGAATGTAGTGCGCGGCCGCGGAATGGCCGTAGTTTTTGCTACGGGGAAGGAAACGGAGATCGGGAAGATAGCTTTGATGCTCGGGAAGACGCCGGAAGAAAAAACTCCTCTTCAGGAAAAGTTGGCAAAATTTGCCCGCCGGCTTTCGGTTCTTTTGTTATCAATTTGTTTTATAATTTTTATTGTTGGGCTATGGCAAGGGAGGTCGTTTGTTGAAATGTTGACGGTCGCGGTCGCGGCCGCCGTGGCGGCGGTGCCCGAAGGGTTGATTGTCACAGTGACGGTTATTTTGGCTATTGGCATGCAAAGAATTTTAAAAGAAAAAGCCTTGGTTAGAAAACTTGTCGCGGCGGAAACGCTTGGCAGCACTTCAATTATCTGTACTGATAAAACCGGAACGTTGACGCTCGGGAAAATGATGGTTGACCATATTTTTACGGAAACGAAAAGCGAAGAGACGAAATCAAAAATTTTGGAAATTGGTTTGCTTTGCAATAACGCGGTTATTGAAAATCCCGATGATGAACTTGAAGACTGGGTTCTTCTTGGGGATTCAACCGAGCAGGCGTTGCTTTTAGCCGCGGTGCAGGGCGGGGTTGACCAGAAAAAAATTAAAAAAGATTTTCCGCGGCTTTGGGAAATTCCCTTTGACGAGGAGCGGAAATATATGGCGACCGTGCACGCGAAAACAGGGGAGAAAGATGAAAAAATAATATTTGTAAAAGGCGCGCCGGAAAAAATTTTATCAATGTCGGAGTGGTTGGAAATTGATGGGAAGACGGAAAAATTAACTTCTGAAAAAGTGAGAAAAATTAAAAAAGAGGTAGATGCTTTGGCGGGCAGAGGTTTGCGGATTTTGGCGTTTGCCCATAAAAATACGACGGAAGGAAAAATCAATGAAAGTGATTTGAACAAATTAATTTTTGTTGGATTTCTTGCTCTCCGCGATCCCCTGCGGAAAGAGTCTGCTCAAGCGATAAAGATGTGCCGCGCGGCGGGGATCAGGCCGATTCTTGTCACGGGCGACCATCGCCTGACCGCCAAGATGGTGGCGACGGAAATCGGGCTAGAGACGAGTGAAAAAAATATTTTGGAAGGGGGAGATTTGGATAAAATGAGTGATGAAGAATTCGGAAAAATTTTAAAAAATATTGATGTGTACGCGCGGGTTGAACCTCGGCATAAAATGAGAATAATTGATGCGTGGCAAAAAAGAGGAGAAGTGGTGGCAATGACCGGCGATGGAGTAAACGACGCCCCGGCATTAAAAAAAGCTGATGTCGGAGTGGCGCTTGGTTCGGGAACCGAGGTTGCCAAAGAGGCGGCGGACATAATTCTTCTGGACGATAATTTTAATTCCATTGTCAAGGCGGTCGAGCGGGGGCGGATAATTTTTGAAAATATAAAAAAAGTTGTTTTGTATCTTTTCTCCGATATTTTTACCGAGATGGCGCTTGTGGTCGCAAGTTTATTTTTTGGTTTGCCCCTGCCGATTCTTGCCGGGCAAATTTTATGGATTAATTTAATTGAAGACAGTCCGCCTTCCATGGCCTTGGCCTTTGACTCGGGAGAAGGAAGCGTGATGCAGAACCGGCCGAGGCGGAGAGAAGAACCGATTGTTGATTTGGAAATGAAGGCGTTGATCGCGACTATAAGTTCTTTCACGATTTTGGTGCTCTTTGGATTTTTTTATTATTTTTGGCAGAGCACCGGCGACTTGGATTATACGCGCACCATAGTTTTTGTCGGGCTCGGCATTGATTCTCTTCTTTATGTTTATGCCTGCCGAAGCCTTAATTATCCGATCTGGAAAAGTAGCCCTTTTAAAAATAAATTTTTAAATTTATCCGTTGTGTCGGGATTTTTGATGTTGGCATTGGCGCTTTATGTTCCATTTTTCGGGCGGATTCTAAAGACCGTTCCTCTGGGGATTTATGATTGGCTTTTACTTATTGGTTTTGGTATTATTAATATAATTTTGATAGAGGTAGTAAAGCATATTTTTATGACGAAAAGGAAAAAATGGTTGAAGAAAGATTTTAAAATAGCAGCGTAAATTGGCGTAGCCCGTGTCGTTTTTTATCCTTTGCGGTTTAGAAGACGCCCTACGCCGTTACTATGATAGACGACGCCAGGTGGATAAATATTAAATCTTAAAATATGCCGGAATTGCCAGAAGTGGAAACAATAAGAAGACAATTGCTCGCGAGAATAAAAGGGAAAAAAATAAAATCAGTTGAAGTTAGGTTAGCGAGGATGGTGAACTTGCCGGCTAAAGAATTTGAAAAAAAAGTTGTTGGGGCGGCGGTTACGGACTTAAGGCGGCGGGCAAAAATTTTAATTTTAAATTTATCTAACGGCTGGAGCATCATCGTGCACTTAAAAATGACTGGGCAGTTGATTTATGATGGCAGGGAAGGAATTGGCAAGCCGCACATTATTTATACTTTTTCTGATGGTCGCCAATTAAAACATTATGATTTCCGACTTTTTGGCTACGCGAAGCTCGTGAAAACCGATGAGGTGGAAAAAAATTTAGCGAAAAATAAATTTGGCCCGGAGATTTTAGATAGAAATCTTACTCTTCGAAAATTCAATGGTTTGCTGGAAGGAAAATTAAACGCGAAAATAAAACCGCTTTTGATGGACCAGACTTTTATCGCCGGGGTGGGGAATATCTATGCGCAAGAAGCATGTTTTTGTGCTGAGATTTTGCCGACGAGAATTGTTTCCACTTTGACATCCGCGGAAATTAAAAATTTATACTTTTGTTTACGGAAAATTCTTGCGGCGGCGATTCGGCGGCATGGGACTTCAGTTGATTCTTATGTTGACGCGCTGGGGAAAAAGGGAAGTTATGTACCGCTTCTTAAAGTCTATGGGCGGGAAGGAGAGGAGTGTTTTGGCTGCAAGGGAAAAGTTAAAACAATTAAATTGGCCGGGCGGGGGACGAGCTTTTGCCCGTCGTGCCAGAAGTAGCATGATATATGGATTATTATTTTTTTCAACTCATTAACGATTTAGCCGGCAGGTGGCGGGCGCTGGATTGGCTTGGCATCTTTTGCGCCGAATATCTTATTTTTATTATGGCTTTCGCGATTTTTGCCTGGACTATTTTTAATAAAAATAATCGGCGGGCGGATACGGTTATAATCTTAGAAATTATCTTAGCGGCATTTTTAAGTTATTGTTTAAAAATTATAATCAACTTGGTTTATTTTCGTCCGCGGCCGTTTTCCGCCCACGACGTAGCTCTTCTTGTCGGAAAAATAGCTGACGGCTCTTTTCCTTCGGCGCATACGTTTCTGTCTTTTGTTATGGCTTTTGTGATTTTTATGTATAATAAAAAATTGGGTGCGGTCTTATTGGTTTTCTCATCGTTGGTTGGGATTTCAAGAGTTTATGTTGGGGTTCATTACCCAATGGATGTTTTGGGAGGAGTAGCGTTGGCGTGGTCGGCGGTTTACGCGGTAAATAAAATTAATTGGAAAAAATTCTTTAAAATATGAAAATTGTAATTCGGGCCGGCGGATCGGGAACTAGACTTTGGCCTGTTAGTCGCAAAAATAATCCAAAACAATTTCAGGCGCTCTCGGGAAAAAATTCTTTGATTCGCGATACGGTAAATCGCGTAAAACCATTGTTTAAAAAGAGTGGTGATCTTTTTATTTCCGTGAATCGGGGTATGGCAAATAGATTGAAAAAAGAAGTTATAAAATTGCCAAATAAAAATATTATTTTAGAACCGGCGGGAAGAAATACCGGGCCGGCGATTTGTCTTGAAAGTTGTATTTTAGCTCGCCGTTTTGGAGAAGATGTGATTGTCGCGAGTTTGCCTTCTGATGATTATATTTCCAATGCCGCCTCTTTTTGCAAGATGCTTTTAGCGGCGGAAAAATTTTTGAAAAAAAATCCGGAATATATTGTAACCCCTGGCGCAAAACCGACCTTTCCCGACACGGGCTACAGCTATATAAAAGCGGGCGCACGGATGGAAGCTCGTCGTGGCGGAAATATTTTTAAAGTGGGGGGGTGGATTGAAAAACCGGCTCTGGCGCAGTGTAAAAAATTAATCAAGTCGGGAAGATATTTTGCCCACATGGGAATGTATCTTTGGAAATTAAAAACCGTGTTGGATTTATTCAGAAAATTTCAGCCGAAAATTTATGAAGTTTGCAAAAAGTCTGCTGCCGGAGGAAATCCGAAAGATTATAGCAAATTAGAAAAAATTTCCATTGAGTCTGCCGTGACAAATCACGCGCCAAAAATTGCCGTTGCCGTTTCAGAAAAATTTATTTGGAGTGATTTGGGAAAATGGCAGATTGTCGCGAAGATGATGCCCGGCGACAAAAAGGGAAATGTGGTAAAAGGAAACGCGGCGTTCCTTGACACAAAAAATTGTTTGGTTTACGGTCCGAAGAATAAGTTGGTCGCGACGTTTGGTATAAATGATTTAGTGATTATTTTGGCCGAAGACGCGCTTCTTGTTTGTCCGAAAGATAGGGCGGGAGAGATAAAAAAAATCGTAGACGAATTAGAAAAGAAGGGATTAAAAAAATATTTGTAATTTTTAATATTTTATGAAAAAATTTATTTTTTTGGCGGCGTTGATTATTATAGTGGTTGCGGGTTGGTATATTTTTGTTCCGCCTTCGGAGGATCCGGCGGAAAAAAGTTTTGTGATAGAGAAAGGTGAGGGAGTGAATGAAATCAGCCAGCATCTTTTGGAGCAAAATTTTATAAAAAATAAATTTGTTTTTGAAACTTACGTTTGGTTAAAAAAAGTTCAGGGTGATTTTAGGGCCGGCGAGCATATTCTAGGGCAGAATATGAGGATTTGGGAAATTGTTGAAGTTTTAACTTCTCTTGGTGAAACAAATGAGCGGGATATAAAGGTTCTTGAAGGATGGAATAACCGTGAAATCGCAGATTATTTAGATGAGGGAGGCGTGGTGGGCAAAGACGCGTTTTTTGGTGTTTTGGAAAATTACAATTCCGGCAACGATGAAAATTATGAATTTTTGGATGATCGGCCAACCGGAGCGACATTTGAAGGATATTTATTTCCCGACACATATAGAATTTATAAAGAATTTCCCGCGGAATTTTTGGATGAAGGAAAAGACAAAGATTATGTAATGGCCGAGCATATTATTAAAAAAATGCTTTTAAATTTTGATCAAAAATTAACGGCCGATTTACGCGCGGAAATTTTTCGGCAGAAAAAAACTATTTTTGAAATCGTGACCATGGCGTCAATCATTGAAAAAGAAGCGCGCGGAGAAGACTTGGCAAAAGTCGCCGATATTTTTTGGCGAAGAATTGACGAAGGAATCGCCCTTCAATCTGACGCGACGGTAAATTACGCGACGGGAAAATATGAAACTCAGCCCAGCTTTGATGATCTAAAAATTAATTCTCCATACAACACTTATAAATATCGCAGCCTGCCCGAGGGGCCAATCGGGAATCCCGGACTCGCGGCGATTCGCGCGGCGATTTATCCGGAGGCAAATGATTATTGGTATTTCCTGCACGCCAAAGATGGGCAGACGATTTACAGCCGAGATTTCGAAGAACATAAAGCAAACAAGGCAAAGTATTTACAATAGATAAAATATTTTTAAGACGGCACTTGACTAGCGCCGTCTTTTTTGTTAACCTCTGGCCAAGAAGGTGTTGTCCAAACCGTTTCCCAAAAAGGAGGTAGGCGGAGATGGCGAGTATTTCCGAGAAACAAGCAGCGGAACTTTTGGAGAAGGAGTTTCCAAAGGTCAGCCGCAAGCTTCGTTGGGTGGTAGTGAAGATTTTTGAACACCTAAGAAACCGGCAGTCAAACGTCATTCTTGGCCCGCGCCCTGCGTACCTTGCGCTCGTTGACCCCGAACTTACGAGAAAGTGCATGCTCTTCTTGATTCGGGAGGATCTTCGAGCCGGCGGCAATGCGCCGATTTACATCAGGACTAATCCGGTTGATGATGTCGCGCGCGGCGGCGAGGGGCGGATTGAGATTGAATTCCAGGAGTGGAGAAGGAGAAGTTAGCCCGGCGGACGCGCGCGTTTGCCGGATTTTTTTACTCATTCTTTTAAATATGGTAAAATAGATATAATTATCTATCCACAATTATGGCGGAAGGAAAAAATTTATCGATAAAAGAGAAAATTTTGAAGGCAGAGGAAGCTTATCAAAAATTTTTGGATATAATGGCTAAATTGTCGCGGCGCCAGAGGGCGGTTCTGGAAAAAGCGATTGGAAACATAGAAGCGCGGCAAATGGAAAAAATACGCAAGAACTTGAATCTTGGCTAAGTTATTTTTAAATTTCTTAAATAAAATTTATGGCACTTAGAGACTTTGGAACAGACGAAGCATTGGAAAAATATGAAAAAGAAAAAGGGGCAGCCGAGAAATCGGGCGAAGGTTGGGCAGCGGACAGAACGGAATTTGAAGCGGTCCAAAAAGAAAAAAAATTAAGAAAGCCCGGAGCGGTATCCAGATTTTTTAATCAGTTTGGGATTGGAAAATATTGGGAGAGAATGAATGATTATTTTGAGCAAGAAGAAAAAATGGAAAAATCGGCGGCAGAAAAAGCGGCGGTCAAGGAAACGGTCGGCGATGTGAAAACCGCGGCCGGAGAAAAAGTTCAGGAAGTGAAGGGAGTCGGAGCGGAGATGCCGGTAAAAATTGAGGCGGCGGCGGCGCGAGCCGGAGCAGAGGCCCCGGAAGCGGCGCCGGTTGTTGCGGAAGCCAAAGTTGAGGAAGCGGCGATTGAAGAGGAGGCAGAAGCAGCAAAAGCAGATTTAATAAAAGAGTTGCCACCGGTTGAGGAATTTGAAGAGATTGCGCGAGGGCATGAAGCTATGGCAAAAAAGGAGAAAGAAGAAGCGGAAGATGTAGAAATTGTTGAGAAAGAATCAATGGAAGATGAAGTAAGAAAAAAATACAAAGATACGCCGGTAAATGAGATTGATGCGAGAATTAAATCTTTAAATTTTTCGATAGGCAAAGAAAGAGATTATGACGCGCGAGAATTATTAGAAGCCGAACGCGATATTCTGGCAAAAGTGAAAAAAGAAAAAATGCCGGCAAAAGCTCGGGAGAAAAAAATAGAGGTTAAATTGCCCGCCTGGGATGAAGAAGAAAATTTAGAAAATTTGCCGCCGGTTGAAGAATTTGAAGCCGTGGCAAAAGAACATGAAGAGCAGGCGGTTCCGTCTCCGGAAAAAGTTAAAGCAGCTGAGGTTTTGGAAGAAGAAGTGGAGGAACCAAAAGCGGAATTGCCATCGACTGAGGAATTTGAAGAAATTGCCAGAGCCCACGAGACGAATAAGGAAATGGCCAAGGCAAAAATTGAAGCGGTCCCATTAGATAAGAAAAAACAAAAAGAGGAGTTGGAAGACATTTTAATTGATTTTGGCTTTAGACGCGGCGACAAAGTTCCGGTGATAGACGAGTCCGGCAAAGTTGATCCGAGCTGGGAGATAATAGGTATTGATAAAGACAAAGGAACGGCTTTTGTCACCAAAAAAGGTAAAGACAAGGAGCCAATGCTCAAAACCATAGATTTGGAAGAGCTGAAGCAATGGAAAAGAGAAGAAGAATTTTTTGGAAAAGGTAAAAAGGAAAGCAGGAAAAGAATGTGGCGCGGAGTTAAGAGTTTGGCCGGGGCAAGGGGAGAATACGCGGCGCAAAGGAAAAAGAAAGCGGAAAAAGCGTTTAAAATTTCCGAGCCGGAGGTTAAGCCGGAGATTAAGAAAAAACCCAAACCGAAAAGGATTAAATTAAAAGTCGCGTAAGAAGACATTATTCGGAAAATTATATTATAGAACCATATTGATAAAGGGAGATTTTCATATTAAAATATTCTAAGTAAATTTAATAAATAATTTTAATTTTATGCCAGACAATGAAAGAGAAATCATGGGGAGGGAAGCAGTCAGATTGCTCAACGAACAAATTACTTCGGCAAAAGAATTGATTACCAAAGTCGAAGGGAGATTAGCAAGAGAGGAATCAACTAGGCCGGAGGAATGGGAGGGGCTCAGAAAGGATTTAGATAGAAATATCATGGCGCTCTCTGGTTTAGAAGAGATGGGAATGTTGATTGAGGAGCAGAAAGGACTTCTTACAAAATTAAAAGCTCAGCAGGAGCAATTAGGTAGAGTGCTTGAAGAAAGAGAGAGGGCTATGCCAGAAGCCGCTTAGCGTTTAAAATTTTTTAGATAAAAAACGCCCTTGACTCAAGCAGAGTCGGGGCGTTTAAGTTAGAGCGATCTCGTAGCACGGAACCTGGTAGGACGACTCAGGCGACGCGTCTTCTGGAAATTCCGGTAAGTAGACCGCGAGAGTGCAGGGAGGATGTTCCCCGGCAAGCCGCAGGCGCAGAGTCAGCTTCGGGTGGTCAATGTTTCCCGCGATCAGGTTTTTGACCAGTCCCGGGCATCCCCGGCTCGTCGTGTTGTCCGGATTTTGGACGTCAACAACATAGCACAGGCCGCAGAAGATTTTCAGGACTCGTTCCTGGTGGAAAACGAGAGTGAGAATTCTTTCTGTGGGGTTCCACACGGTGGAAGCGATTCCGTTTCCCAGAAGGAACATCATTATCTTGCTTTTTTCGCTCAAAGGGCGCCTCCTTTCTAGCCCGTTAACGTATGTCCTCTCCATGGACATTAAACCTTAGAGGATTTTGTTTATTTTGTCAAGGGATAGATAACTTTAGAAATATATTTTATAAATAAAAAAAGAGGCTTGCCTTGTTGGCCTGCCTCTACCTATCCTCCTTTGTTTACTCCGATCGACTGTGCGGTCACTTCGTGCTCTTCGAGTTCGATCTGGATCATCCGGAGAATCATGGCGAAGTTGCGTTCAGCCCGCCGCTTGACATCGGGCGACGTGACTGATACGTCCAGAATAATTCTGAACTCGGCTTCGATGGGGGCGCGGAAGTCATCGAACTCTTCGCCATCCAAAACATTGTCGGGGGCTTCATGCAGTTCGGCCCATGCCTCGTTGGTCGTGGCCGCCTGAATGATGGGGAGGTTGCCCAAAAGTCTCACGACGCTTTCGAGCCCCTGGAAGATCGGCCACATTGCCGCCAGAAAGTCGTTTCCGGCGCCTCCCACGTCCCAGATCCGATAGATGATTCGCCGGATTTCCGGATTTTCGTCTCGGTAACGCATGATCTGTTCGGAAACGAAAGCTCGTCGACTATCTCTATCAAAGGTCCTCGCTTGCTCGCTCATCCTTCCCTCCTTTCTGATTTTTAACTTTAGGACAAAGGCTCGCTTTTGTCAAACATCATTTTGTGATATAATTACGAAAAGATATTTTTAAAATAATTTGCTTTTATGAAACTTTGGAAAAACATAGATTGGCTAATGCTTCTTTTTCTTCTTGTGATTTTTGCCGTAGGAATTTACATGGCGCCGAATATGCCGGATCGCGTACCGACGCACTGGAACATTAGGGGAGAAGTGGACGGCTATGGTTCAAAATATATCAATTTATTTTTGATGCCGAGCATTGCTCTCGCGGCGTATCTTTTGATGACTTTTTTGCCGGCGATTGACCCACTCCGAAAAAATTATGAAAAATTTGCCAAGCCGTATTTGTACTTTAAAATTTTTTTGGCGTTCTTCTTTGTTTATTTGGAAATATTTTTACTTTATTCATCGGTTCGATTTAGCCCGCCGCAGGGAAGCTTGATGTTCGCGATTCCTTTTTCTTTGCTTTTATGTTTTATCGGTTGGATTCTGCCGCAAATAAAAAGAAATTTTTTTATCGGCATCAGGACGCCATGGAGTTTGGTCTCAGATGAAAATTGGAAAAAGACGCATGATTTTGGCGGGAAGGTATTTCTTCTCGCTGGCGTGGCGAGCATAATTGCCGCCTTTTTCGGCAGCATGGCGAGTTTTATAGTTTTGATCGCGAGTATTTTTATTGTGGTGATTACTTCTTTTATTTATAGTTATTTGGTATATAGAAAGGAGAAAAAATAATATGGCCAAAGAAAACTTTACTGCGGAAGAGGCACAAAAAATTGGCGAAGAATTAGGAGTTGATTGGAGTAAATTTGACATTGAACAATTTAGAAGGGGACTGGATGTTGAATTAGAACATGGTGCGCGTGATCCTAGCACAAATGTTACAAATGACGATCCTCTTATGACTGGGAAAATTGCCCTGGCTCATCTGAATGAATTTCAAGATTATTATACGAGGCTTGATAAAATGGAAAAAGAAGCAGACGAGTTTTGGGGGAAAGTAGAATAAAAATTTTAAAATAAAAACACGGCCCCTGAATGTGGAGCCGTGTTTTATTATTTTTTTATTGGACAGTGATGGAATGGTCATTGCTGTAGAAGACGCAACCGCCGCCGCCGTTGTAGGCGCAAACGCGGAAGTGGTAAGTGCCGGCTTCTTTGACGTCCCAGGCGTAACTGCCTTTCATGTCTGGCGAGGAGGTATAATAATATTCATCTCCGGGATAAACGGGGTTTGGCTCAATGGATTTTACCAACTTGTATCCGTAAGGTGAATTTCCGGAAAGAGCCCAAGAGAGGACGACGATTCTTCCGGTTTTTATCCAGCCGGTCAAAGATAGTGTTCCGTAAATTTCCCCCGAGGCCGCTCCGCTTGATTTCGCGACAATTTTCAAATTATTGCTGTAGGTTCCGCAAGCGCCGCCTTCATAAACGCAGATTCTGAAGTTCCAAGTTTTTCCATCCAAAATTTTCCAGGTGTAGCTTCTGGTGTCCGGGTTTATATAAACCGCGGAATCTCCGGGATAGCTCGGATAAGCCGAGAGAGATTTTACGAGCTTAAATCCTTTTGGCGCGGTAATTCCCGAAAGCGACCAAGAAAGATAGATTCCGTCGGTTGAGGCATAGCCCTTGAGATAGAGCGGTGATGCGACGACGGCTTCGCCTTTTCTCGTGACAATAATTTTTTTGAGGGCGGCATTTCCCGACTCGTCTTTAGCTTTAACTTCAACTGTATTAGCGCCAACTTTCAGATCAATAATTTTTTCAAAATTTCCGTTGTCGTTTTTCGCTTCCATACCGTTCACAAAAACCCTGGCGCCCGCTTCAGTCGTTCCGCGCACCGCGACGCGAACCAGCTCGGTAGTAATTCCGTCCAGCGGTTCGGAAATATTTACCTCTGGCGGTGTATTGTCTGATAAAACTCCGAGCGGATAATCTTTTTGGCTATCCTCCTCGCGATTCCAGACATAAAAGCCATCTTGTGCGGTTTCTTCTTTGGGTAGAGGAATTTTTTTTGCCACCTCTTCGATCGGTTTTGTCATGTCAACAACCAATTCTTCTCCCTCGCTTACTTCTTTTTCCAGAGTTTCATCATTTTTTACGATTTTTACTTTTACTTTGCTTTCTACAACCTTAACAATAACTTTTTTCTCTCCCTTTTTAACCCAGTTTGATTTTTCCGCGGCTACGCCAAAAGCCGTGCCAAGCGCGGTTGTTTCCGCGTCGCCGGATTTTACTTTATAAGTTAAGCCGGAAGTTTTATTGACGCGGCTATAAGTTTCGCCGGCGATCTGGGCGACAGAAATATTTTTATTATTTACTTCTTCCAAAATTACGTGAGTGTTTTCGTCAAGCCGCAGGGCGCTGCCTTCGTCAAACTCCAAAACTGCTTTGCTAGCCTCGCCGGTTCTGATCTGCGATTGGCCGGCTACAGTGGTTCCAACTGCAATCGCCTCCCAATCGCTTCCATTCCAAATTTCCACTTCTCCGTCGGCAACCGATAAATGCGCCGCAAGCGCTCCGTTAAAAATTCCGCTGGTTCCAGCCGGGCCGCGGGTAAAATAAATTCCAAGAGCCAAGACTAAAACAACCACGGCCGCGCCCGCGAAGGCGAGAGTAGTTTTACTGAGTTTCCAAGGCAGAGTCATAGAAATTTCCTTTCTTGATTCTTGGGCTTTGGCTTCCTGCTTTATTAAATTTTGAGCAGTTGCGCTTCCACCAACAAGATTAAAATATTTATGATAAAAATTTTCTCTAATGCGATTTTTTTCCGTTGCTGAAACCGTAAACTCTCCCGGCCGCGCGATCCGAGCGCCTTGGATTTTTCCCGCCAGAGCGTAGAGAATTTTTTCTTTTACGCCAAGATCAGCCGAAGTTTTTTCTTCCCAGGCCCTGGATAATTTATTTGATTTTTTATGTAAAAATTGAAACATGGTCGTATTACAAATTGATTTCTAAAAATTCTGGATTGCCGACAAGATGTTTTTTCATTAAACGAAGAGCGCGGTGAACTCTTACGGCTACGGCATTTTTTTGGCAGCCGATAATTTCCGCGATTTCATCATTATTTAATTCTTCAAAAAATTTCAGCGATAAAACCGTTTGATATTTTTCCGGAAGATTTTTCATGGTTTTTCTGATGAATAATTTTTTTTCGTCGTGCATGAGTCCGGCTACGGCCCCGGCTTCCGCGTGGTCCGGCTCAGGTTCAAAAGATTCTACGGCATCGGTTAAAATTTCTTTTTTCTTCCTAGTGTAATCAATTAAGGTATTTCGCGCGATTCTAAAAAGCCAGGCGGCAAAAGGCACGCCCCGGTCGTTAAATTTGGAAATATTTGCCAGAGCTTTGGCAAAAACTTCAGACGTCAAATCTTCGGCCAGTTCTTTTTGGCCAATGCGATTTAGGAGAAAGCCGTAGATTTTAGGAAGATAGTGGCTATACAATTCTTCAAAAGCAGCGGCGTTTTCCTTGGCTTTTTCGATTAATTGTCGCTCTAATTCGCGATCCATAAGGTTGTTTATTATCTTAAAACGAGTTTGCTTACAAATTATTTCATCTACTCCTATTTTTCATTTGTTGACGCTAAAAGTCAATAGCGGTAAAATTGAAGAAGAGTTAATAAATAACGTAAATTTTATGGGGCTTCTTATTCGTTGGTTAATTTATGCCGTGGCGATTATGCTGTTGACCTATATCGTGCCGGGCATTTCCGTCAGAAATTTTTATTCGGCATTGCTTGCCGCGCTTGTTTTGGGATTAGTAAATGCCGTAATCAGGCCGCTTTTGATTTTACTGACTCTACCGGTAAATATTTTGACCCTCGGACTTTTTACTCTTGTGATTAACGCCCTGATGTTATGGCTAGTCTCTTCAATCGTTAAAGGTTTTGATGTTAAAAATTTTGTGGCGGCGTTTTTGGGGGCGTTGGTTTTGTGGGTGGTGAGCTGGATTACAAATGCAGTGACAAAATAACAATTGATAGTTAACAATTAACAATTGACTTATGAAAAATTTTTTTATTGTGTTTTTGGTTTTATCATCATTGGTGCTTACGGGGGCGGGGTGCGTTTGGTTTAGGACTGACGTGGAGGAGATAAATGCCCCGCGGATAAACGTGAATGAAGAAATTCCCTCAGCCAATGTTAACGCTTCCGATGATCCGACCGCCGGATGGGAAACATATAGCGATCTGCCCTGGGCGATTGAAATGAAATATCCGCCAAAATATAAAACAGTTTCTGACACTTATGGCTGGCCGCATGCCCTGATTCATTTTATTGAAGTGGCGCCGGGCGCGCAATCTTACCGAGCGCAAATTGAAACATGGGAGAATGAAGGAGATTTTCGTACGGCCTACGGGCGCGATCCGGCTTTCATTGCCGAACATCCAAACGGAAAAAATTGGGTGACAGTTGATTATAATCCAAATCCCGGCGACCGAACCGTGGCCGAGGAGTGGGAGTTAATTATTTCCACTTTTCGTTTTACCGCACTTTAATTTATTAGCTGTTAAAAGTTAATTATTAATTTTATGCCGGACATCGATTCAATTTGGGAAGAACTGCTCGCGCGTTTTAATTACGCTGTGCCTGAAAGCCGCGAGGCCTTTATTGAAGAAGCTGAAGCCGCGATCGGCGAGCTTATGGATTTTGGGAAAATTACCCCTGATGATGATATCAAGACAATTATGGAAGCGCTTGAGGTTCGCTGGGGCGATTATTTGAAAGAAAAGAAATGAGGCGCGAAGTTTTTTCCGATGAAGCCGCGAGAGAAAAGTTTGATGTTTTATGAATTTAAAACCTTTTAAAGAGTCCAGGGAATTTTTTTGGACAAAAAACGCGATTGCCAAAATGTTTTTTTATGGACTCGCGCCAAGTCGCATCAAAAAAATTTTTCGTGCGCCGGATCGAACCGAAGAGGGGATTGCTGACGGAACAATCGCCATGATGCAGAAGGTGGGTGGTAAACGTCGGACGGAGATTTGGGTAATGTGGCAAAAAGGAAAGGGGGGACAGAAAAAAATTATTGCTGCCTGGCGGTATCCGGGAATTAGTCCAACAAAAGAAGTTCCTATTCCGCCGGAGATTTTAAAAGATTTGAAAGAGTAGAAAAGGATTTAGGCAGATCGATGTGCGGATAAACGCGGAGAAAATAATTTGATGATAAAAAAGTACCTCGGCCTAATTAGGGTCGAGGTTTTGTTTCTCCTTCAGTCTGCGTCGCGCCGGTCGGGATTGTCGGTCGGTTCATAGAGCGGCGCACGGCGGGCGTCTTTCTCTCTTTCCATAAATGCGTAGTAGACCGGACATCGCCGGCAAGGAACCGGGCACCTTTCCCTTTCCGCGTCGCACGGGAGATCAACGACCAGACTATTTTCCAAAGAAGCGCCTCCTTCCCTTGGTTTGGTTTTTGGGGCGTGGTCGTTATTTCCGTGCCACCTTGCAAGCGAGGCGAGTTCAAAAATAAAAGTCGCAACGCCAGCCGCTACGGCCGCCCAGAGAGAAGTGATTCTACTCATGAGCCACCAGACGGAAAACGGGATGATCGCGAGAACGGCCAGTAAGGCGAGGCTAATCGCCCACATGGAGATGAGAGCGCGTAACGGCTCTAAGCTCGGACGCCACCTGTTTGCCATCTGCTCCTCCTTGTTTTTCATTTTATTCTTAGGTGGGGAAAAGTCAATAAAAAAATCCCGAACCGATGGCGAGTCATGGTTGGCTCAAACCTTCGGTTCGGGTTGGCGTTATTCACGCAGTCGCCTTCAGACCGAGTGCGAACTTCCGTCCGCACTTGCGGCAGAAGGAGTTCTTCTGATCCGGGTGATCGGGACAGTGGTCCGTGATCTTGGGCACGCCGTACGCTGTCCAAAATTCGGTTTCCTGGACGAACTCATAGCTGCAGTCCCGGGGGAGATCCGGGCGGCTCTCGACCACGATCTGGTGGAGAATCTGCTTTGCCTCCGCTTCGCCAAGCAGGGTGTTGTCCGCATGCTGCAAGAGAATGTTGATCTTCCCCCAGATCTCCATCTCGGGCGCCTGGACTGTCGGCTTCTTTGGGTCGGCGAGCGTGCGCGCTTGCGGCGTAACTGCGTCCCGCTCTTTCGGCCGACGGATCACGATCGTCCATAGCTTGTACGGCCCGGAGACTTCGGATTTCTTGGCCATAGCTCTCCTCCTTTTCCCTCGCCTCATCTTGGCATTTTGGTTTAATTTTGTCAATCCCATAAGAGAGTCTGGCGTTTTAGCGGAAAATTTAGTATAATGAAAAGTAGGGAGGAGTTAATTTTTGTAAAAATTATATGCTCAAAAAAATTTTTTTCATTTTCGCGATTCTGGCGATTTTTTTATTTTCCGGTGGCCAAATTTTAGCGGAGGAAACGCCGAGCAAGTGGTGGGATTTTGAAAAATGGACAGTGGATATAAATATAAATGAAGACAGTAGCTTTCTTGTCCGGGAAACGCAGATTTTTAATTTCCAGGGAAATTTTCATTGGACAGTCAGGAATATTTCTAAAAATAAAGTTAGGTCAATAAGCGATGTAAAAGTTTTTGATGAGAATGGCCGAGAACTTGTTCCGCCGGAAGTGGAAATTATTGAAGATACAAATGCTGTTAATGTCAGATTGAATTTTGATTTGACTGATACCAAAATGACGCGGACTTTTGAGTACAAGGTGCACGGTGGTTTGGGCTATTTTCCCGATTACGATGAACTTTATTGGAACGCGGTTTCGGAAAATCGGGATGTGGCGATCGGGGAAGTGGAAGTTACGGTGCGTTTGCCGTCCGCGGCTGATGTTGGCGAGTTAAAGCAAGCGCTTTATACCGGCGAGGAGGGAAGCCGCGAATCTTCCGGAACTTACCAAATTGTTGACGACCAAACTTTTAAATTTTTAGGAAACAATATTCTCCCTTACGAAAATTTTACGGTGGTCGCGGGCTGGCCAAAGGGAATTGTTTTTTCCGCGGGCGTCCTGAAAGTTAATTCTGATCCGGCGGGTGCTATTGTGGTTTTGGACGGGCAAAAAACAAATCTCCGCACTCCGGCCGTGCTTGAAGAAGGTTATGAGATCTCTTTGGGAGAACATAAAATTTCCTTAGAAAAATTTGGTTTTGAGGCGGAAGGTGATGGAGAAAAAACAGTGGAAATGGAAACGGGGAAAGTTAATACCTTGGATTTTAAACTTAAAAAAACAACTTGGTTTTTTGTTTTGGATAAATTAAGTTATCTCATCCCGATTTTACTTGGAATTTTTCTTTTTAGAAAATATCAAAACGCGCCAAAACTTAAAAAGACGATTATTGCCCAATACGATCCGCCGAAAGATTTGCTGCCGGCAGAAATGGGCGGATTAGTTTTTAATAGCGTCCGCTCCAAAGATTTTTCCGCCACGCTTGTTGATTTGGCTTATCGGGGATATTTTAAAATTGTTGAACGGGAAGAAAAAGTTTTATGGATAAAAAATAAAAAATATACGCTGATTAAAAGAAAAGAATTTGTGGGCGACGTAAGCCTGGCTGATTATGAAAAAGATTTTTTGGAAGCGATTTTTGGGGCATCAGAGGAGGTGGAGCTCGGTGATTTGAAAAATAAATCGTCGTTTAGAAAAATGATTACTAAATTGCCGAAAGAAATTTTGGAGAAACTGGTTGAGGAAAAAGAATATTTTCTTTCTACTCCAATGGCTCGCGAAACAAGTTTAATTTTGGCGGTTGTCGTAGCCGCGCTTGGTTTTATTTTTGTTCCCATGATCGGGATAATCCTTATAAATTTTTCGTTTTCCGTAATAATAGCGCTTTTGATTTCTTTGGGTTTATGGATTCTCTATTTATTTATCAAACCGCCGCCGCTTACGGAAAAAGGAATTGAAGAAAAATGGCACGCGTTGGGTTTTGAGGAATATTTACAAGTGGCGGAAAGATTTCGGCTCGGCGGCCTGACCCCGGAAACTTTTGAAAAATATTTGTCTTATGCCATGGTTTTTGGGGTGGAGAAAAAGTGGGCCGAAAGATTTGCCGATATTTATAAAACGCAGCCGGATTGGTACGAGAGTGGGACGCCGGGCGCGTTTAACAGCGTTGTTTTTGCAAATTCTCTTTCAGGAATGGCAACGAGTGTGAGTTCGGTCATAAGTTACAGTAATCCTTCCGGTTCGTCCGGATTTGGCGGCGGGGGCGGAGCTGGCGGCGGAGGCGGCGGGGGAGGATCAAGCTCTGGATAAAAATTGGAATTGGAGTTAAAATATTTTAAAGGCAGGGTTTTATGAAGAGAAAACTCACAATAGTTTTTATTATAATTTTGATAGCTGCGGCGGCGGCGATGTTTTTTGGGTATCTTGGGGGAATGAAGGAGGCAAGCGCCGATTTGGCGGGCGCGGTGGAAGTGGCTAAAAAAGTTGAAGCAAAAGAAACAACGGTAAAAATATTTTTTGGAAATAAAATAATGAATCAAAATCCGGGCGACTGCAAAGTGGTCTTTCCGGTAGAGCGGACTGTTTCTGGCGATCTCATCGTGAAACGCCGGACAATGGAAGAAATTTTGCTCGGTCCGACCGCCCAAGAAATTCAAGCAGGATATTTTTCGGCCCTGCCCAGTAAGGAAGAAGTTATAAATTATCGTGAAAAAATAAAGGGGGAAACGGGCGCGGCGCCCTACGATGGCGATGAAATATTGTTGAAGGGCGTGAAAATTTCCATCGGAATGATTTACGCGGATTTTTCCAAAGAAATTTTTGCCATAAGCGGTGATGATTGCCGGATACAACTTTTAAAAGCGCAACTTTCTCAAACCGCCAAACAATTTCCAAAAGTTGGGGGAACGATTATTACCGTGGGCGGGATGGAAAAAATATTTTAAATTTATTATGTTATGAAAAAATATTCTTGCGCCAGATGCGGAAAGGGGAGAACGCGATATCGCACGCCCTCGCCGTTTAAAGTGATGGCGGCGGAACGGGCGAAAAGAGATAAAATTTACGTTAAAAAGAAAATTTAAGATATAATTTTTAAAAATGAAAACATTAATAGTTTCCCTCGGGGGATCGGTTATCGTGCCAGAGCGTGTGGACACGATTTTTTTAAAAAAATTTAGGAAGACGATTTTGGATTTTGTTAAAAGGGGAAATCGCGCGGTAATCGTCGCCGGCGGGGGAGGAACAAATAAAAAATATAACGCGGCGGCAAACAAAGTGGCAAAAATTAAAAATATTGATTTGGATTGGTTGGGAATTGCTACGACAAAGTTAAACGCGGAATTATTGCGAGTGATTTTTGGCGAGGCGGCGTATCTGAAAGTAGCAGTTGATCCAACGCGGAAAATTAAAACTAATAAAAAAATAATTGTGGCCGCGGGTTGGATGCCGGGCTGTTCGTCTGATAATGATGCCGTCCTTTGGGCAAAAAATTTCGGGGCGAAAAAAGTTATAAATTTGTCCAACATTGATTATATTTACGATAAAGACCCGAAAAAATTTAAAAACGCCCGGCCGCTTAAAGATTTAAAATGGGCGGAATATAGAAAAATGGTTGGAAGCGAATGGATTCCCCGGATGCACGCGCCTTTTGATCCGATCGCCTCATGTCTCGCGGAAAAATGGAAGATGGAAGTTGTAATAATGAAAGCAAATCGGTTGGATAATTTCAATAATTTTTTAAGGGAGAAAGAATTTAAGGGAAGCGTGATAAAGTGATCTTTTCCTCTGTGGACAATTAAACTTGACAGGTTTTCACCCATGTTGTAGAATAGATAAATTACCAAAGACAGCAGGCGGTCGAGAAATTTGGCCTTAATTTCCTGCCGAGGTAAAACCGTGATTTTTTCGGTTTTTCTATCGTGTTCTGTGGTAATTCCACAGTTTTTTATTTATATAATTTAAAACAATATGCCTAAAACCAAAGAACAAAAGAAACAAACACTGGCGGAATTGGAAGATAATTTTACTAAAAGCAAAGCCGCGGTTTTCGTTAATTTTAAAGGTTTAAATGTTAAAGATACGACCGCGCTTCGTAACCTCCTGCGCAAAGAAAAAATTGAGTATGAGGTAGCGAAAAAGACGCTTCTGAAATTGGCGGTAGAGAAAACCGGCCAGGCGGGAGTTGATCCAAAAAGTTTTGACGGAAATGTCGCGGTGGCTTTCGGCTTTGAAGATGAGGTGACGCCGGCAAAAGTTTTAAACCAATTTCGAGCGACGCACGACGCGCTAAAAATTATTGGCGGAACGCTTGAGAAAAAATTTATTGACGCGGCCAAAGTAATGGAGCTCGCGCAGATTCCCGGCAGACAAGAACTTTTGGCGAAATTGGTTGGCAGCATTAATTCTCCTGTTTCCGGATTTGTAAACGTCTTGGCGGGAAATTTACGCGGCTTAGTGCAAGTTTTAAAAGCAGTGTCAGAAAAGAAAACAGCTTAAAAATAATTTAATTATTAATAATTAAAAAATCATATGGCAGACGAAAAAAAAGAAGTGCAAGTGCCGGAAAAATTCAAGGCGCTTGTCGAGCAGATTGAGAAGTTATCAGTTTTGGATTTAGCCGAACTGGTAAAAGTTTTGGAAGAAAAGTTTGGCGTTTCCGCCGCCGCCCCGGTAATGGCCGTGGCCGCGGGAGCCGTGGCTGCGGGAGCCGCTCCGGCTGAAGAGCAGACCACTTTTAATGTGGAATTAACCGATTCCGGCGCCAATAAAATCGGCGTGATTAAAGTGGTTCGCGAATTAACCCAGATGGGTTTGAAAGACGCAAAAGACTTGGTCGACGGCGCGCCGAAAGTCGTGAAGGAAGGCGTTGGAAAAGCCGAAGCGGAAGAAATGAAAAAGAAATTGGAAGCCGCCGGCGCCAAAGCTACATTGAAATAACACAAAACACCACAAATAAAAAACGAAGTACCCAAATTGGCGGTACTTCGTTTTTTTATCCGCGGCTATTAGTGTTTTATCTCAATCTCGTAAATAAAATCCCCGGAAAGCAGATAAATTTTCTTTTCTTTTTCCGCTACGGAAAAATCTTTTAGATCATTAAATTTTTCGGAGAAATATTGAGTAATTATTTTTCCATTTTTGTCTAAAACAACGAGCCGCTTGGCGGACGGTTCAAGAACATAGAGAAAAGAAGATTCGGCCGAAGTCCAGATTTTTATCTCTGAGCTCGGTGCGGGATCGACTTCAACGTTAAAATCAAGTTGTTGCCCGGCGGAAAATTTTAGAATTTTTCCATCGGACATTCCAAGATAAATCGCGCCGTCAATGGCCAAGCTTTTGGCCTTTTCCAAATCAACTGTTAGGCGAAGCCAATTTACACCCGGGCCAAAACCCGTCGGAGTTTGGGCGTGTCTGAAAATCTGGTCGGCCCCCACGTCCAAAACATAAAGTTTTTGGTTGTAAACCGCGAAGTCGGAAATTTCCGTTTCGTTGCCGTCCGTTACGACATTGATTTCGCCCAAAACATCGTTTTCCAAATTAAGTTTGAAGAATTTTTTCTCCGACCCATAAAGGAAAACAGTATCTAAATCTTCCAGAGAAATAATTTGGAAGTTCAGGTTGGAAACGCTTTGGTCAACTACGCCGCTGCCATCTAAATTTATTTTGTAAATAACGGAAGTGTTGCGGTCAAAAGCATAGATGCTGTTATTGGCAACAATAAATTTATCTACCACGGCGCCCGGATTGTATCCGGGGAAGTTCGCCGCCGCGACGGGATTTTCAATTCTCACGGCGTGTCTTAATTTTTCCCGCAGAGTTTCAATTTCCGCGGAAATATTTTGATACGCGGTCTTTTCATTTTTCTTTTGTTGAGGAAAAGCGGCCAGGAGCGCGTCAATTTCGGCAAGAGTTTCCCTCGCGCTATTCTCGTCATTGTAAATCAAGCTGGCTTCGGCCACGCTTTTTTTGTCTTGAATAGCCGTAACTTTTTCTTGGATTGTTTTTGTCGCGACGTCGCTTTGATGTTTAAGGTAAAGAAAGCCGGTACTGCCGATAAAAAGAACAACAAAAATTACGGCGAAAACGAGCAGAGTCCTTGAAAGCTTTGGAAGTTTTTCCGTTTTTGGTAAAATTGCCGCCAAGCTTTTTTTAAAATTTTCCGCCGCGCCCGTGACGGCGGTTTTTCTCTGGCCGCGCCAATTTGTGATTAAATAGAAAAGAATTTTAAGGAGATTAAAAAGAAAGGAAAAAAATATTCTGATGAGAAAATAGGGGATGCGGAGAACGGCGATAAAAAATAGAGAAGCCGATCTTAAAAATTTGCTGACCTTTGTCGGGGGATGAAATTGAGAGGAATAATATTCAAGGCGGGCATTGGACTTTATTTCATTTTTTCTGAAAATATTTGAGAGGCCGCCGAGAAATGAGAAAAGTCCGCTGCCGAAATTTATTCCAAGCGACGGGGTTAACATTTTTTCCGTGTCAGAGGCAGTTTTAAGTAAGCCGTCCATTGAATTTTGAGGGGAGGGAGAATCGTCGTGAGCCGGGGCGATCGGGGCCTGGGCGGGCGCGGCTTTTATTACCGGAATTTCCGAGCGCCGTTTTATAATCATAAAAACAAAAGACGTTCCGGGGTTGGCCGTTTCCCCGAGCAAATTTTCCAGGACATCTTTCGCTTCTTCCGGATTTGTCGCGGAAACTGTTTTACATATTTTTTCCAGAGAAAAATAATCTAAAATGCTTTCAGTCGTAAAAAATAAATAATCATTCGCGCCGATTTTCCCGCTGACGATATTTGTAAAAAGGCTAAGTTTGCTTGCTCTCGCTTCTTTGCCCGTGGCGGTTTCCGTGATATTCATTATTCTGAAATTTCCCGGCTTTGTTTCATAAATTAAAAAGGGCAGCATTTTTCCTCGTCCCGCGAGATGAAGATTTTTTTCGTCCAAAAAGGCGATGGTGGCGTTTATTTTCGGCAGACCGTCCGCCTCTTCGGCCGGGATCGCCGAAGATTTACTGCCAACAATTTCCAAATAGCGATAATTTGTTTTTTGAATAAAATTTTCAAAAATTTCTTCAAGCGTTTTTTGCCCCGGCTTTCCAAAGCTTGCTGCGGCGGCCTCTTTTATTTCATGGATTAAGGTGTCCAAAAAAGATAGGGATTTTTTATTGGCGGCGGTTTCAATTTGTATCAGGCCGAAGATTTGGTTTGCGGCATGCCGCGGGGCGCCTTCAGTTTCTTCTTTGCTGGGCAAATCAAAAACAAAAGACCGGGAAGCTGATTTTCCCACCGCAGAATCGGTTATTAATTGGCTATAATCAATTCTGGACATTTGCTTTTCTCTATACTTATATTATAATAAAGAGTGTTCGGTATGTATTAAATTATAGAGTATTTTTAGATTAAAGTAAACCCGTCCGCCAATGCTTGGTGGGTGGGTCAAAGACCAATGAAGGCAAAAAAGAAAGTAAAAAAACAACCGCCGAAAAATCGTGCTTGGGGACTTGAACAACTATTTGGTTCAAAGACCAGAGTTAAATTATTGAAATTATTTTTGAATAGCCCGGAAAAGACGTTTTTTGTGAGAGAAATCGCGAGGGCGCTTAATTCTCAAATCAATTCAGTCCGCCGCGAACTTTTAAATTTGAAAGAGTTGGGGATAATTTTAGAAGTGGAAGCGCCAAAAGAAAGTTATCTTATCCCCGAGGTTGATAAGCAAAAGAAGTTTTCCGGAAAATTCAAGAAAATAAAAAATAAAGATGTTATAAAAAAGTTTTTTCAGGCTGATAGCGGTTTTGTTTTATTTCCGGAGCTTAAAGCCTTGCTCCTCAAAGCGGATTTTTTGTTGGAGAAAAATTTTGTGAACGCGATTCGCCGGGCCGGGAGCGTGGATTATTTGGCCTTGACCGGACAATTTGTCGGGACGCCGGGAATTTCCGTGGATTTGCTTTTGGTGGGCCGTTTCAATCGGCGAAAGGTGGCGCGCTTGATAAAAGTTTTTGAAAAAGATTTTGGCAGGGAAATAAATTACACGATGATGAGCCGCCAGGAGTTTAAATACAGAAAAGATATTACCGATAAATTTTTATATAATATTTTGGAAAATAAAAAAGTAGTAATGGTTAATGAGTTAGGAGTGAAATAATTTTTTAGGAGGAACGTTTTGTTATGAATATGATCCGCATAATAAAAAATTTATTTTTTGTGGCAGCCGCGGGATTTTTGTTGGTTCTGCCGGTTAATTTTGTCCACGCCGCCGGTTTAGTTTCGGAAGTAAAGATTTTTAACGCGGCAAGTTTTGTCCCGGAGAAGGGATTTTTTATTTCTTTTTCAAAAATGGATGAAGCGCCGACCATGGCGATGATTGATCTTGGGGGAGACGAAATAAATGAAATTGTGCTTGGAGCGCCGCGCGGGAAAAAACCGGAAGTGAAAATTTATCGGGAAGATGGGTCTTTGGTAAATTCTTTTTTGGCCTACGATGAAAAATTTTTGGGAGGAGTCGCGGTCGGGGCCGGGGATTTTGACGGAGATGGAAAAGGTGAAATCATAACCGCGCCGGCCGAAGGGGCGGCGGCGGAGATAAAAATTTTTGACGGTTATGGCCAGATGGAAAGTTCTTTGGGGTTTTTTGCCTTTGATAAATTGGAGTTTGGAGCAAATCTTGGCGCGGGAGATGTAAATAATGATGGCCGGGACGAAATAATTGTCGGCAGCGGACCGGGACAAGAGCCGGAAATAAAAGTTTTTAATAGTTTGGGCGTCGCTTTATTTAAAATTAATCCGGAAGGAATAAATAAGTGGAGCGGGGTGCGGGTTGCCTCAGGCGAGCTGCTCGCAGAGCTCGCGGGCGAAGAAATTATTGCCGCTCCGGGATGGGGAAGCGCTCCGGAAGTTCAGATTTTTGGGGCGGATGGAAGATTTATCAAAAAGTTTTTAGGGTATGATAAAAGTTTTCGCGGCGGCGTGAATGTGTCTCTGGGAAATATTGACGATGACGAACAAGAGGAAATAGTTTTGGGCGCCGGATTTACCGGCGGGCCGCATGTCCGCATCTTTTCCGGAGAAGGAAATCTGAAAGATCAGTTTTTTTCTTTTGACCAAGGGTCGCGAAGCGGGACGCTGGTTGGAGTAGGGAAGTTTATTGGTGGAGAAAATAAAATTGTGGCCATGCCCAATAAAACCGCGCCGGGCGGCCGGACTGATTTGTATAAATATATTGACATTGATATCAGCGAGCAAAAGATGAGAATTTTTGAAAATGGTTTTAGTCTTGGGGAATATTTGGTTTCCACCGGCACGACAAAAATGCCGACCCCGATTGGAACTTTTAAAATTTTATCCAAATCAGAATTAGCCTATTCTAACGCCTATTCTCTCTACATGCCGAACTTTATGTTGTTTACGAAAAGCGGCGCGGGAATTCATGGTCTGCCTTTTTGGAAAAATGGCAGCAAAGTTGTTTATGAAGGCGTGAACCATTTGGGAAAACGAGTTTCGCACGGCTGCGTGCGCTTGGCACTTGATAACGCAATAATGATTTTCGCTTGGGCGGACAAAGGCATGCCCGTCGTTGTCCACCAGTAAAAGGTGACAGATAGCGTTGTGCATTAATGAAATCAAAAAATAAAAAAATAATTTTGGCAATAAATACGGCGGCCGAGGAAGAGTCGGCGGTTTTTTTGTTTGATGGAGAAAAAAATATAAAAGAAAAAATTGGCAGCCAAAAAGACAAGTTATTATTTTCGGTTGATAAAATTTTGCGGAAAAGAAAAATAGCCGCGAAAAATATAGGGGGGATCGCGGTTGTCTCCGGGCCGGGAGCTTTTACTGCCGTCCGCCAGGGAGTGGTTTTGGCCAATGCTTTTGGATATTTACTCAATGTGCCAATCGTGGGCGTAAAAGCGGAAGAGTTTAAAAGTGAAAATGAATTTTTAAAAATAGGTTACGAAAAAATGACAAAAACCAAAAAGGGAAAAATAATTTTGCCGGCTTACGGCAGGGAGCCGAACATTACAAAACCTAAGAAATGGAAATTATAGGTTAGCGCCAAGATATCCACAAGCTTAAGTTAAAATATAGAAATCCACTTATGCACAGCAGTGGATTTTTTGTTTTATTTAAAAGGAAATAAATTCGTTGACAGAGTGGTTGACAAGTTTGGAAAAGTGGTGTAAAATGGATGTATAAGATATAAAAGTGGATAAAAGTGGGGATAGACATGGTTCTTTGTGGATAACTCGAAGTTAATCTGGACCAAAGGATTCTGAGGAAAACTTCAGAATTCCTTAATCAAAAGTTCAGAGAGTAACTTCGAAGTTAATTGGCCAAGACATTTCTCGCCAATTCCGCGAAACCAAACAATCAGTACCCAAACCCCGACTTCCACTTTTGTTTCTTCTGCGAAATATTAAATCACTTCCATGTTTATAGGAGAATACAACCATACAATAGACGAGAAGGGAAGACTGGCCGTGCCGGTTAAGTTTAGAAATAAACTCGCGAAGGGCGCAGTTGTGACCCGAGGTTTGGACAACTGCCTTTTTTTATACACGGAAAGCGAATGGAAAATCTTGGCGGAAAAATTAGCCAAGCTTCCTATCAGCCGCGCCAACACTCGCGCGTTTTCCAGATTAATGCTCGCCGGAGCAATGGACGTTTCTTTAGACAAACAGGGAAGAGTCGTCTTGCCTGATTATCTAAGAAAATATGCCAGTCTCGGAAAAAATGCTATTGTTGCCGGACTTTACAACCGTTTGGAAATTTGGGACGAAGCGAAATGGAATACTTACAAGAGCGGCACGGAAAAATCGAGCGGCGATATTGCCGAGCAGTTGGGGGAGTTAGGGGTTTAATATGGTAACAAATTCCGGGCACGTTCCAGTACTTTTAAATGAAGTTATAAAATTTCTTGATCCAAAACCAAATCAGAATTTTGTTGATTGTACTTTGGGCGCCGGCGGCCACACGATAGAAATTTTAAAACGCACCGCGCCAAACGGAAAGATTCTGGGGATTGATCTGGACATGCGGGCGATTCTCATCGCCAAGCAAAAAGTTTTGAAAGCAGGGATTGAAAGTTCCAGGTTAGTCGCAACTCGGGGTAATTATAGAAATATAGGGGACATCGTTCTTCAAAATAATTTTAAAAATATTTCCGGTATCTTGATTGACCTTGGATTTTCCTCAATGGAAATTGAGGATCCGGAAAAAGGTTTTTCTTTCCAAATTGACGCGCCGCTTGATATGCGTTACGGGCAAGTCGGGGAGACAGCCGCGGATATTTTAAATCGAAGCAGGGAGCAAGAGCTGGTAAGAATTTTCAAAGAATACGGCGAGGAAAAGTTTTCCGGACGAATTGCCAGAAGAATTTGCGAAATCAGAAAAAATAATCCAATAGACACGACTTTTAAACTGGTAAACGCGATCGCCGAAGTTGTTCCCAAAAAGTTTCAATTCGGCCGAGTCCATTTTGCCACCAAAGTTTTTCAAGCCTTGCGCATCGCGACAAATGACGAACTGGGAAATCTGGAAAAAGTTTTGCCGGAAGCCGTGGAGCTTTTGCCCCGTGGCGCGCGCCTCGCGATTATTTCATTCCATTCTCTGGAAGACAGAATCGTTAAACAATATTTTAAAAAAGAATCAATTGACTGCGTTTGTCCAAAAAGTATACCGGTCTGCAACTGCGGCCACAAAGCGATTTTAAAAATTTTAAATAAAAAACCAATAGTACCCAGTGAGGAGGAGGCAACCCAAAATCCGCGATCTCGGAGCGCGAAGCTTCGAGTCGCCGAGAAATTGAAGTAGCCGAAAAACAAATTATGTCAAAATTCCTGGCATTGATTCAAAACAAAAATAAAAGGGAAAGACTTGAGGCCAAGCCGCGCGTTTGGTACAAATTTTTCTCAAATGTCAAAACCATAAACATCGCGCTTCTCGTTTTTATTTGTTTGTTTGGCGTGCTTTATCTCGCCGAAATAAACAGCATGGCGATTAAGGGTTTTGCCATCAAAGATTTGGAAGACAAGCAATCCGCGCTTAAAGAAAATATCAGAAAAGTGGAATTTCAAGTCGCGGAAATGCAGTCCACGGCGAAAATTCAGGAAAGGATTAATAATTTGAGCATGGTTGGCGTGGCGAAAGTTGATTACGCGAAGACGAGCGGCACGGTCGCGGTCAAATGACGCGTGATGTTATTCCCTGAGCGAGCACAGCGAGTCGAAGGATTTCATTATTTATAAACAAATATTTCGTAGTTTTTTCGGAGGTGTAGCAAGAGTTTAACCCTCTGGCGAACTTTGATAAAAACTACGAGTTAACAGCTTCTTTTTACCTTTGTTTAAGGATCAAGAAGCTGTTTTTGTTTCGCAAAACGAAAAAGTGTCCACGAAGACGAAAAAAATAGTTATTTTCTCTTAAATTAAAAACAAATTAGTAAAGGCTATGGAGCCCTTTATAGTTTATGATAGATGGGGTATGATTAATATGATTCAGATCGTATAAAATTTAAGTGAAGATGGTAAAATATTAAATTTAACTATTATGAATTTACAGAAAAAAATATCCGAAATAAATAATCGTTGGAAAATAGACGATGGATATTCTGAAGAAAAAGAGTTTCAGAAATTTAAAACGAGGATTATGAACTCATTTTCAGATATTGATAATCACGTAACAAATAAAAGTATTGCCGATTTTTGCAATGTCCTAGGTATTAAGGAGGTTTGGCATGATGCAGATTTCATCGGCCATAAATGGAGCGCAAATATTACAAATTCTTTAATAGAAGAAAACGATTCGAAAAAATTCTATAGATTACTAGAAATAATATTTGCTTTAGATATAAGGGGAACCGTAGGACATGATGGTCGTTATACTTATAACAAAGAAATTTTATATGACAAAGTAGAGGAAGCAATTAGCTTTTCAAAAGTAAACGTCCGCATTACAAAAACTGAAAACGATATAATTTTATATCCCAGCGGCGAGAAAATTCTTGACAAAGAATTAGTAAACAAGACCTTAACTTTCTTAGACGATAAACCAGAATCGCATTTTATTGACGCATTAAAGTCTTTTGGCCAAAACTCTCCCAGAAGTCGAATAAAGTCCATCGATAGTTTAAGAAGATGTTTAGAAGAATTTTTTCGTCTGTTGCTAAATAATAACAAAGGTTTAACTGTAAATATTAAAGAAATCAGCAATATTTTAAAAATGAAAAAGGCGAATAATGACATTCGTAATCATATCGTTAATACAATAACTTATCTCGATAATCCAATTTTTAATAATAACAGCAAGCATCGAGATGGTGATATTAGTGAATCAGAAAATGAGCTCATGATTTACCAGGTTGCCTTGGTAATGAGATATCTGGACAGGGCAATTAATGGTTGAATTTAATATTTTGCCATCTTCAATTAAATTTTATACGAGATAATTTTTTAGCAATATGTTCAAAATACTTAAAACCTCAAAAAAATTTCGCGCTCGGTTGGGAAAGTTGAAATTGGCGCATGGAGTTGTGCAGACGCCATTTTTTATGCCGATTGCGACGAAAGCATCTGTTAAAACTTTGGACAGCGCGGATATTTTAAATCTCGGCGCGGAAATAATTTTATCCAACACTTATCATCTTTTGCTTCGTCCGGGAATGGAAGTAATGAAAAAAGCCGGCGGATTGCATAAGTTTATGAATTGGCCGCGGGCGATTTTGACGGATTCCGGCGGATACCAAATTTTTTCTCTGGCAAAACAAAGAAAGATAACCGAGGACGGCGCGATTTTTAGATCGCATATTGACGGTAAACAATTTACCCTGACGCCGGAACTGGCGCTTGAAATTCAAAAAAATCTGGGATCTGACATTGCTATGATTTTGGATGTTTGCGCGCCATATCCCGCCTCGCGGAAAGAAGTGGAGGAAGCAGTGCGACTAACCACTCTTTGGGCAAAAAGAAGCAAGAAGCACCCATTACGCAAACAATTGATGTTTGGGATTGTACAGGGCGGCGTTCATAAAGATTTAAGATTGAAGAGCGCCGAAGATTTGGTGAATTTAAATTTCGACGGATACGCGGTCGGCGGATTGGCGGTCGGCGAGCCGCGGAAAAAAATGTATAAAATTTTGGATTATGTCGTGCCGGAATTGCCAAAAGAAAAACCGCATTATTTGATGGGCGTGGGCCAGCCGGAAGAAATTGTGGAGGCGGTCCGGCGCGGGATTGATATGTTTGATTGTGTTTTGCCGACCCGAAACGCGCGGCATGGATTGATCTATGTTTTTAAAGGAAAGAAAGATAATTTTGGTCAAGGATTTTACGAAACGCTCCATATCACCAATGAAAAATTTAAAAAAGATTTTGCGCCGCTTGATAAAAATTGTTCCTGTCCAACTTGTAAAAATTACACGCGCGCTTACATTCGCCATCTTTTCATCGCCGAGGAGCCCTTGGGCCTCCGCCTCGCGACAATTCATAATGTTCATTTTTATCTGGAATTGATGAGAAAAATCAGAACGGCTATCCGTAAAGGTAAATTTTGATTTGCGGTTTCTCTAAAAACGTTTTTTGTGCTAAAATAATTTAATATGGCGCAGAAGGTTACGGCTGGATTATTTAGAGACATTTCGCTGGATATTATCCGGGAAATTTTGTATTTTCCGATTTGGTGGTATACAAAGGGGCTTGGCATGGCGGCGAATTTTTCCTGGCAGAGAATAAAGAATATGGAAGTCCGTCTTGGCGTTAAAGTTTGGATAGTAAATATTTTTAAGCCGATGTTTGGCCAACATGATATTGCCGGCGTGCTCATCAGTTTTTTCATGAGAATTTTCCAGATAATCGGCCGGACGCTGGTTTTAATTTTATGGACCGTGATAATGATCTTGGTCTTTTTTGTTTGGATTGTTTTACCGTTCTTCGTAGTTTTGGGAATTATTTTAAATTTGGCAGGATAATTTTATGGCGTCTAACCAAAATATTCTAATTTGCCCCGCCTGCAACGGCAGCGGAAAAGTGGGAGCGGGAAAATGCCTGGCTTGCCAGGGTTTTGGCGCGGGCGTTTGGCGCAACGGCAGATTTCTCTATTGGAACAAAATAATTACCAAACGCGAACTGCAAAAAAAGAAAATAGAGAAATTTTTAAAATTTATACTTTTTAGCGCCACCTTGCTTTTTGGTTTTGGCGCGGTTTTATTTTTAGCCTGGCGAGTTTGGGAAATTGGTTTTATTTCAATTTTTGATGCTGCCTTCTGGATTTCCGGGCGGCCGGAGATAGTTTTATTTTTATTATCGCTTGTCGGAGATTTTTATTTGATTTATCGTGTTTTAGAAGAGCGGGCACTAACCGGAAAAGTGGAAAAGAGGGAATACGCGAAAAAGGAAGATGAAAGAATAAAAACGGCGCCGGTCGGAGAAATTACCGACTGGATGGCGGTTCGGCAATTGCCGGCCAAAGAAAAAATTGATGTGGTAAAAACTTTGAGTTTGGACGCGGAGCACGCGCTCGTTGACGCTTGGAAGGCGGCGCTGAAATTCGGCCACGCGGAAGTTTTGCCGCTCCATATTTTTGGCGCGCTTCTTTTTTCCGGAAAAGCGGCGGTGGTTTTTGGGCGGCTGGGAATTAATTTAAAAACTTTACAAGAAAAAATTATAAAACAGCTGACGGGCCTTCAGGCGAGTTTGGCGGAAAGAGACGAGCCGACAATTTCTCCGGCGGGAATTTTGGTTTTCTTTGATTCTTATTTTAAAGCGTACGCCGCGCGCCGCGAACAAATTGATATTGCCGAACTGCTTTTGGCGACGGCCGAGTCGGAAGAAATTATTCAAGAAGTTTTGTATTCGCTTGAAGTTGATTTAACAAAACTTGGAAACGTCGTGGAGTGGCTGAAAATTTCCGAACTTCTGCGGAAGAAATGGAAACAGTCGCGGGCTCTGGCGCGGCTTCGACCGGGCGGAACAATGTCTCGGGCCATGACCGCGATGGCTACGCCGTATTTGGATCAATTCAGCCGAGATCTGACTTTGATGGCAAAATTTGCGTATCTCGCGCCTTGTATCGGCCGGGAAAAAGAAACGGATGAAATAATGAGAATAATTGAAGGCGGACATCAGAGCGTGATTTTAATCGGCCATCCCGGCGTGGGAAAAAATACAATCGTGGAAGGCATTGCCGAACGGATGCTTGAAGAAGATGTGCCAAAAATTTTACAGGATAAAAGATTAATCAGTTTAAATGTCGGCCAGCTTGTGGCCGGCGCTTCGGCCGCCGACGCCCAAGAACGGCTTTTGGTAATTTGTAATGAAATTGCCCGCGCCGGAAATATTGTTCTTTATATCCAAGGGATTGAAGGATTAATCGGCATTACCGCGGGCGCGGAAGAAAGCGTTGATCTCTCGCGCGTTTTGGCCGACGAGCTCGCCAAAGGATATTTCTTTGTTTTAGCGACGGCGACGTCCGCGAATTGGAGCCGGCATATTGAAACTTCGTCGCTCGGAAATGTTTTGCAAAAAGTTGAAGTGCGGGAGCCGGAAGTAAATGAAGCGATTCAAATTTTAGAAGCAAAAGTTGGCGGGGTGGAATATCAAAACAAAGTATTTTTCTCTTACGACGCCCTGGAAAAAGCCGTGACCTTGTCGGACCGGTATTTGCACGAAAAATTTTTACCGGAAAAAGCCATAGAAATTTTACGTGAGTCGGCACATTACACTCATGGTAAAAAAGGCGAGGGCGCGGTTGTCGCCGGAGAAGACGTGGCTGAAGTGGTGGCGCAAAAAACAAAAATTCCGGTGACCGCTGTCACCGAAGGTGAAACCGAAAAACTTTTGCGGCTGGAAGAAGTAATGCATCATCGCGTTGTCGGTCAAGACGAAGCCGTAAAAATGGTAGCCGCGGCGCTCCGGCGTTCCCGGGCCGAACTTCGCGAAGGAAAACGGCCGATCGCGAATTTCTTGTTTTTGGGGCCGACTGGTGTTGGTAAAACTGAAACCGCGAAAACCGTGGCTGAAGTTTATTTTGGCAATGAAGAAAATATGATTCGGCTCGATATGTCGGAATACCAAGATCAGGCGAGTATTTATAAATTAATCGGCGCGCCGGCGGGGGAGTCAGCCGGGTTTTTGACCGAAGCAGTCCGAAAAAATCCTTTCACGCTTTTACTTTTGGATGAAATTGAAAAAGCTCACCCGGATATTTTAAATGTTTTCCTGCAAGTAATGGACGACGGTCGCTTGACTGATAATCAGGGGAGAACAATTGATTTTACGAGCGTGATTTTAATTGCGACTTCAAACGCCGGATCGCCGGCGATCCAGGAGGGGATTAGGGGCGGATTATCAATTGAAGCCATTAAAGACCGCCTGATTAACACGGAATTGAAACCATATTTTCGTCCGGAATTTTTAAATCGTTTTGACGGCGTGATTGTTTATAAACCGCTCGCGGAAAATGAAATTGAAACCATCGCTCGTTTAATGCTTGACAAAATCGCTCAGAGATTGGAAGATAAACACGGAATTACTCTTGAAGTGACCCCTGAGGCCATCTCGGCGCTCGCGAAGGCCGGCTTTGATCCGGTTTTTGGCGCGCGTCCGTTGCGCCGCGTGATCCAGGAAAAAGTGGAAGATGGTTTGGCGAATTTATTGCTTACAAAACAAGTCGGGCGGCGCGATAAAATTATTCTGGAAGCCGACGGAAATTTTAGAGTAGAGAAAGCGAGGGAATTATAAGAAATTTCTAATTTCCAATTTCTAATTTCTAATAAAATCCAAAATCTAAATGTCAAATGACAATTTTGGCATTAAGCATTGAACATTTATTGGGAATTGGTAATTAGAAATTGGGAATTTTTTTATGTACTTTATTTCATTCTCCACTACATTTATCATCGCGGCAATTTTGACTTGGCTCGTTCGCCGGGTTGCTTTAAAATATAAAATTGTTGACGAACCGAACGAATCAAGAAAAATTCATAAATCGCCGATGCCGCTTCTGGGCGGGTTGGCAATTTTTTTATCTTTTTTTGCGGTCTTAGCTTATTACATTTTTTTCACCGACAAAATTTTGGGGAACGAGTTTGTTGTAAAAAATTTGATCGGCGTGTTTTTGGGCGGCGCGCTCTTGATGATTGGCGGATTTTTGGATGATAAATATAAATTGGCGCCGAAATATCAAATCATCTGGCCAGTGCTCGCCACAGCAGTCGTAATTGTAAGCGGCGTCGGGATTGATCAAATTACAAATCCTTTCGGCGGACTTTTGCATCTTGATTCCTGGCAGAAAATTCTTTTTTGGTGGGACGGGGTTCCGTATAAAATTACAATTCTTGCCGATCTTTTTACTTTTGTCTGGTTGATGGGCATGATGTACACAACAAAATTTTTGGACGGCTTGGACGGTTTGGTTTCCGGAGTTTCAACCATCGGCGCGGTGATAATTTTCTTTGTGAGTTTAATGGCTGAAGTCGCCCAGCCGGGGACAGCAATGCTCGCGATAATTTTTGCCGGAGCCTGCGCGGGATTTTTGGTTTGGAATTTTAATCCGGCCAAGATTTTTTTGGGGGAGGGCGGAAGTTTATTCACCGGGTTTATTTTGGGCGCCCTGTCCATTATCGCCGGCGGTAAAATCGCGACTACGCTTTTGATTATGGGCTTGCCGATTTTGGATGCCGCGATTGTAATAATCAAACGACTTATCTCGCGGCGGAGCCTTGTTTCGGCTGACCAAAAACATTTACATTTTCGTTTGCTTGATGCCGGGATGAGCCAGCGTCAAGCCGTGCTTTCCTTGTATTTTGTGACCCTGGCTTTTGGCACTTCAACTTTATTTTTAAAGTCGGGCGGTAAGGTTTTCGCCTTGGTGGTTTTGGGAGTTTTGGGCGTGGCCTGGACAATTGTTTTAATAAAAGGCCGCCGGAATGTGCAGAAAATAGGGGAGTAAAAATTTCCCCTCCTTTCTAAGGAGGGGATTAAGGGGTGGTTATGGACAAAATATTTAATCGTAAATCACAAAAGTTAACGCGTCAAAATCTTCGCAACCGTCCCACGTGTTCTGAAAAAATAATTTGGCGTTATTTGTGTGGAAGTAATTTGGGTGGTTATAAATTTCGCCGCCAACAAGGAATAGGGCCGTATGTTGTTGATTTCTATTGCCCGGAAGCTAATTTAGCGTTGGAATTTGACGGGGATAGTCATTATCAAACCGGAGCCGCTAAACGCGACAAGGTGAGACAAAAGTTTATCGAAAAAATGGGTATAAGGGTTGTGCGTTTTACGGACAATGATGTACGGGATAGTTTAGATGAAGTGCTGGCAACGGTTTTACAAAAATTACACACCACCCCTAACCCCTCCTCAGAGAGGAGGGGGAAAATTGGTTAACCTTAGCGAAAATATTAAAATAAGATATAATAAATCTGTCAAAAGCTCTTGACAGATTGTTGTTTTTATGGTATACTAATCTGTTGACAATGAAATAGGTCGGTTTGAGAGAGACCCGCCATTCATCTGCTTTTTGGCGAGATGAAGACGGGAAAACCACCCTAAATTATTTGTACAAATAATTTAATTTCGGGCGGATTCTCTCCGCCCGTTTTTGTTTGTACTTTGACAATTTAGTTAGCCAGAACTAAGCAAGAAATTGACTGGTTCTGGCTAGGACAGAAGCGCAAGTTTCTGCCCGAAAAATTTCCCAAACCGCACGGTGCGGGGAGGGGACAAGAGTATTCTAGATTTGCTCCGCAGGAGTGCGGAGCGAGGGAAGGGAATGAGGCAATGAGCGTGTTCATTTTCGTCGCTTGGTTCGTATTGGCTCTCGTGTTCGGGATTCGAGAGATGATCATCATGAAGCGTAGCGGCGTTCGCAAGGAACTCTTCCTGCTCATCGCAGTTCTCGTGGTCATAGCGTTCGCGGGCGTGACGTCTCGTGCGATCGTCGAACTCGGACTCGGGATCGAGACATTGCCAGCGTTGGCGATGTCAGTGCTCGCCTGTATCGCCGTGGCGTACTTCTTACTGGAAGTTGCCTGGAACAAGATACGCCGTCCGTAGTTCCTTCCAAATGTCCTGGCTTCCAAAAGTATGCCGGAAATCGTCCGAGTCCTTCGGACGGTGGCTCGTAGATTTTCCTAAATCACCGCAAGGTGACAACAAGAAAAAATACGAGCTTCGCGGAACTTGCAATGAGTTCCGCCTTCTTTCGAGAGCATCTGTTATTCTTCGAGCGAACGAAGTGAGTCGAGAAGTTCTCGACTTCGCTAACGCTCCGCTCGAACAGTAAACAGGTGAACTCGAAGAGAGGAAAGTTCATTTCGTAAATTTCTCCGCCTTTGGCGGGGACAAAAGAAGGGAAGGAAGAGATGAAGATGGATCGTCAGACGAAGATCGCGATCGTGATCAACGTGGCGTTCATGGTGTTCGTGTTCGCGTTCGTGGCGCTGACCACGGTGGGTTGTACCAACACGTTCATCGACCTGACTCCGCCGTGCGAGGCGGATGCAGGATGCGATGACGTGGTCGACGCCTGCGACGGCGACGACGGCGAGGATTGCTCCTAGTTCATCCGACCAAGAGGAGGCAAGAAAATTTGTCCACGGCCAGGGTGATTCTGGGAATTTTGGTGGTAGGCGCGGACGTCTACATCATCATGAAAGGAGTCAAAAAGTTCGAGCATCGCCGGCTTATGGTGGTCGGCGAGATGGAGGGAGCCGGAGAAGGCCACGTGTTCTGGCTCGGCTTGTTCTTCGCTTTCGTTGGATCTTTGCTGGTTTTCGGCGAATAGAAAGGAGACAGAAGACTGTGAAGACGGCATGGGAGATCGCCAGTGCGGCGATTCTCGTTTCGATGGTGCTCGTGGTCGGAGCCGCCGACCAGATTGCGCCGCAGACGACGGTCCGGTTCATGCAGCGGTACGAACCGCAGCTGGACCAGTTCGTCAAGTTCCTGCTCGGCGAAGAGGAGGAGGTAGGCGTGAGATAGATAGCCGCTATCGCTTGACCGCAAGGTCAATGTTCGCCGGCCGCGATGGAACGCGTCACCTGCGCAGTGGTGAGCCAAGAGGAAGCAGAGCCTCCGGGTTTCGGCCTAGACAAACCGAACGGGGAGCGAAAGGTGAAAACCGATCGTTCCCCACCTTTTTTGAGAACATCGCAAAAGCGGTGGCCTCAAAAGATGTTTGAATCCTGAAGCGAGTGAATAATCTTCGTTCAGCAAACAAATCTCTCTCTATTTCGCTGGACATCCGAGGACTATTCACTCACTCCAGGGTTTTTATTTTAACTTGCAGTTATTGGATAAATGCGTTATTATAAATAAAAGAAAATACATTAATTCTACAAATATGGAACGTTTTTACTCAGTAATTTTTATTGTAATTTTGGCGGCGGCGGGATTTTTAAAAGCCGGCCAATACGCGGCGGACCACGGTTTTGTTACTGTTGATGACATAAAAGTTAAAGTGGAAATTGTCGATGAGCCGCTCGAGATGGCCAAGGGTTTGAGTAATCGGAAAAGTTTGGATGAAGGTCGTGGCATGCTTTTTGTTTTTGCCGAGCCGGGCCAGCCGGCTTTTTGGATGAAAGACATGGAATTTCCCATTGATATTATTTGGATTAAAAATGATGTAGTTATTGATATCGCACCAAATCTTCCGGTTGTGGCCGCGGAATTTTTATCAACTTACAGCCCGAAAGAGCCCGCAAATTATGTTTTGGAAGTTAACGCCGGTTTTGCCGAAGAGAATGGAATTAAAGTGGGGGACACAGTTGATATTAGAATTTAGAAGTCGGAATTAATTTTTTTAAATAAAACTAGTATGGGAGAATTAAGTTTTGAAAGAATAAATGAATCAATGAGGCAGGCCATGGAAAAAAATCCAGAAAAATTTCCCTTTCAGCCTGGGCAGCAAGTTTGGATTAGGGGTGATAGAACGCCGTGGGAATTTACCGGATTTGATCCGGAATCCGGCGATGCAGTTGTTAAGCGGGGAGAGAATATGGGGATGAAGGTGCCGGTGGAAAAATTGTCAAACACCAACACTGTTCCGGAAGAAGAGGGGCGCGAAGAACTTAATTTTGAATCGGGAGAAAAAGTTTTGGTCACTGATCCGGTAACTTATAAGCAAGTAGTAGAAACGTATATTGGGTTGGATCCGACAACCGGTTTGGCGATTGTCACGGTTGAGGGCGGTAAGGGGATAAAAAGAGTTGATAGAAAAAATTTGGGAAAAGTTTCTTAAGGCTCTTGGCGGTTGACAGAATTTAGAGGAGATGGTTAAATTGTTAAATGATAATTTTTTAATACTCAAAAGAAGATTATGTTTGCAGTAATCAAAACAGGCGGGAAACAATACAAAGTAAAAGAGGGTGAAATTTTAAAGATTGAAAAAATCGCCGGAGCGGCCGGAGATAAGATTGATTTTGAAGTTTTGCTTTTAGCCGACGAAGACGGCAAGGACGTTAAAGTCGGAAAACCGATCGTTTCTGGCGCGAAAGTTGGCGCGGAAATTTTGGAGCAGGGCCGGGCGAGAAAAGTTGATGTTATTAAATACAAACCAAAAGTTCGCTATCGCCGAAAAGCCGGGCACCGACAGATGTATACGAAGGTGAAAGTGACTAGCGTGAAGTAATTGGTAAATAAAGTAAAAATCCGCCGATTGGGCGGATTTTTGGTATTCGCAAATTGATTTGTGTATCAAATTTCTTTTCTTCCTTTCAGCGCGTCGGAGACGGTAACCTCGTCGGCGTATTCCAAGTCACTTCCCATCGGCAGGCCGCGAGCCAGACGGGTAATTTTTATATTTTTTCCAAAAGATTTTATAAGTTTTGTAAGATAGAGCATTGTAGTTTCGCCCTCAAGATCGGGATTCAACGCCAAAATAATTTCTTTGATCGCGCCTTTCGCATTTTGGATTCGCGCCACCAGTTCTTTAATTTTAAGTTGGTCCGGAGTGATACCGTGGAGGGGATCAAGTACGCCGCCCAAAACATGGTAAGTCCCATTATGGACGCCGGTGTTTTCAATGACCGGCAAATCCTGGTGTTCGGCCACGACGCAAATTGTTCCATGGTCGCGGCGGGAGTCGGCACAAATCGCGCAAGGATTATTTTCAGAAAAATTTTGGCAAATGGCGCAGGTGGAAATGGAATTTTTTAAGACGCCAAGCGCCGCGGAAAAATTTTCCACTTCAATTTTCGGCTGTTTTAACAAATAAAAAATAAACCGGAGAGCGGTTTTGGGGCCGACGCCCGGGAGGCGGGAAAAGTGGTCGATGAGAGATTGTAGGGGAGGTGGAAATTTATTCATGTTTTCAATTTTGAAAATTGAGCCTTGAAAATTGAAAATTAACCATTTTGTTCTTCCGCGCGGCGGTCCAGATTTTTAAAACTCACCCGGTTTTCGTCAAAATAAAGATTCACGATGCCGGTCGGGCCGTTTCTGTGTTTGGCAATATGAATTTCCGCGATGTTTCTTTCTTCGGGCGTGACTTCGCGGAAATTACGATCCATGGCTTTGCGATAAATAAACAAAACCACGTCGGCATCCTGTTCAATTGATCCCGATTCACGCAAGTCGGCTAATTTAGGAATAGCCGGCGACCGCGCTTCGACAGCGCGGGATAACTGTGACAAGGCAAGCACGGGGATATTTAATTCTCTGGCAATACCTTTTAGCGATCTTGTGATTTCCGCGATTTCCTGAACGCGGTTGTCGGTTTTTTGCGAACGAGATTCCATCAATTGCAGATAATCAATAATCAAAAGTCCCAGGCCATTTTCAATTTGCAGCCGGCGGGCTTTTGTTCTGATTTCCATAATATTTGAAGTTGCGGAATCATCAATAAAAATCGGGGCTTCGGAAAGCGTTCCCATGGCGTGGCCAATTCTCGGAAAATCATCATCCTCGTCGCGGTCGGACAATTTTCCCGTACGCATTTTCCAAAGATCAACTCCGGCTTCGGAACAAAGCAGGCGGTCAACCAATTGTTCTTTTGACATTTCCAAACTAAAGATGCCGACCGGAACTTTTGCTTTGGTGGCGACATTTCGCGCGATGTCTAGGGCAAGCGAAGTTTTTCCGACTGAAGGGCGGGCGGCCAAAACCACAAGATCCGATTTTTGAAGTCCGGCCAAGAGATTATCTAAATCGTGGTAGCCGGTTGTGAGGCCGCGGAGTTTTCCTTTTTCTCGATGCAATTCGTCAATTCGGTCAAAAGCCTCGGTCAAAATATTTTTAATCGGAATGAAAATTTGTTTCAGGTATTTTTGGGAAACGGAAAAAAGTTTTTGTTCAGCTCTGTCCAAAACGACTTCCACATCTTCTTCTTCGTTGTAGCCAAGCGAGGTAATTTCTCCGGCGGCAGTGAGCAAGCGCCGCAGAGTCGCTTTTTTTTGGACGATGTTCGCGTAATGGACAACGTGCGAGGCGGTCGGAACAGAATTCGCAAGCGTCATCAAATAACTTCTTCCGCCGATCATTTCCAGTTTATTATGCTCTTCCAATTTTGAAGTCAAACTTAAAATATCAATCGGTTCGTGCCGGCCAAAAAGGTCCAGGATCGCTTCATAAATTACGGCGTGACTTTCTTTATAAAAATCTTCGGTTCGGACAATATCGGCCACGCGGATGACGGAATCTTTATCAATCAAAAGCGAGCCTAAAAGAGATTGTTCGGCTTCTATATTTTGCGGCGTGATTTTTTCCGTAGTCATAGATGGCGATTTAGGTTCTTAAATCTTAAACAATCCCGAGGAAAAAAGCAAATGGATTTTTGCACATTTTGTCCACCGCACCAGCTCAAATCTCAAATGTCAAAAATCAAAACTACAACTCAAAACTAAAAAGTTTTACGGCTTTAATCTTTGACTTTGAACTTTGCGTTTTGCGCTTTGAATATGTTTATGATTATGCTATAATAATTCAATTATCCAAATGGTTTAATATCATAAAAATATGAACAAAAGATTCTATCATGCCATTGCCATGATGGTGGGCATGATTGTCGGAGTGGGGATTTTTGGCGTGCCTTACGCTGTGGAAAAGGTTGGGTTTGCCCTGGGCGCGACTTACATTTTTATTTTAGGAATGTTGCTTTTGCTTGTCCATATTCTCTACGGGGAGATAACTCTTCGGACAGAAGGTAAACATCGGCTGGTTGGCTACGCGGAAATTTATTTGGGGCAAAAAGGAAAAATCGCGGCGGCTCTTGCTCAGATTTTTTCTTTTTATGGGGCGCTGATTGCCTACATTGTAATCGGCGGACAATTTCTACATATGTTTTTGGCGCCGGTTTTAGGCGGAACGGTTTTGATGTATCAACTCGGATTTTTTATTTTTATGTCTTTATTTGTCGGGGCCGGGTTGAAACTTGTGGCTTCGATTGAGTTTGTCATGACAATTTTTCTTTTGGCGATTGTGGGAATTATTTTAGCTTTTGGCCTGCCCTACGTTTGGTATCCGAATTTATACGTGATGAATTTGAAAGAAATATTTTTTCCGTACGGGGTGATTTTATTTGCCCTGGGCGGGGCGGCGGCCGTTCCGGAAATTCGCGATCTTTTGCGCGGTCAGGAAAAGAAAATGAAAAAGGCGATTATCTGGGGTACGGCGATTCCGCTTGCCATCACCATTCTTTTTTCTTTTGTGGTGATTGGCGTTTCCGGAGAACACACCAGCGCTGAAGCAATCACGGGTTTGATTGGGCCTCTTGGTAATAACATTGTTGTTCTTGGCGCAATTTTTGGATTTTTGGCGATCGCTACGTCCTTCCTGGTTTTGGGTTCGAATCTTAAAGATATTTTTTGTTGTGATTATAAAATTAATAAGTGGCTGTCGTGGCTTTTGGCTTGCGCCGTGCCATTTGTAATTTTTCTCTTAGCCAAGCCGTCGTTTATTTCAATCGTAGGTTTTACCGGAGCGGTGCTCGGCGGGGTTGAAGGGCTTTTGATAATTTTGATTTGGTTAAAAGCGGAGAAAGAGGGGAAACGAACGCCAGAATATAAAGTTAAAGTTTCCGAGTGGGTTTTGAGTTTGGTCGCCTTTGTCTTTGTTTTGGGAATTATTTACAAAATAATTTATCCGGAGATTTAAGGCAATTTAGAAAAAATAAAAACACGGCTTTGCGGCCGCGTTTTGTTTTTGGAAAATTTATTTTTTCGCAAGATTCAAAACGTTTTGCAGAAGTTCTGCCACGGTCATTGGTCCAACGCCGCCGGGAACAGGCGTGATGGCGCCAGCTTTTGGGGCGGTGGAATCAAAATCAACATCACCAACGGTCGCGCCGTCTTCCAGTCGTGTCGTGCCCACATCAATTAAAATCGAGCCGGGCTTTATCGCTTCAGTCGTGATAATTTTTGGCCGGCCGAGAGCGGTGATTACAATATCGGCGTCGGAAATATCTGCAGTCAATTTTTCCGGCGCGATTATCGTTGTAACATCATTGTCTTCCAGAATTTTTTCCAAGGGTTTTGCCAGAATTTCGCTGTTGGCCAAGATGGTGATTTTTTTATTTTTCAATTCCGCGCCGGTTGATTCAATGAGTTTTAAAATTCCCGAAATAACCGGCGGAACAATTTTCGGCTCGCCGGCCAAGAGTTTCGCGATATTTTCCGGATGAAAACCGTCGGCGTCTTTTTTGGGATCAATCGCCGCCACGATTTTATTTTCGTCGTAATTTTGAGGCAGAGGAAGCTGGACAATAATTCCGTGAATAGCCGGTCGGGCGTTTAATTCTTTTATTTTCGCGATGATTTTTTCTTCCGGTTCAGTAGCAAAAAATAAAGATTTTTCAAAATGAATGCCAACTTCGGCAGCGGCTTTTTCTTTCAAACCAACATATAAATGCGAAGCCGGATCAGCCCCAACTAAAATCACGGCCAGGCCGGGAGTAATTCCCAGTTCGGCGATTTCTTTTTTTATTTCGGCGCGGATTTCCGCGGCGATTTTTTTGCCGTCAATAATTTGTGCGGGCATTGATTTTTATATTTAAAGTGATAGGCTGAAATTAGAAGGAGGGTAGAGATGAGGGCAATTCTAGCCGTGATTATCGGCGTCGTAATGGCGTTTGTGGTCGCCGGAGTTTGCTCCGCAGTTACACCGGAACAGCCGCAGTGGGAAGCAGTAATGGGGCTCAATCAGGGAGGGGAAAAACTCGTTCCGGGGATTTTCGGCGTTACTGTCTGGGCATTGATAATGGCATGGGTTTTGAACGCTCTGGACAAGTAACGCAGTCCAATCAATCCACAAGGACCGAGAGGCCCGGGTAGATCGGAAACTTCATCACAAGTTCGCGAACGCTTTCGCGGACTTCTTTTTTTATATTTTCATCGTCAATGTTTTTAATAATTTTTACAATCATCTGGCCAACTAATTTCATTTCTTCTTCTTTCATCCCGCGGGTGGTTAAGGCCGGAGTGCCAAGGCGGATGCCGGACGGGTCAGTCGGTTTTCGGCTATCGTAGGGAATCATGTTTTTATTGACATAAATTCCTACTTCGCCCAGAGCGTCTTCAACTTGTTTTCCGCCAAGTCCGGTGTCGGTAAGATCAATTAAAATTAAATGATTGTCCGTGCCGCCCGAAACCAAATTCAGCCCGCCGGCCAAAAGTGTGTCCGCCAAAGTTTTGGCATTTTTTACAATTTGTTTTTGGTATTCAATAAAATCAGGCTGGAGCGCTTCAAGGAAAGAAACAGCCTTGGCGGCGATAATGTGTTCAAGCGGGCCGCCCTGGATTCCCGGAAAAACAGCGCTATCAATTTTTTGCGCCAGATTTTTTTTATCTTCCGGGCGAAGGCGGTCGGCGATTTTAGACAAAATTAAACCGCTGCGCGGACCGCGCAAGGTTTTATGAGTTGTAGTCGTCACAACATCGCAAATCGGAATTGGATCAGGATGAATTTTTGCGGTGACTAATCCGGCGATGTGGGCAATGTCAGCCATTAAATACGCGCCAATTTCGTCCGCAATTTTTCGGAAAGCGGCAAAATCAATTTCGCGCGGATAAGCCGAAGCGCCGGTCAAAATTAACTTCGGTTTTTCCGCCAGAGCGATTTCCCAGACTTCATCCATATCAATCCGACCGGTCTTTTTGTTTACGCCATAAAAAACAACATTATAAAATTTTCCGGAAAAATTTACCGGCGCGCCGTGCGAGAGATGTCCGCCGTGAGCCAGATTCATCGCGAGGATTTTATCACCGGGATTTAAAAGCGCGAAATATGCCGCGGCGTTGGCTTGCGAGCCGGAGTGCGGCTGAACATTGGCGTGCTCGGCGCCGAAGATTTTTTTCGCGCGGTCAATGGCCAGATTTTCCGAAACGTCAATAAATTGGTTTCCGCCGTAATAACGCTTGCCCGGGTAACCTTCGGAATATTTATTAGTGAGCGGCGTGCCCATTGCTTCCAAGACCGCGCGGCTTACGATATTTTCCGAAGCGATCATTTCCAAACCAGACCGCTGGCGGTTAATTTCGTTTTCAATTGCATTGGCAATTTCGGGATCGAATTTTGATAGGTGTGACATTGAATTATTGTTCGAGCGAGGCCGTTGGCCGAGTCGAGAACTTCTCGACGCGCTCACTTCGTTCGCTTGCTCGAAGAGTAAAATTGGAGTTAAAAGTATTTTTATCTTATCATCACTATTGACAAAAAGCAAAAAATATTGGATAATTTTATATTCGCCAAAGTCGGCGATAGAAAGAGGGATGAGGATGAGCGGACCACATCTTGTCGGTTTTATTCTTGTTGTGGCCGGGGGCTTGGCATACGGGGGGAACCACGCGGAGAACCGGAAAATCCCGAAGAGGGCCTGGGATGTGGGAGAATTGTGCCTTCACTACGGTGGGTTGGCTGGTGTTTTTCTCGGGTTAGCGTTGCTTGTCTTCGGTTGCGGCGCGAGCGTGCCAGAACCGACCGATCCGGTTACGGTCGAAGTAGATGGTCCGACAACGGAATTGGCGCCGACCGTGAACTTCTATTTGCGTCTATCCATGGCGCGTGTAGGCTTCGCGGCATGTGAAGCCGCACAGGTGCCGCTCGAAGAAAGAAGTGCCATCAGAGCTGAGGCTCGGCAGGAAGTGCAATTACTTCACGACGAGCTGGTCGCTTACGTCAAAAGCGGCCAGACCGGAGAGTACTGCGGGCCGGTTTGCGAGGAGATATTCAATTTCCTTGCGAACGTCGACGAGAGTATTTGCGAGGAGTAGGGAGGTGCTGCGGATTCTTGGTTTCAAACCTTGAATCCGCTTTTTATTTTTGTGAAAGTACAGAAAAAAAACCCGCCGGAGAGGCGGGTTTGTTTAGAAATTTTTTACCATGTAAGTTCCTTCTCTCTTGTATCCAAGTTTTTTGTAATATTCGCGGACGCCGATGCCGGAAATGACGGCCATCTTTTTGATCTTTGATTTTCGCACAATTTTTTCCGCTTCGACCATTAATTTTTTTCCAAGTCCAAGATGCTGTGTCGCGCCGGGAGAATTTTTATCAATTGGCACAAGATGTCCGTAAGTATGGAGTTCGCGAATCAATGCCGCGTCTTTTAATTCTGGTAAAATGGGCGGTGTTTTGAAATTTGGGATTCGGAGACGGACAAAAGCGTAGAGGATTTTTTTGTCGGGTGATGCGAAACTGATAAAATATTCCATGCCGCCCGATGCTTGGTATTTTTTGATAAACATTTTAGGTGGCTGGCGCAGACTTAAGTCTACTATTCCATTTTTTTGGTGTCCGATTTCTCGGCAGCGGATGCATTTGCAAGCGAGACCGCGTCGCGCCATTTCCGCGGTAACGACTTCGCGCAGATTAGAAACTTTATTTCCCGCGGCAATACTTGGGCCTGGGATATCGCGGATCAAGCGATTTACGCGAACGTAAGGCGGAATTATTTTTTTAATATTGATAAGAAGCTCCACGAGTTGTTTTTCTGAATACGGTTTGTATTTTTTTTGTTTCCACCATGCGTAAATTTCCGAACCGCGCGTCACAACGCAAGGATAAATTTTAATCATGTCCGGCTGGAAGTCGGGATTAGAAAAAATTTCACGAAACATTTTTAAGTCGCGAGCCGTAGTTGATCCCGGAAGATTTGGCATTATGTGATAGCAAATTTTAAATCCGGCATCTTTCAAAATTTTTGTGGCGCGGATAGTTGCGGCAACATTGTGTCCGCGGCGATTTCGCTGTAAGATAGAATCATAAATACTCTGGACGCCGAGTTCAACGCGGGTCGCGCCTAATTCACGCATTTTTAAGATTTCTTCGGGGGTAATATAATCCGGCCGGGTTTCAAGAGTGATGCCAATAATTCTGTGTTTGGCGGTTTCATTTATTTTTTGGGCCGCGGCGAGTGTTTTGCTTTTTCGGCCATTGGCGCCGTCAAAACATTTTTGGATAAACCATTTTTGGTAGCGATCGGGAAGCGCGGACCAAGTTCCACCGATGACGATTAATTCCAATTTGTCGGTCGGGTGGCCATTCATTTCTAAAACTTGGATTCGTCCGGCAACTTGTTTTTTGGGATCAAAATTAAAAGTGATCGCGCGCATCACGGCCGGTTCATTGGACAAATAACTTTTTGGCATGTTTTTTTCCGTCGGGCAGTAAGCGCAGCGGCCGGGGCAAGGATAGAATTTTGTTAGAACCGCAATCGGCGCTACGCCGGAAATTGTCCGCACTTCGCGTTTTTTAAGGAGCATTTCCAGTTTCAGATCGCGTTTGATTTTTTTCTGTCGCAAAAGTTTTTGATAGATTTTAAAAATATCGGCGGAGAGCGGAGGGGGCAATTTAAATTTACCCGCGGCTTGCCGTTTTAAGTCGGAAAGATTTCTGCGAGTTTCGGGTTTGTCTTTAATCAGTTGTCTTGTGATGATTTCTAAGGTTTTCATTTTATGAAAGAAGAAGTCGTAAAAAAAATTTTAGACGAAGTAAGAAATAATTACGCCCTGATCGCGCCGCATTTTTCAAAGACGCGGCAAAGATTTTGGAATGAGATGCGCGATTTTGCGGAAAGCATGGCGCCCGGCGATCGCGTGCTTGATTTGGGATGCGGCAATGGAAGATTGTATGATGCTCTGAAAGATAAGTCAATTGATTATACCGGCATTGATAATTCTCCCGAACTTTTGGATTTTGCAAAAAAGAGATGGGGGGAAAGTGAATCGCGGAAGTTTTTGTTGGGCGACGCGACAAATTTGGATTGGTGGAAGGGGGAGAAATATAGCGTAGTGTTTTTGATCGCCACTCTGCACCATATTCCGTCGGAAAATTTGCGGAAAAAAGTTTTAGAAAATGTTAGCAAGGTGCTCGCGCCAAACGGATTTTTGATTATGACCAACTGGGCGTTGTTTAGAAAAAAATATTTGGCGTTTTTGGCAAAAAATATTATTTTAAAATTATTTGGCCAAAGCGAGTTAGATTTTGGCGACGCCATGGTCCCCTGGAAAAGCAATGAGGGGGGCGGAGTTCTTGCGAAAAGATATGTTCACGCTTTTACTTTACGGGAATTGAGGCGTCTCGTCAAAGGTGCGGGGTTTGAAATTTTGGAAAATTTTTATATTAGAAAAGGGAAAAAGGTGCACACCTGGGACGGATGGAATATTGTCACAATCGCGAAAAAGTGATAGGATAAAAATTAAAATATGGATTTAAAAACGGCGAAGAAAATTTATTTTATTGGTATAAAGGGCGCGGGCATGACCGCCATTGCCCAAGTTTTGAAATTGCGAGGGGCGGAAGTCACGGGCTCGGACACGCATGAGAAATTTTTTACTGATGAAGTTTTAGAAAAAAGCGGAATAAAATTTTATGAAAGTTTTGACGCGGGGAATTTGGCGGCGGAAAAACCGGATTTGGTAATTTATTCTACGGCTTACACCGAGGAAAATATAGAGCTCGCGGCGGCGAGGAAAAGCGGAGTCGCGATTTTAAGTTATCCCGAAGCGCTGGGAAAAATTTTGAAAGAAGGATTTGGAATTGCCGTTTGTGGAACGCATGGAAAAACGACGACCACCGCGATGCTGGGATTTGTTTTGCAGGAACTGGGCGCGGACCCAACAGTTGTTGTTGGTTCATCTGTACCGCAGCTTGGCGGGAACGCGCGGAATGGCGGTGGAAAATATGTAGTAATTGAGGCCGATGAATATCAAAATAAATTTTTATATTTTGATCCGCGGGCCGTGGTTTTGACGAGCGCGGAATATGATCATCCGGATTTTTTTAAAACGCCGGAAGAATATAATGACGCTTTTCGGAAATTCGTGGCAAAAATTCCAACAGATGGATTTTTGGTGGCCTGTGCTGATGATAAAAATGTTTTGGAAATTGCGAAGTCGGCGAAGTGTAAAATAATTTTTTATGGATTAGCTGGCGGGGAGTGGAGCGCAAAAAATATTGTGGCGCGAGATGATGGAATGGAGTTTGAAGTTTTAGAAAAGGGTGAGTCGCGCGGAATTTTTAAAATTCAATTAGTCGGTGAGCATAATGTGGCGAATGCTTTGGCAGTAATTGCTGTGGCGGTGGAACTCGGTTTTGATTTAGAAAAAATTCGCGAAGCATTGGAAAAGTTTTCCGGCGCGGTGCGGCGGTTTGAAATAAAAGGTGAGGCGAATGGGGTTTTAGTAATTGACGATTATGGCCATCATCCGACGGAAATCAGAGTGACGCTTGAAGCGGCGCGGCAGAAATATCCGGACCGGCGGATTTGGTGCGTTTTTCATCCGCATACTTTTACTAGGACAAAAGCGTTGCTCCGGGATTTTTCAAAATCATTTGGCGCGGCGGATAAAACAATTGTGATTGATATTTACGGTTCAGCGCGCGAAGCCACGGGAGGCGTGAGTTCAGGGGATCTTGTGGAGGCAATAAAAAAAGAGGGCAAGGATACTCTCTATGTTCCGACAATTAATGAAGCGGCGGATTTTTTGGCGCGCGAAATCAAATCTGGCGATGTAGTAATCACTATGGGCGCGGGTGATGTTTGGCGAATCGGAGAGGTGTTACTCAAAAGATTAGTATAATGGCATTTTACCGCGGTGCGGCGAATCTTGGACGTAGGTCGGAAGACAAATTCCGGAAATTTTTTTGCGCAATTGGCGCATTATTTTTTTACCATTTTTTATATTTACCCAATATTTTTTCGTGCCGCGGGCCGGATCGCACTGGTGCAAATAGTATGGCTTCACGCCGAGCTCTACGAGGCCGTAAAATAATTTTTTTAAAATTTCAAAATTGTCATTTACGCCGCGAAGCAAAACTGATTGAGAGAGGAGGGGAATGTTGGCCGTTCGTAATAGCGCGACGGCTTTTTTAAATTGGGGAGTAATTTCTTTTGGATGATTTACATGAATTACAATCCAAAGCGGCGCGGCGTTTTTTAAAGTGGTCACGAGTTTTTTTGTGATGCGTTTCGGAAGCGTAACCGGAATCCGGGTGTGGATGCGTAAAATTCTGATATGCGAAATGGCATGAAGTTTTTTTAAAATATCCGACAAAGTTTTGTCGTCCAAAAACAGGGGATCTCCGCCGGACAAAATTACCTCGCGGATGGATTTATCTTTTTTAATATAGCTAATCGCCGCGACCATCTCTTTTTCCGCGAGCGCTCCATTTTTGCCATCCACTAAATTTTTTCTAAAACAAAAATCGCAGTACCTTGGGCACTCGTAAGTCGGGCAAAAAATTACGCGATCAGTATATTTTCTGACAATTCCCTTGACTGGCGAATATTTTTTTTCGGCCAGCGGATCATCGGATTCATAAATAGTTGATTTTATATTTGTATGTTTCATATGCTAAATATTAAAGGATTTTAAAAGACTTTTCAACAGTCTTGTATTTTAGATTATTTTTTGTTAAAATTAAGAAGATTTATGATTAAAGAATTGCGAGAAAAATTAGGCGAGGGAGTTTTGGAGAATGAGGCACTTTCACGCCATTGCACTTTTAAAATCGGCGGACCGGCGAAGTATTTTTTTGTCGCAAAAAATTCCGAGGAAATTGTGAGGGCGGCGGAGGCGGCGAATGAATTGGGATTGAAAGTTTTTGTTTTGAGCGGCGGGAGTAATGTGCTTTTTGCGGATACAGGGTTTGATGGATTAGTGGTGAAAGTTAATAGTTCACAGCTAGCAGTTCACGGTGCAGATTTTAAGATTGAAGCAGATGCGGGTGTAATGTTAGCCGAAGTGGTCGCGGCCGCGGCGGAAAATAGTTTCACCGGCCTTGAATGGGCAGCCGGGATTCCGGGGACAGTCGGCGGAGCGGTGCGAGGAAATGCCGGAGCGTATGGAAAAGCGACAGGGAGCGCGGTGGAAGAAGTTGAAACGCTGAGAATGGAAAAGGGAAAATGGAAAGCGGAAAAGTGCAAAAATAATGATTGCAAGTTTGGGTATAGAGAAAGTGTTTTTAAACGCGAGGGTGGAATTGTCTTGAAAGTAATTTTTAAATTGGCAGCGGGAGATAAAAATAAAATAAAAGAGGAGATGGATAAAATTTTCGTGGCGCGAGACGGGAAAATTCCCCAAGATCCTTCCGCCGGATCATTTATGAAAAATGTGGTGGTGACAGACGAGATTGTAAAAATAGTAAAGGAACATACTCACGAAGACGTGCCGGTCGATTATATCCAAAAAGGAAAAATTCCCGCGGCGTGGCTTATAACCCAGTGCGACTTGAAAGGTAAACAAATCGGCGGGGCGAAGATTTCAGAAAAGCATGCCAATTTTATCGTGAACGCGGGAGGCGCCTCGGCGGCTGATGTTATTGCCCTCGCGAGTTTGGTTAAAATGAAAGTGAGAGACGAGGTTGGAGTGCAGTTGGAAGAAGAGATTGAGTACGTGGGATTTTGATTGAAGTAACTGGTAATTAGTAATTGGTAATTGGTAAATTGAATAATCTTTTAAATCTGCTATAATAATCTAAATTTTATGAAAATTTCCCTAAAGTGGACAAACTTAGAACCGATTGAGAGTATTGATGTTTTTGTTGAAGAAAAAATCGGCGGACTGGCAAAATTTATTCCGACCTATGATGCCGACGGCGTGGCCGAGGCCTGGGTTGAAGTGGCGCGGACAACAAAGCATCACAAAACCGGAGAAATGGTTTATCTTGCCGAAGTAGACATCCGTTTGCCAGGAAAAGTTTTGCGGGCCGAGGAAACGCATAAAGATTTGAGGCAGGCGATCGTGCTCGTGAAAAAAGAATTGGAGCGGCAGATAAAATCTTATAAAGGCGCCAAAGACGCGAAAGTAAAACGCGGCGGGCGGTTGGCCAAGAGAATGACGGTCGTGGCAAAAGGGGTGCGGCCGGGAGACGAAGAGATAAAAGGAAAAAGAGAAAGAGAAGAAGGAATATAAATTAATTTTTAATTTTCAATTATCAATTTTCAATAAATTTCAAAATTCGTAATTCTTAATTCATAATTCACTAAAATGGTTCCAACAAAAGTTTTTTTTACGAAAGGCGTCGGACGGCACAAAGAAATGCTCCAATCTTTTGAGGCGGCGTTGCGCGACGCGGGGATTGAAAAGTTTAATATTGTTTGCGTTTCCAGTATTTTTCCGCCAAGCTGTAAAACAATAAATAAAACTCAAGGGCTTACTGAGCTTAAAGCCGGAGAAATAGTTTATTGCGTGATGGCGAGAAATTCCACCAACGAACCAAATCGGCTAATTGCCTCGTCAATTGGTTTGGCGCTGCCGGCCGATCCGACGCACTATGGTTATCTTTCCGAACATCATCCATTTGGCGAGACCGATCAAAAAGCCGGGGAATACGCCGAAGATTTAGCGGCATCAATGCTTGCCTCAACGCTTGGCGTGGAATTTGATTGCAATCAGGCTTGGGATGAGCGCGAACAAATTTACAAAGTTAGCGGAAAAATAGTTAAAACAACAAACATTACTCAATCAGCCATTGCCGACAAAAACGGTCTCTGGACAACAGTGATTTCCGCGGCCGTATTTGTTCCATAATATTTTTTTATGTCATTGCTCGAAAAGATCCTTGGTGATCCAAATAAAAAAACAATAGAAAAAATAATGCCGATTGTCGGGCAAATAAACGAACTCGAAGGAAAATTCGAGTCGTTTTCTTTTGATGAATTAAAGGGGATGACGGCAAGTTTTAAAGAACGCTTGGCAAAAGGTGAGGCTTTGGAAGATATTTTGCCCGAGGCATTTGCCGTAGTACGCGAGACGGCAAAGCGCGTTTTGGGCCAGCGGCATTTTGACGCGCAGTTAATCGGCGGCGTTATTTTGCATCGCGGTCAGATCGCGGAAATGAAAACCGGTGAAGGAAAAACTTTGACCGCGACACTGGCCGTGTATTTGAATGCGCTCGCGGGCGGCGGAGTTCATGTTGTCACCGTTAATGATTATTTGGCGAAAAGAGATGCGACTTGGATGGGAAAAATTTATCACGCATTAGGAATGTCGGTTGGTTGTATTGGGCACGACGCGGCGTTTTTGTATGATCCGGAATATAAGAATGAGGCGGCGGCGGGAGATGGCAGCCAAACGGCCAGTTTCAAAGTTGCGGAAGAATTTTTGCGACCGGTAGCGCGAAAAGAATCTTACGCCGCGGATATTCTTTATGGCACAAATAACGAATTTGGTTTTGATTATTTGCGCGACAACATGGTGACGAGTTTGGAAAATATGGCGCAGCGCCAGTTGAATTTCGCGATTGTTGATGAAGTTGACAGCATTTTAATTGATGAAGCGCGAACGCCTTTGATTATTTCCGCGCCAGCCGAGGAGTCGGGAGAACTTTACGCGAAATTTGCCGATCTCGTGCGGCGGCTAAAAGAAAATGAAGATTATAATATTGATGAAAAAATGCGCGCGGCGACACTGACCGAAGCGGGTATCGCCAAAATGGAAAAATGGTTGGGGGTGGGAAATATTTATACCTCGGGCGGAATTACCATGGTTCATCATATTGAGCAAGCGTTGCGCGCCGAGACTTTATTTAAACGCGACCGGGATTATGTTGTCCGAGAGGGAGAGGTGATAATTGTTGATGAATTTACCGGACGGTTGATGATTGGCCGGCGGTACAGCGAAGGCTTGCATCAAGCGATTGAAGCGAAAGAAGGCGTGCGCGTTCGCGAAGAATCAAAAACTTTGGCCACCGTCACTTTTCAAAATTTATTTCGGCTTTATAAAAAACTTGCCGGCATGACCGGTACCGCCCTAACCGAAGCGGAAGAATTTTCCAAAATTTATAATTTGGAAGTTGTTTCCATTCCGACCAACAAACCAATGGTCCGCGCTGATTTGGCTGATAGAATTTATCGGACGGAAATGGGAAAATTTGCGGCGGTGGTCCGCGAAATTAAAGAACGCCATGAAAAAGGTCAGCCAGTTTTGGTGGGCACAATTTCCATTGAGAAAAATGAAATTTTAAGCCAGATGCTCGAGCGCGAAGGAATTACGCACCAAATTTTGAACGCAAAAAATCACGAAAAAGAAGCGGAAATTATTGCTCAAGCCGGACGAGCAGGCGCGGTGACCGTCGCGACCAATATGGCCGGCCGCGGCGTTGATATTATTTTAGGAGGAAACCCGGCTAATCCAGAAGAAGCAAAAAAAGTTCGGGAATTTGGTGGTTTGCATATTCTCGGCACTGAACGTCACGAATCTCGCAGAATTGATAATCAGTTGCGCGGTCGTGCCGGACGCCAGGGCGATCCTGGTTCATCGCAATTTTATCTTTCGCTTGAAGATAATTTGATGAGAATTTTTGCCGGCGACCGATTAAAAGGTTTGATGACGCGGCTCAATATGCCGGAAGATATGCCGATTGAAAATAAAATGGTTTCTCGCTCGCTTGAATCGGCACAGCGCCGCGTGGAAGGTCATAACTTTGATATCAGAAAACATTTGCTTGAGTACGACGATGTCATGAATAAACATCGTGAAGTGATTTATAAAAAACGCCGCGACATTTTGGCGGCGGAAAATAGCAAAGATAAAGTTTTGGAAATGGTGGAGGATGAAATTGAACAAGTTGTTTTATTTCATACCGCTTCAGAACAGGAAGGGGATTGGAATTTGGAAGAAATTTATGAAGTGGTTGGGACAATTTTCCCGGTGCCGCTGGAAGTGCGCATAAAAATGGAAGATCTTAAACGCTGGGCTGGTGATAAGGCACACGACGCGGCGGTTCGCACGCGCATCATCGAATATTTGATGGAACTCGCGCGTGGAGCTTATGAAAATTTAGAAAAGAGAATTTCCGAGCAGGCGGAAAAAATAAAACAGGATGGAGAAAAAATAATGCGCCAAATCGAGCAGGCGATGATGCTTCGGGCGATTGATTCACTTTGGGTTGATCACTTAAGCGCGGTTGATTATTTGCGCACGGGAATTGGTCTTCGCGGTTATGGCCAGCATGATCCGCTTGTTGAATACAAAAAAGAAACATACAGAATGTTTCAGGAATTGATGCATTTTATAAATCGGGAAGTTGTTTATAATATTTATAAAGTCGGCTTGGAAACAAAAACCGCGCCGTCACTTTTAGATCGGCAAGGAGTAAAAATGTCCGCTCCGGCAAAAGAAGGAGATAGCCGAAACGCGCCGGCTGATATCAAAGCCAAACCTCGTACGGCCGAAGGAGAAAAAATCGGCCGCAATGATCCATGTCCTTGCGGGAGTGGGAAAAAGTATAAAAAGTGTCATGGGAAGTAGGAGCTGACAAATAGAGCCGTTTCCGTCCGCAAACTGCGGATAAAGGGAAAAACCCCGTGCGATGAGCACGGGGTTTTTCTATGCCAAAATCCCGATCTCGAAAAAATAAATACTGCTCGTCGAAGGTCGAGGTACGCGGCACCAGAGTCCGCAAGCTTACAAAAGTTGACACAACACCGAGTATGAAAAACATCACACAAGTGAAGAAAAACATACGCGAAGAAGTTCGCGGAAAGGTCATGCGGGAGCGTATCCGGGCCGTCGCCGAAAGTTTGGCCAAAGACCTCGAAGACAATATCGCCGATGAGGTCGGCAACCTAACTGGAAAGCTGACGACGGACTTCCTGGATGGAGGATCAGAAATCGAATCGGAGCTCATGGGCTACGCCTTCGATCAGATCAACGACGCCCTGCTCGGTGAGATCAAGAAAGAACTCAAATGACCACGGGTCGATTGATAGCTCAATCGAAGTCTAGTCAGAGACTTGGATGCGACAACAAACAGAGCTACATCAACGACCCCGACGAGCAACCAAACGTATGAACGCAATCACTTACGAGCAAGCGAAGAAAACCTTCACCATAGCATCCGAAGCCATCGCCTTCCTGGTGACTCTCGACATGCTAATCCTCTTCGCATCGCTCGCTCAAATCATGGTGGAGGGCCAGACCGGACACTGGAGTCCTTTCTGGCGGGCACAAGCGGATCTGGTGTTGAGACTCTTCACATGAGAGATCTCAAGCCGACCCGCGCGGTCACCTACCGCAGATACGGAACTCCAGCAGTGATCCTTGAAGGGAAATGGCTTACGGATCGCTACAAATTGAAGATAGGTGACCGCATTGATGTGGAGTTCCTGGATAAAGAAATACGGCTCCGGAAGTCGAACCGGGCCGCTCAGAAAAAGAAAATCTCCCCGAAGGGAGATGATCAGCAAATTAATTATATCAATCCACCTTCGGGCAAGTCAAATAACAATTATGAACAACCAAGCACAACCAACAGCAACGAGGGTGCGACCGAGAGAAACGGAGAAGGAAACGACAGATAGCTTCTTCGCGCCGATTGGCAACACCAAGCCCTACTTCAAAGCGGCCTTCCAAGGCTTCGCGGGTAGCGGCAAAACATTCACCGCAGCGCAGGTCGCGGTCGGACTGCACAAGCGAATAGGTTCGAAAAAACCGATCGTAATCTTCGACACCGAACAAGCATCAAAATTCCTCAAGCCGCTTTTCGCGGAAGCCGGAATCGAAGTGCTCGTCCGCGAATCGAAGTCACTGGCCGACCTACGGCAAACGATGGAAAAGATGCGCTCCGGAATATCGGACATCCTTCTCATCGATTCCATCTCGCACGTATGGGAGGGGTTCCTCCAATCCTACGCAGAAAAAGTTCACCGGACACGCCTGGAATTCCAGGACTGGGGAATCATCAAGCCGACATGGAAGCGGGAATTCTCCGACCCATTCGTGAGCGACGGGTACCACGCGATCTTCACCGGCCGCGCTGGGTACGAGTACGACAACGAAAAGAATGCCGACACCGGCAAACGCGAAATCTTCAAGTCCGGAATCAAGATGAAGGTCGAAGGCGAAACCGCCTACGAGCCGGACATGCTCGTCCTCATGGAGCGCTTCGAAGAAGTGCTCGGAGACGACAAGAAGGTCTGGCGCGAAGCCACGATCATCAAAGACCGAAGCACCCTGCTCGACGGCCGGACTTATAAAAACCCGACCTATGAGAACTTCGCGCCGATAGTAGAAGCCCTGCTCACCGATCCAATTCCGAGAGACACGGTAGTCATGCCTGAATCGGACACCGGCTTACTCTTCCGAACCGAGGAGGAAAAAGCCGAATGGCGCAGAGAGCGCGACAAATGGATAGAGGAACTAGATGGTCTCCTTATCCGCATCGCACCCGGCGCGGTCGGCCGAGACAAGCAGCTAAAGCTTGACCTACTGGATCGAGTATTCGGAACGACCTCAATGACAGCAATCGGCGAGCTCCGGCCTGAACGCCTGGCCGACGGCTATAAGAAGCTGGGCCTTGAAGCCGTGTCGATGGGCATCGCAGAAATTGTAGAACTCCCGGATGGGCGCAAACGCCTAGTCTCAAAGCTGCCTCCTAATGGCAACGGGAATGGAAACGGAAATGGGAATGGGAATGGGCACTCTCACACCGAAGAAAAGTCGAAGCCCGCTCCGGTCCCAGCAAAGAAAGGAACTAAGAAAAAGTAACCACCGGCGTTAGCTTCCGACTCTGCCCTCATCGCGGAAGCGTGAGGTCAGAGATCGGAAGCCGACAAAGGATCAAACATCTTATGGGAATAGACATCTACGCGCGCTGGAAAAACCAGACGCCAAAGCAAAAGAAAAAGCAGATCACTGGCTTCTCAGTGGAGCACGGCAATGTCGGGTACTTGCGTGAAGCGTACCGGGGAGAGCACTTCGCAACGCGATACTTGTGCCGCGAAGCCTTCGGGAAAAACAACGAAGCAAAAATCCCGGCCAAGCTTCTACGCGAACGATTGCCAAGAACTCTCGAAGTGGTCGAACAACGAGAGCGAACGATTTATAAGCAAACGGATCAAAAGAAAATCGACAAAGTGAAGCAAAGCTTCGTTGACTTCGTGGATCTCTGCGAACGGAAAGAGAAAGAAACCGGAGAGCCATGCACGATAATCGCCAACTACTGACCATGAAATACGCATTCAACCTCGAATGGAACGAGCTTCCAGAAGAACTAAGGGAAGCAAAAATCCGGGAGTACATCCTCGCCGGAGACAAGCGTGACTGCGAAGAATGCGATGGCGTGGGAGAGATTCCTACGGCAATGGAACGAGGCGACATAAAAGCCAGCAAGCCATGCAGCAATTGCAGTGGAACCGGCCGAGTCAATCCTGACCCGGACGACCTGCACCAGCAAGAGGAAGCAGAAGAAGACATCCGCATTCACTTCCCGATTTACTTCTAACGGCTCTCGATTCTGTCCTGACCGCGAGAGCGTCAGGCCAGAAATCGGGGAGCTGTTTCCCTTTCGTCCAACAAAAAACATGGAAAACGAAACAACCTCAATAATTCCAAACTCGACTCAAATCCCGCACCTCATTATCCGGGAGTGGATGCCACTCCTGAGCGATGTAGATCTGAGGATTCTTCTTGTCGTTGCGGACCAGACGTTGGGATGGATTGAAGATCCGGAAACAAAACGCCGCAAAGAGAAAGATTGGATTAGTCAGGGTCAGCTGATGAAGAAAATAAACCGCAGCGATCGCGCCATTCAAAACTCACTCAAGAGATTGGTAGACGAACTGAGAATTATCCAAGCCCACGACGAAGCGGGTGTACTCCTAGACTCGCCACAAAAGCGCATGAAGTGCGGAGGAAAAATCTTCTACCGCTTGAGTCTTAAACGGCCACAACAACCCACCCCCGAAACAAGTTCGGGGGCAGGAAAAACCTCAAACTTTTCACCTCCCCCGAAAAATCTTCGTGCGAAGAATTTTCGGGCTACAAAAGAAACCGGTTTTACAAAAGATAAGTCCTTCGGACAAGCAAGCTTGATTCAAGAATTTAAAAAGGATGTGGATAAGCCTGTGGATAAACCAATCCTGCCAACGCGCTACTTCTTCGGGAAATTCTCTCAACTCACCTGGGGCATTCGGCATACTCGGCCGATCTTCGTGAAGTTCAAAGACGGCAATCTGCTCAAGCATGCGCTGCGCCATCTCACTGAATTTCAACTTGAGATGGAGCTCGTGTGGTTTTTGCAAAACAAGCGAGAGATGAAACCGACAATCGGTGCGGCTTTATGCAAAGAAGTCATCGACGATTTTATTCAGGCAAGCCTAAAAGAGTACGGATTCTACAACACGCTAGAGCGAACCGCGCTGCAGTACAGCCGACGCGAACCGGAAGAAGTCCGTGGCGAAGCTGCCGCAATGGTCGAAGCGCTGAAGAAGCTGAAGGACTCATTTTCAATGAGGCAAACAAACAGCATATGAGACACATCGATTTATTTTCAGGCATCGGCGGATTCGCTTTGGCGATCGAAAAAGTGTGGCCGAATTCCGATCACATCTTTTGCGATAACGATTCCTACTGTCAAAAATTACTAAAACTAAGATACCCAAACTCAAAAATCTATGGCGACATCAAAGAGATCAAATCTATTACCGACTCCGACTGGCTCGGACTACAAAAGCCGGGGAAGAAACAGCAAGCAGTTAGGCGTCGACAATTATTTAAAGTCGATATCCTCACGGGGGGATTCCCATGCCAGCCATTCTCTCAGGCCGGAAAAAGACGAGGGACGAGCGATGACCGCTACCTCTGGCCGGAAATGCTTCGAATCATTCGACTCACGAATCCGCGATGGGTCATCGCTGAAAACGTGCGTGGGTTACTTACTATGCAAAACGGGTTGGTATTCGAACAAGTGTGCCTTGACTTGGAAGCCTCCGGCTACGAAGTCCAACCGCTCATTATTCCAGCTGTCGCCGTCAACGCTCCGCATCGAAGAGACAGGATCTGGTTTATTGCTCACGCCATCAGCGATCCAGCCGATCGAAAGAAAAAAAGCGGAAAGCTACCTGAAGCGCCAAATAAGCAGAAACAAAACGGGTCGCAATACAGTCCCGCCCGGCAATCTTTACGAGCAACTCTTGGCTGGGGGAGCAACCGACCTGAGGAAGACATCATTGTGGCCGGTGCTTTTGGGCACGCCGAAAGCACAAGACAGCCGTGCGGCAATGAGAGATCGGGGAAAACACAATATGGGGGAACAGGTTCAAGAAGCCATCAACGCTCTGCTTCCCACACCGAGAGTAAGCGAGGTCGAGGGGGCGCCGGTAAAGAACGCGGAGTTAAAGAATGGGCGATGGAGCAGGATGAATCAAAAGGGCGTGAGATTCGGAGTAAAGGTGAAAGACGTACTGGCCGTATTGCCTACGCCACGAGCGGGGAATCCGGGAAGCAGGCCAAACAAAAAAGGCGGAAAGATTTTGAACGAGGAAGTTGGGAAAGGAATTGGCTTGAAGTTGCAGCCGAACTTTGTGGAATGGATGATGGGCTACCCGCAAAACTGGACGAATTTGAATTATCAAAATCAAGACATCGGATAGAGAGACTTAAGGCTCTAGGGAATGCGATCGTGCCGCAAGTCGCGACAAAGATCATGCAGGCAATCAAAAAGACGGAAGAAAACTTTGGCCTCACTCGAAGCATTCGGAATTGAATGTCCGTGTTTTTCGAGTGGGGCTAACCCACTGTTCGCCTGAGGTCGACAGGCGGTCAAGAAAAGATAAAGAAATTATAAAGAAAAGTTAAAGCTATGGAACAAGATCAGAATTTACTAGAAACGATTCTGCGGGCAATAGTCAACCACCCTGAACAGGTGGAAGTGACAAGGCACGTAGACGAGATGGGCGTGCTCCTCTCGGCGAAGCTTGGCGAGGGCGATGCGGGAATCGTGATCGGCAAAGAGGGACGCGCAATTAAAGCGATCCGCTCAGTCATGAACCTCGTCGGCCGCAGAAGCAAAGCTCGTGTCAGTGTTCGGCTCAATGTCCCGGATCTGCCCCGCAATGCGGGATCGGAGTCGGTCTCGGCCTAACAGCACATCGGCGACCCCGCCGCTACGAACGGGACAAAGACACAAAACCCGTTAACTCAAACAGCTATGAACCGTACCCAAAAAGGAAAAATCATTGAACAAAAAGCCCAGGCCCTTCTCGTTCAGGAAGGCTACTGGATCGAGAAGGCTCGGCGCGCAAAGTTCCAACAGCAAGACCTATTCGGGTGCTGGGACTTGATGGCTGTCGGCAAAAAAGAAATTCGCTTTATTCAGGTTAGCTCGGAGCGTTTCAGTTCCAGGTCGAGGGCAGACCAAGAGCGAATGCTTGCATTCCCAAAGCCAGTAAACACCACAAAGGAATATTGGCGATGGAATGAAAAGACGGACAAATTCGAAATTATAACGATATGAAAACAAGACTAGAAACACTCGAGTCAATTCACGACTCATTGCTAGAAGAAAAAGTGCGGCTGGAGATTGCGATACGCAACCTTGAAGACCGCGGCGACGATGACGTGGTGATCCCGCGCCTGACTCCATTCAACACGGAGGGCCAAAAGACCAAGAAAGAATTGGTGGTGGAATATCGGGAACGGATCGAAAAAGTCGAACACGCCATCTTAACAACTGAAAAATTAATTGAAGAAGAACATGACCAGACTCGACAACCCAAAAAAGAACCCGCTGGCACGAAGAAAGAATAGGCCACGGCTTATAGGCGGTGCATACATTCCGGCCGACCTGCTGGCCGAAGCTCAAAAGCGGCGTATTGAAATGGTCGAGCGCGAGATGACAACGCAGGCATACCTTGAACTCCCGCTTCGAAGAAGGGTCCGGATTCGTATCAAACTATTCTTCATAAACCTATGGAAAAAAATACGAAGACAATAAAAATCACAGACCTCAAGCATCCGGCCTACAACCCGCGTGAGATAAAGCGCGAAGACATCGATGCCCTGAAGCGGTCAATTGAACGATTCGGATTGCGAGGACTGATTACGGTTAACACCAGCAAGGGACGCGACGGTTTCATTATCGGCGGCAACATGACCGTCATGGCCCTCAAAGAGCTGGGATGGGAAACAATACCGAAAGAGAATGTGGACTTGGTAGACATGCCGGAGAAGGAAGAAAAAGCACTGAGTCTTGCCTTAAACAAGATTGCTCAACGGCGCGATTGGAATGACGAGAGGCTGGCCGAACTCATGGTCGAGATCAATCACTCCGACTTTGACCTGACCCTCACCGGCTTCAATGAAGTGGAGATAAGCAATCTCCTCGACAGCCAAATGCTCGAAGAGCCGGATGAAGAAGATAAAACCGCCGAAGAAGAATACGAGGAAATAAAAAAACCTGTGTCGAAATACGGTGAAGTTTATAAGCTTGGCCGACACCGGCTTATGTGCGGAGACGCAACCAAGATCGAAGACATCAAGAAATTGCTCGGCACAACCAAGGTGGATATGGTTTTTACCGATCCGCCTTACAACGTGGCTCACGTCAGTCACGAAAAGCGCGGAAAGTTTCCAACCGAGCAAGGAAAGATTCTCGGCGATCAGCAGAGCCAAGAAGACTTCGAAGCCTTCAGCGAAAAAGTGTTCGCCAACTACCATGAAATTCTGAAGCCAGGCGCAACGATGTACGTCTGCACGGGCTATACCAGCTATCCGCTGTGGTACTACGAAATGCTGAACGCCGGGTTTGAATTTTCCTCGACAATCGTATGGGTTAAACCGTCCTTCGCTATTGGCTGGGGAGACTACAAAAAACAATACGAACAGGTCATGAAAGCCAAGCGAAGCAAAGGCAAGACCAAAGCTCAGCCACTTATGTATGGGTGGAAGAAGGGAGAGAGGCACTTCTTCTACGGCGACAACAACGAAAGCGACGTGTGGGACATGCCTCGCAAAGCGATTACCAAGATGGCTCATCCGACCGAGAAACCGGAGTGGCTCATTATGCGCGCCATAAAGAACTCAAGCCGAGTCGGAAACGTCGTGGTCGACTTCTTCGGTGGATCAGGAAGCACACTATTCGCCGCAAACAAACTGGAACGCACCTGCTATCTGCTTGAGCTCGACCCGCGTTGGTGCGATGTGATTCGCAATCGCTGGGAGAAGGTCAAAGTGAAAAGTTAAAGAAAAGATAAATAGAAAAGCAGTATGACAAAGTCCACACTCACGACCACAAAGATGCCGAAAGAGACAGAGCAGCAATATACTGCGTGGCTTTTATATTGCGAAGTTGGAAGTATCGGCAAGCTGATGCGCGTGTGGGAAGGGGTTGGACAAAACTTGGATGAAACTTGGATGATTTTCTCCCAAAAGCTAGGCAAGATGCCGAGTCATACCACCATAGGAAATTGGTCAAAACAATATCGCTGGGTAGATCGCAAAGACCTTAAACTCATCGAAGACCTTGAAGGTATTCGAAAAAAGACGCAAGAGATTAAGCAAAGAAAGGTTGGAGTTATTGCGGAAATATTCTGGGACAAGATGCAAGCTCTACGCAAGCAAATTAAGAAAGGAGAAGGAGCTACGACCGACGAGATCAAGAAATGGTGGGAAATGTTCAGGACTGAAATGGGAGAGTCGCTTGGCAAGCACGAACTTAGCATCAACGAAGACGAGCAAAAGCCTCCGACTCCGGAGCAGGAGGAACTGGGCCAAGCAATAGACGAAACCATCAAAGCTTTTTATGGACGAAAAGGAAAAACAAAAAAGTAGCATCCTGTATTGGATCAAGCAGAATGGAATAAAAAGCGAAAGCGGTGATCCGATCGAGTTCGCCGACCACCGCTTCATGTTGGATATTTATTCCGACCGCACGCCGATACAGGTGATACGCAAGGGATCGCAGATCGGAGCGAGCACGATGGAAATCCTGCGATCTGTTCATGCCGCACGCTTTTGGGGCATCAACCAAATTTATACGCTCCCAACCGTGGATGACGTGGCCGAGTTCGTAAAAAGCAAAGTGAACCGTATCGTGAAAGTGAATCCCTGCATGCTCGAAGGCGTAAGCGGAAAAGACGTGGACTCGGTGGAACAAAAACAGATAGGCAAGTCCTTCCTGTTCTTCAAAGGAACCTACACGGAAAAGGAGGCAATTATGCTTACCTCCGATCGCAACATCCACGATGAGCTCGACAAGTCCAAGCCGGAAGTTATCCGAGACTTCACTTCTCGCATGGGCTTCTCAAAAATAAGAAGCCAACATTATTTCTCGACCCCAACCATTCCGGACATGGGCGTCGACAAACTATTTGGGCAATCGGATCAGAAACACTGGCGATTCAATTGCCCTCGTTGCAACTACGAGCAGCACATGGATTGGGAAAAGAACGTTGACCGTGAACGCAGAATATACGTCTGCCAAAAATGCCACAGTGAAATTACATCGCGGCATGTAAACGACACGGGCTGGTGGGAGGCCAGGTATCCAGGAGAGCCAATAAGCGGCTACTGGATAAGCCAAATGATGTGTCCGTGGCGCACCGCATCCGACCTACTCACCGAAGAAGCCAATGCCGAAGACCAGCAATACTTCTACAACTTCGTGCTGGGCCTGCCTTATATCGCATCGGATCAGAAAATTCCGCAGAGCCTATTCCTTCGCAACACAACGAGTGAAGAAGTGGAAACATCGGGTTGGAATGTAATGGGAGCGGATACCGGAGACGAAAACCACATAGTCATCGGCAACGCTAAAGGAATATTCTGGATCGGAAAAATAAAAGACCGGCCGAACAAGACACGCTGGGAATACATGGCCGAGCTGATTCAATTCTACGATGTGCGGGTTTGCGTTATTGACGCAATGCCATGGACGGAAGAAGCATTGCGCCTGGCCCGCAAATTCCCGTATCGCGTCTACGTGAACTTCTACAAAGACGATCCGAAAATGTTAGAGGTTGTCCGCTGGAACGATGAGAAAGAAGAAGATGAAAAGCCGTTTGAAGAAGAAGTAAAAGTTCTCACCTCACGAAATAGGATTATCGACGACACGATATCGTCTCTCCGCCGAGGAGAAATAAAATTTGCCATGAAGCCGGATGACCCAACATTCAAGATGCTTATTGAACACGCGCAAACAATGTATGCACGAACAGTCACAAATCAGTATGGTCAAGAAAAACGTGAATGGGAGTCGACGACTGGCGTCGATCACGCCTGGCATGCACTTCTATACTGGCATGTCGCTTTCAAAAAGAGACTCAAGTATGAACCAAACAACTGATAAAAAAATAGCGAATCCAATCACGGAAGAACAAGCTCTTCTGCTTGTGGAAATCGCCAAAGACTTGGCGGCCGTCGAGGAGGAAGGATTCGGTCGTATTGTGATTGAGGTTAAAAATCACCGGATCGTTAACTGGTGGAAGGTTTCCTCCCGAACTGCACGAGGTTTTTGGCGTAAAGCGCGAGGAAGCGTGGATCATTTGACTTCGTAAAAACCTTGGTCAATGTTGTGTTGTGGATGGATGAACGGCCTTTAGAAAATCCTTAGAAAATGTTTAGGAAATCCTATTGCCCCATCAGCGAAAATTATTATGCAATGCCAAGCTGCCCGTAATCTGACTACATTTCTAAATACGCAGATTAGCGGAGAACTTTGGCAGAGCGTAAACCATCCAAGGAAACGGTTCTTGCCCGGTCTTGCATGATTGGACTGCAAGACGGTAAGGGAGGTCGACTGGAGCCGAGGTGAATTAGAAACGCATAAAGAAATTTATGGCTAAAAAACAATTCGTCATCGGAGCAGGCGCACTAGCAATTGTCTTCGGCCTCGCTCTCGGCGTAACGAGTGGCTTTACGTTCAGTCAAGGTTCCCCGGTATCGGCGCAAGTCCAACCGGATAATTCTTCTGTACCAGGTCCTCACACTAACGCCGCGATCGAGTCCATCAGAGCAGAGCTGGATAGCGTCACTCAATACGAATCGGCATATGGCTGCTTGACCTTCGGTCGAGGCGGCCAGTCTGAATTCTGCGGAGCGTCAAAAGAGCGCGTAGGGACACTGGAGAACAAGCTTACTGAAGAAGTTCACAAGCTAGAACTCTCGGATCGTTCATCCGAAGCGCTCGCCCAAGTAAAGAGCAACATCGAATCTCTCGCTGAGAGGAAAGCCGATGTTACCTTCGAGGGTACCTCCGCGAATCCTTACACCAATGCCGTCAAACGTATTGAGCAGTGGCAGGATGACAAAGGGTTCTTGTACATCGTCAACCCAACGAACAACGCTGTTGTTCAATTCGGGCCTGGCCCTGGTAGCAAGATTTCCTTCGAACGCGACGGAAGCAAGAGCCTTCCCCAGTCAGAGCTTAAAGCGATGGCAGAGGAATATCTCTCGAAGCACGTTGCAGACTTCGACTCAGTCAAAGCTAACTTTAGCTTCCGACAGATGTCAAAGCCTGGCAGCGTCAGTTACGCTTTCCGCTGGGAGGCTAAGTCCAAACCTCAAGGTGAGGACGTGACTCCGTTCGTTCAAATCGTCCTGTCGCCGGTGGGTGAGGTCATGAGCTTCAACGACGTGCGTAGCCTATATTCTAACTAACACACTATGAAGAAAACACTCTCACGAGTCGCGCCTTTCCTCATGGCTGTTGTCATGTTGGGATCGTTCGCAGGCGTCGCGTCGGCTCAGACTTACATTCACGCTAACGGTGGTTCGTATTGGTCACAAAGTGGCTCTGGCTGGAACTCGATCAGTAATGACGGGTACTGTGTCAGTGGCCGCGGGCCGTGCGGGTCGAGCCTCTGGTATCTGCAGTGGAATTACAACACGAGCGGATGCGGGGCGGATGCGAATTCGACCTACACAATGGCATCGGTAGTCGGCTACAATGGCGACACCTATGCTTGGATCGATAGCTCAACTGGAAACATGTACGGAGCAGATTATCTCGTCACGTACAATTACGCCAGCAGCTACGCCTCCACCGTTGACCAAAGTGCGTACTACGAAGCATGGGCAACCATCGCACTCGACAAGTACCGCACCTCGAACGTCCAGCACAGTGACGGCTGGGGTGCCGCATATGCCTGCAACGGCGTGAGCGGTCTTCAAGTCGAATTCGACGAGGTCAAATTGGAAATCTAGCTAGGCGTCCTGACCGATAGTCAGATCGGCATTTGGAAGCATAGCTAAAAGGGGCTCCCGCCAATCCGGGGGCCTCTTTAGTTATCCACTAGTCAAAACATGACAAAACAGGACAGATAGGGTATACTGAAAATAAGCCGAAATAAAAGGCCAAACTAATATGCTATTTACCCCGAAACCACAACACGCAAAAATCCTTTTAGGAATCTTTGGCATTGCAGCAGTAGCTGGCATTGCCATTTTTATTAATACGAAGACAGGAAGCAATACTCAAACCCCTTTGTCTGACAAAAGTCCGAGCATTGAAGAACTGCAACAGGAAATGTCTCGGATTGCCCAGTACGAATTTGAACATGGATGCGTTGAAAAGAACGAGCGTGGCCAGGATATTTTCTGCGGCGAATCAAAACAAAAGGTGGATGCTGCCGAGGCCAGATATAACGCAGTGGTAAAAGCATCAACAATGCCAGAGAGTGCAACCGTACAGGCTGACACTGAAGCGATCAAGAAATTTATGGGCGACGCTACTTACCAAGTGGAATATTCCCGCAGCCAATCTCCTGCAAACTTTAGTGTGGGAGTGCTGACAAAACTTTCGGATCAGGGCGATGAGCGTATCGATACGCCTCAAGCGTGGAAGCGGACAGTAAATATTTACAGAGCAACCCAAGAAATTGAAGGAACCTGCCAGGTTTACGAATACGAGGTCTACCCAAAAACCCATGATCTGATAGAAGTGCGCGTAGTCTACCCAGACAACTACCAAGGCAAATGCACGAAAGGTGATCTGTTCTCACCCAAGACTTCGGAAGCGAAAATAAAAGAGGTCGGTCAAGCCTACCTTAAAAATCTTGGGCTTACGCAGTCGTTTACCGTCACTCCCGTTGATGACATGAGTCGATGGCAATGGAAGTGGCAAGATGCGGATTATAAGCTTCCGGAGGGAATCGTTGGCAGGTCGGCCGTCGATTCAAAACCAACCATTAGAATATTTATTTCAAGCTCCGGAAAATTACTTCAGTACAACAACACCGTCGCATTATTTGAGAATTAATATGAATAAAAAAAATCCTAAAGATTATCTCACCGCCAAAGAAGCCGCAGATGTCCTCCATGTGAGTGAGCGGACAATTATGCGATACATTAAAACCAAACGATTGCTCGCCACTAAGATAGGTCAATGGCGAATTAAAAAGGCGGATATTGACCGTCTAGTGAGAGCGAGCAGTAATAAATAATTTTATGATAGATCAATTTTTACCCAGCAGCATACCACCTTCCAAATTCAATTTTTTGAAGACGCGATTTGCTATGGTATTGATGGCAGCCATAGTGATATTGGGAGTCGGAGGTGCGGTGGCTTATAAGTTAACTTTTGCAGCACCCGAACGACAGGCAGAGCTTGTACAATTTACAATTCCCCTCGGCCAGAGCGATAAAACGGGAGAGGAACTTAAAGAAAAAGGCTTCGTCAGAAGTGGCTGGGCCTTCAAATTTGCTATGGGAGACGCAGAGGTTGAGCCAGGAGCCTACAAGATATCCAAGTCAATGAACGCTTTTGAGATCGCGCGTGTTTTCAAGAAAGGGTCGTACATGGAATGGGTGGTCATACCCGAAGGTCTACGAAAAGAGCAGATTGGAGAATTGCTCGCAGAAAAACTTGGATGGAGTGATGAAGTGAAAGCAAAATGGATCACGACGTATACCTCAATGAACTATGACGAAATCGAAGGTCTATATTTCCCCGACACTTACCTGATCCCGGTCGACGAAGAACCGCTGAAGGTGGCCGATAGATTGCGCGCAAAATTTAATGAGAAGCTTCAGCCTTACACTCAGGAGGCTCTCAAACAGAACATCAAATGGACGACGGCACTTAAGCTTGCTTCAATCATACAAAGAGAAGCGGCCGGCAAAGATGACATGCCACTTATCGCAGGCATCCTGTGGAATCGTCTGCTCAAAGACATGAAGCTAGAAGTCGATGCCACCGTGCAATATATTCGAGATGATCAGATTCACTACGGTGAAGCACGATATGACAAGCAGCCAGGCAGCTACGACAGCGAAGGCACCTGGTGGACGCCGATCAAACCAGAAGACAAGGATATTCCCTCGCCTTATAACACCTACCGAAACAAAGGTCTGCCTCCTCACCCGATCGACAACCCCGGCATCGACGCAATCAAAGCGGTGCTTTATCCGGAGGAAACGGAATGCATGTTCTATCTCCACGACAAATCAAAAACCATCCATTGCGCTAAAACCTTCGAGGAACATAAAGCTAATATTGCAACCTATCTAAGTGATTAATTATGAATCTTCTCATTGTCGAAAATGACAAAGAAACCCTTAATTTCTTAAAGCCTTCTCTGAAGGCCGAAGGGTTTGTCGTCGACACAGCAGAAGATGGAGAGGCCGGATCTTATAAAGCTCAAATAAACGATTACGATCTTATCATTTTAGATATTGGGTTGCCACGAAAAGATGGACGACAAGTTTGCTCTGAGATTCGATCAGCAGGCAAGAACATGCCGATACTTATACTCTCGATAAAGGGTGAGATTGAGACAAAGGTAGATCTTCTAAGTATCGGGGCAGATGATTATATTACGAAGCCGTACTCATATGCGGAGCTGGCGGCAAGAGTGAAGGCATTAATACGTCGGCCGCAGAAAGTGGAAGATCAGATTTTTAGCGTGGGTGACATAGAACTCAATCTGCCCAAACGATCTGTTTATCGAGCTGGCAAAAAAGTTCACCTGGCCCCAAAAGAATTTTTCCTTTTAGAATTTTTGCTACGCAATCGAGGGCGGGTTCTCACACGGCAGACGATCCTGGAACATGTTTGGGACATGAATGCCGACTTGTTTACTAATACGGTTGAGACGCACGTCACGATCCTTCGGCGAAAACTGAAAGGCAGGAACAAAGGCGATTTTATTAGGACAGTTTCCGGTACTGGATATGTAATTGACTGAATTATGGCTTAAAATATTTAAAAATATCTGTTATAATTAATCCGTAGATTCTGTGGTCGAAGAATCTGTAACTTATAAAAAACCATAAAAACTATGAGCAAACTCATTAAGGAAATTTTGACCAACAAAGCAGTTCGCAACAGTGGCGCTTTGATGTCGCTTATTGTGACCATCATGAGTGTTGGAGTACCTTGGGCTGATAAATAAAATTGCCGCCGAATCGGTACAATTGCGCTCCATGTTAGTGGCCTTAATCCTATGAAAAGGATCAGTGCTTTTTTATATCAGTTGATCGAACCGCGGTCCCAAACGGACGATCTGCGACGGCGCGAGTTTGTTTTCAATATAATCCTTTCTGCGCTGATTGTCCTTTTAATCTTCGCAAATATAGTTACAGTTTCGGAATCCATCCTTCTTGGTTCAACGTATAGAGGGTTATCGCCGCTAATAACAATAATTGTTTTATCCCTTTTCCTCTTTTTCTTTTATCTATCGCGGAGAGGCTATTTCTATTTAGCGTCCTATTTTTTAATTGGAATAATATTTAGCTTAGCTGCTTACATGAGCTTAAAATGGGGCGTTGATTTAGTGGCGTCTCTTCTTTTTTATGCTTTGGCGATTGTCATGGCAGGTATATTACTAAACAAGAGACATATTTTTATTACATCATTTGCTGTTGGATGCATGTTAGTGACCGTTGGATATTTTCAAGCGACAAATAAAATTTCACCTAATAGATACTGGACTTCAGAGATGTGGGGTATAGCAGAAACTTCTGTCGCTGTAATAATTTTCATGGTCATAGCGACGATTACGTGGCTTTACAATCGGGAGATAGAAAAATCAATCTTAAAACTTAGAAAATCGGAAGTAGAATTGAAAGAAGAACGTGACTCTTTGGAGATCAAGGTAGAGCAGAGGACAAAAGAATTAAAAGAAGTTCAGGCGGAAAAGATGACCCAGTTATATCGATTCGCTGAATTTGGAAGAATTTCCTCCGGACTTTTTCACGACCTTATTAACCCATTGAACGCGGTATCGCTTAACTTGGGAAAGACTGGTGGCACGCCAGAGGAAACCAAGCAGTATGTAGGTAACGCAGTACGAGCCGCAAAGAAATTGGAGGATTTGGTAGTCGCGGTACGCAAGCAATTAGCGAGAGAAGAAACGAAAACTTTATTCTTGGCCGATGAGGAGATTGGGCATGTCATCGAGGTTCTTTCCCATAAGGCACAACAGGCCAAGGTTGAACTGAAGTTTATACCAGGAAGCGATATCAAAATGTTTGGCGATGCGATAAAATTTAATCAGGTGGTGCTCAATCTTGTTGCCAATGGTATTGATGCTTGCATGCCGCCTACAGCGGAGCTCGTGCCAATAAGCCCCGGCGATCGATGGGTAGAGATATCTGTCATAGAGGAACCAGAAACCATAATCATGCTCGTGGAAGATAACGGTGTTGGAATACCAGAACAGCACATGGATAAGATCTTCGAGCCATTTTTTACTACGAAAATAAACGGGCAAGGAATTGGCATCGGACTTTCAATGGCCAAGCGAATCGTAGAAAAAGACTTTGGAGGTTTGCTCAGTGCTAAGAGTGAAGCAGGTAGAGGATCATCCTTTAAAGTATCTCTGCCCGTGCGTAAACAGGCTACCGAATATGCAGCATAATCAATTTATCGATAACTTACTTTCAATTGTTGAATCCGGCGAGAGCGTCGGAGGTATAAAGCTGGCGCAGATTGTAAAACACCTCACTGAGATGGAAGTGGACGAAGGGGGCCCGTATTCCTTGGAACCTAAACAAGGAGCAACTGACGTCGGTCTTAATCTAGCCATCGCTTGTTTTCTGGCGATGCAGGATATTCGCTTGCCTAAGCTCGATGACTTTTTAGAAAAGCACCTTTCAAATATCGCGGGACCATTCGGCAGCGTCATTGAAGACAAAAAAGTTTGCAATCTCATTAATAAATATCAAACACTGATCGGCAATGTGGACAAAGAGGAGCCGGTCAAACAACCGATCGTCTACAACGAGAATGAGCAGCGCATCATGGATATGATACGAAAAAAATTTGACGATCGGTTCTCAAACTTTTCTCCGGTACTGCGAGAACGAGCCAAGTCAGCGATTGAAAAGACCATCCGCGGCAACCGGGATAAGCAGATGTCACTCATGGCTTATTACACGAAGGTCTCCCTCGGAAAGAGCGGGGAGAGTATTCCCGATGAATTGGTCGCCGACATCGGACTTGCCAACATTTTCTTTTGGACGGCATTTATAATCTATGACGACTTTTGGGATCGAGACGAAGCGGCCGATCCGCGTCTGCTTCCTATCGCTAATATTTTTGCTCGCCACTACATAGACTTTTTTATTGCCTTACCCGATGACAAAGAATTCCGCCCGTTCTTCCATGACCTAATGGATAAGCTGGACGGTTCAAACGCCTGGGAAGTTGAAAACTGTCGTGCCAAAGTCGAGGGAAGCATTTTCCATATTCCAGCAACCCTGCCCGACTTTGGAGACTATGAAAATAAATATCGCCCTGCATCCGGACACATCCTTTCCTCGGTTGCTATACTCACGCAATTTGGCAAAGAATTAAAAACTGAAGACTGGGGGAATATCATCTCGTACTTCAAACACTATCTGGTCGCTATGCAATTGAATGACGACGCTCATGACTGGGAAGAAGATCTGCAGCGCGGGCATTTGAGTACCGTGGTCACGCTTCTTCTCGGTGATCTAAAAAAGAACGGGTGGAAAAAACAGACTATCGATCTCAGCACCGATCTACCGGAGATCAGAAAAATATTCTGGTTCACTACTATGCCCCAATACGTGAAAATTGTCCTAGCCCAAACCGGCACATCACGAAAGGCGCTTCGTTCAATCTCTATAATCGAGGAACCCGATCTCCTTGAGCGCATTATTACAACGACCGAGAACGTGGCCCGGCAAGCGGAGAGGGAGAGTATTGATTCCAGTGCCCTACTCAAGGAATATACCAATACCCAAGAATAGCCGTAGCGACTAAAAAGGGCTTTAAGGCCCCTTTTTATTAGCCTTTGTTTGCCATTATTTGGTCCTGTAGCGAGTTTTTTATGCTTCAGCGAGTATTGGGGAGAGGATTTCCACAGGGGGGGAAACTTGCACTTGCCGTTATAATCCGTTATAATCCGTCATATAGACTATAACGTTAAAAGTTAAGCCATTTTATGAACGACATTACCCGAAAATTTGATCACCGCATAAAAAATCCTGATCCGCACATCGTGGCTCTTTTGGCTGAGATCGATGGGATTCGCGGCGAGTTCAAGGGGGGCTTGAGAATGACGCCTCAGGCAATTACCAATCTCAAGCGATCAACCCTGATCACTTCTGCCGGTGCATCCACACGTATAGAGGGGGCAAAACTAACCGATGAAAAAGTCGAGGACGTTATGCGTGGCCTCGCGGTCTCAAAGTTTGCTGATCGTGATTCACAGGAAGTGCAAGGATATCTAGAGACACTTCAAAATGTTTTCGACAGCTTCCAGACCCTACCACTTCGAGAGGGTGTGATCACTTCTCTTCATAATCAGCTTCTGAAATATTCTCATAAGGATGACACGCACCGTGGCGGTTACAAAAAGACAGAGAACACAGTCGGGGTACTTGGGCTAGATGGAAAAATTGCAAAGATTATGTTTGAAACGACACCGGCATTCCTTACTGCAAAGGAAATGCAGGAGCTTGTCGAGTGGACGGAAGATGCGATGGAAAAGAATCGTTTCCATCAGCTTTTAATCATCGCCAATTTTATTGTTGAGTTTTTGAAGATTCACCCATTTGAAGATGGTAATGGACGTCTTTCGCGCGTCCTCACAAATCTTTTACTTCTGCGCTCCGGCTACACATTTGTGCAGTATGTCTCGCATGAACAAATTGTTGAGCGTCGCAAGGATGAATATTACATTGCGCTCCGCAAGTCGCAGGAGACGTTTAAAACCGATCACGACACCATTTCGCCGTGGCTGAATTTCTTTTTGTCTGTTGTGCAAGAGCAAGCCAAAAAAGCACTCTCGTATTTACAGGAGGAAAAAATTGAGGACACTCTTTCTCCTAAGCAGTACGAAGTTTGGAAATATATTTCAAACGTTGGGGAGTCGGGGCCAGGCGATATCGTTAAAGCAACTGGTATAGCGCTCGGCACTGTCCGTCAAGCGCTTAGGAGTTTGGTCGATCTGGGCAAGATTAAGCGTATCGGCCGCGGCCGCGGTACGAGGTACGTAAAAATATAATTTTATGGCACTATTCAAAATTAACGGCACGTCCGTCAAAAAAATAACTGCAAAAGACCTCGATCTCGAGAGGAATTTGCAAGTGCTTTTCGAAGCTAATCTTGACGAATTGCTAAACATCGCTTTTCTTTCTCACGAGTTTCCGACTAGCTTTGGTGGCCGGATTGATACACTCGGCATCGACAAAGACGGCGCCCCCTGCATTATTGAATATAAGAAAAATCAGAATGACAGCGTGATTAATCAGGGTCTATCTTATCTCTACTGGTTACTGGATCACAAGGCTGATTTTGAAAAAATTTGCCAGAATAAAAAAATCGGGATTGAAATCGATTGGGATTCTCCTCGGGTAATTTGCATTGCGGAAAGCTATAACAAGTTTGATCTCGACACTGTAAACATTTTGCCCATCAATGTCGAACTGTGGAGGTATCGCATCTATGATGAAAACATACTCTTTTTAGAGCCGGAAAATTTTCAAAAGGTCAGGGTATCTACAGCCAATATTGTCAGAAAAAGTAAGCACGATAAAGAAAAGCAGCAAATAATTCAGAAAAACTATTCGGTGGATGAACACCTTGAAAAAGCAGGCGAGGATATTAAATCGTTATTTTTTAAATTGCGTGAGAAAATAATCTCTCTTGATACTGAGATTAAAGAAGAGCCACAAAAACATTATATTGCCTATAAGCTATCCACTAATTTCGCCGATATTGAAGTCTATCGCAACCAGCTTAAGATTTTTATAAATGTGAAAAGTGGACAACTTGTCGATCATGATTCTATTGCCCGGGACATGGAAAATCCGAAACATATCGGTCACCACGGCAACGGTGATTATGAGGTAAGGCTTGAAAGCGAAAATAATTTGGACGCGGTATTTTCCCTCATCAAGCAGAGCTACGACGTAAACAAATAATTTAAAAATTATGGCAACTAAACCTAAAAAAGTAAATCTCACATCCTCAAATCTCAGCGAAGAAAAGCTATGGGATCTTCGCCGGATATTGCCGGAAGCTTTTAGTGAAAACAAAATCGACTGGGACAGGTTAAAAACTGTCCTCGGTGATCACATTGATCCTCGAATCGAAAAGTTTGGGTTCTCTTGGGCTGGCAAAAATAATGCACTACAAAGTGTATTAATTCCTAGCGCCGCGACATTAAAGCCCGCAACAAAAAAAGGTCTTAAATTTGAGAGTAGTGAGAATCTATTTATTGAAGGAGACAATCTCGAAGTTCTTAAATTGCTACAAAAATCTTATTTTGAAAAGGTAAAAGTTATTTACATCGATCCACCTTACAACACTGGATCAGACTTCATCTACAAGGATAATTTTTCAACCCCAATTAAGGGATACCTTGAGCAAACAGGTCAAGTAGACACTGAGGGTCAAAAACTGCAAACCAATCGAGAAACAAACGGACGCTATCATAGCGATTGGCTCTCAATGATGTATCCGAGATTAAAGCTCGCTTGGAATTTATTGCGCGATGATGGCGCTATGTTCGTTAGTATCGACGATAATGAAGTTCATCATTTGAGGATATTGATGGATGAGATTTTTGGCGAGGAAAACTTTATTACACAAATAATTTGGGAGAATCGTGAGGGGGGAGGAGGTTCTGATAGTAAAAATTTCAAAATCAAGCATGAATATGTTTTATGTTATGCAAAGGACGCTGGACAGCTTCAAGTCTTAGGAGAGGAAGTAGAGAATGATGATGATTACACCAATCAAGATGAATACGTAAAGGAGAGAGGAAAATTTAAACTCATTAAACTTAACAGCTTCAGCATCCAGTATTCCGCCTCGCTAGATTACCCAATTAAATCTCCTGATGGCACTGATATACATCCAAGCGAAGACGGAAAGCGGGGATGTTGGAGATGGTCTAAGAAAAAATTTGAATGGGGTGTGCAGAGTGGGTTTATTGAATTTAAGAAAAATGGAAATGGTAAATGGATTGTATATACCAAACAATACTTTAAGGTTGATAATGAAAACCAGCCGATAACCAGAACACTTCCTCCATTGGCTGTGATCCAAGAATATTCGAGTACGATGGCCACAAAACAAATGGAGGCCATATTCGGAAAAAAGAAAATATTCGATTATTCAAAACCATACCCACTGATAAAAAAACTTGTCCGTTTTGTGTCTAAAAAAAGTAGTGATGATATCATTCTCGACTTTTTTGCTGGATCAGCTACTACGGGACATGCAGTACTATCGCTTAACCAAGACGACGGTGGACATCGCAAATTTGTCCTTGTTCAGCTTCCGGAATTAATTGATGTGAAATCAGAGGCATATAAATCAGGCTACCGAACAATTACTGAAATTGGTATTGATCGATTAAAAAAGGTCATAAAAGGCTATGGCGAAAATTCTCCAATTGACGATGGGTTTAAAGTATTCGAATTAGGTAACTCTAACTATCCAGAGAATAATTTTGACTTTGATCCAGATAAGAGTGAGCAAGAAAATAAAAAGGCATTTGAAGCATATCTTGCAAAAGCAAAGCAGGCTTCTTTATTCGATGCCGAGAATGGCATTGATGTTGTTTATGAAAACATCGTAAAAGAAGGCTTGTCCCTAAATGCAAAAGTGACAGAGCAGAAGCTCGGTAAAAATAAAGTGTATGTGGTCACTGATGGCGAACGGTCACTGTTGGTTTGCTTAGACAAGAAGGTCGAGTCGGAGACGATCAAAGAACTTACTAGCCACGAATACAAAGATCGGATATTTATCTGCATCGATAAAGCTCTAGATGACACTGGCAAGGCAAATCTTGGCCTCAATCTTGAGCTAAAAACAATCTAAAGTTATGAAGTTAAAATTCGACGCAAATCAAGAATACCAAATCGATGCAATCAGCGCCGCTGTTGATCTATTCGAAGGTCAGGATAAAAGCGCAAGTAAAATGTTTGCGGGCAATGGACTGCTAGGAATCTACCCAAACATTCTTTCCCTCTCTAAAGATGATATTTTGGCTAACTGCAGCAGGGTGCAAGAGCACAACAAAACCAAAAATGGAGATGGAACATCCGACTTCGACTTCTCAATCGAAATGGAAACCGGAACCGGTAAAACCTACGTCTATCTCCGCACTGTCTTTGAGTTGAATAAAAAATACGGCTGGAAAAAATTTATTGTGTTGGTGCCGTCCGTTGCTATACGAGAAGGGGTTATTAAGACACTTAACATCACCAAAGACCATTTCGCTGATCTTTACGATAATACGCCGTACCGTTTTTATGAATATCAGTCCAAGAATATTTCCCAGGTAAAGCACTTTGCCGACAGTTCCAACATCGAGATAATGGTCATGACTATCGGCGCTTTTAATAAAGACACTAACGTACTGTATAGCGAACGTGACCAGATGCATGGTGAACAGCCGATCAGCTATATCCAAAAGACCAATCCTATTTTAATCCTGGACGAACCGCAGAACATGGAAGGCGAGGCTACAAAAAAAGCTCTCGACAATTTCAATTCACTTTTCCGCCTACGCTACTCGGCGACCCACCGGAATGTTTATAACCTCATTTACCAACTCGCACCGTATGACGCATATCAGATGGGTTTGGTAAAGAAGATCGAGGTCTTTTCAGTAGTGGATGACGATAATGCAACATCCGCGCCATTGCTTAATCTCATCGAAGTGAAGCCAAGCAAAACCGCAATTAAGGCCCAGATCGAGGTCATCGTAAAAGACGATCAGGGTAATGGCAAAAAGAAAAAAATAAGTGTTAAGCAAGGCGATGATCTTGCGAAGAAAACTGAGAACTCAGCCTACGATGGCTACATTGTCGACGAGCTTACTGCGGACGCTCCGGACTTCGGTTCAATCGGTTCCGTGCGCTTCCGAAACAATGTTCAGGTCAAACAAGGCGAAGGCATCGGTGGCAACAGGCAAGATGTCATGAAAGAACAGATTGCCGAGACTATTAAGCTCCATTTTGAGAAGAAAAAGAAACTGAAGGAGGTGGGCATCAAAGTTTTATCCCTGTTTTTTATCGATCGCGTAGACAACTATGTCCGGGATGACGGTTTTATACGGCAAACATTTATTCAGCAGTTCAATACTCTTAAAAAAGAATACGGCGAAAGCAACACTGATGTGAGCAAGGTTCACAAAGGCTACTTCGCCATGAAGAATGCCACAGAGTACATCGAACGCGAATCTGCTATTGCGGAAAACAAGGAGGCATACGAGCTGATCATGAAAGATAAAGAGCGATTGCTTTCCTTTGATGAAGCGACTGAATTTATTTTCTCGCACTCGGCCCTCAAGGAAGGCTGGGACAATCCTAATATTTTTAACATCTGCACTCTCAATCTGACTTCCTCAACTATGAAAAAGAGACAAGAGATAGGTCGTGGTATGCGACTTTGCGTGGATCAATCAGGTGAGCGCATCTTTCTTAAAAACATAAACCTATTGTCGGTCATCGCAAACGAAAGCTATTCCAGCTATGTGGCGGGCTTACAATCAGAGTTTGTCGAGGATGGCATATACAAAGCACCTCCTGTTCCAAATAATGCCAAGAGCAAAGTTACCGTAAAGCTCAAAAAGGGATTCGATAAAGATGAAAATTTCCAGGCAATTTGGGATCGTATCTCTAAAAAAACTAAATACGTTGTTCGCGTAAACGCTGATCGCGTCATTGAAAAAACATCCAAGCGCATTGGGGAGCTTCGGGTCTCAAAGCCACAGATCAAAATTGAGCGGGCTGGCATATCCATTGCGAAGGAAGGTATCGGTGCGAGCATCATCGGTGGCCAGTCTCAGGAGATGACCCAAACTCGCCGTATGATCGACTGTGTGGAATCCATTAAAAACGAAACCAAGCTGACCCGTGAGACTGTCGCCACGATCCTGCAAAAGTCTGATAACTTCAAGTCCCTAGCAAATAATCCTGATCGATTCACTTACGAGACAATCAAGATCATCCGCGAGGAATTGGTCCGGGATTACGTGGAGCAGATCGCTTATGAAGTGATGCCGGAAAAATACGACGTTAGCCAATTCGAGAATATCCTAAGCTATAAAGATGTGACCCAACCGGTTAATCGTTCAATTTACGATGCGATAGTTTACGACTCTGAAGTGGAGCAAAAGTTTGCCGTTGATCTCGATCAGGACGAGCGTATCAAATTATTTATAAAGCTTCCTGGATGGTTCAAGATTGAGACGCCGGTCGGTGGCTATAATCCCGATTGGGCAATTGTTACTGCTAAGCGGGATCTGCGCGGTAAGGAAGATACAGAGAAGGTCTATTTCGTAATTGAGACTAAGGGCGGGACGAATCTGCGCTCATCCGAACGCGCCAAGATCGACTCGGCAAAAAAGCACTTTGAGGTGATCTCAGTTAATTACAAAGAGATCAATAGCGGGTATGAACAGTTCAAGCAAGAATGTATGAATTAAAAATATGAAAAATACTTTATACAAAACTGGCTTGGGGCAATATATTCTAGGGGACTCTCAAAAACTTATTGAGAGCGGTTCTCTTGATCAGTATAAAAACAAAGTCCAACTGATCTTATTCTCTCCACCCTTCCCCTTAAACGCAAAAAAGAAATATGGCAACAAGCTCGGAAAGGAATACAAAAAATGGTTGGCCGACCTTGCGCCACTATTTACGAAGCTATTAAAAAAAGACGGCTCGATCGTAGTAGAGCTGGGCAATGCATGGGAACCTAAGCGGCCGGTCCAAGCCTTACTTTCTCTTGAATCGCTGATCGCATTTTTGAATAACCCTAAAGCAGACTTGCGCCTGTGCCAGGAATTTATTTGCTATAACCCTTCACGACTCCCATCTCCAGCCCAATGGGTTACCATCAACCGAATCCGTACGATCGATAGCTATACGCATGTCTGGTGGATGGCAAAATCTGATTTTCCAAAAGCAGATAACCGCAAAGTTCTTAGACCCTACAGCAAGAGCATGATCCAGCTATTAAAACGCAAGAGCTATAATTCGGGTAAACGACCATCACAACATAGTATCAGCGAAAAAGGTTTCCTTACTGACAATAAAGGTAGCATTATGCATAACGTGCTCGAGTTGGAACAGATGGATGAGCAGAGAGAGATGAGGTTGCCACAAAATATGTTTAGTTTTGCAAATACCAACTCAAACGACTTTTTCTCAATACAGTGCCGCGAAAAGAACATACCAATACATCCGGCACGAATGCCAACCTCGCTCGCAACATTTTTTATAGAATTCCTGACAGACCCAGGTGACATAGTCTTCGATCCCTTTGCCGGGACGAACACCACTGGATACTGTGCGGAAAAATTAAAAAGAAAATGGCTCGCGGTAGAAATTGACAAGGATTACGGGAAACAGTCGATTATCAGATTCAAAGAGCCAAAACTTACTAAAACATTAACTATTAAAAAAATATGAGCACCAAATCAGTTATCAAAAATCTAGCTTCCGTGGATATCCTGACTGAGGCGAAAAACGCCGATGCTCTTATTGGGCGTCCCTTTTACTTGGACTACGAAAAAGCCTGTGTTCTTGTACCAGACGCGTGGAAAATGAAAGTCGGCGGAATACCGCAGGGTACATTCCTGCTTGCTTTCTACGAGAACGATGAAGGTATCTCCGAGGCGTTGCTTTTAAGAGCGCTCGGCCCGAAGGGTCTGCCCACCGATAATGACGTGACAAGTTCGATGATCGAGTACTACAAGGACAACCTGAAAACAGCCGATGTCAAAGGTACTCAGCTCGACGACTTCACTCGTTACCACTTCAGTTTTTCAGGACTTGAGTGTCGTATCCTGGGGACTTTTTACAAGGATAAGTCGGGGACGGTAATTTTTGGAGCAGACCTTGAAAACTTCTACAGTGCCCACAACTATACGGTCTACAAGCCATCTGGCAAAGTCCTCGAGCAAATTGTTAACTACAAGGATTTGAATGAGGTCGCTGGTGGGGTGAGCGATGTGAAGATCGGAAATGTTCGCTACAGTTCAAGTCTGCGTTTTCAGGATGGTATCGAAAAAGTTCCCGTTTACATTAGCCCCAAGGACTTTATCGGCAAGCGGACTGCTCTGTTCGGTATGACTCGTACCGGGAAGTCGAACACAGTAAAGAAGATCATTGAAGCAACAGTTGAGATTAGCCAGAAAGCGAAAAAGGAAAATGGCAAAGACGCGGGCACTGATCCCTTTACGAAGTCGGGTCTAACAAAAGAACCAATTGGCCAAATTATATTCGACATCAACGGAGAATACGCAAATGCGAACTTGCAGGACGACGGCACGGCGATATTTGAGATGTATAAAGACGACGTTGTTCGTTACAGCCTGCTAGAAAAGCCGGGTTTCAAGGTGATGAAGACAAACTTCTTTGACGACATCGATGCCGGTTTCGAATTGCTATGCTCGTTGCTGGCGATGGATGATGCACGCTTTGTTTCAAACTTCCGATCTATCGATCTGACTGTCCCGCAAGAACTGGAAGATGATCCGAGCTTCAAAGTAAGGCATGCACGCCGGGTGGCGGCGTATAAGTGTTGCTTGCACCAAGCTGGATTCAAGCACAAAGACACAACTATTAAATTCTCTGGAGAAGCGACTCTCAATACTCTAGCCAGCGGAATTGATCCGTCAAAGGGCATCACATACGACCAAGCCGTGAACTGGTTTACGGCGGTATGGGAGGCTACCGGAGAAAATGCCTTTTTTGAGGACTATAAAAAGAAACACGAAGGACGCGAGTGGGCTGACGAAGACTTAAAAGCTCTTCTCGTTATGCTCACACGCAAGCGCAGTCCTGGCTCTGACAAAGGTGCAGACTGTAGTGGGTTTAGAGTATTTAAACCAGCGTTGAATTTGCACACCGAAAGTGTCGACAAACCCTACGCAATTGAAATTCTAGAAACCTTGAGAGCGGGGAAGATCGTCATTGCTGACTTGTCGCAGGGCAATCCTGAAATAATTCAGCTCTACTCGGAGAAGATTTGTCAGCGAGTATTTGCTGATGCAATGAATAACTTTATTGGTGCGAAAAGCAATAATTTTATTCAGATGTATTTCGAAGAGGCTCACAATCTATTCCCAAAACAGACAGATAAAGACCTCAGTAAAATATATAATCGCTTGGCGAAAGAGGGAGCAAAGCTCCACCTCGGCATTGTCTATGCCACCCAAGAGGTAAGCTCCATCAGCTCCAACATCCTCAAAAATACTCAGAACTGGTTTATCGCTCACCTCAACAACGAAGACGAGCTGAAAGAACTTAAAAAGTATTATGACTTTACCGACTTCACTACCGGTCTCACTAGATTCAGCCCCAACACGGACAAGGGCTTTGTTCGAATGAAAACGTATTCCAATCCATTCGTAGTTCCGGTTCAGATAGATCGGTTTACGGCAAAAAAATAACCTATGTCTTACACAAGTCGAGACGGTCGAAGACCGAATGAATACGCCAGCAAATCATCCCACGGATATATTATCCGTGATCCGGAAGTTTCTGAATTTCTGGACAAATGCAATCTGCCAAAAGCGGCAGAGGATGTTGAGGTGCCTGCAAACCTTCAATTCGATTTGGAGCCGCCAGAAAATAATCCAATAAAGCACATCATCGCCGTTGATGGTGGTCGCTCCGAGGTATTTGTAAGAAAAGACTTCCCATCCTCCACGCTTACATTCTTTCAGTTTGGGGCATTATTTTTCAAAACTGAAGACCTTGAAGCTATATCAAAAAAGGCATTCATCGATCCGGAAGATATGGCCAAGCTCAATACCATTGAAAGGTATAAATTGGCTTTGCCGACAAAAAATATCTTGCTAAAGGATGCCGCGTCTTTCAAAGAATCGTTTCGAAAATCATTGTTTGATTTCTTTATGAAGGGGTCAAGCGGTGAGACTTTCGCGGAGACGTTGCGCTGGCTAATTTTCCAAGAGTTTGACGCCCCACTGGATGAATATAATCTTTCTACATGCCCCAACTGCGCTGCGGGCAATATACCTTTAGGCGTAAAAATAAAAAAGACCGAGTTTTCTTATCAATGCCCTCACTGCAAAAAGGAAATATACATCACGGACATTTTTCGCTTACACGAAGCTATCGATGACGAACTTGGCGCCGGTGGGGTTTTAGGGTATGTGAATGTGCTGATCGAGCAGATCATCATCGTTTATTTAATCAAGGCAATTTTAGAAACAAAGCCAGCGATTCTAAGCGAAACACTTTTTATAAAAGACGGTCCACTTGCGTTCTTTGGCCAGACAGCCAACATGCAAAAACCATTGAGACATTTGACCACTTTCCTTTCGGAAAAACACAATCTGTTCTTGGCTGGTTTAGAAAAAAGCGGGCCTTTCGTTGAGCATGCGGACGAGATCGGAAAAAAATTGAAGCCTGGAACTATCCTGCTTCTGGACAACACCTATATTTACAAATATATCTTGCCTGGCAAGGTCGACAACACTGCGCCGTACGCTCGGAGCTCTTATTATAGCGGTAAGATGATCTTCAAGTCGGCGGATGGAAAAATTTATGTTGTAACTATCCCTACCAAGAATGCCGACGTAGTCTTGGCTCCCAAGAAAAGTGATTTCCATAATTTAGACGCGATCCTGACTAATATCCAGAAATTGCGTTGTGATATGTACGATAATTCACTTTTCCCAGTTGCGCTCGCTAATAAACTTGTTTCCCTTGCTAACCACCCCAGCTCGGCAATCCTCGAAAAGTTTGCAAAAAAGACTATTGGCAAAACAGTCACGCCTCGCATATAAACCTATGTCGGAATACTACACATCACAACGAGTTAAAGGTTTATACGATCCGGCATCGTCAGAGCCTTTTAAACTGTCACGATCAAAGATTGACCTCTCTTTGGATTGCCCCCGTTGTTTTTACTACGATCGCAAACTTGGAGTCGGCCGACCCCCTGGCTTTCCGTTCGCTTTAAACTCTGCCGTCGATCATCTCTTAAAAGCTGAATTCGATATCCATCGTGCCAATGGTACGAAGCACCCTCTTATTGAGAAGTACGGAGTTGATGCACGTCCGATCCCTCATGAGCAATTGGAAAAATGGCGGCATAATTTTACCGGTATCCAGTATCTGCATCCGGAGACAAACTTTTTGGTATTCGGTGCGATTGATGATCTTTGGCAAAGTCCGCAGGGTGAATATATCGTCGTCGATTATAAGGCGACTTCCAAAGCCGAGGACATCACAGAACTAAATAAAGAATGGCAGAACGGATATAAACGTCAGATGGAGGTGTACCAGTGGTTGCTCCGCAAAAACGGATTGAAGGTTTCCAGTACTGGCTACTTTGTCTACTGCAACGGCAAGTCAGATCGAACGGCGTTCGATGCAAAGCTCGACTTCGACATCACGCTAATTCCTTACATCGGAGATGATTCGTGGGTAGAAAAAGCCCTCATAGATGCTCACAAGTGTCTCAATGGCGATACAATCCCGACAGGTAAACCAGGCTGTGATTATTGTGAGTATGTCGAGGCGATATGCAAATATAAGTAGTTATCAACCCCGCTTTAGATATGTTCAAAACCATGATTAATTGATAAAATACAGTTACAATTGAATGTGCCTAAACCCGTCAGCCTGCTGATTGGCATGGCATTTAATCCATCCAAGGTATAGAACCCGTCGTCAGGGTTCCTTGGATGGTTGCATAGGGAAACTTATGCATTCGGGCCGAAAGGTTCGAGCTCCTGGCGGCGGGCTTTATGCGAGCCGGTCCGAAATTATACACAGCGCCCCTTCTTGTGCTGATTTTTCAAACTGTGCTATAATTAATTCAACAGAAAGCGATTGCCTGACGGCGTCCGGGTTTACCGGGCTAAACGAGACGGGGCTACGACTTCTGTCATCAACAGCTATTTTATTATGGCTGGTGTGATGACGAGAAGTGGTAGTCCCGCTTTTTGTTTATCCTCTTGAGGCTTCGGCCTCGCATTGAACCGACAGGAACCAGATTGGAAATAATTGAGCCGAGCCTTAACAGGGTCTCGGCTTATTTTATTTCCTATGGCGGAAGCAACATCAACCCAAAAAATCAAAGAGGAAGAAACTTCTAAAAAAGAAGTGTATTCGCCATCGGCCGACGAGCAGGCGCTCATTGAAAAATGGAAAAAGCGATTTACGCGTTCCGAAGAATATCTTCGTCCTTATCGGGCAAAGTGGCTTCGCATGTATAAGCACTACCGGGCCTATCAGGAAAAAACAAATTATGCGTACCAGACCCGGCTCATGCCTCCGATTGCATTTCAGATCGTGGAAACAGTGGCCTCGCGTCTTGCAACTGCTAAACGAAAGACGCGCATTCTTCCGCGAGACAAAAAAGATACTGAATCAAAATCTATTGGTGCTTGGAATGATCTTGTTGGCTATGACTTTGACGTTATTAAACTGTCGAAAAAACTTCCCAAGTGGGTAAAGGCCGCTTCTACATATGGGAATGGAATCGGCATGCTGACCTGGCTTACCGACGAAAGCATTGATCACGATGACCCATTCCTAACCATCTGCGACCTGTGGGACATTTTGCCTGCTCCTGAAACTGAAGACCTAGAAGATGATTGTCCTTGGCTTATCCGCCGTATTTTGAAATCAAAAGACAAAATTGAGCGCGAAGAAAAAGCCCGCGGCGAAAACGTACTTTATAAAAATGTGAATTTCCTCGAAGCAAAACAAGTCGAGGATTGGAAGAAGGAGCGATACGAAGTGAACACCAAAAAGATGGGCCAGATTCAAAGTTCAGAATCGGTGGAAACTTCCAGCTCAGTAATTAAAGTCACTGGAGAAAAATATGAACCGGAAAAACAGATCGAATTGTGGGAGTGTTACGACTTTGAAGAAGGAAAATTGATCACTCTCGGCAACCGCGAAGTGCTGATGCGCGACGACGAGAATCCATACAAGAAAGTAAACCACGGCCGCATCTTCCTGAACTTGGCGGATCACGAAGTCAACTGGGAACTTTGGGGTATTGGCCACATCGAGCCAGTTGAAACGACCATTGTTGAAATTGCAGATCTCCGCAATCAGCGCATGGACGACGTCATTCTAATGCTTGATCCGGTAATTAAGATTCGCAAAGACTCCGGCATTTCAAAAAACGACATCATTTTTGCACCCGGTGCAAAGTGGGAGCTTCGCAAGATGGATGATGTAGTCGTCGAACGATTGCCGGACATCAGCCTCATGGGAGTGAACGAAGAAAGAGCCTTGCGTGATGAGATCGAGCGGACGCTTGCTATCTCTGAATATGCCCAAGGCATGCCAAAGTCTTCCGATGAACCGCTCGGCAAAGTAGCCATGCTTATCGGCCAGAGCAACCTGCGTTTAAGTTCTTTTTCCCAAAATTTAGCCGAGACGCTCAGCAGCCTCGCTAACATGCTGATAGAGATGAACCAGGAATTTATCGAGGAAGACAAATTGTATCGCGTAATCGGCGACGAGGTGAGCTTTAAGGAATTCACAATGGCAGACAAAGAAGTAAAGGTCGATGCCGTGGTGACGGTTGATCCGGTCGTGCCTCCCGATCAGCAGGCCCGGCTCAATCAGTCTTTGCTCCTGTACGACAAGTTTGTGGCACAGGACAAACCTGATCCGAACAGTCCCGATGAAATCAAACAGTGGAAAAAACGAAAGCGTGCGATTCAGGAAATGATCCTCGAAGAAATGGGCAAAGAGGCGTATCGAGTCGTAATTCTCGGCGAAGAAAAAAACGAAACCACTCAAGGTAAAGAGCCGGTGATTCAGCCGGGAGAACCTCCGCCCATATCGGAAGCAGGTGCTCCACCGGACGCATTACCACCGCCAACTCCGCAAGCGCGTCCTGGCTTCTTGAGAAGCGTGCTGTCGAGAATTCCTTTTATCGGTCGAGGTCAAAAAACAATTAATCAATAACGCTATGGCAAAAAATAACCAGACAACAAAAGTCATCACCGCAATTGTACTGAGTAAGACATTGAGTGGCGGCGATTGCATCGTGTCCTTGCAGGAAGACCAAGGCCGAGTGCATACGATTTACCTCTCCAAAGAGGAGTCTTCCAAAATCGACTTGGGTCACAAGCTCAAGTTAACCATTGAAAAGGTCGAAAATTAATCAATTTAATCACACACATATGCCAGACAAAAAAATGAAAAAGAAGAACGATCTCGCCGACGAAAGGTTTCCAGAGGGCGACAAGATCGAGTTCAAAAATCAAAAGCCTGTTCGGGAAGAAAGTGGGCAAATGGAAGCTCGCTGGAAAAAGGTCGAAAGCGTTATAGGCGCGGCAAAGGAAGCCTATCAATCAGGCAAATCAAATTTCAGCGAAGTATTGGAAAGCCTGATTGCCACCCTTCAAGACATGCTGGACACCGATGTAGGGGGTAAAGATCTCGGCGGGCTCATGACGAATGGGCCGGAGATGGATCTTCCGCCGGAGCCTGCGCCGGAGGAAGAACAACAATAAATATATGCAGACCAACGAGGAAAAATTTGAAACAGGGTTGGCGGTGCTGGGGATGGTCAGAACGGCTGGCTGGAAATGGCTCGAAGCAAAAATTCGCGCAGATCTCGCAATTGAATATGCGGAGCTCCGAGATTTTGACATTTCGGGAAAGACAGCCGAGCAAATTGCTTCCGACTATCTTCAGCGCCGAGCCAATGCTAACGCTTACGAGAAAATTCTCGCGTTGGTCGACGATGCCATTCGTGACAAGGACGAAGCGGCAGGCGCAATGAGCCAGGAGTAACACGATGCCTATGGAGTACGCGGCAAAAAACATTGGGGGCAAGGTCGAACCCCAACCTAGTAAATAAAAATTCAATTTAACAAGCGCTTTTATGAATCAAGATCGTAAAAAGGAGCTCGACGCTCTCCTCAACGCAAACTCGGAAGATGAGGAAACGGATACCGAAGAAGAAGACACCCAGGAAGACAAGGGTGAGGAAGAAGACGAGGAAACCGACACCGAAGATTCTGAAGAAGAAACCGACGAAGACGAAGAAACTGACGAGGAAGAATCGGATGACGGCGAATCGGAAAATTCCGATGACGAGGAAGAAACCGAGGAAGATGCAGGGGGCGAGGCATCCAAGCAGAAAAACAAGTGGCACGGTAAAAGCCGTGAGGAAGTGATCCGAATGTATGAGGATCTCGAAACAAAAAACCAACCGCCAAAGCGAACAAAAGCCAAGCCTGATGCCAAGAAGGAAAACGATGAGGCCAAGGGCGAGGGAGTAGACGTCCCTAATGACGAAGAACTGGCCAAGATGACCCCCAAGCAGTTCGCAGAATGGATGGTTACGACAGTTCAAAGCATCGTCGGCAAAACCTACGATGCGCGAAGCCGGATGCGAGATTCCGCCGCGCAAGAAATTCGAGAGGCTCAGAAAGATCACCCTCTTCTGAAGACCAGTCCAGAGTACCGCGAACTCGTGCTGTCTTTGATCGACGCCGCTTCCCAAAAAGGAACGGTTATGCCGCTCAAAGAAGCGTGCATGAAGGTCGATGGATTCGCTGGAAAGGTAAAAGGAGACACAAAAGTTTCTGACACTGAGAAGATTCGCCTCAAGAAAGCCAAAGCGCAAGTCGAGAGAGGAGCGGGCGCTCCGACCTCGCCGGGCGAAGAAAAGGGTGCGGAAGAACGCCGCCTCGAAAACATCTTCGGAACAAGCGGGTCAAATGGCCCCTTAGGAGGCCTTGGGGTTTAAAACCTCATATAGCAAGGTCGAACCTCCTATCAGTTAATTAATCAACCAACAACAAGATATGTCATCAGCAAATGGAATCAGAGGAACCGCGAACTTGGGCGTTACGCGCAAGTACGACGTAGCGGATGTAATCTCGCTTCTTGACGTAGCGCGTTATCCGCTGCTTGGCATTCTCACGAACGCCGGGAAAGACCCCGCAACCAAGCAGGGCAAGGCACTCAAGAAAAAAGAAACGAGCGATCCGGACTTCAAGTGGTTTGAGGATAAATTCGGTGCGCGCGAAGACATCGTTGCGGCCAACCAAGGAGCGGCAGTCACACTGGTTGTGACCAACGGTGCGTACTTTAGCATCGGTGACGTCCTGCTCGTAGTGAAATCGGCCCAGGGCACGAACAACCCGACCGGCGAAGTCATGCTCGTAACGGACGTGGCAACCAACACGCTCACCCTTGTGCGCCAGATCGGTGACGGCGGTTCAGGCGGAGGTCTGCTTCAGCAGAACGACATCGTCTGGATCATTGGTAATGCCAACGAAGAAGGTGCGGACCTCCGCACAATGAAAGGAACGACGATCGCTGAAGTGCTCAACTACTGCCAGATTTTCCGAACTACGATTGGAGTCACTGAAACTTCACGCAACACCAAGGGCCTGACAAAGGAGAACGACTTTGACTATCAGATTCGCAAGAAAGGTATCGAGCACTTGGTAGACATCGAGCGAGCTTTCCTATTCGGGAAAAAGGAGATCATCACTTCCGGTACACATCCGAAACGATTTACCGGCGGAGTTCTACCTCGCATCAGCCAGGTCACCAGCAACGTAGCAACCCGCGACGACTTCAACAGCTACCTGAGAATCTTGTTCGCTCACGGCAACACCGAGAAATACTTGCTTGCTTCCGGTTACGTGATCGACAAGATCAACGGATTCGCTCACGACAAGTTGCAGGTACTGCAAGGAGAAAAAACTTTTGGATTAACCATCCTTAAGTATCTTTCTCCGCACGGTACGCTAAACATCATCAAGCACGATCTGCTTGCGGGGGATCTGTACGGCAAGAGCGGTGTCGGTGTAGACATGGAAGCTTTGACCTACCGATATCTCGCCAACCGTGACAGCAAGCTTCTCACGAATCGACAAGCACCTGGCGAAGATTCACGAGTAGACGAGTACCTGACCGAATGTGGCCTCCAGATGGAACAGCCTGAACGTCACGCAATCGTTAAGTTCGCTTAAGCAGTCCTTCAAGTCTCGGTCGGACGGGCATGCTTTCCGAACCCGCCTGACCGAGTGGAAAGCCCTTGAGGGGTTTTCCGCGGAAAATGAAAGGTCGATTCCGCGGTTATTACAAAAATAATTTCACATTAATTCGTATGGCAAAAAATCAAGCACCGACGGCCGAAAAGCCGAAGACAAAGAGCAAGCGCTACGCAACCCGTTACGGACAGCATTACGCGATCGTGATGATCCCGACCGTGACTGAAATCATCAACGGAATGGCGATAACGCGTCCAGGAAAAACAATCGAATTCAAGAATGGCATTTACGAAACGAAGGATTCTGCCGAACAAGACTTCCTGGATAATTCTCCGTTTGTCGGCATCGACTATCAGGAAGTCACAAAGGCAGTGACTTCGGCTCTTGAAGCCAAGTCGTTGTCGGAAAAGGAATCCGAATTGAAGGAGAAAGAAGAAGATCTGAAGCGCAGAGAGATGGCGCTCAAAGGCAAAGAAGAAGGATCAGACTCCTCATCTGGAAAAGAAACCAAAAGCGAGGGGAAGACAAAAAAGAAAGAGCCAAAGTTCTAAACTCTCGGCTCGTTAAAGGTCGAACCATTATCAACCAAACATAAGGCACAACGATATGGCGATAGAAAGTAAATCAAAATTCGCGGTGAACGAAGCGACTGTGGCCAGCGCAGGCACTGCCGTGCAGCTTCCCGATATTCCAGTCGGCGAGGGGTGCGATCTCGTCGTAAAGGCAAAGCGCACCAATCTCGGCGTGATCAAGGTCGGAGAATCCGCGCTACAGGCTCAGGCGGGGAAATTCACCCTAGAGCCAGGCGAAGCGGTGAAGCTCCGCATTAGCAATGCGAACAAAGGCTACATCGACGCGGAAGTCACCGGCGACAAAGTAGAGATAATCGTTGAGCAATAAGCTCCTATGTCAGATTTCATTCCTCAGCAGGGAGACTTCAACTTCCTGCGGTTCAGAAAAACCGGCAGATACTTCGGGCCATTCATGACCGGTGGGACAGTGACCACGCAGTCGGCAGCGTCTGCAAACTCACTACGCGCCTTTCCATTCTTTGTCCCGAAGACACAAAAGTTTGACCGGATAGCAATACGCGTCACGACATTGGCAAGCGGCACAACTCCAAAGGCGCGCCTTGGCGTGTATGAAGACAAAGGCGACGGAAGCGTCTATCCAGGAAAACTAGTGCTCGATGCGGGCGAGGTGGATGTGAACACCACGGGGCTTAAAGAGATCACGATCAATCTCACGCTCAAAGGCGGGAAACTTTACTGGCTCGCTTTTGTGGGTCAAGACACCACTGCACTCGTGCTCGCAGCAATTCCTGCAGCGGACGCGATGGCGACATTCCTCGGTTTTGACAACGGGCTGACTGGCACACCGTACTTGGGTTATGCGGTAACGCAAACCTATGGCGCATTGCCAGCAACATACCCGACTGCAAGCCCGACGGATTGGAGTCTGAACGTGCCGCTCATTGCCTTACGCAAAGCATAAGTATGCCAATGAACTATGTTGCCAAGCTTCAAAGCAAAGTTACTGAAAACGTCGATGACGGCCGTGAACAGGATGCAACAACTTGGAACGGCAACGGCAATACCAGCAACGTAATTACTCTCGGTAACGTGAGCGGTTCCGTGTATTCTGGCGCATTTCGTTTCCGCAATCTCAGTATTCCGCGAAACTCAAAGATTGTTCTGGCCCGGCTGAAAATCAGACCATCGGTCACGGACGGCGCAGACCCGGATGTGAAGCTCATTGTAAAAGGAATAAAAGAGTCGGATACAAAACCATTCACTCAAACCTCGCGTCCCAGCCAGAGAACAAAAACAGTAAACACTGTCGCCTGGCACATCATCAAGAAATGGGAAGTCCACGAATGGACGCAGACACCGAACCTCAAACTGATCATTGAAGAAATCGTTGCCCAAAACGGATGGAAGCCGGGCAATGCCCTCGCCTTAACAATAGAAGACAACGGATCTTCCTCGAACCAGGCCGAAACTTGCTATGACCGGAGCAAGGGCGACGGCTATCAGGCCGAAATTGAAGTCTGGTACACGACAAAAAATGTAAGCATCGGCACTATCGCTGGCACTGACCGCGATGGAATGGAAACGGATAAGACCACATGGCAGTCGAGTCCGACCGGCAACGTGATAACTGTCGGTGATGATGGGCCATCGGTAAATGACGGCAGCTTTATATTCAGCTCGCTCGCCATCCCTCGATACGCAAACATCATCGGCGCGTACCTTCTGCTTACACAGGCAGATCAGAACAACCGATTTCCGCATCTCATCATTAAAGGGTTTGCAGAAGATGATGCTCCGGTGTTTGCCAGCAACGGATCAAACCGGCCATCGACTCGGCAGAAAACAAATGCACTGGCTGAATGGACTATCGGGGAAACAGTGGCTGGAGTCTTTGTCGGCATTCATTGGTCAGCCAATAGCGTGTATGAATCGCCCGACCTGCGCGAGATCGTGCAAGAGATCGTAGACCGCGAAGGCTGGACGACATCAAGCAAGCTGGGCCTTGTCTTGGAAAGCCAATCATCCTGGGACGGCCAATACAAACTGCCCTGGGACTATGTGAAAAACTCCGGTGAATTCGCGGCAAAACTCGTGGTCGTGTGGGACACGCTCCGCACATTCCGATCAACGAAAAAAGATATTGCGAAATTCGACAAATCAAATTACCCGGAATTTATTATCGTGCATCACTCGGCGACACCGCGCGACTCGACACACTTCAGCACAATAAAAAATAACCACATAGGAATCGGCTGGGGGGACATCGCTTACCACCATTGGATTGCAGGAGCGTTAGACGGCATCGGCGTACACATTGCGGGTCGTCCGGAAAACAAGATCGGAGCTCACGCCGATACGCAAAAAATGAACTACCGTTCTGTCGGCATAGCAATGTGCGGAGATTTCCATCCATCAAGCGGAAACGAACAGCCAACCGCAGAACAGCTAGCCACCCTCCAAACACTTCTCGACACGATTAGAAAAGAACGAGGCATCCCAAAAGAGCGGGTACTCGGACATCGGGAAACTCCAGATTCCACTGATTGTCCTGGCGACAATTTACTCGAGTACGTAAAACGATATCGAACAACCGGAAAGCTTCTTCCCTAATACCATGCAACTACAAGAATTCCTACAAGACCTCAACGCACGAATGTCGGCGGCCAAGACCACCGGGTTTTGGAGTGAAGTCGATAAAAAAAGATGGATTAATAAATCCATTATTCGGGCATGCAACTTTGCCAAATGGAACTTTCTCAACCACCACTCAACTCAGCTGACCGAGAAAGATATCGAGGCTTACTTCAACCCCTTCGACTACAAGCCGGGCGGAATGATGTTCATCAAAGTCGACGGCCAAGAGCATGCAAAAACGAGCGTTGAAAATTATCAAAGTGGAAATCATGTGTGGGAGCGGGTGTTCTGCATTCTTGGCGACCAGTACCTGATCAAGCCCACGCCGCTTGAAGACGGAAAACTCATCGACATCTACTACCGCAGGCGTCCGATTCCGCTGGTGAATGACACAGACGAACCGATCACCCCTGAGGAAATGGAAGAAGCGATCATCAAGCTGGCTCTCGGCATCTGTCTAAAGAAAGAACCGAACCGAAGCTCAGATGCGGACAAGCAGATTCTGGAAGCGACCGCAATTCTTCAGCAAATAAAAGACCGCCAAGACGAGGAAGGTGGAGAGGCCGGATTCACCGGGCAGGCAACAAGCTCGCGCTTTCTCTACAAGAACAGTAATCCGCAGGATTAAAAACTATGGCACTTAATGCATACAGAATAAAAGGTTTCCGCGGAGGTATCGCAGACGATGCCTATAAGGGCGTGGCTGGTGCGTTCAGGTTCGGCTATGGCCTCGACATTCGAAATGGCGCGGACACTCTGAAGTGCAATCAAGCGCTTGAAAAAGATTCGGGGAGTGTCGTCACTGACCTTATTCTGTTTTTCGTGCCAGCTTCCAACGGCAAATTGTACGGCTTCGGCAACACCGGAAATATCTACAGCAAAGATACACCCGCATCAGCATGGGTGCTGAGATACACCGACCCCGACGGCAAGATCATGGGCGCATCTGAGTACACCAATAACAACGGGTCCGGAAGCTACGTGCCGTATCTCTATTGGGCAACCGAGACAAAGCTCAAACGTATTCCGTTCTCCGGCTCGTTTCCAGGAGGCGTGGAAACATTCGGCACATTAAACGGCGATCCCGCATGGCACACCATGACGATAGCGGTTGGCGTTCTCCAGATTTGCGACGGCCGATACATCGCACTGGTGGATTATGAAGGCAACTTCAACAATCAAGCACTCGATCTTATCGCGGGCAACCGCACCAAAACTTTACTGCCTCAGGACCAGATCGCGATTATCGGTTCGACCAAAGGCGACAAGATCGAAGAAGGCTGGCTGTGGACATGGGACAAGCAGCAACCCTCATGGATTCTCCGCCGAATGATCGCAGAAAAAGGAGTGAACGCGATGATCCAAACTGACTTCATTATGGTGCAGGCAGGCATCAGCGGGGGACTCTACTACTGGGACACGGTAAACATTTTGCGTTTCAAAGCATTCCCCGGCGGCGGATGGGTAAACCCCGGAGCGGCAGCCAACCTTAAAGGCGTAGCTCTAATGGGGGTAACGGGCTCAGATAAATGCGGACTGTATTCCTACGGACGGCTAAGCAAAAACGAACCTTATTCGATGAACCTCGAATATGTTCCCTCACACGGCAAACTCACCGGCGTTGAAATTGGCGCAGTGACGGTATACGGAGATCAGCCCTTCGCATCGTGGAAAGACGGATCAACTTACGGCGTGGATACAGTCGATCCCGACAACAAAGCCGACGCACGATATGAGGGACTGGTCTTCGATGCTGGCGAACCGGAATTACAAAAAGGCTTCCGTCACATCAAGCTTCTGACCAAACCCCTACCTTCTCAGTGCTGGCTAAAAACTTATTACCGCATTAATGAGCAGGGTGAATGGAAGCAGGCATACCTCGAAGACGGAGCGGATAGCTTCGACAAAGAAGGCAATACCAAAGTCGTGTTCACGGTCGAAACCGGAGACGAGGAGGAAGAAGAAAAAGGCAAAGGCGAAACATTCGAACTGGCGTTTGATTTACACCCCTCAGGGAATAACACGCCAGAGATTGTCGCCGCAAGCACCTACTTCGAGCCAATAGGAATCTTATAAAGCTATGAGCGAATTCTTGCAAAAAATATTCGGCAACCAAGAAGTGGACGATCAGCCATTTCCGGAAGTTCCGCCGCACACCCACGACGGACAGAATTCGCCATTGCTCGCACCGGCATCGATTGATTCCGTACAGATCAAGTCCGGAGCGATTGGAACTCTTGCCCTGGCTGACGATTCGGTCAGCTCGGCAAAAATAATTGATCAAGCCATCCTTACCGAGCATCTTGATGCGCTAGCAGTTACTGAACAGAAACTCGCAAATGCTGCGGTGGCCACGGCTAAAATAAAAAACGGCTCGGTTACCGCATCAAAATTAATCCAAACTGAAGCAGTCGTGACCCTGTCTGCGCAGATAGAAGACGCCGTGATCATATCGGCTCATGTCGGCACGGGAGTAATTCAAAACGCGCATCTCGGCAATGCCATCGTCACCAACGCGAAAATAGTTGATGGAACAATCCAGACAGCCAAAATCGGAGATGCGCAAATCACCTCGGTAAAGATCGGAGCGGCGGAAGTAAAAAACGCCAATATCGAAAACTTGGCCGTAAGCGCTGCAAAGATTCAAGACTTGGCAGTCACCAACGCAAAGATAGGCAACCTCGCGGTCGACGACGCCAAGATCGGCAGCGTCAGTGCGACCAAGATCACGGCTGGGCAAATCAACCTGACTTCGACCGGATATCTTTCCACCCCATATGGCGGCATAAGGATCGGCTATCTCCGCGACATAGGAGGGACACCGATTTACGGCATTCAGGCGGGGCCGGGCCACGGGTTAATGCTCGACGACGGCGCAAACGGATATGCCCGAATGTGGGTCGATACTTCGGGCAACCGGCCGCTTGTCATAGACACAACCATCAACGACCGCATCTTCTTCAAAGCATCGAGCGGAAACGACATCCTGCGCCTCTACGGGAACAACGCAATTTCGGGAGGCTTCGTCGATGTCCAAACATCGTTTCGAATCGGAACAAATGAACCAGCCAGCCCTGCAAACGGCGAGATGTACTACGATCCCAGTCCGAGCGGAATGGGGTCGGGCGGACGCCTCATGATTTACAACGGGTTCAGCTGGCATGCAGTCGCTTGGTTCGATGACATCTAACAATAAAAGGTCGATCAATTAAAAATCAATTGGCATCCATACCATGTTTACAAAAAAATTAGACAAAACAGACCTCGAAGAACTCCGCAAACGGCAGGAGCTTATTCATCAGCACCAGCTCATAACGCAGGCTTTAGAAGTGCAAAAACAGCAATACATCATGAGTCGCTTTCCCAAGTACAGACTCGATCCGAACAGAAAGTATGACATTGACTTGAAAACTGGCCGGATCACGGAAGCCAAACCAAATATATAAATCTATGGCTATTGACTGGACACAATTTGAAAAGCAGTTTGCGGATCTTCGCAAAAGCTTCGCCAAGCCGACATCGGCAAACGCACCGGATGGAACAGACTCGGCCGGCAGCTACGATTTGTCGTCTCTTCAGACTCAGATCGGCACGGCTCAGCAAAAATTGGATTCAGCGCAGAGCGCGCTCAAGAATTATTACACGACCCGCTACGATCAAGAGTACAACACGCGCGGCCTTGGGGACATTAAAACAAAAATCGCAAATCTAGATTCAAAAATTGCGGGTGAAAAAGGAACTCGCGACGAATCAATCAGCAAGACCCGACGTAATCCGTACTATTCGGCGGCAACAATTACCGGCGAGTCTTCGGAGATTGAACGGCTGGCAAATTCTACGATCAATAACTATGTGGACGAGCGAAACAGTCTTGCGGGGGAATACAACAGCACGCTCGACGAAGTAACCAAAAAGGTGGCGGCTGAGACGGGTGAAAAAGAGCGCGAAGTCGACGAGCTTAAATACAACCTGGCCAGTCTGACAAAGCAGATGAGCGATTACAAAGACACTCTTCGCAGCGAACTAGACCGCGAGAGCGACGATCAGCATTGGGAGGCGGAATTTATGCTCAAGCTCCAGGAGGCCGACCAGCGGGCAAAAGAAGCCTCTAACGGCGGAAGTGATAATAGTACGGCCGGTGAGCGATTTTCGGCCCGAATAGGGCAGGGTTTGGAGCCAGACGCCTCCTTAAGAGCCACGGCTGAACGCTTGATGAGCCAAGGCATCAATGATCCGACTCGATTGGGCTATAGCGGCGACTTGGCCGTTCAGCTTGAATCTGAAATTGCATACCTCAGAAAACAGTCCCCTGAAAAAGCGTCAGATCCGGCCCAGGCATCCGGCACGACTGCTGAGAGCACTTTCAGACGAGAAGTCCGCGACGCTTGGAAAGAAGGATACAACGCTGAACAACTGAAGCAGGTATATGGAGGCGTACAGTTTACTGATTCAAAGAAGTCGGCCTCGGAAATAATTGACGACGAATGGCGAATTAAAACCGCGGGAGGCGTTGGCGGATTCCTCGGACGACTCTTCCGTATTGGAGTCTAAAACTACTATGAATTTCTGGAACAAAATAACATCACCCTTCAAGAAAGCGGCCGAGAAAACAAAAAAGACTATCGGCGACTTTTTCGCACCCGTACCTGACCAAGTACGCGTGCGTGACTTTGTGCGCGAGTTACCGGGGGCAACGAAGACAGTCGGAACGGCGGTCTTGAATTTTGGCAAAGACGTTCTTCGTGCTCCCAATCGCGCAGCGGCTTCGGCGATGCTCTCGCTTCAGGATCAGAAAGAATTTATACCTGGCACAGGAGTGGCTCCGAAGCTAGAAAAGTTCCTTATGGGCGATAAGCCTATTAAGGACATACGCGGAACCGGAGAAGAAACAATTAAAACATTCGGTGGCAGCGAGAAAGCTTCAAAGAAGTATGGGCTGCCGCTCGGTTTTGCGTTGACCGCACTTGATATCGTCCCCGGCATCCCAAAAAAGAAAGTGGCGGAAGAACTCGGTGAACAACTCATCAAAAGATACGGCGATGACGTTGCTAAGCTGATTGTAGAAAAAGGCGGGAAGAAACTTGCCGAACAAGCTATTAAAGAAGGCGGAGAAAAGCTCGTAGAAAAAGCAGGCATCGCCATTGCTAAAGAAGCGAAGCCGATCACGGAAGCGGTGAAGACCGCGGAAGAAGTTATCAAATCAGTGAAGCCAGTCAACTACATTGAGAAAGAAGGGCGCAACCTGATGGAATTTGAAAATGCCGATCTGTCTTTGCCTGAGCTTAAACGAAAATTGGAAATAGCAGTTGAAGGCAAAGAGGGCGACGAATTGTTGGGCTTAATGAAAAAGGATATTGAAAAAAGAGAATCAGAACTTATTGATCTGGCAAAAAAAGACAAAGGGGTATCGGATCAAGGCGAAGAATTTATAAAAGCCCGCGAACAGGCGATCAAAGAGATTGAAGCAGGCACGCCCACCAATCGCACTTCGGCGGCGGAAGGCGCATTGGATAGCGTCAATTCAAAAGGACACCCTGTTATAAAGGCAGGAAAGAAAGTAGCGCCGCCAAAACCAAGGGCTGATGAGCTTACGCCTCCGCCCCCAACCCCTCCTCGCATACCCACCGAGGTGCCGTTATCAGGAGTTCCGGATTCCCCGAAAGGGAGTGCGCTGGAAGCTATTGATGGCATGGTCGGAAAAACCAATACGCCAAAGAATTTGCTCGAGTGGATAAAAGGCGCACCAAAAAAATTCACCGAAGCATTCAGCGATCGCTTTGCACCAATCAAACGGTTCGAAGAAATGGTGAGTGACATGGCTGGAAAGCCCATCGATATCAACTCAAGTGCATACACCGCGGCGCGAATGTACGCGGGACGCATGGGGACGGTGGAGTCGTTCTTAAACGATCTGCAAAAAGTCATCTCGCCATTAAGAAAAGAACGCGCCGACTTCACGCGCTTTGTTTTGTCGCGCCGGGCTCTTGAACGAGCCGAGCGCGGATTCGCCAACCCCGCGGGAGTCACGGCCGATACAGCAAAACAAGCAATGGACGAGCTGAAAACAAAAGTTGGTCCCGGCATCTTCAAGCAATTCGAAGCGGCAGAACAGGCGATACAAAAATGGGCGGACGAAGCAATTCTTAAACCGGCTGCAGAATCAGGACTCATATCGAAACAGGCATACGGTTCGATCGTAGCAAAAAATAAACACTGGATTCCTTTTCAAGTCCTTGATTATTTACCAGACTCCGCATTTGTGGACAGTTTGCCGAAAGGCGGCGAGATCTTCTCGGTAAGTAAGCAGGGCATAGTAAGAGGACTCGAAGGCACAGAGAAAATAATCCGCGATCCGTTCGAGGCCATCATCGACAAACTATCCAATGCGGTAAATCTTGCCAAGCGCAACGACGTAGCCCGCAAGCTCATCAACATACGCGAGGTGTTGCCAGAAGCCAAAGAGCTTATACAGCCGCTGACTAAAGATGCGCGCGTGCCGAAAGGTTGGGGTTCCATCAGCGTATTCGTGGATGGAAAGAACACGAAATGGGTTGTGCCCGAAGAACTCTCTTGGGCGATGCATCAGATGAACGAGGTCGAAGCTGGCATGCTGGGAAACTTTGTAAAGTTCACTTCCGGTGCATTCAGGAAAGGAGCGACCACACTATATATACCGTTCTCGCTTTCCAATGCAGTGCGTGATGCACAGATGGCAGTCATGACTTCGAAGTACGGATTCAATCCGGCCGACTGGGTCAGTGGCTTTGCCCAGGGTCTCAAGGGGGCATTCGGCTGGGATTCAAAACTGCTTGAAGAATTCAGTCGCAACGGCGGAGGTTTCGGCGGATTTATTCAGGGGGCACGCGAGATCAGCGGCGTAAAAAAACAACTGTTTGAACCCGCATGGTGGAAGCGAACCAAAGCGGTCGTCAACCCCTTCAATCTTATAAGCAATTTTGCTGAAGCCATAGAGCTCGCGCCTCGCCTTGGAGTGTACAAGCGCGCGCTGAAGGGGGGAGCAACCGGCTTCGAGGCAGCATTTGAAGCCCGCAACGCTACAATTGATTTTGCCAAAGCCGGTCAAGAGATGCGAATCATAAATATGTGGGTGCCGTTTGTGAATGCGCGATGGCAGGCACTGCTCAACACGGCCCGCGTGTTTAAAGAAAGTCCCGTCAAAGCCTCGGCAAAAGCGGGCGCATTGATCGTTGCGCCAGGCGTGACGACTTACTTCTGGAACTCCCTGAATTTTCCAGACCTGTATGAAGACGTGCCGCGCTGGATTAAAGATACCTATTTCCCAATCATTGTCGGCGAAGAAAAGGATGATCAAGGCAATCGCGTGCCTAAGATGGTATTGATTCCAAAAGGCGACGTCGGACAGATCTTCTACAACCCGATCGAGTACGCCCTCGACTATGTCCGCAAAGGCGAACCGAGCAACTTCAGCAAGCTCGCATTGGAATGGATGAGCCAACTGGCCCCGATCCCATTCACGCGTGACGGCGAACTATCGGTGACCCAATTCCTTTCCGGAGCAATGCCTCCGATTCTGCGTACTCCAATCGAGCTTGCCACTAACCAATCATTCTTCACCGGAGGCCCGATTGTTCCGAGACGCCTTGAACAAGTTTCGCCAACCGAGCAGTACGACGAAAAAACACCGCAGGCGGCGGTGGTCGTAGGTCGAGCGCTCGGTGTCTCGCCAATGAAGATGGCCTATGGGCTTGGCGGCCTCCTTGGAGGTTTCGGCCGTGAAGCAATAGACCCGGCAAAAATTCTGCAAAGCACCGCCAGCCGATTCTACCGATCCGCCGGAGGCGAGAAGCGAAACCAAGCATGGAACCTGAAAGACGAAGCGGTGGTCGGATATAGCACCGCGCGCGAGCAGGCTAAGCGGGCGATTGAGGAGAACGATATAAAAACTGCGACGGCAATCATTGAAAACTGGAACGCATCAGCGGAAAAAATATTGCCGGACATTCTGCCATACCTCGCTCAAGATGATCCGCAGGAAGCGCAAAAAATAAGTTCGTCGGTGACATTTCAACCGCAAGACATTGCCCGGCTGCAAAGGTCGGTCTACGACGAACAAGTCGGGGAAGCGGAACGAAAAGGAACAACGCCCCAGCTTAATCCGAAGCTGACGAAAGACAGTCTCCGCTCAATTCGCACAGGCAAAGAAGACCCGCTCGCAACGATCGGACAAATGTTCCCGACTGAGCAACTTCAGCAGACAGACCTGAAGCAGATGAGGCAGGGATTACGGCAATGAAGACTTCGGCTCAATCTGCCGGCGCATTTCCCGGAGCTTGTCTGACTGAACAGTGTCTCGCACCATCGGGCCGAAATTCAACCATAGATAAAGCCCGATGCCGAGACTCACCACCGCAAGCACCGCGACTAGCGCAAATAATCTTTTTTGAGCTGTAGACATAGACCCTTGTGTTGTAGCTTACACTCGGCTCAAAAAGCAAATCCGTTATGGAACACCCAAATTACCAAAACCAAATACAGGACAAGAGGCTCGACAACCTCGAAAAAAGCGTCGACGAGATCAAGAACAACCATCTGCCCCACATCGATGGGAAACTGACGCGGGTAGGCACTGATGTCGATTGGCTCAAACGGTTTTTCTGGATTGTCGCTACAGCCTCGGTCGGCGGGCTTATCGCGGCCTTGCTTAACTTACTAATTACCCTTAATAAATAACGCCATGAATATCATTCAAAAAAAGTCTCCTAACTTCTGGGCCGGGCGCAAAGGTTATCGACCAGAAGGAGTGGTCATTCACATTATGGACGGCACGCTCGTCGGCACCGATTCGTGGTTCGCAAATCCAGCTTCGTTAGTGAGCTCGCACTACGGCATCGGACGAACCGGTGAAGTCCATCAGTATGTGAAAGAAGAAGATACTGCCTGGCATGCAGGCCGGGTAGATGCGCCGGTCTGGAAACTTATAAAGCCGAACATTAATCCCAATCTTTACACGGTTGGTATCGAACACGAGGGAAAGCCGGATGATGTTTGGACAGATGCAATGAAGCAGTCCAGTGCAGAACTGATCCGCGAGATTTGCCAACGATGGCAGATACCAATTGACCGCAATCACATCGTCGGCCACTTCGAAATATTTTCGAAGAAGCCGAATTGCCCGGCGAGCAATAAGAAAATAATCGACGAGCTCGTCGCACTGGCTGGTGGTCAGCAAACACAAACAGCATATCCTTCGCAGGTCGAAGAAGGAGTGAGAAAAATTGAAGAAGGACTCGCACAAATAAAAAATTCCTTAAAATAAATTATGGAAATTCTTAAATCCGCGAGCAAAGTTGTATTCGTCCTGATGGCCCTGGCAACGATCGGTGCGCTCTTCTTGGGCAAAATCTCAGGCGATCAATTTTTGCTTCTCGCTGGAATGGCTTTCTCGTTCTACTTTTCCAACAAAGGAGATACGACCCAGCCGTTCGCAGGAAAATAAAGTCGAAAGTTTATCAAAAGCCCGGCGTCGCACCGGGCTTTTGTGTTTTAATTGGTCTGACAAATAAAAATATAAGGAAAAGATAAAGGTTCAAGCGACCAAAAATCTGGACTTGTCTGACAACGACTTATAAAATTCAATTACTATGGCTTTCGTGTTTGACTTCCTTGGCGCGAAGGAATATCTTTCCGTTTGGCATAGCGGGAGACTGGTGTCGACTGGTCTGTCGTCAAACACATTAACTTAAAAATACCTATCTCATTGTTCCCGATAGGGATCAATCGGCCGCAAGGTCGAGGATGCGACACAATGGGGTTCGACAGAAAGCCGCATAAGAGCTAAAATTGCTCTGCATGGTTTATGTGCCAGGGATACCTGGATAACACACAATCATGCGCGCCTTGCAAGGCGCTTCGCGTCCCGATCGCTGACTTCGGTCTGCGGACGGAAACGGCACGAACCCACCATGAGTCGCATCCTGGTGGGTTTCGTGTATATGCTAACTAAAGACGCAATAAATCAATTCTCGAACTGGAGACAGTTCAAGGTTAAAAAAACAACAGTGCGCGGCTACGACCGCGAGCTGAGAAACTTCTGCCTGTTTCTCCGCAACCCCGATATTGAGCACATCACCCTGAGTAACGTGATGGAATACCTGAACGGCATGGCAGAGCTCGGATGGGACAGAAACAGCTTCGTCGGCAAGTGCATGGCACTCCGAAAATTCTTCGAATTCTACCGGCTGCAAGGCTACAAAGTAATCGACGAAGAACTCATCCCGATCCCGGACAAAGAACCAAAACTGCCTCGCGTAGCGAGCGATGAGCAGTATAAGCAGCTTGTCGCGGCAATTCCGCAAGACACCAGCGACCCCCGACACATTAGAAATCTAGCGATCCTCGGCCTTCTTTGGGACACGGGAGCACGAAACGGAGAAGTCTGCTCCCTTAACGTGGATGACCTAGACCTGAATGAAAAGAGAGCGATAATCCGAACAGAGAAAGCAAAGTCCCGCCGACCATTCCGCGAGATCTTCTGGACGGACGATACCAACGACTACCTGGTGCGCTGGCTCAAGAAGCGGGATCACCTTACGAAAGTCATGAAGTTCGACGAACCGGGCGCACTCTTCGTATCAGTGACCAGCGTGAAGTGCGGCGACAGGTTCTCCATCAAGGGGGTGGGGGAAATGTTGCGACGGTACTGCAACAGAGCAAAGATGCCGTACATGAACGCCCACAGCTTCCGGCACCACCGCGGGCATCACATTATCAAGAGCGGCGGATCGACCGCAGACGTCATGAATATCCTGGGCCACGCTTCGGTGCAAAGCACGACCATCTACACGATGATGCACGGCAAAGAGCTTGAACAGCGGGCGCGCCTCTTCCTCACGGACAGCAATAAAGACTTCGCCGGGGAGAGGGAACGCGACCCAGGATTCGATGATGCGCTGCAGGGACTGGTCACATTCCTCCGGAATGAAAACCAGGGCAAAGAAGCCATCACGGTCGATGAGTTCCAGCGACAGGCCGAACACTTCTCGAAGCACGGGCTCTACATGCAGCGAACCCGATCCAAGACCAAAGTGCCTTATCCACAGTACATAACTTGACAGAAGTTGACAGAGGAATATAATAGTAGTGAAAGGATTCACCACTATGCCTCTATCAACATTCAAACAAAAACAAGTTCAGGAAATGAAAGACAAAGCGGTGCGCCTGTACCAGCAGGGGCTGGACACGCGCACCGTTGCGAAGATGCTCAAGGAATTACATGGCTTCAAACGAAGCCATACTTGGGTATGGGAGGCCGTAAAAGAGCACGATAGTTTATCCACTCCCAAGAAGTTGACAAAAACTGACAGACGAGTAAAATGACAATAGGATCATTGAAAAGCGAATACGCCTACTCGTCTACGAGGGGGAAAGCACAACAGGCAACAGGGCCGGTTGCGACTCCTCGCAGACGAGCAGTCGAGAATCAAAGCACGGGTGGCTTCCCCAGCACCGAACCCCCTGTGGCACTTTTTACACTAGAAGAAATATAAAAAGTGTTGTGGGAAATAAAATATGAAAAAAGAAGCCAAGCCAAAAATTGATTCTCTGTCCTATTTTCAAGCACAAACAGAAATATTAATGGGACAATATAGAGCGTCAAAAATAGTTAATCATCCGGGATCTAAGGGAGATGAAGCTGAGGAAATTTTAAAAAATTTTTTAAAAAAGACGTTGGCAAAAAAATACGCCATTGGAAAAGGGCAGATAATAAATAGTTCTAAGGCGAGCTATAGCACTGAACAGGATATTGTTATATATGATGCACACAATTGTCCACTTGTTTATTCGGGAGAGGGTGTTCAAATTTTTCCAATAGAAAGCGTTTTAGTTGTTATTGAAGTAAAGAGCAGAATTGCCATAAAGAGTGAACCCAAAAATTGTGATATTCTAAAATTTATAGATAGTACGAGTAAATTAAGGAATATTAGAAAATTGTATAAACAGAAACCTGCGAGCATATTGTTCGGATTCGAGGGAACAGATCTAAATGATTTGAGGGATAAATTTTGTGAGAATGTTATAAGTAATAACATTGATAATTGTCCAAACGCTATTTTTATTTTGAATAGTGGTTCGATTATGTTTCAAACCTTAGTCACGGATGGTTATTACAGTGTCTCTACGGCGGCGGTAAAGGGGGCGGATTTACATACTCGCTATAAGGAGAGTAGGAAGCGAGACGATACCTTATTAATTTTTTATACATTTTTACAAAAACTATTGACGGGAATGATGGCGACCTCAACTGAGCCAGATATGATGGAATATTTTGATTCATGGAAGAACACGGCGGCCGGAGCAAAGTCGACTAGAAAACCTTGCTTTTAATATCAACTTGCGCTAAACTCTTTAAATATTCAAAATAAGATGTCTTTGCGAGCGAAGCGAAGCAATCTCATAAACAGGGGGATTGACGCGTCGTTCACCCGCCAAGGCGGGATCACTCCTCGCAATGACTGCAAAATAGCATGAACAAAATCAAAAGATTCTTCGTAAACGCGGGAAAAAAGTTATTCAGAACTGCCAGAGCTAAGGTTTGGTGGCTAATTATTTTAATTATAGCCATTACCGTTTTGGCGGGATTTTTAGATTATCCAAAATATTATGACAAGGGCGTGGATTGGCTCAAGAAAACCACAGGTATTGCTTTGCCGGAATTTTATAAATTACCATTTCGCCTAGGACTTGATTTGCAGGGCGGGACGCATTTGATTTATGAAGCTGACACTTCGGCGATTCCGGAGAAAGATCGCGACGACGCGCTTGAAGGCGTGCGCGACGTTATTGAACGCCGCGTGAACGCGTTTGGCGTGGCCGAACCGGTTGTCCAGACCACGAGCGCCGGAGATAGCCGGCGGGTGGTTGTGGAATTGGCTGGAGTAAAAGATGTTTCCCAGGCGATTAAAATGATTGGTGAGACGCCGCTTTTGGAATTTAAAGAACAAGCCGCTCCGGTCGAGACAGAACTTACTGCCGAACAGCAGAAAGAAATGAATGATTATAACGCAACGGCGAAAAAAACGGCTAATGAAGTTTTGAAAAAAGCCCGGGCGAAAGGAGCCGATTTCGCCGCCCTGGTAGGGGAATATTCAACTGATGAAGCGACAAAAGCAGTCGGCGGTGATTTGGGATTTATTACAAAAAATGGCGCGTACGCGGATTTGTATGATGATGCCGCAAAACTGAAAGTTGGCGGAGTGAGTGGTTTAATTGAGACCGATGGCAATATCAGTATTATTAAATTGGAAGCGACGCAAGATGCCAAAGAAGTAAAAGCAAATCATCTTTTAATTTGTTGGCAGGGAGCGCAAAGTTGCGCGGGAAATTTATCAAAAGAAGATGCCAAGAAAAAAATTGACGAGTTGAAAGCGCAAGCAATAAAAGAAAATTTTATTGATTTAGTAAAAGCAAATTCAACAGAACCGGGCGCGGCAACTTCGGGCGGCGACCTCGGATGGTTTGGAAAAGATATGATGGTAAAGCCGTTTGAAACCGCGGCCTTTGCTCTCGGAGTCGGAGAAATTTCCGACGTGGTTGAAACGCAATTTGGCTATCATTTGATTTATAAAACTGACGAAAAAATTGTAAAAGAATATCGTGTTTCAAGAATTTTAATTGATAAAAAAACAAAAGCGGAAATTCTTCCGCCGGCCGAAGAATGGGCTTATACCGGACTTACCGGCAAACAGCTGGTCAGGGCGCAAGTTCAATTTGATCCGAATACCAATGCGCCGCAAGTCGGTTTGGAATTTAATGATGAGGGAAAAAAATTATTTGGAGAAATTACCGAGCGAAGTGTTAGTAAGCCGATAGCGATTTTTTTGGATGGCGAGGCCATTAGCATTCCGACCGTTCAAGAACCGATTAAAGACGGCCAGGCGGTAATCAGCGGAAGTTTTACAATTCCCGAAGCAAAACTTTTGGCGCAACGACTAAACGCCGGCGCTCTTCCGGTTCCGATTAATTTAATCAGCCAGGAAACAATTGGCGCGGCGCTTGGCGCGGAATCTGTTTCAAAAAGTTTGATGGCTGGATTGCTCGGGTTTTTAGCGGTTATAATTTTTATGATCTTGTATTATAGATTACCGGGATTTTTGTCCGCTCTGGCTTTAGTTTTTTACGCCGTATTAGTTCTCGCGCTTTTTAAATTAATCCCAGTGACGTTGACTTTGGCGGGAATTGCCGGTTTTGTCTTGTCAGTCGGTATGGCGGTTGACGCGAATGTTTTGATTTTTGAAAGAATGAAAGAGGAATTAAAATTAGGAAAACCGCTCGGTTCAGCAATTGATGAAGGATTCAAACGCGCTTGGCCGTCAATTCGCGACGGAAATTTGACCACTTTAATTTCTTGTTTGGTTTTGTTCTGGTTTTCCACGAGTATGATTAAAGGATTTGCCCTGACGCTCTCGGTTGGTGTTATTTTAAGTATGTTTTCGGCTTTGTTTATCACGCGGACGCTTTTGAATTTTATCGCGCCGTGGTTTCATAAAGGCACATGGTTGTTTGGTGTAAAAAATAAAAAGTAATTAATTTGAATTTATAAATATGGTTAACATTATTGGTCATAGAAAACTTTGGTTGATAATTGCCGGCTCTCTGGTCGTTGCCTCTATTGTGGCAGTTTCGCTGTGGGGATTAAAGTTTGGCATTGATTTTACCGGAGGATCACTCCTGGAATTATCTTTTAAAAATCGTCCGGCAACCGTGGATTTAGCTTCGGATCTCGCGAATTTTGGCGCGGAAGAAGTGAGCATTCAACCGGTGGGGGGAGAGGGAATGCTCTTGCGTTTCAAAACGGTTGACGAGACAAAACATCAGGAAATTTTAAAACACCTTTCGGAAAAATTTGGTGAAGTAGAGGAAAAAAGATTTGAATCAATCGGCCCGACAATCGGTAAAGAATTACGGACGAAAGCGATTTACTCCATGATTATTGTTTTGGCTTGTATTATTGCCTACATCGCCTGGGCATTTAGAAAAGTTTCCAAACCGGTCGCTTCGTGGAAATATGGAATGATTGCCGTTTTGGCGCTTCTTCATGACGTGGGAATTCCGATTGGGCTCTTTGCTATTCTCGGGCATTTTGCCGGAGTGGAAGTGAATAGCGCTTTTGTCGCGGCGATTCTTACGATCTTGGGTTATTCGGTTAATGATACAATCGTGGTTTTTGATCGGGTTAGAGAAAATTTAATTCGTGCCGGCGGTGATTATGAAAATTTTGATAAGATTGTGAATGAAAGCGTGAACCAAACTTTTGCCCGGTCAATCAATACGACCCTCACGACCTTGCTCGCGCTCGTGGCCGTATTTTTCTGGGGAGGGGAGTCGGTCAAATATTTTGCTCTGGCGCTGATTGTTGGCATTGGTTTGGGCGCGTATTCTTCGATTTTTATCGCTAGCCCGGCGCTTGTTTTGTGGGAAGAGCTGACCACTAGAAAACGAAGTTAGTTTTAAAGACAATTTAATGGGCGATCCGCTAAATCGGCGGGTCGCTTTTGGTTTTAGTAAATGTGGATAACTTTTCTTGACAGACTCTTGGCGGCATGTTATCTTATACCCATACCCCCTGGGGGAGGGTCAAGATAAATTAAAAATTATTTCAAATTTATGAAGCCAGCAATCAAGAAAGAATGTTTAAAAAGGATGAATTATTTAAAGGGTCATTTGGACGGAGTTAAAAAAATGTTGGAGGCGGATGCTTATTGTATTGATGTGATTAAACAAAATAGGGCAGTAATTAACGCCCTGCATAAAGTCAATGAGCTTATTTTGGGCAGCCATTTTGATACCTGTGTCGTGGGCGCATCGTTCGGGAAGAATAAAAATAGACAGCGAGCGATGGTCCAGGAGTTGATGGGGATTTATAAAACAAGTAACAAAATTTAAAAATGATAAATAAAAAAGATAATTTTGAAATTAGGGCGACGAAATATATTTTAGTTGGTCTGGGGCTAGTGGCGCTCTTGGGGGTTTATTTTATTTTGCAAAAGAGCGGCGCTTTGCAGATTTTTTCCCGGCTTCAAGATAATAATCTGGGCTATGGTTTATTGTTTATAATCGGAGTCCTCGCCAGCTTTCATTGTGTGGGAATGTGCGGCGGATTTGTCGTGTCATATACTGCCGGCGAGTGTTTGGGCGCGACCCGCCAAAAAAAATTATTGCCCCACCTTTATTATAATTTTGGAAGAATTGTTTCTTATACTTTGGTCGGCGCAATTTTAGGCGGCATTGGATCGTTTTTTGGGATTAATCCAATTTTTTCGGGGATCTTAACTTTATTCGCCGCGGCCGTAATGCTTGCCATGGGCGCGTCGCTTGTAAAAAATATAAATTTTGTCGAGAAGATAAAATCAAAGATGCCAAAATTTGTCGCCAAATATTTATTTTCCCAAAAATATGAGAGCAAACCGAAGGGGCCTTTTGTTATCGGATTTTTAAATGGGTTTATGCCATGCGGTCCGCTTCAGGCCGTCCAGTTTTACGCCCTGGGCACGGGGAGCGCTCTCTCTGGCGCGCTTTCATTATTTTTCTTTGGTCTTGGCACAACCTTTTTGATGTTTGGATTCGGATATTTTATTTCTTCAATTTCGAGCGAACGAGTAAAAAAGATGATGAAAATTTCCGGCGTGGTTGTAATTCTTTTGGGATTATTTATGTTGAATCGCGGATTGACGAATTTTGGCTGGGGCTTTAGAAATTTATTGCCAAGCGGGCAGGTTGCGGAAAATTTTGTAGGTGAAACACCGACCCAAGGAGAATATCAAACCGCGAAAATGGATTTAACTTATCGCGGTTATGTGCCGAATGTTTTGTATGTTAAAAAAGGCGTGCCGGTGAAATGGATTATAAATGTTAAACAAATGAGCGGCTGCACTGACGCCATCTTGCTGGAAAAATTCGGGATCAGAAAAGATTTGAAATACGGAGAAAATATAATTGAGTTTACTCCGACTGAGACCGGGGAAATTCCGTTTTCCTGCTGGATGAAAATGGTTTGGGGAAAATTTATCGTGACGGAAAATTGATACTTTATTCGTCCTTAATGTGGATGAGATATAATTTTGATGATTAATTTTTAACTTTAAAATTATGAAAAAAATTTATTTGATAATTTTATCAGTGTTAGCGTTTTTCCCCGTCGCCGTTTTGGCTCAAGGATATTACTATGATACCGACGGGTATGGGATGATGAGCGGGGCGTGGGGGTTCGGCGGGATGATGGGATACGGCATAATGTTTTTTAGTTTGGTATTTTGGGTGCTGATAATTTTCGGCTTGATTTATCTCGTTAAGTGGCTTGCGGGACAAGGGAAAAATGAAAAATCGGAGCATCGTCGGGCAGAGGAAATTTTAAAAGAAAGATACGCGAAAGGAGAAATTGATAAGAAAGAATTTGAAGAAAAAATAAAAGAAATTAAAAGCGTCTAATAATTTAAAACGTGCGTATATGAAGGAACAAATTTTCAATGTCAGCGGTATGGACTGCGCGAGTTGCGCGATCAATATTGAAATTTTTTTGAAAAAGATGGACGGCATAAAAAAAGTTAATGTTAATTTGCCGGCGGCAAAAGCTTCGGTTAGTTTTGATGAAACAAAAGTCAGCGAGAAAGAAATTATTGTGGCGATTGATAAATTGGGTTATAAGGCAAGTCTCGCGAATACTGAGGCGATGCACGCGGCCGGGCATGATCACGAAAAAATGATGCGGGAAGAAGAATTGAAAAAATTAAAAAGAAAAGTTTTCGTCGGCGCTATTTTGAGCATACTTGTTTTTTGGGGAAGTTTTCCCGAATGGTTTCCCTGGACTCCGGAATTTTTGATGAACAAGACAGTGCTTTTTATTTTAGCAACGCCGGTGCAGTTTTGGGTCGGCTGGCAATTTTATCGGGGATTTTTGATCGCCCTTAAAAACAAAATGGCCAACATGGATACCTTGATTGCGGTTGGGACTTCGGCGGCTTATGGATACAGTTTTGTGGCGACTTTTTTTCCGGAAGTTTTTCGCGGAGCGGGACTGGAAGTAAATATTTATTTTGACACCGCGGCGATCATTATCACTTTGATTTTGCTTGGGCGGCTTCTTGAGGCCAGAGCCAGGGCGGGGACATCAGAGGCAATTAAAAAATTAATGGGACTTCGAGCAAAAACCGCGAAGGTTGTGCGCGACGGTGAGGAAAAGGATATTCCGATAGAAGAAGTCGTAGTTGGAGATATTATTATTGTTCGGCCGGGAGAAAAAATTCCGGTTGACGGCATTATTGTTGAAGGGCGGACTTCAATAGACGAATCAATGGTGACCGGAGAGTCAATGCCCGTGACAAAAGAAGTCGGAGAATCGGTTATTGGCGCGACAGTAAATAAATTTGGCGCTTTTAAATTGAGGGCGACTAAGGTTGGGAAAGATACAATGCTTTCGCAAATCATTGAATTGGTTTTGCGCGCGCAAGGTTCTAAGGCGCCAATTCAAAAATTAGCCGATAAAGTTACGGCGATTTTTGTTCCGGCGGTTTTAGGAATTGCCGCGGCAACTTTCATTGTTTGGTTTATTTTTGGTCCGGCGCCGGCGTTTACTTTTGCTCTTCTGAATTTCGTGGCGGTTTTGATTATCGCGTGTCCCTGCGCCTTGGGGCTTGCGACGCCAACCGCGATTATGGTTGGGACGGGAATGGGCGCGGCAAACGGAATTTTGATAAAAGATGCGGAAAGTTTAGAAATTGCCCATAAGGTGAATGCCGTTGTTATGGATAAAACCGGAACGATCACAACAGGAAAGCCGTCTTTGACAGACATTGTTCAGTTGGCCGCATTACCGGAAAATGAAATTTTGTTTTTGGCGGCGAGCGCGGAGAAAAATTCCGAACATCCGTTGGGTGAGGCGATTGTTCTGGCTGCCAAAGAGAAAAATATTGCATTATCTGACGCAACAGATTTCACGGCCATTGCCGGCGCGGGAGTCAGGGCAAAAATTTCCGAAAAAAAAGTTTTAGTTGGGACAAAACAATTGATGTCTGGGCAGGAAGTTGTTATGGCCGGCGGAGAAGAAAAAATGGCTGAACTTGAAGAGCAGGGGAAAACAGTAATGATTGTGGCGGTTGATGGAAAAGAAATAGGTTTGATTGCCGTGGCTGATACGCCAAAGCCCAGCTCGCGGGCGGCCGTAGAAAAATTGCAAAAAATGGGATTGGAAGTTATTATGATGACCGGCGATAACCAAAAAACCGCCGAAGCTATTGCGCGCGAAGTCGGCGTCCGGCGCGTGATCGCGAGAGTTTTGCCGGAACGAAAAGCGGAAGAAATTAAAAAATTGCAGGCGGAAGGAAAAGTTGTGGCAATGGTTGGCGACGGGATTAACGATGCGCCGGCCCTGGCGGCTGCGGACGTTGGCATTGCCATGGGAACGGGCACGGATATTGCCATGGAAGCCGGAGACATTACTTTAATGAAGGGTGATCTTTCGGGTATCATCGGAGCCCTGGAACTTTCAAGATCAACAATGAAAATTATAAAACAAAATCTTTTTTGGGCTTACGCTTATAATACGGTTTTGATTCCGGTGGCGGCCGGCATTCTTTATCCGTTTTTTGGAATTTTATTAAATCCGATTTTGGCAGCAGCAGCAATGGGTCTGTCAAGCATAAGTGTGGTGGGAAATTCCTTGAGATTAAAAAGAGTGAAGTTATAAATTTAAGAAATAAAATTTTGACGTTGGGTATTTTTTAGTGTAGAATAAACAAATATGAAAAAAATTATTTTTAGTATTTTTCTTTTAGTTTTGATTTTTCCCATGGTTGGCTTTGCGGCAAATCCGGTGGAGCTTTATTTTTTTGAAGGGCAGGGTTGTTCATACTGCGCCAAAATGAAAAGTTTTTTAGAAGGAGTGAAGGCCGATTATCCGAATCTGGAAGTTCGCGAATTTGAAGTTTATTTTAATAAAGAAAATCAAGTATTATTTGAGAAGATGGCGAAGGCGTACGGCGCGACCACGAGCGGCGTGCCGACGCTTTTTATCGGCGAAGAGGTAATTAACGGCGCTGATTTTGAAAAGGTGAAAAACGCGGTGGAAAAATGTTCTCTTGAAATTTGTCCGTCGCCGGCCGATAAACTTGCCGCGGTGGGGGATAACGTGAATTCAATTTTAAATACGAATCAGCCGGTTGACGGAAAAAATGAAACCGTGGGTTGGGTAGTGCTTGGCGTGGTTGCCGTGTTTGGCGCCGTATTAATTTATTTTGCCATTAAACGAAAAAATAATGTTTAGTACTCTTACGATTCCGGCGCTTATCGGAGGCGCCGCCATTGATTCAATAAACCCTTGCGCTTTTGCCGTGCTGATTTTTTTGGTTGGTTATCTTTTGGCCATTGGTTCGCCAAAATTAATTTTGCGGGTTGGTTTGGTTTATATTGCCACGGTTTTTGTAGTTTATTTTTTGGCCGGACTGGGATTGTTGAAAGTTTTGACAACATTTGGCGTGGCGGGAATTATTTATAAAATTGCCGCGGTCATTCTGCTTTTTGTCGGGCTTGTAAATGTAAAAGATTTTTTTTGGTATGGGAAGGGATTTACTTTGGCGATTCCCGAATCAAAAAAACCCTTGATTGAAAAATATATTAAGAAAGCGTCAATTCCCGCGGCGATTATACTGGGATTTTTGGTTTCAGCTTTTGAATTGCCTTGCACCGGCGGGGTTTATATCGCCGTCTTGGGATTGCTCGCGAGCCGTGAAACCCAGCTTTCCGCCATTCCATATCTTCTACTTTATAATTTAATTTTTGTCTTGCCGCTTTTTATTATTTTGGGCTTGGTTTATTTTGGAATTTCCGCGAAGCAGATGGAAGAATGGCGGACAAAAAATAGGAAGTGGTTGAGGTTGGTACTTGGGGTGGGGTCGCTTATCCTTGGCGCCCTGATGTTGTTGGGCAAGATTTAATTTCCAATTTTCAGTTATCAATTTTCAATAAATGTTCAATGTCCGGTTTTCAATTTTGACATTTGATATTTGGATTTTGAAATTTATTAGACATTAGAAATTGGTAATTAGGAATTTTAAAATATGATTCCCTGGTTTCAATGGAATTCAATAAATGTTAGTTTTTTACGATTGAATGTTTGGGGGATTTTCGTTTCACTCGGTTTTTTGGTTGGGATGGCTGCGGTTTATTTTGAGCTGAAGAAAAAAAAATTGGAGGCGAGTCGCGTTTATGATTTGGCTTTTTGGATAATTTTATCCTCAATGATCGGAGGCCGGCTGCTCTATGTCGCGGAACATTTAAATATTTTCTCCGCCGCGCCGCTTGATATCTTTAAAATTTGGCAGGGCGGGATGTCGGTTTACGGAGGATTTTTGGGGGCGATTTTGGCGGTAGTGATTTATTTAAGAAAGAATAAATTGGATTTTTGGCAATACGCCGACGCGATTATTTTTGGTCTGCCGCTCGGACTTTTTATCGGTCGGCTCGGATGTTTTTTTATTCACGACCATCCCGGGGCAAAAACAAATTTCTTTTTGGGCGTGAATTATCCGGATGGCATCAGGCATGATTTGGGATTATATGATTCGTTTCTTGGCCTCGCGATTTTTTTATTTTTTTTATTTTTACATCGCCATAAATGGTTTTCTGGATTTTACGCCGCGGTTTTTTCCATGGCTTACGGGGCAGTGAGATTTTTTCTTGATTTTTTGAGAACCGGAGAAGTCGTTTTGGGAATGCCGCCGGATCCGAGATATTTTGGTTTGACTTTAGCGCAATATTTGTCTTTAATTTTAGTTGTGGTTGGAGCTTGTTTTTTTTATAAATTGAGGCTCAGGAAGGCGGAGAAAAAATAATTTGACAAAATGGTTTTGACATAGTATGATTACTCAATTATTTAATTAATAATTTTTTTAGTTAATATGAATGATCAAATGAGCAATGACCTCGTGAACGGAACGCGTCGCACTTCTTTTTTTCTCGGACTTATGTGTGGCATTGCCGGGATGAGTACTCTGGCTCTTGTCGGATTTTTTGCCTTGGCTTTTTCCGGAGAAGGTTTAAAGCTCGCCAAGGATAATACAAATGAAAATGTAAACGCCACGGTTAACGTCAATCAGCCGGTTGTGAATGAACCGGTTGTGACGGCAGCCGCTCCGGTGCCGGACGTAACTTCTGACGACCACATTAAGGGTCCGGAAAACGCCAAAGTGACTTTGATAGAATATTCTGATTTTGAATGCCCGTATTGTTTGAATCATAAAGCCACGGTGGATAAAATTGTTGAGAATTATGGAAATGATATTCGCGTGGTTTTCCGCCACTATCCGCTTTCTTTTCATCCGAACGCCGGAAAAGCGGCTGAGGCTTCAGAGTGTGCCGCCGAGCAGGGAAAGTTTTGGGAAATGCATGATAAAATTTTCGCGGCTAACGAAGCGGGAACAATGAGCGTGGACAAGTGGAAAGCAGAGGCGAAAAATTTGAAATTGAATACTACAAAATTTAATGAATGTCTTGATTCAGGAAAATACGCGGACGAAATTGCCGCCGAGGAACAAGCCGGACTTGCTGCCGGAGTTGAGGGAACGCCGGCGACGTTTGTGAACGGCGAATTGGTAAGTGGGGCGGTGCCTTACGAACAGTTTAAGCAAATTATTGACAGTAAACTATAAAGGAATAAAGAGATTTTGTGAAATAAAAAACTTCCGCTGTGATTGGCGGGAGTTTGATTTTTATTGGAAGATGGATTAAAATTGTAAAATATGGAGAGGTCGCATAGTGGCCTAGTGCACACGCTTGGAAAGCGTGCATACCGCAAGGTATCGCGAGTTCGAATCTCGCCCTCTCCGTTTTCTCGAATTTACCACTTGGTATATTTGAGAAAATGAGGGCATCGACGAGAACTCACGCCGCTAGCCCGTTGTGGTCGATCCCGCGCCGAGGAGGCCGAATCTCGCCCTCTCCGTTTTTACTAACACGTCTTCTTTGACGTTGTTTTTATTTATGATAAAATAAATTAAAGATTAAAGATTAATATTTCGCTCTATGAACACAAAAATCTACTCTACAATTGCAACAGTTGTCATGATTTTAGCGATTTTGACAGCGGGATATTTTTATTGGCAGGGCGGAGCGAATAGAAAAGAGCTGGTCAGGGTGCAAGATGATTTATTTAAAACAGAAGAAGAATTACAAAATAACAGGGAGGAATTGAATCGACTTCGTGCTTTAGTAGACCAAGGTTTGGAAAAAGTTAAATACAATGCCTCAATTCTTAAAGATTCAGCGGAAGTTTTTTTGGTCGCCGGAGACACCAGAGTCGCTTCGCTTGGAATTTCCGAGGCTAAGGAAATTGAAGCTCAAATTCAGAAAATAGAGGACAGACAGGACAGAATAGCTCTGGAGAGTTTATGGTCTGATTTTACAAGCAGCCGGACAATAAGTAATTATCTTGCCTTTTCAAGATTTTTAGTGGATAGAATTAATAATAATTTAGAAAATATCCACTAAAAATTATGACTTCGTTTGAACGAAAAATGAAAATTGTAAAGTATTTAAAGTTTATTTTTGGCCTTTTGATTTTTGTTTGGCTATTTTTGATTATGCCAATGTTGTCCGGTTATGATTTTTTAACAACGGCGGTGCTCTATTTTTCTACGCCCTTCGCCTTATTTGCTCTTCCTTCAATTGCCATTGGTATTTATTTTTTAGCAACCGCAAAAATAAGACCAAAAATAGACATTATTATTTTAATAATTCTTTTTATTTGTCTTCTTGGTTTGGGGCGCGGCATGATAAAAGAAAGCATCGGTGGAAATGCGGAATTGAAAGTTACCATAGTGCGCACTGACGGCACGCCAGTGGCCGGCGTTGAAGTAGATGTCGCCAAACAAGCTGGTCCGCCGCCGGAGGGAGGATTTGAAAATACAAATGCCGATGGGATCGCGGATTTTGAAATTAATCCGGGTGATTACGTGATTTATTTTAATATTAATAATTTTCCGGGGGAATTAATGCCGCCGGATCCGACCCCGATTAATGTTGTTGAGGGAAAATTGACATCAAAGACAATAATTTTGGAAAGAAAAAAATAGTGTATGTTTGATTGACCCAAGGCGATTTAATTTTTGTACCGATGAGTCTCCAAATTCCCACTCATTTGTCTTTATATGAAAATAATTTTTTTGAATAATTATTAAAAAAAATTATGGAGAAAGAAAATAACGAAAAGTGTAATTGCTTTAAGCGGCACAACCCATGCGGTTCATTCGGGGGATTTTATTTTTTGTCTATAATCGGCACGGCCGTTTATTTCGTAGGTCAGGCACATGGCTTTTGGTCAATTGTGTTGGCGATTTTAAAAGCTATTGTTTGGCCGGTATTTTTAGCGTATAAAGTTTTTATGATTTTGGGGGTATAGAATATATCAGATATAAAATTTAGTATGTTTGGAATTCCCGAGGCGATTTTAATTTTTTTGGCAACGGCAGCATCTGATGTGCTTTGGGTTTTTTATATCCGCCGAACAAGTAAGGGTAAGGCAATTTCTGCCGCGGCATTTTCTTCAATGATCGTTTTGTTGGGCGGATTTGTTGTTTTAGCTTACGTTGATAACAGATGGTATTTAATTCCTGCGGCGTTCGGAGCCTTTGTAGGAACAATTCTTAGCATTAAACTTGATATAAAATTTGATATTAGAAATAAAAAACATAATTAATTTTATATGACTGAAGAATTTAAAGTTTCCGGCGAAGAGATTTTGAAAAAAGTAAAAGAAATTATTAAAGAGGGGAATGCGAGAAAGATTATTATAAAGAATGAAAAAAATGAGGCGATTATGGAAATTCCCCTAACTTTTGCCGTAGTCGGCGCGGTTCTTCTTCCGGTTTTGGCGGCGGTTGGGGCAATTGCCGGAATTCTCACAAAATGTACGTTGGTTGTGGAAAAAAAGTAAAGAAAATTAATAAAAAAGACGGGGTTGACTTAACGCCGTTTTTATATTATAATGTTAAAATATGATAAATCATACTTTTCAAATTTAAGTATATGGAAAAATCACCATTTCAAGATTTTAAAGCCTATGGGCTTACAACTATCGGCGAGCGTGGGCAGATTGTTATCCCCAAAGAAATAAGAAGAATGATGCGCGTTAGGGCGGGCGATAAGTTTTTTGTTTGCGCCCGCGCCGGAAAGGTTATTGCCATGGTTAAGCCGGATCATTTTGACGAGATGATTATGGAGATGACAAAATTTTTGAAAAAAGTTAAAAAAACGAGAACGAATAAAATTAAATAAATAAAATTTATATGAATGGAATTTTAAATTTTTTGAAGTCGTTGATTAAAAAGAAATCTTTTTGGATAATTGCCGTGATCGTCGTTTTGGGCGGATCGTATTTTGTGAGCGCGGCAATCCGGGGAAATAAAATTGAATATGTGACCGAAGAGGTGAAAGTGGGAAATATAAGCCAAACGGTTTCGGCCACGGGAACGGTGACAACGTCAGAAAAAATTGATTTAAATTTTAAAACAACAGGAACGCTGAAGGAAATTTCCGTTAGTGAAGATGATGAAGTAAAAACGGGACAGGTTTTAGCCCGTCTTGATGACCGGGCGGCTCGGGCTCAAGTTTCGCAAGCCCAGGCAAGTTTATCTTCAGCCGTTTCCAATTTAAATAAAATTTTAGCCGGGGCGAGCTCCGAGGATGTTAAAATTTCCGAACAGACAGCCAATAACGCGAAGACGGCTTACGAAAACGCCAAGCGGGATTATGACGCGCTCGCGGCAAAATTGGACAGAGACATTGAGGGATATGAAAAAGCCGTGGCTTCGGCAGAGACATCACTTGCCGACAGCCAGAAAAATTTGGAAAACGCGAAAGTTTATTATAGTCAGGCCGTGTCAAACACGAGAGCGAGCGCCCTTACTTCTGCGGAGACAAACTTACTTTTGGGCGATATTGTTTTGAATAATATTAATTATAACTTATCAATCGTGAGAAGTGGGTTAACGGCAAACCAACAAGAAGTTTATGCGGCCGACAACGACAGGTTGGCGGCGATAAATTTATCGGGTATGGCAAAAAATACTTTGGCTTCCGCAAAAATCAGCAATGATAGTAATGAAATTAATTCTGCCTTAAATCAAACTGTCTCGGCTTTAAATAAAACTTCGACTTCATTGTCGCATCTTCTGGCGGCAGCTTCTACCGCCGCGGCAGGCAGTGCGAATGAGCTTACAACTATTGAAACTTTAAAAACAAGCATAAAAACAGATCAAACTTCAACGTCTACTGCCCTGTCCGCGGTGCAAGCCGCCGAGCAGGCATTTTTAAACGCGGAAAATAATTATCAAACGCAAACCGATACTTACCAGGCGGCGGTGAATACGGCGAATAATGCTTTGACTACGGCTCGCTCAAATCTCGCCACAGCTCTGGCAAGCAAGGACGTCCAACTCGCAAGCTCAAAGGCATCCGTGGACAGCGCCCTGGGTGCTTATAATTTAGCTAAAGCTCAACTTGATTATAAAAAAGCCGCGCCGCGCACGGTTGACGTTTCCTATTATCGCGCTCAGGTGGCAAGCGCCGCCGCTTCGCTCGAATATTATAAAAGCCAACTGGAAGATTATATCTTGAAAGCGCCGACCGACGGGAAGATAACTTTTGTAAATTATAGCGCGGGAGAACAGATAAGTTTGACAAAAGCAGTCGTTTCCATGCTCGGAAAAAATAAATTTTACGTTGAAGTTGATATTCCCGAATCCGATATCGCCAAAATAAAAGTTGGAAATCCGGTGGCCATCACCCTTGACGCTTACTCCGATGATGTAAAATTCAGCGGCCAGGTGATTTTGATTTATCCGGCGGAAACAATTATTCAGGATGTTGTTTATTATAAAGTTAAAGTGGAAATTAATGAATCAACTTATGAGATAAAGTCAGGCATGACGGCAAATTGTGATATCCTTACCGCCAGTCGGGAAAATGTTTTAAATATGCCGTATCGCGCGCTCCAGGAAGATGGCGGCAGAAAATTTGCGAGAATTTTAGTAGAGGGAAAACCGGTAGAAAAAGATGTTGAAGTTGGTCTTCGCGGAGATGACGGAGAAATAGAAATAATTTCCGGATTAAACGCCGGTGAGCAAGTAATTATTTTTGAAAGAACAAATCAGTAATTATGGAATCACTTATAAAAACAATTCATCTGTGTAAGGATTATGACAATGACGGGGTAATCACGAGCGTCCTGCACGAGGTTGATTTAGAAATTAAAAAAGGGGAATTTGTCGCGATTATGGGGCCGTCCGGTTCCGGAAAATCGACTCTGATGCATATTTTGGGATTTTTGGAACGGCCGACGCACGGCCAATATTTTTTTGAAGATAAGGATTCGGGCGCGCTCTCGGATGACGAGTTGGCGGTTATCAGAAATGAAAAGGTTGGTTTTATTTTTCAGGCGTTTAATCTTTTGCCAAAAACTTCGGTTTATGACAACGTGAAACTTCCCCTGCTTTATGATGAAAAACGCAGAATTAAAAATCAGCACGAAGCCATAATTAATGCCATTAAAGCGGTCGGGCTTTATCATCGCATGAATAATTTATCCAATCAGCTTTCGGGTGGAGAAAAACAAAGAGTGGCGATTGCCCGAGCGCTTGTGACTGAGCCGGAAGTTATTTTTGCCGATGAGCCGACTGGAAATTTGGATTCCAAAAGCGGAAAAATTGTGATGGAAATTTTGCAGACCTTAAACGAGAAAGGAAAAACAATAATTCTCGTCACTCACGAAAAATATACGGCCGAACACGCGCGGCGCATAGTTAAAATTATGGATGGGACGGTAGAGGGGGATATGGAGGTTAAGGAACGCTTATTGGCAAAAAATTCTGAAGATTTAATAAAATAATTATGGATTGGCGCGGAACATTTCGCATCGCCTTCATTGGTTTAAAAGCAAAAAAATCCCGGACATTTATGACAATGCTCGGGATAATTATTGGTATTTCTTCGGTGATTATTATTATTTCCGTGGGAAACGGCGCGCAAAGTTTAATTTTAAATCAGATTCAGGGAATGGGATCAAATTTAATCGGGATTTTTCCTGGAGTGTCCGAGGAAGAGGGTCCGCCGCCGTCGGCTCTGGGGATTGTTGACACAAGCTTGAAAAATGAAGATTTGGATGTTTTACTTTTGAATAATAATGTTCCAAACGCTGTGGCCGTGACTTATTATAATCGCGGAGTGGATACTCTGCAATGGCGGGCGAATAAATACGACGGCACCTATGTCGGAACAACGGCGAGCTACACGGCGGTGCATGACGCCGAAGTTACAAGCGGCCGTTTTTTTAATGAAGATGAAGAAAAAAATTTGGCTAGAGTCGTAGTGCTCGGGTCAGCGGTCAAAAATGAACTTTTTGGGACGAACGATCCGATCGGGAAAAATATAAAAATTAGAAAAGAAGAATTTAAAGTGATAGGAGTGATGGAAGAAAGAGGAACTCAACTTTTTGAAAATCAAGATAATTTGGTTTTTATTCCCATTTCCACCTGCCAAAAAATAATGCAGGGAGTTGATTATATTTCTCTTGCCAGAGTGCAGATTGATTCGGAAGAAAACACCGAGCAGGCAATAGTCGACATCAGAAGAACTTTGCGCGACCGGCATAATTTGGATCAGGGTGATCCGGACGATTTTAGTATTAGGGCGCAAACTCAAGCTATTGAAATTTTTTCCGCCATTACCGATTCCCTTACGTATTTTTTGGCGGCCATTGCCGCGATCTCGCTTTTGGTTGGTGGCATTGGGATTATGAATATAATGTTGATTGCCGTGGTAGAACGCACGCGGGAAGTCGGCTTGAGAAAGGCTCTAGGCGCGAAGAATAAAAATATTTTGAGCCAGTTTTTGGCTGAAGCGGTGGTAGTGACTTTTTCCGGCGGACTTCTTGGCGTGGTCTTTGGAATTTTAATTTCACTTTTGGTCGCGGCGGTGGCGCGGCAGCTTGGATATCAGTGGGATTTTTTGGTTTCTTATAGGGCGATTTTACTTTCTTGTTCAATTTCTATTTTAATCGGTTTAGTTTTTGGAATTTATCCGGCGCGAAAAGCGTCGAGGTTAAATCCGATTGAAGCCCTGCGATATGAATAAAAATTAATCCTAACCTACAGATAAAATTCAAATCCACAAATTATATAAAATGAACTTATCCTTTTTAAAAACTCCGATCAATATCGCCACAAGTGCGCTTTTCCGGCATAAGCTTCGGGCGGTTTTGACGATCTTGGGAATCACAGTTGGCATCACCTCCGTGATTGTCGTACTTTCGGCCGGCCGGGCGATTGAAGATTTTATTGTTGGACAGGTGACAATGTTTGGAACAGATTATATAAACGTTGAAGTTAAAATTCCCTCAACCGCGCACGTTTCAAGCGAAAATATTTCCGGCATGAGCCAAGGAGTTACGGTGACAACCCTGAAGGAAAAAGACGCACAAGAATTAAAAGAACTCCCCAACGTCCGCGATGTTTATTCCGGCCAAACCGGCCAGGCGGTTTTTTCTTATAAAGATCAAAATAAAGTTGTTTTAATTTTTGGCGTGACCGCTTCTTTTGACGAGATTGATTCCGGGGAGGTGGGCGAGGGAAGATTTTTTTCTGACGCGGAAGATAAAAGCTTAGCGCGCGTTGTGGTTTTAGGAAGTAATCTTAAGAAAAAACTTTTTGGTGAAGAAGAAGCGATTGGGAAAATGGTGAAAGTTAAAAAACAAAATTATCGGGTGATTGGGGTGATGCGGGAGAGGGGGAGCGCCGGGATTTTTTCCATGGATGATATCGCCATCCTGCCGCTTCGGACTTTGCAAAAATTAATCTTGGGAGTTGATTACGTTCAATTTATTTATGTTCAAGTGGAAGATACGTCTTTAAGTGATGTGACGGTTTTAGATATTACTTCAAGGATGCGTGAATTGCACGAGATAGATGATCCCAAAAAAGATGATTTTGCCGTGATGTCGGCGGCCGAAGGGCTGGCGTTGCTCGGCACGATCAGCGGCGCGATAAAAATTTTACTTTTTGCTCTGGCCAGCATTTCGCTTGTCGTGGGCGGCGTGGGGATTATGAATGTGATGTATGTCGCCGTGGCCGAGAGGACTTTTGAGATCGGATTGCGAAAAGCGATTGGCGCCAAGCGCAAAGATATCTTAAGCCAATTTTTGGCCGAAGCCGTGGCCATAACTTTTTTGGGTGGAATTGCCGGGACAATTTTGGGAACATTGATTTCTTTTTTAGTAAGTATTATTGCGAACTCATTGGGCTTCGCTTGGAAGTTTCATTTGTCGCCGCAATATATTATGCTTGCGGTCGGCGCTTCGGTTTTAGTCGGCCTGATTTCCGGAATTTATCCGGCCAGGGCCGCCTCGCGCCTCGAGCCGATAGTGGCTTTAAAAAGAGAGTAATTAATCTTAAATATTTTGACTATGAAAAATCAAAAAGTTTGGTTGTGGTCGGCGGCGAACGCTATTGGAGTTTTTGCTTATGTGATGCTCGTGGTTTTGGTAATGTCGAACGCCGAGAGAATTTTTGGCGCAGATGGAAAATTTTGGGGACCAGTCTCATTTCTCTTGCTTTTCGTTTTTTCCGCGCTCGTCTGTGGACTTTTAGTTTTTGGCCGGCCAATTTATCTTTGGTTTGATAATGCAAAAAAAGAAGCCGTGAAAATGCTTCTCTTTACCGTAGCAAATTTGTTTGTGATACTTTTGCTTGCGTTGCTGGTGAATATTTTGGTTAGGTAGAACCATGTTTAATTTTAAAAAACGGGCTTTAGCGGCCCGTTTTTTATTTTTTAAGATTTAGTTTTTGGGCAGGGATAGCGCCGGAGCGGAGGACGGTCGGCGGTGAGGTGGTGCAATCCAAAATAGTTGATTCCATGCCAAGTTTAGTTTTTCCGCCGTCTAAAATCAGATCAATTTTATTGTTCAGATATTTTTTGACGGCGCGCGTAGTGGTTGGACTTTTTTTGCCCGAGATGTTTGCGGAGGTTGCGGCGAGCGGCCGGCCGAGCGCCCGAATGATCGCGAGGGCCACGGAGTTTGCTGGCACGCGAACGCCGACGGAATTTTTTTCGGCGGTAACCGCGTCGGAGATTATTTTTTTCTTCTTGAGTATGATTGTTAGCGGTCCTGGCCAAAATTTATTGGTTAGTTTTTTGATGACCCGACTTTCTTCGGGATTCCGTGATTTAGTGAATTTTAGTAAATCATTTTTCCCCGCGATTAAAATTGGCAGGGGACTTGTGGTCGGACGGTTTTTAACTTTATAAATTTTTTTTACGGCGCGGGGATTTGTCGCGTCGGCTCCCAAGCCATAAACCGTGTCGGTGGGAAAGGCAATCAAACCGCCGCGACGGAGAATTGAAACCGCCCGATTTATTTTAGCGGGTTCGGGGTTGCGTGAGCTTATTTTAATAATTAAAGTCATTTTATAAATAAGCGTACAACACGTATCTCCTCATCATCCGGTGCGTATTGAAATAATAAGCTAGTTTGCTGATGGAATTTTCCATCATATTCATCCATTCATCGCGGCGGTCGTAATAGGTCGGTAATATCGTGTATTCAAGTTTATTATATAAATCATCTAATTCTCTTTTTTCTGAGGTGGCCGGATTTATTTTTTCATCCGGCCCGGGACCGATTGACCAGCCCGTCACGCCCTCCACGAATCCCTCCAACCACCAACCGTCTAAAACGGAAAAATTCAAAACTCCGTTATGCGCCGCCTTCATTCCCGAAGTTCCCGACGCTTCCATTGGCCGCTCCGGAGTGTTCAACCAAACGTCGCATCCGGAAGTTAATTTTTTTGTCATTTCAATATCGTAGTTTGGCAAATAAACTATTTTTATTTTTCCTTTTAATTTTTTAATATTTTGAAAAACCTCTCTGATTATTTTTTTTCCGCCAAGATCTCGCGGGTGAGCTTTGCCGGCATAAATTATCTGTAAAGGAAATTTTTTAGCAATTTCTTTAAGCCGCGGAAGATTTTTAAAAATAAGATTGTGCCGCTTGTAAGATGTGGCGCGGCGGGCAAAACCAATAGTCAAAACATCTTTTTTCATGCCAACGCCGGTCGAACGATTCACATAGTCAATCAATTCTTTTTTTGCCTTTTCCCTCGCCTTCCAAATTTCTTCGTTGGGAATTATCGGCGCGCGGATAAAAAGTTCTGGTTCGGATTTCCAGCCCGCCAAATATTTATCATAAAGTTTTTGAAAAGCGGGATGGGTCCAGGTATAAGAATGAACGCCGTTTGTGATGGCATGAATCTCATAACCCGGAAACATTTTCTCAGAAATTTCTTTATGTTTTTTCGCCACACCGTTTACGTAAGCGCTTAAATTAAAAGCGAGGCGCGTCATATTTAAATTTTTTTTGCCGCAAAGTTTCCGGAGAAGTTCGGGGGCGACCTGCGCTTCCATCTGTTCTTCCGCAAGCGCGTAATCAAAATGATCGTGTCCGGCGGCGACCGGCGTGTGAGTTGTGAAAACGCATTGTTTTTTTGTTTTTTCCAAATCAAAATTATTAATCCGTAAAAGTTCCAAAGTTAAAAACGCGGCATGGCCTTCGTTCATGTGGTATTTTTTGACATCAACGCCGAGCGATTTTAGGATGCGCGTTCCGCCGATGCCTAAAACCATTTCCTGTTTCAGGCGATATTTTGAATCGCCGCCGTAAAGAAAATAAGAAATTTGCCGGTCTTTCAAAATATTTTCCGGGAGGTCGGTATCAAGAAAAATGACGTGGGCTTTTGCTCCGGTCGCGCCGCGCACCGTATAGAGCCAGGGTTTAATCACAACTCGCCGGCCATGGATATGGACTTCGGTCGTCGCGGGCAGGGGAGTCAAATATTTTTTTGGATTCCATTTTACCGGATGTTCAATTTGCCGGCCATCGCGGGTCAATTCCTGCGTGAAATATCCTTTATGATTTAAAAGCGTGACGGCGATAAAAGGAATTTCCAAGTCCGCCGCGGATTTTGTCGCATCTCCCGCTAAAATTCCCAGGCCGCCGCTATAGGTCGGAATTTCTTCGCGAAGCCCGATTTCCATCGTAAAATAAGCGATCTTCGGTTCGTTTGTCAAATTTTTTAATTCAGAAATTTTTTTGGTTTGCATACCTTTACTTTAAACTGATTTTAAACTACAATATTAGAGCGAATGATTTGATAATTGTAGCATAAATCTGTGGGCAAGGCGACTGATTTCTGGATTTTCTAAAATAAAAAAAGCCCCGGGTCAAATTGATTGACTCGAGGCGGTGGCGTGTCGACGCCAGGACTAGTACATGGATCGCAGGTCTCGCAGAGCGCTGTCCATGGGAGCGTGTCCTTTGCACCAGCAGTTGTGACAGTCGCCGCGCTCCTTGTGGGCGAGTGCCTTCCGGACGAGTTCCGGCCAGTAGGGGCCGGAGTTCAAGACAACGGTCTCGCCATTCCGCCTTTCCAGCTTGATCTCGCCGTTCTTGATCGCTCGGTAGATTGCAGCGAACTTCTTGCACTGGTTCGGATTCTGACGTTTGCCTGCCATGCTGTCCTCCTTCTGTGGCAGAAATTGTCCGCGTGATAAAATCATATTGTAATATTTAATGTTTTTTGTCAAGCCATAATTTAATATGCCCGATTCGCAAGTTGAAGAAATAAAAAACCGCCTGGACATTGTGGAAGTCGTCGGTGAATATGTGTCAAACATGAAACAGGCCGGCGGTAATTGGAAGGGGCTTTGTCCGTTTCATAATGAGAAGACGCCTTCTTTTATGGTTTCCAAGGACAAGCAGATTTGGCATTGTTTCGGCTGCGGCGAGGGAGGTGATGTAATAAGTTTTGTCCAAAAAGTTGAAAATATTGAATTTCCCGAAGCGCTTAAAATTCTGGCCAAGCGAGCTGGCGTGACGTTGCGTTACGAAGATAAAAGTTTATCAAATCAAAAAACAAAATTGCTTGACGTCCTGGAAGCGGCGGCAAGATTTTATCATTACAATTTGTTGAAAATGCCCGAGGCCGAAGAAGCGAGAAAATATATTTTTATAAAACGTGCTCTGACAGAGGAAACAGTGGAAAAATTTTTTCTTGGCTTCGCGCCGAATTCTTGGGACGCGGCCATAAAATTTTTGCGCGGAAAAGGATTTTCGGAAAAAGATATTTTCTTGGCCGGGCTTTCCGTTAAGAAAGAACGGGGCGCGGGATATTACGATCGTTTCCGAGAAAGAATTATGTTTCCCATCCGCGACATTCACGGTCACGTAGTCGGATTTACGGCGCGCTTGATGCCCGAGGCGGAAAAAAAAGAAAACGCCGGAGGAAAATATGTAAACACGCCGCAAACTTTGGTGTACGATAAGAGTCGCGTGATTTTTGGGCTTGATTTTGCCAAGCAAGAAATTAAAAAAGAAAATTTAGCGGTGATGGTTGAGGGAAATATGGATGTGATCGCCTCGCATCAGGCCGGCGTGGGAAATGTTGTGGCCTCCTCGGGCACGGCTGTGACCCTGGAGCAAGTGAATTTGTTGAAAAGATATTCGCCGAATTTGGCAATCTCTTTTGACGCGGATTTGGCGGGCAATACGGCGGCGATGAGAGGGATAGATGTTGCCTTAAAAGAGGGGATTAATATTAAAGTTATAATGCTCTCGCCCGAAATTGGAAAAGATCCGGATGATTATATTAAGAAAGATCCGGCGCTATGGCGCGAGGTGATCTCAAACGCCATGGCTTTCATGGATTATTACATTAAAAAAACTTTGGACGGGCTTGATTTACGAAAAGTGGAAGACAAGAAAAAAGCGGCAAAAACTTTATTGGCGCAAGTTATAAAAATTCCGGATAAAGTTGAACAAACTTTTTATCTTGAAAAATTGGGAAATATTTTGGGAGTGCCGGAGCAGGTTTTGCGAGAATCTTTGCCGCACGAAAAAGCGGCGGCCGGTTTGGCGGCGCCTGATAAAAAAAATGTCGCCACTGCGGCAAAAAATCGCCTTTCGCTTATTGCCGAAAGATTGATCGCCCTGGTTTTTAAGTATCCTAATCAACTGTCTCTGGCCATTCCATATCTTGAGCCATTTATGTTTCCCGACCGGCTGTCGGCGGAAATTTACAAGAACTTAATTTTATATTATAATAAGTCTGTGGATAAAGGGGATTTGGAGAGCGCAATGACGGCGGTTTCCGAGGATCCTAATGAAAAAAAATACGTCGCGAGCCTATTTCTTCTGGCGGAAAAAGATTTTTCCGATTTTAGCGAGGAAGAAATCGGAAATGAAATTTTACAGAACGCAAAATCTCTGCGCGAGGACTATATTAAAAATGAACAAAGACGGCTGCAAGCTGAAATGAAAAAGGCGGAAGAAAATAAAGAGATTGGGCGGATAAAAGAATTGGCTGAAGAATTTAATAAGTTGATAAACATTTAATTAATTTTAAAAATTTAATTATGCAACGAGTGTGGAAAATTATTATCGCCATGGTTATTACAGCGGTCGTCGTGGGCGGCGGGGTTTATTTGTGGCAAAAACAAACTCAGATTTCTTCCGAGGAAGAACGGCTGAAGACCGTAACAGATACCAGCGTGGGATACACTGTCAAATATCCGGCGGCATGGTTTAAAGTTGAGAGAGATAATGGCTTTGATGTAAATCCTGGCGTTGGCGGATTTGGTTTTACGTTGCGATATTATGATGCATCGACAAATTTAAAAGAAGAGTTAATCAGTAAAATTGGATACCAGGCCGGAACGGAACGGTCTGAATCACGGGAAAATATAAAAGTAAACGGTCTTGAAGCCGTAAAAGTGACGGTAACAACCGTACCTTCCACCTCAGAAGAACCCATGAGAGCAATAGTATTTGAGGGAAGTGGGAAAATATTTATTTTAGACGATGGTGAGACGGCGGATACAGAATTCGAAGATTTTTATAAAAGTTTCAAACTTACGAACTAGATAAAAGTAAATTTGTTTTAATCGGCATAAACCAGGGATGGGAGTTTTGTAATTTGTTTTTGGCGGCTAACGATTTGATTAAAATTTTGATTATTTCAAATAGATGAAAACCAAAAAAGCGCGGCGGCCGAAGAAAAAAATCCGTAGCGCTAAAAAAATTAAAAAAGCGGGTGGAAAGAAAAAAACAACCAAGCGCGGCGGGAAAAAACTTAAAGCGAAAAAAATCGCCCGGATAGTTGCGCCAAAAATTCTTCCGCCATCCGATACGGCAATAAAAATCCTCTTGGACAAGGGTCGCATGAGAGGTTTTTTAACTGACTCGGAAATTCTTTTTACTTTTGCCGATTTGGAAAATTACATTAAAAAATACGAAGAATTTTTAGATAAGATAGATGAGGCTGGCATTTCCATGGTGGAAGTGAAAAGCGATATTTTGGGACGAACCGAAGAAAGAAAAAAACTTTTGTCTGATATTGGCGTGAGTAAAGAAAAAAAACGGCTGGACTTGGGCGATATTTCCACGGATTCAATCCAAATGTATCTTCGCGAAATCGGCAAGGTGCCGCTTTTGACGACTGAAGAGGAAATGGCTTTAGCCCGCCGCAAGGATCAGGGAGATCAGGAAGCGTCGCAAAGATTGATGGTTGCTAATTTGCGTCTTGTTGTTTCTATTGCTAAAAAATTCGTGGGAAAAAATTTGTCTTTGGCTGACTTGATTCAGGAAGGGAATATCGGTTTGATGCGCGCGGTGGAAAAATTTGACCCGAGTAAGGGATATAAATTTTCAACCTATGCTACTTGGTGGATTCGCCAAGCGGTGACACGCGCCCTTGCGGATCAATCGCGCACCATCAGAATTCCGGTGCATATGGTGGAGACAATTAATCGTTATCAGCAAGTCGCGCGGCAGTTGATTCAGGATTTGGGACGCGAACCGTTGCCCGAGGAAATTGCTTCGGAAATGGGCGAGGACGTGGAAAAAATTAGAAATTTAATTCAGATTTCTCAAGATACGGTTTCGCTTGATACTTCTGTCGGCGACGAAGATGAGGACAGTGTGCTTGAAGATTTCATTGAAGACTTCAAAAATGTTTCTCCGGATCGCGCCGCGGCCTTGCAACTTTTGCGCGAATATGTTAAAGAAGCAATTAAGGATCTCTTGCCCCGCGAACAGAAAATTTTGGAAATGCGCTTTGGTTTGTCTGATGGAGTTTCGCATACCTTAGAAGAGGTGGGCGAGGAATTTGGCGTGACCCGCGAACGCATTCGGCAAATTGAAGCAAAAGCCTTGGAAAAAGTGCAAGGGTTCAAAGGTATTGAAAAGCTGAGGGACTACTAGGCGGTCGGGCTTGACTTTTGTTTTTTGCGGTGGTAAGTTAGAAAAAATTTACAATATTCGGGGGTAGCTCAGCGGTAGAGCAGCGCGCTGTTAACGCGTTGGTCGTGGGTTCGAATCCCACCTCCCGAGCCAATGTGCACGAACAGAGGTCAAAGCCTCTGTTTTTGCTTTGTTCATCGGCCTCTTCGCCGGTTCTAACCTCAAATATTCTTTTTCCAGGGCGGGATAGCCATTTTTGATAGGCACAAACCAATCGTTCGGTTCAATAATAAGTTTTTCGCCTCTAATTATTGGAGTTTTTCCAAGTGCTGCCAAAATTTCTTTCTTCAGTTCTAACCCTGCTTTACCCATTTTGTCGGCTCTCAAGAAGGCTACACGTGCGTAGGTCGCGAAATTGAAAGTTTTTTCAGTAAGTTCCAACCACTTGTCGGCTCGTGTTTCGGTTTGCCGTAAATTTTCTTTCATTTGGTTAATCTTTCCCTGAAGAGTATTTTTTTCTCTAACAAAAGTTTCGTCGTCAATAAGTTGGCGGTATCTCATTTTTGTTAGTTCATCCAACTCTTTTTGGGTTTCGGTCAAATTTTTATGTTGCATCTCATAAACCTTTGTCCGATCTTCAATCTCGTTGTCATTCTTCTTATTTAGCCCTTCCAGCGCCCATTGCAGGAATTCTGGTAGGATAGTATATTTTTCAATTTCTTTTTCAATCATAAGCTCCAAGTCGGCCAATGGGATATTTTTTTTCTGGTTACATTTTACTTTTGTCGTTTTCCTTGTGCAGTGATAATAGGTGTGTTCATGTATCTCGCCAGATTTGAGCAGTTTCTTTTTAGTCTCGGCGGTATAAAGACAGCCACACACACCGCATCGAATTAAACCAGTAAAAGCGAAGTCGTGAGTCTTCGGCCTCGGTTTGCCTTTTCTCCCAAGGAGCATTTGCACCCGGTCATATTCTTCAAGTGTAATCATCCGTTCGTGTTTGCCTTCGTATTGCGCGCCGTTGTAGTCTATTACGCCCGTATAGAAGAGATTTGTGAAAATCCGATAAATACCACTTCTCGATAATTCATCGCCGCCCTTCCGCTTAAATTTTCTTGTCCGAAAGCCCCATTCCTTATTTGCAATATCTAAAATTTTCGGGGGAGTATAATTGCCGGTGAGCATTAAATCCCACATTTTACGAATAATGCTAAAACGTTCTGGATCCGTGATTATTATTTTATTTTCTTTGTCGTTAAGATAGCCGAGCGGGGCCACTCCCGTTTGCCAGCCTTTCTCTAATTTGGAAAGCATGCCGCGTTTCGTATTCTTGCTCAAATCTATGATGTATTGGTTGGCAACGCCGCTTTCAACGCTAAAAAGTAAGACGTTGTCCTCTGGGAGATATTGGCGATCCATTGTTTGAATTGATTTTAAAACGCCTCTTTGCAAGAGCCAACTTATTTTTCCGCTATCAATCGGATTACGGGAGAGGCGGTTTATTTGCCAGCATAAAATTCCGCCTGCTTCGCCATTTTCAATTCGTTGCAGCATTTCGGAGAATAGGGGACGGTTGTCTGGTTTTTTGGCTGATTTAGCCTCGGTATAAACTTTTTTGATATTTAAATTAAGATCGGTAGCAAGTTTTTTAAGCCGATTGACCTGGTCATCAATAGACTGCACTTGCCGGTCTTCACTTTCCGACGATTTTCTGGCGTAGATAAAGTATTTAATTAGTTGGTTTGCGGCCATATTTTTGTTACAATTTAGCTGGGAGAAAGGAAAGGCAGAAGTTTCCCCCTCCGAAACTTTTGACCTCAACCCTTTTCTCTTCTTTAAACTCAAAGGGACGGTCTGGTTGACCCAGTCGCTTCTCCGTGAGGATAGGCTTCTGGCAGACCGCCCCTTAAAGGGCAGAAACCTATAAAAAATCTCACGGATTTGTCTTATGCTGGGTCAACGTTTTTATTATATCACGATTTTCCACCATTTTCCACCATTTTGATCATAACTGACAACGATTTCCCACGATTTCCATACTTTTCCAATATTTTAATCGTAATTTTCCCTGATTTTCCACGATTTTTATTCTTCGACCACCAATCATTTTCAATCATTTTCAATCATTTTTATTCTCCTCTTTCCCGGCATTTCCGCCATTTTCCGCCATTTTTCCAATATTTTACATTATTTTTCCGCAATTTTCCGCAATTTTTATTCATTCATTTTGTAAATAGTTACTTCTACCTTATAGGAAATCTATTAAATAACTTTATAGAGTTAAATATAGAAAGTTATTATATATTGTTAACTATATAGATACTTAAATAATTAACTATGAGAGATAGCTATTTAGAAAATATTTTTTCAATTTCTTCATCCTGGACTCCCATTCTTTTTTGATAATGGCTGTTAGTCTGCTTATAGTATTCATTCCAAATCTTTGCTTGCAGGGCTTCCCAGAGGCCTTTTTCGGGCATAAAGAATATCGGACGGTATTTTCCACCCGCCGAGGGATAAGAAGGGGGAGTGAGCCATAATTTATCACCTTTTAAGTTTGGATATTGCGACTCCATCACTCTGAAACCCTTGACTATAAGATCTCCAAAATCTACGGAAATTATGGCTTTTAGTTTTTGCCCTTCAAGCACTTTTACTTTAATAGAGATTACGTCTAAATCTACGTTCATAAATTTGTTTAGTTAATTGTAATATTATGTTTTTAAGTCGCCGGTCTCTTTCCGGCGTTCTTGTAGTTTTTTGTATTCCGTCTCGGTCACTGGTTTATAAATCAACTCAACTAATCGGATGAGTTTTGCACCCTGCTCATACGCTTCCTCTCGGCTGATTTCTTTGCCGAAGTAGTTTTTATAAAGCGTTTGATAAGTTTTAATTTGCTCATCCGATAGCATAGTTTACTCCGAGTAAATTCGGTTTTTTAACATTTTGATATTATCAAAGAACGTCCTCGCCTTAACTTCTAGGCGGTCTGCCCAGTAATTATCAACGACCTTTTCAATGCCGATTTCTCGGCGAAAGATAAACTGGACTTTTTTGGGATTGGATTTGTCTAATGAGACAAGCTCAAAACCCGCCGTTGTCAATGAGGCGGCGGCTCCCAAATCAAAGGTATATAGGTGTTGTGAGTAGTCATCCGCGGGAGCGAATTTATTATCACTCCCCGGTTGACCACCTCTGAGTTTTTTGGTCATATAATTTTAGTTAGGGTTTTGGCAAATTAAAAAAGCCAAAGTTTTTTATGCTTTGACTTTACCAAAGTGTCAGGTGAGTCAATTACGGCTCAATTGCCTCAAATATCAATAATTCCGTTTTATGGTTTTTTCTTGCCAAGTAAATAAATCGTCATTGGTATTTGCTATTTCTTTTATTCGTTTATTAAGGGCGTCCACAGCGTCATAAACTATTCGCCAATTCTCTCGGCTGTTTTGAGGTTTGCCATAGTATGCTTCATAATATCCAGTCATTTTTTGATAAATAGATGACCAATCGATTGGTTCACTTACTCCGTGCTCATACATAGCGCGGCAGAGGTAATGTTCGTTTTTGTATGGTGGGATTTGGCATTTTTGACTGCCAATTTCCAAAATTGCTTTTTCGTCGTTATATTTTACTCCCAAAGTTTTTAATTCAACCGGTTCGGGGGCTTGTTTGGTAATTTTATTTCTTCTTTCTTGAACGGTGTCTGTAAAAATATAATGAAACTCATAAAGTTGATCAAACGCCGGCTGAATTATATCTATGTAAACGTCAGCTCTTAATAGGTCAATGCTATTGGGATCTGTTAGTTTGATAACCCCGTCTTTGGCTAATTTCCTCAATATACCAATTTCGTCATCGGAAGAGAGCGAATTGTCCCAAATATTGGAAGCGACAAAATAAGGGATATGATTTTCTATATCAGCGTATAGTGATCTTTCTTTAATCTTTTTTAAGACGTGCCAAATACTCTCATTGAATTTTTCCTCCGGAAGTGTCATAGTAATTTATATTATAATATTGCGAAATAACGCATTTCCGATGTAAGATAATATTATCAAACGTTAGGTGTTAAATCAATAACTAGGGGGTCCCTGGTTTGGAGAAAACATTTATGGCATTTTATGGAAAAATTATAAAACAAGTCGGGGGAAAATTCTGGCGGCATATTCATAAGGAGACACTTATTCCATATAAGGGCAATATGCCTAGCCGGGAGAAATTTTTGAAAGATCTTTCAGAGAAGATAGAAAAAATGCAGTATATCCCATCGCCACCTCGTGCTTATATCGTTTCGCATAAACAGAATCTGGTTGTTAGGTTTATACCTACAATGCAGAGGAGCGATTACTGCATTTATTTTTTTTGTGTTAAATCTCTTGAAAAAGAGATTGCAAAAAATCGTGTGCGGGGCACATATGGCGGTTGGAAATTGGGAGGGAAAATTCGAAGAGCAGAGAATGGCGACGATGCACCGTCTACACCAGACGCCAGCTATAACAGATTCGAATGGATGCGCGCCTGGACAGATTATCAAAAGAGAGCATATGGATTTTATCTAAATGATAAGTTTAAGTATTTTATCGTCTTTGATATTGCAAATTTTTATGACTCGGTAAGACTTGGAAGGCTTGAAATATTGTTGCGCGAAGCAGCGCAAAAAAATAAAACTTCAGTCGTTAATCTTTTAATATATTTTTTATCGAATTGGGGTAAAAGGGATTTAAATTACGAAAGGCAAAGCACCGGGTTACCGCAAGACGAGGTCGGAGACTGTTCGAGGATCTTGGCGAATTTTTATTTGCAAGATTATGATAAAAAAATCTATAAGATTGTTTCGAGAAAAAAGGGTGGTTATCTGAGATATGCGGATGACCAAATTATAGCCGCGCCCAACGAAAAGACGGCAAAAAAAATTATGTTTCTCGCTTCGCAAGAACTCGCCAAAATCGGTCTAAATCTAAACGCAAGTAAAGCTAAATTTTTTGAGAATCGAGATGAATTTAGTTATTTTTGGTCATTCGATATTTTCAAATTACTCGGAAATAAAAATAACAAAAAAACGATTGAAAGCGCGTATAGTCTTTTTAAAGCAAGGAAGGCTAAGGATATACAATTTAAATCCGATGCAGTTCTCAAGAGACTTCTAAGTTGCAATCTTCGTTGCATCTCCCGAAATGTTCGCGAAGAGATCCTCGAGATGGTAAATAGAAAAGAATTTTTGATTAATGTTAAAGACTATTATCTCAAAAGAATATACGAATTTATGCCCAGAAATAAAAAAAGTATTTTTTTGAAGTATCTAAATAATTTATCAGACGAAATCCTTTTTAATGAGTTTCATCTAAGAGTAATGAAATTTTTCCGTGAAAAAAGAATCGACGGGATTTATTCGGATAAGCTACACTCAAATCTATTGAAACTGAATGATCTCGTGTAAACGTATCTCGCTGATTAAATAACTTTCCAAAATTAATTAAAAACGCTATTATATAAATACATCTGCCTAAACCTCGCTCCCTCCGCGAGGCATGGCAACTAAATCCTACGCGAATAAAGATGGTCTCCTGACCAGCACTTATTCGCGTAGGTCCACGTCCGAAAGGGCGTGGGGCGATTCCGAAAGGGGTCGTCGCTGTGTTGGGAGACCTTTTTTGTTTCCCTAGGCAGATAACAATTAAAACACACAAAATATGAAAAAAAATCTTCCAAATTGGCTTCTTTGGATCGCTGTATTCCCGGGAGCATTAATTTTTGGCTTGCTTATATTGTTTCCCCTGCATTGGATACTTTATATGGCTTTTTCTTACGACGGGACTTTTTTATTTTTTGAGTTACCCCCAGAAACAAATTTAATTGTCGAGAACGCAATTTATCCTGCTGTTTTTGCTATTGCCTTCATCTTTGCCGGTTATAAAATTGCGCCAAAATATAAATTTAAAACAGCGATTGTCCTTTTTGGAATTTACTCTATCGCTTGGCTGACCATGATCGCTATAGTATTTTTTCAACCCGACATTTACGGCGAGAATTTGTCTTTTCCATGGAGAGCGGCGCTGTCGTTGGTAGGCGCAATTATAGGCTTATATGTAACAAAACGTTACGGAATAAAGAAAATAGAAGAGAACCCAGCAGAGGACAAAGAATTGGACGAGATGGTGGAGGACTTCAACAGAGAAGCCGAAGCAGAGGGAAAATTAGCCCCACCGCAGGACGAGGAAACCACCCAAGTAATATTTCAACCAGGAAAATCGAAAGACCGTGGATTGGACGAAGTGATCGCGGACTTCAACAAGGATATGAAAAAATTGGGCGTAAAGGTAGTGCCGCCGAAAGACGACGGGGAGATACAAGTAGTATTTCGACAAAATTTCAAAAACAAATAAGCCAACCTCAAAATAATAAGTTAATAATATTTATAATTTTAACTATAACCTAAACTATGCCTAAAATCATCATCACGTTACTCCTCCCAATGTTACTTTTGGGTGCGGGTTGCGGAGCTGCGACATCTGGAGGCGGGGAAATTAAAATCACAAATACCGCCGAGAAGCCCGCTCCCGCGCAAAATCTTTATAACCTCGACACCGCCGATTCCGAGAATGTAGATGACTGCGTAATCAAGGGTAACATCTCGTCGTCTGGAGAAAAAATATATCACTTGCCAGGATGCGGATCATATAGCCGAACCGTGATTGACGAAAGTGCCGGCGAGGAATGGTTTTGTTCAGAAGATGATGCTGAGGCGGCAGGTTGGAGAAAGGCAAAAAATTGTCCTTAATCTGGCGATCTAAGAAAATTTATTTTTAAAAACTAATTAATTTATGAGTGAAATTACACAACAAAATCAAGGTCATCCAAACGCGAGTGGCTCTATATTTTTGTCAGTTGTAGCGGTAGTATTAATGTTTTTTGGTATACCAGCCATACTTTCGTTGATACTGGTAGCAATATCATCTCGACAAATTTTCAATGCGAAAAAAGCGGGGGAGAGTAAGAAATTTATTATCATCAGTTATATATTTTTGGCAGTCTCCTTGATTCTAGTTTTGATTTTGTCTTTTATAGAAGTTGTTCCTTTTGTAATCCACAGCCTGAAAGAAGCAGAAGCAATATAGGGGTAAATTTTATCCTCATTGACTATGAGCCCGGCGATAATACCGGGAAGTGTTTTGTTTTGGGAAATAGAGTATAATTAAAATGTTTTTAACTAACCCCATAAAATATGCCTTCTGCGAAACTAGCTAAAGTAAATATAAAAATACCTGCATCATACGAACCATCTTTTGGCATAAGTAGGTGGAGTAAAAATGATTACGCGAAACCATTAATATTTAAAATCGATAATGCTGAAGCACGGATATTTTTAGAATATCCACCGACGGGGTTCTCGGTATTTCCTAAATTAAAAATATTCCCATTTCCGAATCCATTTATAGTTTTACTGATTCGTAATCCAAGTGCTGAATTTATACAAGGATTGAAGGCGAAAAGTGGAGAAAATACTGTTAAAACGGCAGAACATATCTACAAAATATACGTAGAAGTAGTAAGTAAATTAGAAATTTTGCTTCGAACTGTAGGGGGAGTTAAAAATTTATATGAACTCAGAACTCCGCCAATAGAAGCGTTATTCAAAAAAAATATTTTAGATTATCCAGTTACCTTTCAAATAGATTCAGAAGATAAAAAACCCTTTAGTCCGAAATTTTCGACAAGGTCAAGGAGAAGGAACCCTCTTTTTAAAGCCGATCAGCTTGTAACGCCAGATAAGTGGGGGAAGATGCAAAGAGCCATTGATAATCGATATTACGCAAGCCAAGAAATTATTGAAATATTAAGAATACGAGCGAAGCTATTAGGAGAAAATAAAAAATTAGCAACTCTCGAATCTGCAATTCTTTTCGAAAGTCTGCTGAGAGACTATTCGCGTAAGACTCTTGAAGAGAGGGGAGTCAGCAATACAAAGGTGAAGGAAGTTAGTGATGAATTAAATTTCAATAATATCCTCAATCTGCTACTTCCCCTCAGTTTAAAAAAGGCAGAGGTCCTTAAACTTCGCGAAAGTATAAATACGATTGATGCATTGAGAAAAATTAGAAACAAAGTCATTCATGGAGAATTGACAGAAGATAAGATTGATAAAAAAATAATTGAAAAGGGGATTGAGGGGGGACTGAAATTGATTAGATTTTTATTTAAATGATAAGACTAGCCCCAGAATATAGGGGAACTTAAAATTAGTTAATACAAATGTTTAGATAGTTCCGGTATATAAACATACTCATTTTGTCGCTGAATTATAGTTCTAACGCTGTCCACAATTCGGAGCCAAAATAAAAATTCCGACTTTTTGTCGGGGTTTTTATTTTGTGTTTTGTGGTGACAGATTTGAACCCACCCACCGTTAAGCCATCGGGCGTAGCTTCGAATCCCACCTCCCGAGCCAAAATAAAATATCCAACGAAAGTTGGGTATTTTATTTTCATTTTAACGATTTTTTGCTAAGATAATACTATGGATCTAAAAATATTTTTTACAATAATTGCCGCGGTAATTGGTGTCCTAGCTTTCATCCCATATTTAAGGGATATTTTTCTATTGAAAACAAAACCCCACGCTTACACCTGGCTCATTTGGGTTATTACCCAAGGAACCGCGGTTTTGGGGATTTGGTATGGCGGTGGGAGATGGGGCGCGCTTAATTTAACGGTCGGAATTGTCCTTGCTTTCGTTGTCTTTTTATTTTCTCTAAAATACGGAACAAAAAATATTACAAAGAGTGACACAGCTATTTTAATCGCCGCCCTTTTGGCGATTTTAGTTTGGTGGCAATTGGATCAGCCGCTTATTTCCGTGATTATGGTTTCGGCGATTGACGTTATTGGATATTTCCCGAGTTTTAGAAAATCATATCAAGAACCGTGGAGCGAGACCCTTACTTCTTGGATTTTATTTTCCGTCTCAAATGTTTTTGCGATGCTGGCGTTATCCCAATATAATTTATTAACTTTAACTTATTTAGTTTCAATTTCCTTCGCCAATCTTATGCTTTTCACGATTTGTTTAGCGCGAAGACCTCATGTTCCAAAACCAAAATTATTATAATTTCTAAAATATGACCTCAAAAAATTTCTTAAAACTAATTATCGCAATTCTGGTTTCCGAAGCCGCGGGGATTATTGGTTCGATTTTCACAACCCCATCAATCTCCGGCTGGTACGCGAATTTGGTTAAACCGGAATTTGCTCCACCAAATTGGATTTTCGCCCCGGTCTGGACAACACTTTTTGCCCTGATGGGTATTGCGGCATTTCTTGTGTGGAAGAGGGGATTGGACGACAAAAAAGTAAAAATCGCTCTCGGTATATTTATCGGTCAGTTGGCGCTGAACACTCTTTGGTCAATTATCTTTTTCGGTCTGCATTCTCCGGCCGGCGCGTTTTTAGAAATTATTTTTTTGTGGCTCGCCATCCTTGCCACAATCATTGCTTTCGCAAAAATTTCTCGCGCCGCAGCCTGGATTTTGGCGCCCTATATTCTTTGGGTGAGTTTCGCCGCTTATTTAAATTACGCAATTTGGACTCTTAATAAATAAAGGTCGAATCTTAAATAAAAGAAGGAGAAAATTTTATGAAAGTATTAAATTGGGTAGCCATAGTTTTGATCGTTGTTGGCGGTCTAAACTGGGGCCTGGTTGGATTTTTTAACTTTGACCTGGTCGCGACTATTTTCGGCGCAATGTCTCTTGTTTCAAGAGTGGTTTACGCCCTCGTCGGTTTGAGCGCGCTTTGGGTGCTTCTCTTTATGTTGCCGCAGATGAACAAGAAGCCACAGATGTAATTTTGAAATTTCTCGGGCAGCCTGTCTGGAATGGGCTGCCTATAGAGATTTTCAATTTTATGCCCAAAAGAAAAATATGATAAATCTCCCAAACATTCTAAGTTTGACGCGGATTGTTTTGGCTTTTATTTTTGCTGCCCTCCTTTTTAATTATTATAAAATTCCCGCTGCGGGAGTTTTTTTGTTGGCGATTGTGACAGATGTTTTGGATGGGTATTTAGCCCGAAAATATAATCAAATTACTTTACTCGGTAAAATTTTAGATCCGGCGGCGGACCGGCTTTTGGCGCTTCTGGCTTTTTTGATTTTATATTTAAACCACGGCCTGCCCGCCGGCCTCGCGATTTTTGCTATTTTTTATCATCTCTATATTATTTTGGGCTGGGTCCTGATTTTTCAAACAAAAAATATTACCCTTGAACATACCTTCTGGGGAAAGTTAAATTCTTTTATTCAAACAATAATGTTTTTCGCGGTGATTTTTGATTTTTATCCAAATATATTTTTTGCGGCAGTGACGATTTCGCTTACTGTGGCTTTCCTAAATTATACTTTTCGGGGACTGATTGCCCTAAATATTTTTAAGACAAAATGATTATTCTTCAAAGTTTATATTTTATGTTGCCGGCCTACATCGCAAATATGGCGCCGGTTTTTGCACGAAAATTTGGCGTGTTTAAATTTTTAGCGCGGCCGGTTGACGGCGGACGGCAGTTTCGCGGCAAGAGAATTTTTGGCGATCATAAAACTTGGCGGGGATTTTTGGTTGGCATTGTGGCGGCAATCGCGATAGTGTGGCTTCAGTATTTTTTATATTCAATTCCGGTCTTTAAAAATTTAAGTTTATTAAATTATTCTGAAAAAAAATTGTGGATTTTAGGTTTTCTTTTCGGATTTGGCGCGCTCTTTGGCGATCTGGTAAAAAGTTTTTTCAAGCGGAGAAAAAATATTTTGCCCGGAGCGTCGTGGATTCCTTTTGATCAAATTGATTTTGTGATTGGAGCTTTGATTTTTATTATGCCGGTTTATTTTCCTTCGTGGCCAGCCGTGATTATAATTTTATTCTTTAGTCCAATCCTCCATATTTTAACAAATCAAATTGGTTATCTTTTGAAAATAAAAAATACGCGTTGGTAGAACCTCTTGAAATTTAAAGAAAAAATTGATAGACTGACCTCATGGGAAAACTATATATTATTGCCACGCCAATCGGAAATTTGGAGGATATAACCTTGCGCGCTCTTAGAATTTTAAAAGAGGTTGATTTGGTTTTGTGCGAGGACACAAGGCAAACTAGAAAATTACTTGATAAATACGAAATAAAAACGCGAACCTTGAGTTATCACCAGCACAGTAAGTTGGCGCGGGTGGAAGAAATTATTAATTTACTTCGCGAAGGAAAAAATCTGGCGTTGGTTTCCGACGCCGGCACGCCGGCCATTTCCGACCCGGGCGGAAAATTAGTTGAAGAAGTTTTGCGGGCGTTTGGTGATGAGACACAAATTATTCCTGTTCCGGGAGCATCGGCCGTTGCCGCCGCGGCGAGCATTTCCGGTTTTCCCACCGATAAATTTTTATTTTTAGGTTTTCCGCCGCATAAACACGGCCGTGCCGCTTTTTTTAAAAAAATTTCCGACATGGAAGAAACCGTTATTTTTTACGAATCAACTCACAGAATTTTAAAATCCTTGGAAGAACTGCGGGGAGTGGCGGGGGCGAGACAGATTGCCGTTTGCCGCGAATTAACAAAAATGTTTGAAACAATTTATCGGGGAAAAACATCCGAAGTTTTAGAAAAATTAAAAGCCGACACAACAAAAGGAGAATTTGTTGTTGTGGTAGAAAAAAAATAATATGGCGAAAAATAAAAAATTTTACATCACCACACCGATTTATTACGTGAATGCCAAGCCGCACATTGGCCATGCTTATACAACGATTACGGCCGATATTTTGGCACGATACCACCGAATGCGCGGCGATGAAGTTTTCTTTTTGACCGGGACCGACGAGCACGGCGCGAAAATCAAGCAAATTGCCGACAAGGCGGGAAAAAGTCCGAAAGAATTTGTTGATGAAATCTCCGCTTCTTTTTCCGGGGCGTGGGATATTTTAAATATCTCAAATGATAATTTTATCAGAACAACCGACCCGGCGCATGTCGAGGCGGCGCAAGAAGTGACACAAAAACTTTTTGACAAAAAACTTATTTACAAAGGAAAATACGAAGCGCTCTATTGCGTCGGCTGCGAACAATATAAAACTAGGGCGGAGTTGGTTGATGGAAAATGTCCGGATCATAAAATTGAACCGGAAGTGCGCTCCGAAGAGGCCTACCTTTTTCGGATGTCGGAATTTCAGGAAGAATTATTGCGGCGCATAAAAAGTGATAAATTAAAAATCAGTCCGGAAACGCGCAAAAACGAGATGATTTCTTTTTATGAAAAAGAAGGCCTGAAAGACGTGGCGATTTCCCGGAAAAAAGAGAGCGTGCCCTGGGGGATTGAATTGCCGTTTGATCGCGACCATACGCTTTATGTTTGGATTGATGCGTTTTTAAATTATTTGACTGGCCTTGGTTGGCCAAAAGATAAAAAAAATTATAAAAAATTCTGGCCGGCTAGTTTACAATTAATGAGTAAAGATATTCTGCGCGTTCACGCCACGATTTGGCCGGCCGTACTTTTGGCCATGGGAGAAAAATTGCCAAAAGAACTTTTTATCCACGGATATTTTACGATTGACGGACAAAAGATGAGTAAGTCGCTTGGTAATGTTGTTGATCCCGTGGAGTTGGCGCAAAAATACGGCGTGGATGAAGTTCGCTATTTTCTTTCGCGGGAAATTTCTTTTGGCGAGGACGGGGATTTTAGTTTTAAACGTTTAGAGGAAAGGTACAACGCGGAATTAGCCAACGGTCTGGGAAATTTGGTGGCGCGGGTGCTCGCGATGGGTGAAAAATATTTTGATGGAAAAATTCCGGAGAAAACTGGCGGCAGCGTGGAGAGGACTTGGCAGAGTTATAAAATAAATATGGAAAAATTGGCGCCGCACTTGGCTCTGAAAGACATTTGGGATTTGATTTCTTTTTGTGACCAATTTATAAACACCGAAGCGCCCTGGCAACTCGCAAAAACCGATAAAAAAAGATTGTCGCGGGTGATTTATACCTTGCTTGAAACAATCCGCCACATTGCCTGGTTTATTTCGCCGTTTATGCCCATGACTTCGGATAAAATTTTTGAACAGCTTGGTTTGGAGCCGGAAAAAGAAAAGAAAAAAAGTTTAGAGAAAGCAAAAGTTTGGGGCGGACTTGCGCCGGGCGAAAAAATAAAAAAAGGCGCGGCCTTGTTCCCGAGATTAGAAAAATAATATAAATTTATGATTCTCTTTGATCTAATTCTCATCTTAATTCTCGGCGGATTTGTACTTTATGGATTGTGGTTTGGTTTGATTAATACACTGGGCGTTTTGGTCGGGACGATTGCCGGCGCGTTTCTTGCCGCGCGGTGGTATGAACCGGTTGCCGACTGGGCGGGATTTCTTTTTAGCGGCCATGAAAATTTGGCAAAAGTTGTTTGTTTTCTGATTCTTTTTATTATCATCAACCGTCTCGTGGGTTTGGTCTTTTGGTTTATTGATAAAATTTTTTCATTTTTGAAAATCATTCCTTTTTTAGGAACAATCAATCGCTTGCTCGGCGCGGTGTTTGGATTTTTGGAGGGGAGCTTGGTTTTGGGGCTGACGCTTTTTGTCGCGGAAAAATATCCACTCGGAGATTGGTTTACAACATCTCTTGCCGATTCCAAAATCGCAGATTATTTTATAACGGTGGGAAAAATTTTAATGCCGCTTCTGCCGGAAGTTTTAAAACAAGTAAAAGAAATGATTTAATTTATGTTGATTGACACGCATGCCCATTTGAATTTTGAAGCATTTCTAAACGATTGGCGGGAAACCGCGAAACGCGCACTTGACGCGGGGATTAAAATTATAAATGTTGGTAGTAATTTAGAAACAAGTAAGCGCGCGGTAGAAATTGCCGAAGAATTTTCCGAGGGAGTTTATGCCACAGTTGGGCTCCACCCTATCCATGTTTTAGATGAAGAATTGGAAATTGAAGAATATAAAAAATTAACGGCGCATCCGAAAGTGGTAGCGCTTGGGGAAATTGGTTTGGATTATTTTAGAATGCCGACATCAATTCGGCCGGAAGAAGCCGGGGGAGTGGCGGAAGGGCGGCAGATAAAATCTCCCGAGGAAATAAAAAATTTACAAAAAGAAGTTTTGTTGGAATTTTTAAAACTTGGCGCGGAAGAAAAATTGCCGGTGATTGTTCATTGCCGCGAGGCGCATTCCGATTTGATTCAGCTTTTGGAAAATTTTGATAAGCCGGCCGGACCGGACGCGCGCGGGGTGATGCATTGTTTTTCCGGAAGCTTCGAAGAGGCCCGGCGATATTTTAATTTGGGATTTTTAATTTCTTTTACTGGAATAATTACTTTTGCCCATTACGAGGGCGAGGTTTTGGCAAAAGCGCCGCTTGAAAAAATAATGGTGGAAACTGATTGCCCGTATCTTACGCCCGAGCCGCACCGCGGAGGGCGAAACGAGCCGGCTTATGTGGAATTTGTGGCGCGCGAAGTTGCTCGGGTAAAAAATGAAACATATGAGGAGGTGGCGAAGAGTACAACGGAGAACGCCAAACGTCTTTTTTCAAAAATGGAGAAATGACACGATAAAACCTCGGTTAGGCCGAGGTTTTTTAAACTTGACCCTGCGGTTGACTAATATAGAGGAAAGAGTAAGATTAAATAATTTCTTAATCTTTTCGTAATATATTTGTAATATAATATTTAAAGATATTTGGAATTTTCCTCTAAATTTAAATAAATTAAAGTGAATTTTATTTCACTAAAAGGAGAAAAATATGACAATTTTAGTAGTAGAAGATGAGCATAAAATAACTCGTTTTATTCAGCGGGGACTGGAAATGGAGCATTACACGGTTGATGTGGCCTATGATGGCGAAGAGGCGTTAAATAAATTGGGAGTAAACGATTACGATTTAATTATTCTTGATTTGATGTTGCCCAAAAAAGACGGGATTGAGGTTTGTAAAGAAATCAGGGATAGAAAAATTGAGGCGCCGATTATAATGCTCACGGCGCGCGATACAATTGAAGACCGCGTGAAAGGTTTGGATCAGGGCGCGGACGATTATGTCGTGAAGCCGTTTGCTTTTGGAGAATTGCTCGCAAGAATTCGGGCTCTTCTTCGCCGAGAAAAAACCGTTAAGCGATCTGTTTTACAAATTTCCGATTTAGTTTTAGATCCGGCGACTCATGAAGTGACGCGCGCCGGCTCGTCGGTTCCGCTTACCAGCAAAGAGTATCGCTTGCTTGATTATTTTATGCGCCGGCCGGGGCAGGTTTGCACGCGGACAATGATTGGCGAACATATTTGGGGATATAATTTTATTGATAACAGCAACGTGATTGATGTGTCTGTCAGTAATTTGCGGAAAAAAGTTGATGGGGGAGCCGCGCTCCAATTGATTAAAACCGTTAGGAATGTCGGATATAAAATAATTCAGGATGTTAAATGAAAAAATTTAATCATTTTTTCACATTCAACCTACTGGTCGGAAGCGGGCGGGTTCGTTGTATTTAGATATGGAAAAACCAAAATCAAAATTTGATTTAGTCGGACTGAAAGACGTTTACGAGAAAACAGGATTGCATTTTCGCGATTACTGGGTTTTTTATTTAATGAGCGGCATCGGCTGGGTGCTCGCCATTTTTTATTTTATTTATCAATATACCCAGCATCAGTTTACTTTTTGGGATGATATAAAATTATTTGGCGGGGCGATTTCTCTTTTTCAACTTATTAATTATTCTTGGGTGGCGATTGTCGTTTTGGCGCTGGTCATCGGATCGTTTTTATATTCAAACGGCCGCGTCGCTTTACGTAAAAAAAATATCTTGGAAAAAGAATTGCAAAGAAGAAAAGAGGAGTATAAAAAAATAGTGGAAAATGTTCCCGTGAGCATTTTAACTTTAGATAAAAATGGGGTAGTGGTGTCGGCTAATCCGTATTTTACGGAGCTCTCGGGAAAATTAGTGGCGGAAAAGATTGGAAAAAATATTTTTGATTTTGGTTTTGTTGAAGAATCAGAGGATTTGCAGATGAGATATAAAAGTTTGCTTGGGAAGGGCGAGCCTTTCAATTTTTTCAATTATACGCGCGACTCTTGGTCTCCTAAAAAATTTCTTAATTTTTATGCCGTGCCGTTAAAAAATAAAAGAGGTGAAATAGAGGGGGCGATATCCGTGGCGCAAGACAATACTGAAACGTTTATTGCGCTCGAAGAGGCAAGAGCCAGAGCTAAACAATTATATTTAATAAGCCAAGTTTCACGGGCGATTAATTCAGTTCTTAATTTAAGAGAGGTGCTTTGGTTGATTCTTAGAAACGCCGTTAAGCTGTCTAATGCGGTTTCAGGAGCGATTTTATTACTTGAGAATGAGGATGATTTAGTTATTAGGGAGGCTTACAACATGCCGCCAACCGCCGCCAATCTTAAAATAAAAATCGGTCAGGGACTTTGCGGCCATGCCGCGTTTATCAAGCAGTCATATTTTAGTAATGATGTTGAGAAAGACCCTTATTATATCAGCAGGGCGGAAGTGCCAAGCGTAAAATCGGAATTAGCTGTGCCGATTCTTTTAGAAAAAAAAGTTATTGGGGTAATTAAAATTGACAGTGATGAAGCGGGGAGATTTAAAGACGAGGATGTTGAGTTAATGACAACTCTTGCCAATAATGCGGCGATTGCTATTGCCAATAGCCAGATGTATGGAGAAATAAAAGATTTAAATAAAAATTTGGAAGAAAAGGTATTGCAGAGAACGGAAGAATTAAAAATTGCCAATCAAAAATTGGAAAAATCAATTGAATTAAAATCTCAGTTTATCGCTGACGCGTCGCATGAACTCAGGACGCCCCTTACTATAATGAAGGGAAATTTAGATATTGCTCTTTTAGATGAAAAAGCTGCCGCGAAAGATTTGCGAGAGTCTTTAAAAATAATTGACGAAGAAGTTGGGCATATGTCCGGGATCCTGGCCGACCTGATGATTTTGACGCACGCCGGAGCGGGGAAATTGAGCCTCAAGAAGAATCTGGCGAGTATTGATAATCTTTTGAAAATTACCGCGCAGTCAATGGAAATATTGGCAAAAGAAAAAAATATCAAAATTGGAATTGACTCAGATGAAAAAGTTATGGCAATGGTTGATGAAGATAAATTTTTAAAATTACTTTTGAATTTGGTTTCCAACGCGATCAAGTATGGCAAGAAAAACGGTTGGGTTAAATTATCGGTAGCTGACACGGATAAGGGGGTGAAAGTTATTGTGGCTGATAGCGGGATAGGTATTCCGGGAAACGAACTGCCTTTTATTTTTGAAAGATTTTATCGCGTCGATAAAGTCCGCACCAGGGAAAAAATCGGCGGTAGCGGCCTGGGGCTTGCGATTTGTAAATCAATTGTTGAAGCGCACGGCGGCCAGATTGATGTTTCAAGTATTCTCGGAGAGGGGAGTAAATTTATAATTCATTTGCCGAAAAAAAGTTTAGACTTTGGAGAGGGTTGACAGTAAATAATAATTAAGATAAAGTTGTTTTTCATAGTTCTTTTAGATAATTTGAGTGGCCTACCGAAGTTTACCCACGGGGGTGATTTTGGCGGGCCACTCAAGGTGTTAGTGGGAAATGGGGGGGCGGTGATAAACAGTGGCACCGTAAGGTGCAGTGATGGATAAAGAGAAAGGGAAAGAAAGGTCAAGGATTCTTCTTGAGCTCGGGGGCCAAGAGATGAGGATCACAAAAAGGCGATCCTTAATCCAGGGCGTACGTCCGAGCGCGGAGGAACTGTGGGCAAATGTCGGGAATGGCGGTGCCGTGCCGATCATCTATCGAGATCTTCCTTACAAGCGGGTTCAAGCTAACCTTCAGGTTCCCGTGTCTTGCGGATGTGAGTTGGCGGTTTGGGGCAGAGAAAGAGGCTGGAGGGGCGGCTGTTCGTTTTGCGATATTGGAAGGTTCGCTCGCCACCGCTACTTGAATGTTTCGGAGGTACTGAGCTTGGTCGGCCTGATCCTCGGAAAATCATCCCTGGCGGATCGTTTCTGGGGGAGACAAGAGAAGTGTCTCGTGATCTCCTTTTCAGCCGCCGGGGAACCGCTTCTGAGATGGGGGATGGTAAAGGAGGCCATAATAGCTCTCTCTCGGATTTTCGGGGAAAACGGCGTTCGAGTGTTCTTCTCGATCTGCACCGTTGGGGTTGCGGACGGGATTCGCGAGCTCCTGCACGATATCAGGTTCTGCGACGAATATCGCCTTCAACTGCGTTTCTCTCTGCACTTCACGTCCGATGAAGACCGAGGGAAGTTCATTCCTGCCAATGATCCCATTCGACGAATCGTCGAACTCGGGACGACCTACGCCGAAACCGTCGGGGTAAGGTTGGTCCTCCACTACGCACTGATCCAGGGAGTCAATGACTCGCGCGAACATGCACGAGCTCTGATCAAACTGCTCTACGACCGGAGGGAACACATCCTCGTACGCGTCTCGCGGATCAATCCTGATTGCGGCGCGGGAAAAGTCGAGCTCGCTCCTTCATCCAAAAGCCGGCGGAGGAAGTTCGTTAGACTTTTGAAAGAAGGAGGACTGGAATGTTCGCCAGTCTGGGAGGGCTACGCAAGATGGGCGTGTAACGCCGCCCATTTCCGCTAACAGCTTTGGCTTGTGGGGGATAGAAAAGGAGGTAAGAGGCTTATCTAAGGAGGAGATAGGCCTCTCTTTTTTTGCTTATTTTTAAATGGTGTTGACCTTTTTAGAAGAATATCTTATAATACCTAAATTATCTAAATTAAGATTAGGGTAAAATTAAATCTGTGGATAACTCTCTAAAACCGCAAGAAATAAAAGAAAAAAACCAGACTTGGTCTGCCCTTTCTTTGGCCTGGCAACTTGGCTATTCCATTGCCATCCCGATTGTTGTTTTTGCGCTGGGCGGAAGATTGCTTGATAAAAAACTTGGCACGTCGCCGTGGCTTTTATTATCAGGAGTTATTTTATCGCTCTTTCTTTCAACTTTTTTAGTTTACGTTAAAACAATTAAAATCTTGTCTGAAACGGGACGCGAAAATAAGGAAAATAAAAAAGAATAGTTTTGATTTCCTAATCGTTTTATGAATATCTCACTGGCCGCTGAACCAATCTTTCATCTCGGGAGTTTCCCGGTTACCAATACTTTGCTCGTCGCTTGGGTAATAATTTTATTTTTAGTTGTCGTGGCGCTTGTCGTAAGAAGAAAAATAAAAGAAATACCCGCCGGTTTGCAAAATTTTGTGGAAGCAATTTTTGAGGGCGCTCTGAATTTTATGGAATCAATCACCGGCGACCGCAAGCAAGCCAGAAAATTTTTTCCAATAGTTTTCACGATTTTTATTTTTGTGATTTTATCCAATTGGATTGAGGTTATTCCCGGGCTTGGAACAATTGGAATTTGGGAAGAGCATGGTGGAAAAACAATTTTAGTTCCGTTTATCCGTTCGGCTTCAGCCGACCTAAATGTTACTCTGGCTATTGCTATCGTCTCCGTTATTTCCACACAAATTTTTGGCATTATGGCTATTGGTTTTGGAAAATACGGAAAGAAATTTTTACCGTTTGGGGGTTTGTTTAAAATCAAATACGGTTTTTTGCCCGTTCCGTCGTTTAACGGTTTTGTTATGTTTTTTGCCGGTTTTTTGGAATTAATCGCTGAGCTCGCTAAATTTATTTCATTTTCCTTCCGGCTTTTTGGCAATATTTTTGCTGGTGAAGTTTTATTGACCGTGGTTAGTTTTTTAGTTCCATACATCGTGCCCTTGCCGTTTTTATTTTTAGAATTTTTTGTTGGATTTATCCAGGCTTTGGTTTTTTCGATGTTGACTTTGGTATTTTTAAAAATGGCGGTGACAGAACACGAGCACGAAGAACACAAGGAAGCGCATTAGATTGGTTCACGGTTTACGGTCAGCAGTGGTCGGACTGTTAACCATGGACTGTTAACTAATAACTAAATAAGCGACAGTTTATCACGCGACGTTAAATAAAAAAAACATTTCCCGTCGAAAAGTGAAAATTGTCGAAACAAAGTATGGCAGTTGAAGAAACAAAAGAAGTCGCGACCGGCATCTTGAATAATTTGGAGGCCGTGAAAGCAATCGCCGCCGCTCTTACTATCGCGATCGGCGCAGTCAGCCCGGCTATGGCTATTGGTAAATTGGCTGGCAAGGCCATGGAATCAATCGGCCGAAATCCGGAAGCTGCGTCAAAAATTCAGACCGCGATGATTTTGGCTATCGCTTTTACCGAAGCTATTGCCATTTACGCGCTTGTCGTGGCTTTGATCATTAAGTTTGTTTAGTCCACGGTTATGAAGTCCACGGCGAGAAATTGCCGCGGACTTAAAACTTTGAATTAAACTTTATAAATATGGAATTATTGGATAAATTGGGAATTGATTGGCGGCTCTTAATTGCTCAGCTTGTTAATTTTTTGATTTTGATCTTGATTTTGTATAAATTTTTATACAAGCCGCTTTTGAAGATGCTTGAGGGCAGAAAAGAAAAAATTGAAAAAGGTTTGCGCGATGCCGAGCAGCTTGGAGTGGAATTGGAAAAAACTAAAGAGTTGCGGGCGGAAGAAATCAAGAAAGCAAAAATTGAAGCGCGAGAAATTATTGAAGAGGCGGGGAAAAGAGCTGAAGCGGCGGGGGCGGAAACGAAACAGAAAACAAAAGCGGAGGTGGAAAAATTAATTACTGTGGCAAAAAATCAGATGATTGCAGAAAAAGAAAAAATGATGGCTGAAGTCAGAAAAGAGGCGGTGGAATTGGTTCTCGCCGTGGCGGAAAAAGTTATCGGTAAAACTATTGACGTGAAAGCGCAGAAAAATTTAATCGAAGATACGCTTAGGGAAAATGGCGGAAAATAAATTTTTAAGATGTTATGAAAATAAAGCCGAAACAATTTGCTGTTGCTTTGTATGAAGCAGTGAAAGACGTCCCCAAGGAAAAAGTGCGGGGGATTTTGGATAATTTTATAAAAACGCTCGCGAAAAATAACGCGTTCCGTTTTGCGCCACAGATTATTGATTATTTTGTGAAATATGCCAACCGGGCGGAGGGGATTGCTGACTTGAAGATAAAAAGCGCTTCGTCAATTAAAGACGATTTATTAGAAAAAATAAAAAAATCCGCGCCGGAAATTTTAGGAAGAGATTTTAAAAAAATAAATATCGAGCAGGAAGTTAAGGAAGATCTGATTGGCGGTTTTATTATTGAATGTGATGATATGATTTTTGATGCAAGCATTAAAAATAAACTTCAAATATTAACTAAAAATTTAAATATAAAATCTTAAATCTAATATGTCAGACGTTAATTTCATTATTGAAAATCTTAAAAAACAAATTGCCGAAGCAAGGGTTTCGTCCGGGACGGAAAAAGTCGGCCATGTCGCGGAAATCGGCGACGGCATCGCGAGAATTACCGGACTCTCGGATTGCATGGCCGGAGAAATGCTTGAATTTATAAGTAGCGAAAAATCCGGTGAATCGGTTTTTGGCGTGGCCTTAAATCTTGAAGAAGATATTATCGGCGCCATGATTTTGGGCGAACATGTGCACATCAAAGAAGGGGATACGGTTAAAAGTACCGGCAGAATTTTGTCCGTGCCGGTTGGGGAAAATCTTATTGGCCGAGTCGTAAATCCCCTGGGCCAGCCAAAGGACGGCAAGGGCGCCATCAAGGAAAATAAATTTTATCCAATTGAAAAAATTGCCCCGGGCGTTATTACAAGACAAAGCGTGAAGACTCCGCTCCAAACCGGGATTAAAGCCATTGATTCAATGATTCCAATCGGCCGTGGACAGCGAGAATTAATTATTGGCGATCGCCAAACCGGAAAAACGGCACTCGCGATTGATACGATTATCAACCAAAAAGGAAAAAATTGCGTTTGTATTTATGTGGCAGTCGGGCAGAAAGAATCAAAGATCGCGAAAATGGTGGCACAATTGGAAGAGTTCGGAGCAATGGACCATACAATTGTCGTGGCCGCCGGCGCCTCGGATCCGGCTTCACTTTCTTTTATCGCGCCTTACGCCGGTTGCGCCATGGGTGAATTTTTTATGGATCAAGGAAAAGACGCGCTTGTAATTTATGACGATCTTTCAAAACATGCCGCCTCTTACCGCCAAATTTCTTTGCTCCTTCGCCGACCGCCGGGACGCGAAGCTTATCCGGGCGACATTTTCTATTTGCATTCTCGTTTGCTTGAACGCGCCGCAAAGATGAATCCTGATTTTGGCGGCGGATCTTTAACCGCGCTTCCGATTATTGAAACTCAAGCTGGCGATGTTTCCGCCTACATTCCGACCAATGTTATTTCCATTACCGACGGCCAGATTTATTTGGAATCAGATTTATTTTATAAAGGCGTTCGCCCGGCGTTGAACGTCGGCCTTTCTGTCTCCCGCGTCGGTTCAGCCGCGCAAACAAAAGCGATGAAAAAAGTTGCCGGCCGTCTGCGACTGGATTTGGCGCAATATCGCGAACTTGAGGCTTTCGCCCAGTTTGCTTCTGATCTTGATGAAACAACAAGAAAACAACTTGAGCGCGGAAAAAGATTAGCGGAAATTTTAAAACAAGGACAATATGTGCCAATGACCATGGAAAATCAAGTAGCAATACTTTACGCGGGCACAAACGGTTATCTTGATGAAGTACCGGTGGAGAAATTAAAAGAGTGGGAAGATAAATTCCACGCGTATTTGAAATCAGATTCAACTGACGTTTTGGCGGATATTGCGAAGAAAAAAGAACTGACTCCGGAAATTGAGGAAAAGTTAAAAACAGCGATTGGGGATTTTAAGTCGACGCTCGTGTAATAAACATAAATAACGTTCTTTTAACAAATACTTTTAAGAGGTTCGTACATTTGAGATAGGGAGGAGAAGCACATGCTCGATTTCTCAAAACCGACGATTACCAGAGTTGACGAAGCGTTCGTCCATGACGGGAAAGGAGGCAGTAGATTGGTTCGTCCCGGTGATCCGGTTGAACTCTTGGACCCCGGAAACGAGTTCATGCTGAAATGGCTCGGTCCCGGACCCTACATCATTTCGTGGATTGGCGAATGGCGGTGTGGTCGAAGATCTCTTTACTTGAAAACCGAGAAGGGCGGCGAACCGGGAGATCACGAAGGCAGATTCAAGTGTGTGTAACGAACGATGTTCTGTGCACCAGAACATGGGGAGGCGACCTACGTTTCCCCACTTCTTAAAAGTATTTGTTAAAAACTAAATTCTTAATTCCTAAATTCCAGCAATGGCAGTTTCTACTAAAATTTTACGCCGACGCATTAAATCCATCACTAACACCAAAAAAATTACCAAGGCGATGGAAATGGTGGCGGCTTCAAAAATGAGAAAAGCCCAACTGGCGACGCTCGCGACTCGCGCTTACGCCAATCGGGCCTGGTCTTTGATTTCCGATTTGGCGGGAAAAACCGATTCCAAACTTCACTCATTTCTTACCAGGAAAGATAAAGTTAAAAAAGTTTGTGTGGTTTTGATTTCTTCCGACCGCGGACTTTGCGGCGGATTTAATGCGCAGATTATTAAAAAAATCGCGGAATTTTCTAAAAATTTGATGGAGAAAAATATTGAAATGGAATTTATAACCGTGGGAAAAAAGAGCAAGGATTTTGCCGCCCGACATAAAATGAAAATAATTGCCGACTTTACGAATTTAGGCAGCGTGGTCCGGCTTGCGGAAATCAGGGCGGTCGGGAAAATAGTGATTGATGATTTTGCCGCGGGAAAATATGATGAAGTTTATCTTGCCTACACCGATTTTATTTCCACCATATCTCAGCGCCCGAGAATTTTAAAACTTTTGCCCTTTTCTCGGGAGCGCGATTTGGATTTAGGGAAAGTTGGGAAAGAAAAAATCGAAGAAGCGGAAGAAAAAGATCACGAATTTATTTTTGAACCGTCTCCCGATCAAGTTTTGGAATATATGCTGCCGAAAATGGCCGAGATGCAAATTTTTCAGGCAGTTTTGGAATCAAACGCTTCGGAACACTCCGCGAGAATGGTGGCGATGAAAAACGCGTCGGATTCCGCGGGGGATATGATCTTTGATTTAACTTTAATGTATAATCAAGTTCGCCAGTCGGCCATTACAAAAGAAATTATGGAAATTGTGAGCGGCAAGGCAGCGCTGGAATAAATAATTAATTTATAAAAAATATGAACAAAGGAATTGTCAAACAAATTATTGGTCCGGTTGTGGACATGGAATTTAAAGATAAAATTCCGCAGATTTATAACGCGGTAGAAATAAAAAAGAAGGACGGAGGAAAACTCGTTCTTGAAGTTCAGCAGCATCTTGGCGGCGGCGTAGTTCGCGCCGTGGCTATGGGCCCGACCGACGGCTTGGAACGGCAGATGGAGGCGACCGATACCGACGCGCCAATTTCTGTACCGGTCGGCAAGGAAACTTTGGGCAGAGTGTTTAATCTTTTGGGCGAACCGGTTGATGGGTTGGAAGAAGTTAAGACAGAAAAACGATATCCTATTCACCGCCCATCTCCTAAATTCACTGATCAATCAACTAAAAATGAAATTTTGGAAACCGGAATTAAAGTTATTGATTTGATTTGTCCAATTTTGCGAGGCGGCAAGGTCGGGTTGTTTGGCGGAGCCGGAGTGGGGAAGACCGTAATTATTCAAGAACTCATCAATAATATTGCCAAGGCGCATGGCGGCGTTTCTGTTTTTGCCGGAGTAGGAGAGCGAACTCGCGAAGGAAATGATCTTTATCATGAAATGAAAGAGTCCGGAGTTTTAGGCAAACTCGCCATGGTTTTTGGGCAGATGAATGAACCGCCGGGAGCTCGCGCGCGCGTCGCGCTTTCCGCGCTTTCCATGGCAGAATATTTCCGCGATGAAGAAAAACAAGACGTCTTGCTTTTCATTGATAATATTTTCCGTTTTACTCAAGCCGGATCGGAAGTGTCGGCGCTCCTCGGCCGCATTCCTTCGGCTGTGGGTTATCAGCCGACTTTAGCAACGGAAATGGGCGAACTTCAAGAAAGAATTACTTCCACAAATCAGGGTTCGGTGACTTCCGTGCAAGCGGTTTACGTTCCGGCAGACGACTTAACCGATCCGGCTCCGGCCACAACCTTTGGACATCTTGATTCAACCGTGGTGTTAAATCGCGCCTTGACAGAACTTGGCATTTATCCGGCCGTGGATCCACTTGATTCCACTTCAACAATTCTGGATCCAAAAATTGTCGGCGAAGAACATTACAACGTCGCCCGCCAAGTGCAAAAAGTTTTACAACGCTACAAAGACCTGCAAGATATTATTGCCATTTTGGGCATGGAAGAATTATCCGAAGAAGATAAACAAACTGTCTCGCGCGCCAGAAAAATTCAGAAATTTTTATCGCAGCCGTTTTCTGTCGCTGAAACATTTACCGGCACGCCAGGCAAATATGTTTCGCTTAAAGATACCATCCAAAGTTTTAAAGAAATTTTGGAAGGCAAGCATGACGCCTTGCCGGAACAAGCGTTTTATATGAAGGGCGGGATTGAAGAAGTGGCGGCGTAGAGATAACAATTAACAATTGACAGTTAACAATCAACATGGCCGCAAAATTAAAATTTGAAATCATCACTCCCGAACGAGTTGTCCTGAAAGATGAAGTTGACCAAATAACCATTCCCACCGCGGAAGGGGAGATTACGGTTTTACCAAACCACATTCCCTTAATCGCCGTGCTTCGCCCCGGAGAAATTGTCGCTAAAAAGGGCGGCGAAGAAATTGCTATGTCCTGCTCCGGCGGATTTATTGAAGTGACAGGCGATAAAGTTTTGATTTTGGCCGACACCGCGGAAAAAGCGGAAGAACTCGTGGAAGCGGAAATTGAAAAAGCCAAAGAGCGAGCGCAAAAAATTATTGAAGAAAAACAAGTTGATACGGAAAAATATGCCGATGCCGCCGCTGGTCTTGAGCGCGAATTGGCAAGATTGAAAGTCGCGCGCAAACGCGGTCGAGCTCGCAGTGCGCCGAGCATTAGAGTTGAAGAATAAAATTATTTAAATATTAGAAACACCCTCTGACGCCTTCCCTGTTATTTTTTGGAAATTTCCAATAAATAATTGGGGAGGGGTTAGGAGGAGACGAAAATATGCAGCAGTACCCATTCAGAAATTTCCATCATGTTCCCGCCGTGGCCATCTACTGTTTGGATCCGAGATTCCGAGAACAGCACGAACGGTTCATCGCTGGAGAGTTGGGCTTCGGGGAATTCGACCAGTATGTCTTTCCGGGCGGACCGAAAGTACTCGTGGACGAAGCCACACGAGCATTTTTTCTTGGCGCCATTGAGAAAGTCTCGATCGGACTTCACGGGGCCAAGGAAATAATCCTCATCGCTCATCGCGACTGCGGCGCCTATGGCGGATCCAAGAAATTCGGGAATCCGGCTGAAGAAAAAGCGACGCAGGTTGAAGACCTGAAGATCGCTCGTGGCGTTCTTGCCGAACGGTTTCCCGGGATCACCGTGACCATGTTCTACGCCGAGATCACTGGCGAATTCGTGGAGTTTTTCCCGGTAAACTAACCGCGAACGGTACAACTGAATATTTTCCTACTCGATCCACTAAGGCCGTGCCTCGGTGGATTTTTTTGTAAAAAAAGACCGCACTCGTGGAGCGCAGTCAGCTAGTCCTCCTCACCTTCGTGCATCGCGTGTTTACGCGATTGTGGCGTTCCGCCTCGTTCATCGGAGAGCGGGTCGTCTGGTTCGCCGAGATCGCCGCTGTGGCCTTCGTCCAAGACACAGGGTGGCTCATCCGGATTGTCGCTCGGAATTTCCTCCGGATCGGTTTTGCGGATCATGCTTTTGACTCCTCTTATCTAGAGATAGGGAAATGAGAGCCGCAACCAAAGGAAGTGCCCATGCTATTGCCAGTGCCGCAGCCCACCAGATATTTTTTGACATCTTGTTCTCCTTGTGTTTAAAGTTAATCATTTTGCGATTTTCTTGTCAACTTGTTTTTTGGGAAGAAAATCGCTATAATAAATGAAAATAATTATGCCAAGAATCAGTATAATAATTCCAACTTACCAGCATGGAGACATGATTGAAACGTGTCTTTTGTCGTTGTTCAACCAAACATTTAAAGATTTTGAGATTATAGTGGTAAACGACGGATCAACCGACAACACAGCCGAAATTTTAGAAAAATACAAAGACCGCGTGAAAATTATAAATCAAGAAAATCTTGGCGCGCCCTCGGCAAGAAACAGGGGATTTAGAGAATCAACCGGCGAGTTTTTAATATTCTCTGATGCTGACGTGGACGCGAAACCGGAAATGCTCGCCAAAATGTTAGAAACATTAGAAAATCATCCCGAAGCGTCATACGCATATTCATCTTTTATATGGGGAAGAAAAAAATTTAGTTTGCACGAATTTGATGGTGGGGCGTTGAAAAAAATGAATTATATTACTTCAACAACTTTAATTCGCCGCGAACATTTTCCCGGCTGGGATGAAAGTTTAAAAAAATTTCAGGATTGGGATTTATGGCTTCAGATGTTGGAGCAAGGTCACATCGGCGTTTGGGTGCCGGAATTTTTATTTACGGTTAAACCACGTCGGACGGGAATTTCCAGTTGGCTGCCGTCATTTATGTATAAAATTCCTTGGGAAAAAATCGGTTGGGCGTCGCCTAGTGCAATAAAAAAATATAATGAGGCATTAAAAATCATAAAAGCCAAACATCATTTATAATAGTATGGACCTCTCAATTATTATCGTAAATTGGAAAGTTAAAGATCTGCTGGAAAAATGCCTACGGTCTATTTTTGAACAAACTAAAAATATAAGTTTTGAGGTTTTTGTGGTTGATAATAATTCGGGCGACGGAAGCGCGGAGATGGTGCGGGAAAAATTTCCCCAAGTTGATCTGACGGCCAGCGCGGAAAACTTGGGTTTTGCAAAAGGAAATAATCTGGCGATAAAAAAATTTCGCGGCAGATATGTTTTACTTTTAAATCCCGACACGGAAATTTTAGATAATGCCTTGGGTAAAATGGTTAAATTTATGGACGCCCAAGAGGAGTGCGGCATTGCCGGTTGCAAACTTTTAAACGCCGACTTGTCTCTTCAACCATCAGTTCGCGCTTTTCCGGATTTTGCCTCGCAGATTTTTATTTTGTTAAAAATTCACCATTTGTTTCCGCACTCAAAAACCATGTACAAATATCTAGTTCAAGATTTTGATTATGGAAAAACACAAGAAACGGATCAGGTCATGGGTGCGTTTATGATGATCCGACGAGAGGTGATAAATAGAATTGGAGTGCTTGATGAAAATTTTTGGATTTGGTTTGAAGAAGTTGATTTTTGCAAACGGGCAAAAGAGGCTGGTTTCAAAATTTTCTACACGCCGGAAGCAAAAATCATCCATCACTTTGGCCAAAGTTTTAAACAAGCCATGGGCGTAAAAAAACAAAAAGATTTTAACCGGAGTTTGTCGTATTATTTCAAAAAACATGGAACAAAAGGGGAGTGGATCGCAATACAGATTTTACGGCCATTAAGTTTGGCCTTGGCTTGGCTCGCGCAAAATTTTAAAAAATAAAAAAAACCGACTTAATCAGCTTGCGCTTTTCAGTCGGCGTAGATTCGTTCCTCCGTCGATCGCGATCTAGACCGCGATGGGCTGGTTCACGTAGAAGGCGGCGAGCGTGGCGATGATCTTCATCGCCTCAGCCTCGCCGATCTGGCGGAAGTCGCCGGCCGAAACCCGGCAGTCGGCCGCCAGACTGCGGATGGTCTCGGTTCCGTCTCCCCCGATGCGGGTGGAGCCCTCCACTCCCCAGATATTGGCATCAGGGAAGTAGCTGACCAGGATCAGGCGTTCGCTTTCCTCTCCTCCGGTCAGAGCGACTTCGATCGAGGTGGGCTCCCACCTCTCTTGCTCTTCCTTGGGGGCGCTGGGGCTCACGCGCCCGAAGACGAGATCCCAGCCGAGGAGGAAGCCGCTGCGCGCCGACGTGTCGAAACCGGCGATGATGTCGTCGTAGTGGACGGCCTCATGCCCGTGGACGCGAAGCCTGGCAAAGATCTCCTCGACTTTCTGGCACAACACGATCGTCTTCTTCAATCTTTCGAGCCGGGAATTCATCCCTTACACCCTCCTTCTCGCCCAAACCCAATTGTTTAGGCTACACTATAATCTAACAACAAAATTATAAATTGTCAAGACTTCCTTATTCTTTTAAAATAAAAAAGCCGACCGAAGAGCAAGTGTTCCTGGTCGGCAGACGGACTATCCTCCCGCTGTGATCGCGGTCTTGACCGCGGAAAGGTTGGTATAAAAGTCGACGAGTGTTCGGATAATCGCAAAGGCTTGACCTCTACTGATCACCCGAAAATCTCTGTTGGGCGCGAGATCCCAGGTGTCGGCCAGTTTTTGCAACGAAGCGTCTTTCGTCGCGAAACAATATTTGGCCTTCCAGATCAAGCCACCTTCACTGGGTAAAAGAATCTGGTCGCAGCGTACCTGGATGATTGGGTTGTGTCTGTCTCCCCAACTGATGAACACCTCGATGGAAATGTGTGTCTCTCTGATGTCGAGACACCAACCAAGAAGGTAGTCGCATCTTGAAGGGGCGGTGAATCCGGCGCAAAAAGGGTTGTACGGAGCAGGGATTGCTTCGCTTCCTGTGACGCTGCTTGATTCGAAGATCCCTTCAACTTCATTGCACAGTTTGATCACCCGCGTCAGTACCTGAAGTCTTGAATGCACTTTTGTCCTCCCTTTAGGTGCAACTAGCCCACGGATAGCTTAGCGTAGAATTCGGCGAGCGACTCGATGAGTTCGAGCGCCTTGTGTTCGTCCACCAAGGTCGCACCGCGTATAAGCGACCACCTGAAGACGAGATCATGGACTGCTTGGAATCTGTCGATCTCGAAAGTTAGCACCACGCCCCACCCACAGCCGACAGTGTAAAGGAATTTGATCAATTCTTCTGAATTGTCACCCCCGTCGTTCCAGAGACTCACCTCGAGCTGGCAAGGAAGAAGCTCGCCTACGCGACTCGCGTGGTTGTCGAGGTAATTTAACCGCCAGATGAGAACCAACCCACTCTTGGGTTCGGCGACGAAATCCACAATGGTGGCCGGGTGGTAGATCTGCCGGCCGACAACCCTTGCCTCTCGGAAGATGTTCATGATGCGATCGCAGAGCGCTAACATACCATGCAAGTCACCAAGCCTATTATCCATTTTGTCCCTCCTTTTTTTCGCCGAGTTTTACTCGGACTTCATATCAATTTATCACCTGAATATTAATTGTCAACCGCCATGGACCTTTTCGGAAAATATTTTAAAACCTCGCTGCTTTTTATTTCTCTCACGCTGATTTTGTCGTTCTGCGCTTACTTTTTTCCGCTTTTTAATAAAGCAGCGTTTTTTGTAATTTTGGCGCTGACGCTTGTTTTAACTTTAGAAAAATTAGAGTATGGACTTTATATCTTACTGGCAGAATTATTTATTGGTTCAAAAGGATATCTTTTTTTTCTAGACACTGGGGGAGTTTCGGTTTCCTTGCGCATAGGTTTATTTTTAATTGTGATGGCAGTTTGGATTTATAACAGATTAAAGATTAAAGATTTAAGATTTAAATTGGATAAATGGTATTGGATTTTATTTGCCTTTATCGCCTGGGGTTTTGTTTGGGGATTAATTCGCGGAAACTCTTTCCAAAATTTATTTTTTGATTTTAACGGCTGGATTTATTTTGCCCTGGTTTTTCCGCTCGCTGACGTTATCAAATCGCGCGAGCAAATTGAAAATGTTTTACAAATTTTTACCGCCTCAATTACAATCATTATCGTAAAAACTTTTATTTTTCTTTATATTTTCTCCCACGGATTTGAAGTTGTCGTCTTGCCGATTTATCGCTGGCTCCGGCAATTTCTAATCGGAGAGGTTACGCTAATGCCGAGCGGTTTTTACCGGATATTTTTTCAATCGCAGATTTATTTATTGATTGGATTTTTTATTTTTTCCGCATTTTTAATTTGGGAAAATAAAAAAGATAAAAGATGTTGGTTCTTGGCTGTTGGGTCGCTGACCTCGGTTTTGATTAGTTTTTCTCGAAGTTTTTGGGTGGGACTCGCGGCTGGAATTATCGCGTTTTTGGTAATTTTAATTATTCAAAAATTTTCTTTCGGAAAAATCGTGAGAATCGGCTTAGCCGGCCTCGCCATTTTAATAATTTCTTTGTCCGCGACTTTTGTCACGGCGCAATTTCCGTTCCCCGAACCGAGAAAAATTTCTTTTGCCTCAATGTTTAGTGACCGTCTGACTGATTTAGATGAAGCAGCGGTCCGAAGTCGCTGGGATTTACTCCCGCCGCTCGGCCGGGAAATTGTAAAACATCCGATTGTCGGTTCTGGTTTTGGGACAACTGTCACTTATAAAAGCAGTGACCCGCGAGCTGTGCAATTTAATCCCGGCGGGATATTCACAACCTATGCCTTTGAATGGGGATTTTTGGATATTATGTTGAAAATCGGTCTGGCTGGGTTGGTTGTTTATATACTTCTAATCGTTAAAATTTGGCGTTTTGGGTGGTTTTTAGGGCGATCTAGGGACTTTATCTTCCCCGGACTTTTGCTTGGGTTAGCCGCTCTTTTGGCCACAAATTTTTTCAGCCCATACTTAAACCATCCGTTGGGGATTGGTTATATAATGCTTTGCGATATAATCTTTCAAAAATTAAAAAGTTGATTTTAAAAAGCTAAATTTTAAAATCCCCGCACTGGGCGGGGTTGACAAAAACATTATTTTATAGTATATTTTATAGTTGTCTTTGGATGGAAGGGAGGGTTGGGAATGGTGAGAGATGACGACGTTTTTCTCTTCGAGGTCAAGTGTGAAACATGCGGGGAAAATTTCTACTACGACGCCCTGACCTTGACCTTGGCGCGGATTCGTGTTCGCTTCGGCGTACACGAGTTCTGCTGCCACTGGCGTAACGCTACCGCGGTTGGAGAAAAAAATCCCGCCGCGAGAAAAAAGGAGGAAAGAAGATGCCGTTGATCGAAGTTGCGGTCAAGCGGTTTGACCCGGCGAAGGACGCGTTCTCTTCGAGCTAGTTCGGAGGTCTGCGGCTGTTAGCCGTTCGCGGTGTCACTTAACTCGTGGCGCCGCTTTTTTTATTTGACTTTTATCCCAATTTATATAAAATAGACTTATCAAGGTCGCTTTTCTAAACAGCGCGAGGCAAGGGAAAGGGAGGCGGAAATGGTAACGATTGAGGTTGGGAATACGGGAGTAGAAGAACGGAAGCGGCGATTCAAGGATATGCTGACAAAAGAGATCGTGAAGATCGGGGGCATCGGAGACAACGTGGATGTGACGATCCGGTTCTGTGGCGCGACAGACCGGAGGCGAGGGCCGCTCAATCTCCACATTTTGGACGGCAGCGGTCTTCCGGGCCATCTTCACGGCAAGATCGCCGAGGGTCTTTGCTCGGTAGCCAGGAGGTTCTACGAGGAAAACGGCCACGGTGTCCGACCGGTGGAAACTACGATCGGTTCCGTTTTGCGCAAAATCGACTAGGAGGCTTACTAATAAGCGAAAGCGGCAGGGGTAAAAATCTCTGCCGCTTCTTTTTTTCTCTGCGGGGGTTGACAAATTTTATAAATAGTGTATAATAAAGGCATAATTCAATAAGCTCCGTTTTAAGCGGAGCAAGTAGAAGAGTAGGACAATTTTAACGATAGATCCTTAAGATAATATCAAAAGGTCATAAGTTAAAATGACCGAGACTTCCAAGTAACTTATGGCCTTCAACAATCAAGGCTTTGGCCAGAGACCTCCGCGCCAGATGTTCAATGTCGCTGACATGAACCTCAAGTGCGCTGACTGTGGCACTCCGATCACCGAGCTTCCTTTTAAGCCAGCCGCTGATCGACCAGTTTATTGCTTTGAATGCAACAAAAAGCGTAGAGCTGATTTTGCAAGATAAGAGATAAATAAAACCACCCCCGATGTATCGGGGGTGGTTTTGTGTTATATAAAATTTATTTTTAAAGTAGCGTAGCGCCTAAAATTTTTTGATAACCTCGTAAAAATTCGCGGCCGGTTGTTTTATTTTTTCCTTCAAGTTGAAGCTCGCTTATTTTTAAATTTTCCCCGGCGGCGGAAAAGAGCATTTCGCCACTTTCCGTGACACCGACTTTTCCCGGCGTTCCCGCTTCTCCGGTTTCCAAAATCTCCGCTTTTATTATTTTTAATCTTACGGTTTTTTTGCCGTCCTTCCATTCAGACCAAGTCCCGGGCCATTCTTCAAAGGCCCTAATTTGTCGGTCAATTTCTTTCGCGGATTTTTGCCAATCAATTTTTCCGTCTTCACGAGTTAAAATTTTTGTATAAGTCGCTTTTGATTCGTCTTGCGGTATGGGCCCAATTTCACCGCTTAGCCATTTTGGCAGTGTTTCCAACAATAAATCTCCACCCATTTCTGCTAGTTTTTTTAGCAACTCGCCGTAACCAATTTTTAAATTTTCAATTTCAAATTTATGGCTCGCGATTATCGCCCCATGATCAACTTGCTCATCCATTAAAATTATTGTCACGCCGGTTTCTTTATCACCTTCTAAAATTGTGGATTGGATTGGCGTGGCTCCGCGATGGCGGGGGAGAAGGGAGGGATGAATATTTATCGCGCCAAATCTTGGAATATCTAAAATATTTTTAGGAATTATTTTTCCGTAATCAGCGACAACAAGCAAATCCGGCTCAAAAGATTTTATCATTTTTTCCGCTTCGTCGTTTTTTAAATTTTTCGGTTCAAGTATTTTAAAATCAAACTCCAGAGCAATTTTTTTAGCTCTGGACGGAGAGGGGATTTGTTTTCGGCCAACGGGTTTATTCGGTTGGGTAACCAGGGCTACCGGCTTAAATTCCGACTCAGTTAATTTTTCTAAAATCGCCGCGCCAAATTCTCCGCTGCCAGCGAATAGTATTTTATAATTCATGGTTTTAGATTAAATTTTTGGAACTTCTTCAAAAACTTTTTTGGCTCGATCAATAAAAAGCACGCCGTTTAAGTGGTCAACTTCGTGCTGGATAACGCGGGCGAAAAGATCCTTTGCCTTAAATTTTACAATCTCCCCGCTTTCATCAAGGGCTTTAACTTTAATAATTTTGGATCTTTTTACCACCCCCCATTTTTCGGGTACGGAAAGACAGCCCTCTTCAGTGGCTTCTTTTCTCCAGGAAAAATTAATAATCTCCGGATTAATCAAAGCCATTTTTTTATTTTGGACGGCGATAATAACTATTCTTACGGAAAATCCAACCTGCGGCGCGGCCAGGCCAATGCCGCCGGCAGGAAGAACGGTTTCTTTCATATCAGAAATTAGCTTTTGAATAACCGGAGTTTTTATATCTTCCAAGCTCAATTCTTTCGCGCGTTGCCGAAGAATGGGGTTTGGGATTGTGGTAATGGGTAAAATCATGGTGTGTTAAATTAGAGATGTTATATTATATAATGTTTTCCGGGTCAATGTCAATAGTCCAGGAGTCGGACACGTTTTTTTTAAAAAATTCTTTTATGGATGAAGTATCGGCTTCCAAAAATTTTATGATAATTTTTGAGAAGAATTTTTTTTGCTCTCTTCTTGGCTCTGGGTCAAAGAGAATGTCGGCTTTTTCTCGCAAATTATTTTCCAATAATTTTATAAGTTTTGACGCTTCCCCCGAGCATTCTTTTTGGAGAGGGCTGCTAAAGCCTAGTTTTATTAATTTGCCAAACGGGGGATAGTTTAAAATTTGGCGGTTATCAAGTTCTTCCAGATAAAAGTTTTCCGGTTTTTCCTCCGCGGCGGCGGAAATGATAAAATTGTTTGGGAAAAAAGTCTGGATTAAAATCGAACTTTTTATGCCGTGAGAAAAATTTATAATATTGGTAAGCCAGGAAAATATTTTTTCTCCGGAGCGGAAATCCGGACGGTAAATCAGGGTGTCTGCGGAAATTATCCCGACCAGTCCGATATTTTTTATTTTTATTAAATAATTTTTAATGAAAAATTGTGTACCAACAAAAATATCCGCGTCAGATATTTGCTTATGGATTTTTTCCGATGAGGCATCTTTGTCAATTCTTAAAACGCGCGCCCCAGGAAAGAGTTTTTTAATTTCTTTTTCTACGGTTTGCGTGCCCACTCCAAGGTATTTAATATCTGCACCATGGCACTCTGGGCAAGAAATTTTTATTGATTCTTCTTTGCCGCAATTATGACAAATAAATTTGGCGGGCAGGGCGCACTCTTCGTCATGGCAGGTGAGGGGAGTTTCGCAGTCGCGGCATCTGAAAACATGATCACAGTCACGGCATAAAATAACCGTTCCTGACCCGCGGCGATTTAGGAGTAAAATTATTTTTTGTTTTTTAGAAAGTGTTTCAAAAATTTTTTCCTTCATTTTTCCGCTTACGGCAGAAATGTTTTTATTTTTTATTTCGTTGTTCATGTCAACAAGTGCACCGGGTTGTGACGAAAAAATCGGAGGAGGAAGATAGTTAAAGTCAGGATTATTTTGCGCTTCAAAATAAATTTCTGGACGCGGCGCCTGGCTCGCGAAAAGCACCTTTGCCCCGGTTATCTTTCCAAGTTTTAGCGCGGCATCCCGCGCGTCATAGCGGGGATTTTGGTCTGATTGCTTAAAGTCAGACGCTTCTTCATTATCCACAATAATCAATCCAAGATTATTAAGGGGAGCAAAAAGCGCGGATCTTGTGCCGATCGCGATTTTAGCCTCTCCCTTTTTTATCTTTGCCCACTCCTGCCAATATTCTGTTTTTGACAACTCTCCGTGGAGTAAGGCGACTTTTCCCGGAAATAATTTTAAAAAATATGAAGAAATTTCCAAAACATCGTCCACTTGCGGGAGAAGGACGAGCGCGCCCTTGCCCTCTGAAATTATTTTTTCCGCGCATTTTAGAAAAACGGCTATCTTACTTTTACTATTTTTATAATGAAAAAGAAAGTTACGTTTTTTTGAAGAAATAATTTTTTTAATCGTATTTTGTATTTCTTCCAAATCGGTTTTTAGGACCCCAAGGGAAATTGGCCTTGGCTTTGGAAAAGTTTTAAAATTACTCACTTTTTGCGGAGGAGAGGGAAGAAAAGTTTTTAAAATTAATGTGGGGGAAGTAAGGTAATAATCCGCGAACCATCGTAAAAATTCCAAATGATTTTTATCTAAATTTTCCTCGAAATCAATTATTTTCAAAAACGGTTTAATTTTAACTTTAATTTCCGCCGGCTCTTTTTTTATGGCAACAATAATCCCGTCAATTTTCTTGCCGCGAAAAGGAATTTTTACAATTTGCCCAACCTTAACTTGTCCCAAAAAATTTTCCGGGACTTCATAATCAAAAGCTGATAGATTTTTAGGCAAGCGTGCCAGGGGAATAATTTCAACAAACATGTTTAGTTGTACTTTATAGCGCCAAATTTTAAAATAGTAATTTTTTCTTTAGATAAATTTATACCGGCTTTATGGCAAACTGCCTTTATTTGTTCACCTCGCGTATTTATTCCCTTGAGGTCTGGTAGAAGCAACCCGGATTTTCCCGTTTCCGATCTCACTAAAATTCCATATTTTTTTGGATCAAGTTCGTCTATATTTTTTATTTCCCGCGGTTCATCCAAAACATAGACTGAGTAGGAAAGTTTTGGCAGTTCTTCTTTAGTGATTGGGTTGAAGCGATAATCTTCCGTTGCCGCAGAAATGGAATTTTGCATAATTTCTTCCGCAAGAGTTGGTGCGGTCGGAAGGTAGGTACCAATACATCCGCGCAGATTTTTCCCATTATAAATACTTACAAAAACCCCCGCCCGAGAAGCCGTAAATTTTTTTGGCAAATCTTTGGGTGGGGGAGGAATTTTTCCTGTTTTAAAATAACCTTCGATTGCATCTTTAACCAGTTTTACGTGGGCGTTCATTTTATTCGAGTTTAAAATTAGCAACAAGATATCCAACGCCGAACGGCCCCTCATACGACAAAATTTCCGGTACGTAGTTTATTCTTTCGAGCAGCCCGAGAAGAATTAAAATTGAGCGCAGGCCGCATTCACCGGCTTTCTCCACCAAATCAACATCCAATTTTAAAATTCCCGCGGTGTTTTTATTGGTAATTAATTCTGTTAATTTATCATCAAATTCTTTTCCTCGCGGCGAATATCCGGCCGGCGCGTCTTTTGTCAGGTGATGGGAAAGATCTCCGGAAGCGATTACCGCGATTCTTTTATCTTCGTTTAAAATTATTTCTTTTAAAATATCCCCGAAATTAAAATGGGTTTTAAAATCAAGTAAAGAATATCCGAGAGGCAGAATGGAAACATGGGGAAGATTTTTCGTCAAAAAATAAAGAGGGACAACCGCGCCGTGATCCAAAAATTCATCACTCGTCAGAGTAAGAGGAATATTTTTATCTTCCATTAATTCTTTAATGCGGAAAGCCAGGGCGGTATTCGTTTTAAATTTAATTTTTGTGGAAAAATCTCCAAACTCTTCCAAATTACTCGCGTACTCGGGATTTAAATTAATAGAGAAAGCGTCGGGCAAAAGCGAGCCGTGCGGGGAAATTATAATTACGGTATCGGGCTTGGCCGCGACAATTTTTTTTTCCAATTCCAAAAGCGCCTCGGCGGTTTTTTTAATTCTCTTTGTATTTTCCCGGCCGATAGCCGGGATTAAAATCGGGGGATGAGGAGTAATTGCCGCAAAAGTTAGCATATTTTCGTTAATTGTTAGCTCTTAATTGTTAACCGTTGTCTCAACCGCGCCGCCAAGATAAATTGTTGAACCGACCGGATGCAAAGACAAAATTTTATCCGTGGTTTTTATAATGTTTGTCCATTTGAAACCAAGCCCGTTAAAAACCTGTTCAGTGGGAATGGGGCGGCGTTCGCCGTTGGAAATAAAATAAACCGTCGGCGAAGTTTCTCCCACTACCAATTCGCCATCTTTAAATTTTATTGGTTCGCCGGTGGAATATTTTTTTAATTCATCGGGAGAAACAACCGTGATTTTTTTATTCGCAAAATATAGAGTTAAAAATTGTTTCGCCCAAATTGGTTTTTTAATTCCATTTTCCACGTAATAAACTCCTCCGGAAGTTTTATCTTGCAAGAGCGCGCCGGTTGGATAAATGCTCTGCATAGTAATCGGATCGTTTTCAATGTAGAGATTTAAATCTTCCCAGGTCGCGTCCATAACTTCTTCCGGATTAAATCCGATCGTGCGAAAAACTTCGTTTGAAGAAAATCCTCGCCGCGTGTCGCCGACCAAAAGATAAACCGTGCCGGCGGGCGAGCGGAGGAGGGAATAATCGGCAAATTTTATGGGCGTGCCGGTTTCGTAATTTTCCAACTCGCTTTTTGAAACAGTAATTAATTTATCCGGAGAATACCGCGAGACAAAAGCGGAATAACTTGAAAATTGGCGTTTAAGGCCGCGCTGAAGTAACCAAATATTTGATCCATCAGCTTCTTTTAAAACCGTTCCATCGGGAAAAAATTTTCCAAACCAATCCTGCCAGAGTTTCCAAAAATTATAATTGCCGTGGTAGTGCGGGGTGTAAGTATAAAAAGCCGCGGTAGCCAAATTGTTTGGAGTGATTTTGTAAGTATCAATCAAATAAGTGACGCCGGGTAATTTCACCCAAGAAAGAGTAAGGGCGTTATCCAAAAACCATCGTTTCCAGCCGGCGGCGTAATCAACTTGCGTGGCAAACCCTTTGTATTTTTGCAAAGTGGGATCAGACATTGAGCAAGAATCACAAATTCCATAACCGGTCGCCCAATCAAGTTGCTTTTGTGTCGGAAGAGCGGTCGTCACCAAACTTTGTTCCTTTTGTAAAGTTACAAGCAAAACTTTTGGGCTGATTTTATAACTTTGAGCCACACGCCAAATAATTTCCGACGCGGTTCGGCCAAGTCCATCCGTATCAATCGTCGCGTAATAGGCGAGCGAGCTGCCTTTATCTTCCAAAAATTTTTGAATTTGCGCTAAAGACATTGAAGAATGATCTGTTAACTCTTGGTCGGAAATAATATAGTTAGGATTGAATTCAGCCAGGGCAAAATTAATAAACAAAAGCTGGCTTAATACAAATATAGCCAAAATACGCATAAGCTTTGGTAGTTTTAATTTCATATTTTCTATAAATAGTATAGCATATTTTCCCCTTGACAACAAATAAGTTATCTGTTATTATATAGCCATCTTGAAGTGGGGAAGTCCTTCACGGCGAAGGGCGACTTCTCCCTACGGAAGAAGGAGGAACAAGATGACGAGAACCAGGTACGGGCCGTTCGCGCTGTCGTACAGCGCGGAAACATTGGTCGCTTCCTCGTCGACTTCGGCGGCCTGACCGGCGCCCCACCGGCGTCCTCCGTTCTCGGTGATCCATTCACACTAGGCATCGTCGTCCTGACAATGCTACACCGAGGACAAAGTTCCTAACCCGTCTGCCGACCCAAGGTTCATCCAAGAATCTTTCTGGGTCGGCTTTTTTTATTTCAAATAAAATTTGACAAAAAATATAGTAAATGTAAAATGCGGAACATATAGTTTGAAAGCGGAACATGGGGTTCTGCTACGTGAAAGGGAAGGGAAAAGAAGATGACGAAGATTCTGTTTGCGTTCTTGTTCGGGTTGCTGATCGTCGGCGCGGCAAATGCGTCGACCACCACCATCTATGGAACCGCCTGGGATGACGACATCACCGTGATGCGGTACCACTACAGCGGCTTCCTGGTTGAGGGGGCATGCGTCAACAATACGTGGCACTTGGGCGGAGACGCCACGTCGAGCGATCTCATCTACGTGTACGGAGGGACCGGTGATGACCGCATCGACGTGATCACCACGGATGGTGATTTTTTCGTCTGTGGGGGTGAGGCGAAGCGCGTCTACAGCCTCGACTACAGCTACGCGTGCCCAGGAGTTTTGCTCTCCGGAGATGATGACGACGATGTTCTCGTCGGCGGAGAATGTGCCGAGGTGCTCTCGGGTGGCGACGACAACGACACCTTATTCGGAGGGGCAGGTTGCGACTACCTCTATGGGGGTTGTGGCTCGGACTGCCTGTCGGACAGCAACGTCTGCACAGTCGACTGCGGCGAGTGCGGAACCGACAACGACTCAGAGGCAACGCCCCTGTCTCCCTCGAGCTGCGAGAACTCCGCGATGTTCTGCTTCATCTCGGGGTGACGAGGTCTGGGCTAGCAGCCTTTCCGTCCTCCACTCTCGGTGATCTATCTATATATAGCATCGTCGTCCTGACAATGCCACACCGAGGACAAAGTTCCTAACCCGTCTGCCGACCCAAGGTTCATCCAAGAATCTTTCTGGGTCGGCTTTTTTTATCTCTTGACGGAAAATTAAATATAATTTAACCTAAGCAAAAGGTTAGAAACCTTGACGCGAGGCAGTTCGCCCGCGTGGAAAAGGGAGGGAAGTAACGTGGAAACTACGCTGTTCGCGATCTGGATCGTCGGGGTCGTCTTGGTTCTGGCGGCTGGGGTATGTTGGGAGTGGTGGCTCGAAGTTGAGGAGAGGAATCACGGGGAGCCGTGGTTCGGCACCGTCGTCTTCGTGGCTCTCATCTGGCCCGCACTTCTGTGCTTCTTTGTCTTGCCCATGGGGATCATGCGGGTTTGGGGCAAGGTAGAGGAGGTGATGGCGAGAAGGAGATTCGCGAGAGGAGAGTGGTAATGATAGACATCCTTGGTCCGTTGATCGGCGTTGCGTTCGCCGCGGCGTTTGCTCTGGATCTTTGGTGCGAGCCGCTCCTGTTCGACACCTTCGGCACCTCTGGTGCGACCGGGTTCTGGGAGAACGGTGCCCAGACCCGTTGCACATTCGTCGAGACCGCTCCTGTTCGGATCGCTGGAGAGTGCTCGCTCGCTTGATCGGCCCGGACAACGTAACCGTCGCGTTGGACACCCGGGCAAAATGAGGAATGGCGGCTTACCTGCGGCACGACGCCCCATCCGAGGGAAGGAAGGAACCCCGGCATGATAAGTGCTGGAATCGTGCCTGCCCTCGTGCAGATCTGCGTCGGTGGTAACTGGGACGTCTGCTCTTACACTTCGCCGTTGTTTACGTCCGTCCATCACGACGGTCGTACGAACGACCTCGACGGACGAGACGGTGTCTTCGAATGCTCGGAGGACGCTCCGCGCGTTCGCGACGAGGTGACGAGCGCCCGGCCAAGCGGAAGCCCGCTCCTGGCCGTTCGTACCAGTACACCGTGCAGTTCATGCGCGAGACAGGCACGCGCGCCGCCCTGACGTAACCCCGGCTTGTGAAGAGACCGAAATATCTTCCGAGCCGGGTCTTTTTTATGTCGCAAAAATTCAAAAATCCTAACCAATATGCTGGATAGGATTTTATGTTGGAGTCCCGATTTTAGTCGGGCAAAATTGCCCACTCTAAAGAGTGGATTCCGTTTTTATTTCACCGCGAAGGTGATTTTTTTATCTTTATCCAATCCGATGGCAACCTTATCTCCATCTTTTATTTTTCCTTCAATAATCTGCATGGCTAATTCATCCAGAATCATATTTTGAATTACGCGTTTCAGCGGCCGGGCGCCAAAGAGCGGATCAAAACCCTTTTCCGCAAGCATTTTTTCTACCGCGTCAGAAATATCCAGTTTTATTTTTTTGGCATCAAGCCGTTTTTGCACTTCAGCCAATTGCAATTCAATAATTTTCCCAATTTCCGATTTCCCCAAACTTTTGAAAATCACAATCTCGTCAATGCGATTTAAAAATTCCAATTTAAACGTCTCGCGCAAAATTTCCATAATCTTGTCGCGCATTTCATTGTCGCGGCTTGCTTCCTGATTTTCTCCGTCACGAAATCCGATAGAGTAATCTCGTATAACTTGATTTCCTAAATTTGAGGTCATGATAATGATCGTGTTTTTGAAGTTCACGGTACGGCCGCGGCCATCGGTCAGGCGTCCGTCGTCTAAAATCTGGAGTAAAATATTAAAAACTTCCGGATGGGCTTTTTCAATTTCATCAAAAAGTACGACAGAATACGGCCGGCGGCGAATTGCTTCGGTTAATTGTCCGCCCTCGTCATAGCCAACATATCCGGGGGGAGAGCCGACAAGCCGCGCCACAGAATGCTTTTCCATATACTCTGACATATCAACTCGAACAAGCGCGTTTTCATCGTTAAACATAAATTCGGCCAGAGCTTTTGAAAGTTCGGTTTTTCCAACTCCAGTCGGCCCGACAAAAATGAAGGAGCCGATTGGTTTCTTTTCTTCGGAAATTCCGGCGCGAGAACGGCGGAGGGCATTGGCAATGGTTTTGATTGCGTCTTTTTGGCCAATAACCCGACGCCGAAGTTCGTCTTCGGCGTGCGCCAATTTTTCCACTTCACCTTGGAGCATTTTCGAAACCGGAACGCCGGTCCAGCGGGAAACAACCTTGGCAATATCTTCATCAGTGACTTCTTCGCGCAAAATTCTTTTTTCCCGCGGCGTCTTTTTAAGTTTCTTTTCAAGTGCGATAATTTCTTTTTCCAATTCGGGAATTTTTCCATAGCGAATCTCGGCGACTTTTTCCAATTCACTTTTCCGCTCGGCAATATCGGCCTGCTGTTTGGCCGCGTCAATTTGTTTTTGAGCTTTTCTGATTTGACTGATTAAGTCCTTTTCATAACGCCAGCCGATTTCCAATTCTTTTGATTTTTCCTGCAATTCAGCCAATTCTTTATTTAATTTTTTTAACTCATCTTTAACGTCTTCATTCTTTTCTTTCAAAAGAGCCTGGCGTTCAATCTCCGACTTCATCATTTTTCGTTTCAGTTGATCAAGCTCGGTGGGCATAGAATCAATTTCCATCCGGAGAGCGGAAGTCGCTTCGTCAATTAAATCAACCGCTTTGTCCGGCAAAAAACGGTCGGAAATATAGCGATGCGAAAGAGTCGCCGCCGCGATAATCGCCGCGTCGGTAATTTTTACGCCATGATGAACTTCATATTTTTCTTTAATGCCGCGCAAAATCGCAATCGTATCTTCGACTGACGGCTCTCCAACGTAAACCGGTTGAAAACGTCGTTCTAGAGCCGCATCTTTTTCAACGTACTTGTGATATTCTTTTAAAGTTGTCGCCCCGATTGTATGGAGTTCGCCGCGAGCGAGGGCCGGTTTTAACATATTTGAAGCATCCATCGCCCCCTCAATCGCTCCGGCGCCAACAATCGTGTGCAGCTCGTCAATAAATAAAACAATTTTTCCGGCGGCTTGTTTTACTTCTTTAATTACAGCTTTCAGGCGGTCTTCAAACTCGCCGCGAAATTTTGTTCCGGCCAGCAATGATCCCAAATCCAGGGAAATTAATTCTTTATCTTTCAAACTTTCTGGCACGTCACCGGCGACAATTCTTTGCGCCAAACCTTCAACAATCGCGGTTTTCCCCGTGCCCGCCTCACCAATCAAAACCGGATTATTTTTTGTCCGGCGGGAAAGAACTTGCATCACACGGCGGATTTCTTCGTCACGGCCAATGACCGGATCCAATTTTTTCCCTCGAGCCAGTTCGGTAAGATTAATTGTATATTTTTCCAAAACTTGATATTTCGCTTCCGGTTCCGGAGAGTCAACTTTTTGCGTGCCACGAACTTCAACTAAAACTTTAAGCGCACCATCATAAGTAACGCCTGCGTTAAATAAAATTTCCCCAGCCCGACTTTTTACGCCAACTAATCCTAAAAGTAGATGCTCAGTACTGATATATTCATCTTTCATTTTTTTGGTTTCTTTTTCCACGGCGTAAAAAACCTGAACCATTTCCTGGCCAACATTCATCTGCGCCATACCACCCTGGCGCCGGCCGGAATGTTTTGGCAATTTTTGAAATTCTTCGGAAATTTTTTGTTTCAAATCTCCGACGTTAATTCCTAATTTTTGAAGTAGAGAGCCGACAATTCCGCCCTCCTGATCCAAAAGCGCGGAAAGGACATGGAGCGGATCTAAATACTGATGATTATATTCAAAAACCAACCCCTGGGCCGCCTGAAGAGCTTCTTGGGATTTGGTGGTAAAATTTTGCGGAAGCATTGGCATATTTATAAATTAGCAGTCATTGATTTAGAGTGCTAACTATATTTTACAACTTCTAAAAATACTGTCAAGACCAAAAAGAAAGAGCCCAATTCTGTCATTTTACGATAATGTTATTATAAATATATTAAACAAAAACCCGCGCCACCTGACGCGGGCAGGGGAGAAATTATTTTTATTTATCTGTTTTTCCGGAATTTTTTTGTCTCTCTTCTAGTTTTTTAAGAACTTCCAAGGCGATTCGCGTTACGTCCTTCAAAACCATGTCTAAGCTCTGGATTGAAGTCCAAAGAATCCTTCTCGCACCCACGTAACTTTCAACGTCCGCTCGGCTTCCTAAATCCGGATACTCGCCATTGTTATTTTTCGCATATTCTTCAAAGCTCATCCCAAAAGCCGCTTCTAAACCCGCAAGTTGTCTTTCTCTTTTTGCTTTCAATTCCCCAGAAACCGTCGGCCTTTCCTCAACTTTCGGCCCGTCTTGTCTCATCGCCGACCTTCCTTTTTCCATGGTCATATTTTTTAAAAATTAATATTTATTTTAAAATTAAATTTAAATCTTCTCCGCATTTGGCGCATTTACCATTTTTATCATGACGCACAATTTCATATCCATGACGTTCAACCATTTTTACTCCGCACTTTGGGCAAAATGTTGTTTCGTATTCTGGCAGCGCCACATTGTCTAAGTAAACGTATTTTAGTCCGGATCTCTTTCCGACTTCCCGAGCTTCAATGAGTGACGACGGGGGAGTGGGCGGCAAATCTCGCAGTCTGTAGGTTGGAAAAAATTTGGAAATATGCCAGGGAGTTTCCCTTCCCAATTCTTTGGCGATAAAATTGGCAATGCCTTCAAAATGTTCTGCCGTATCATTTCCTCCGGGTACAACAAGAGTTGTAACTTCCACCCAAACTCCGCCTTGTTTTATGATTTTTAAAGTTTGCAAAACCGGCTTTAATTTCGCTCCGCAGACCGTGTAATAAAATTTTTCAGTAAAACCTTTAAGATCAATATTTACCGCGTCAAGATAGGGGATTGCTTCGGTTAAAACTTCGCGGCTCGTGTAGCCATTTGACACCCAAACATTTTTTAAATTATTTTTTCGCGCGAGTTTCATTGTCTCCAGGGCAAACTCAATAAAAATTGTCGGCTCGGAATAAGTGTAAGAAATTGACGGCGCTCCGGAAAGCAAGGCCTCGCTCACAACTTCTTCCGGCGTCATATCTTGGCCCGGGACATTTTCTTCCCTTAAGTCGCTCTCTTTGGGCATTTGGGCAATGTCCGCGTTTTGGCAATAAAGGCATCTAAAATTACATCCAACCGTGGCGATGGATAAACTTTTCGTCCCGGGCAAAAAATGGAAAAGAGGTTTTTTCTCAATCGGGTCAATATTTTTGGCAATTACTTTTCCATAAACTAATGAATAAAGCGTGCCGTCAATATTTCGCCGCACAGAACAAATTCCGCGCCGCCCGGGAGAAATTTGGCAATAATGATTACAGGCCTGGCATTGAACCTTTTGTTCCTCTAATTTTTTATAAAATTGTGCCTCTTTCATACTATACGATTGTACCAAAAATTTGTAAAAAAATAAACCGACGCTTCCTCCCTTGCGTCGGTAATGTTCTTTCGCAGATCACTTCTTCTCTTCCCATCCGCGCGCGATCAGTTCGGCATCATGCATGGTGAGTTTCCGCGAGTTGAAGCGCAACCCCCGAAAAACGTCGGGCGGCAACTTCTCGCGCAGGTAGCGCAAAGCGGCTTCCGTCTCACCGTGCCGATCGCCTTGCGTCACACCCTTCTGTCCACCTTGTTGCTTTGTCATTTTTTCCTCCGATTCTACGCCGCCTCACCCCGTGGAACTACGCCGCAGTCCGGACACTGGATGATCCGCTCGAACGACTTTGTGTACGTCCCGAAGGCGTGCTTGTTTCCGCAGCGGGGACAGGCGAGATCGTACTTGATCCAGTGAACGTGCTTCTCCCAGTCGCAAATCAAACATCGCAGAACAAAATACGGCGGCTTCATCTCCCTGGTCTGCATGCCGTTGTGTCCGCACCTTTGGCAAAAAAAGCCCGTGTCGCAGTGAACGCAGTGACCCTTGCCATCTGCCGGAATGGCGCAAACATGAGGATGGTGTTGCGGCGAAATTTGCAGCCGCGCCCTTGTCAGGCGACTTTCGGCAGCCGCGCCTATCCCGACACGAACCACGCAAGCGTGACACTGCGAGCAAAGCCCTCCTTGCTTCCGCGGATGCCCGCAATTCGGGCAAGGATCTCCGTCGTATTTACCCCAAGAGTCTTCCATTTTTTCTCTCCTATCCGGAAACGTTCGGTCCGTAGATGGTCCGATACGCCTCTTCAAAACGCGCACCTTCGCGTACTTTTACGGCGCGGAGTGCCGCAGTCCAAAACACAACAGACGCGCGCTCCTCAAACGACAAATTTCTCCACCACCTGAGAACTTCGCGTTGTTTTTGAGTTTCCTTCCTAGCCATTTTTCCTCCTTTTCTACCATAAATCTATCAAAAAACCTAAATTTAGTCAATCCCCAAAAGTTTGCCTAAAATTATAAAAAATGCTACAATTTTATACTAAATACTTTATGACATATTAATGATAAAACGCGTTTTTCTTGCTATAAATATTCCTGACGAGGTCAAGCAAAAGCTTGGTCCCATTATTGAAGAATTAAAAAAATCAAATCCGGATTACGGAATAAAATGGGTTGCGGCGGAAAATTTGCATTTGACTCTGCACTTTTTTGGCGACTTGAATGAAAAGCAAATTGCGGCGGTGGAAGAGGGGATTTGGAAGATCACAGAGCGCACGGAATCTTTTGAAATGAAAACAGGAAATTTCGGATGTTTTCCAAACGAACAATCGCCGCATGTATTTTTTGCTTCAGTCGGAAATTCTGACGCCATTCATACTTTTATCGGAGAACTTGAAGTGTTGCTCCAAAACTTAGGGTTTGAAGTTGATCCGCGGCCATGGCGGGGTCATCTTACTTTGGGAAGAATTAAAAATTGGTCAAATTGTAAAATTACCGGCGCGCAAATTCCTGAACTCTCTTTCGCTATTAAAAGTATTGAGTTGATGGAAAGTGAATTAACACCCGATGGATCAGTGTATTCAATAATTAAGTCATTCCCACTGAAATGAAAGTTAACATCCTCGGAGTATTGATTGATAATTTAAAAAAATCCGAAGTCCTTGAGGCGGTGGAGCAATTTTTATCCGACGGACGACAGCATTATATTGTTACGCCAAATCCGGAAATAGCGGTGGCGATGCAAAAAGATAAAGAGTTTTTAGAAATTTTAAACAAAGCCGGTCTTTCCGTACCCGACGGCTTTGGATTAATTTTAGCTTCAAAATATTTAAGCCGTCCGCTAAAAGAGAAAATTCATGGCGTTGATTTGATGGTAGACATCTGCCGCCTCGCTGAACAAAAAAATTATTCAGTATATCTTTTGGGCGGAGAAGAGGGGATAGCAAAGAAAGCCACGGAAAATATTTTGAAAAAATTCCCCGGGCTTAGGGTGGTCGGCGCGGAGAGCGGAGGCAAAATTACCAATTTTCAATTTTCAATTTTCAATTTTCAAAAAATTAATAATGCCAAACCCAACATTTTATTTGTGGCGCTCGGGGCGGGAAAGCAAGAAAAGTTTATCTCCCAAAATTTGGCTAAAATGCCATCGGTAAAAATTGCCATGGGGGTAGGAGGGGCGTTTGATTTTATCGCCGAAAAAGTAAAACGCGCTCCGGCTTGGATGAGAAAAATCGGATTGGAATGGCTCTGGCGGCTTTTTATACAGCCGTGGCGCTGGAGAAGAATTCTAACCGCCACAATAAAATTTAGTTGGTTAGTCATAACAAAAGGTAAAAAATATGTTTAAAAAAGAAAAAATCAGAGTCCGTATCGCGCCGTCACCAACCGGATATTTACATATTGGAACGGCAAGAACCGCGCTTTTTAATTTTTTATTTGCCAAAAACCAGGGCGGAAAATTTATTTTACGCATTGAGGATACCGACATTGAACGATCTGACGAAAAATTTACTAAAGAAATTATTGAAAGTTTAAAATGGCTGGGGATTGATTATGACGAGGGGCCGGACGTCGGTGGAGATTTTGGACCCTATCGACAAAGAGAAAGATTGGAAACTTACAAAAAATATTTGCAACAATTACTGAAAGAAAATAAGGCTTATTATTGTTTTTGTTCTGAAGAAGAATTAGAGGCCGAACGCCAGGCGCAAATGAAAAGGGGAGAGGCGCCGGTTTATTCAGGACGTTGCGCAAATTTAAGCGAGGCGGAAATAAAAAAATTTATTGACGAAGGCAGGAAACCGATTATCAGATTTCGCATGTCAGATATAAAAATAATTTTTGAAGATATGATCAAGGGCGTTTTGGAATTTGAAACAAAGTTGATCGGAGATATTGCTATCGCAAAAAATCTTGACGCCCCGCTTTATAATTTTGCCGTGGTGGTTGACGACGAAACGATGGAGATCAGCCATGTTATTCGCGGCGAAGATCATATTTCCAATACTCCAAAGCAAATCGCCATGATTGAAGCGCTAGGGTTTAAAAAACCAAAATATGCGCACATTCCTCTCACTCTTGCGCCGGACCGAACAAAATTATCAAAACGCCATGGAGCTACGGCAATTGCCGATTATCGCGCCATGGGCTATCTTCCCGAAGCAATGATAAATTTTATGGCCTTTATGGGCTGGAATCCCAAAACTGACCAAGAATTTTTTACCAAGGAAGAACTGATCAAGAATTTTTCCATAGATAATATGAATAAGGCCGCGGCGATTTTCAATATTGAAAAATTAAATTGGTTAAATGGCCATTATCTCCGCCAAATGGATTTATCCGCGCTTACCGAAAAATGCATTCCATATTTGGAAAACACAAATCTGATTGGCGGAATAGGAAACGGTGAATGGAAAATTACAGACGGTGGGGAAACTATTATTTTTGACCAACTCAAAAAAATTATTTTCTTGGGGCAAGAAAGATTGGTAAAATTAAGCGATCTCCCGGAGCTTGTTTCTTTTTTCTTTAAAAAGGAATTGTCCTACGATAAGCAATTATTGGTTTGGAAGAAAATGACGGCGGAGGAAACCATTGGACACTTATCGGAAGTGGAAAAACTACTAACCGACATAGACGAAAAAGAATTTACAAAAGAAAATTTAGAAAAAGAAATAAAAAATTTAATAGAAAAAAATGAACTCGGAGTGGGGGAGACACTCTGGCCGTTTAGGGTGGCCCTGACCGGGCTTAAAGCTTCGCCCCCGCCCTTTCTCGTGGCCGAGATTTTGGGAAAAGACAAAACCTTGCGAAGAATCGCTGCGGCTAAAAATTTACTGGCGTAAAAAAATGTGCTATAATTAAATTATGGTACAGAGGGTTAGGAAAATAGTGGTTATTTTAATGGCAATCTCGCTGATTGTTCCTTTTAATTTTTCTTTAATAAATACCGCCCGAGCGGAAGATGTCCCCGCCAATGAGCTTGTGCAGGAAATTTCTAATTTGGACAAAGAGCTTGACGCAAAAAGGAAAGAAATTGAAGCTCTGCAGAAAAAATCTGAAAGTTATAAGAAACAAATTGAATCAGCCCAGCGAAAATCGGCCAGCCTCGCGACGGAGTTGGCCATCTTGTCAAATAAAATCGCTAAAATAAAAATTGATATTGAGACTACGGAAAAAAAGATAGAAGCCATAACCCTGGAAATACAAAATTTGGAGACGCAGATCCAAGGGAAAGAAACGGAAATAAATACAAATAAAAACAGAATTTCCGAATTTCTCCGCTTAATTTACAAAAATGACCAGAAAGGATATCTGGAAGTTATCGCGACCAACCAATCTTTTTCCGAAGTTTTTGGCCAGATGAAATATGTTGAAAATTTAGAAGCTGATTTACAATCTTCATTAAACGAAATCCAGAAATTAAAGATGGCGCTTGAAGAACAAAAAAAACAGAGAGAAGGTAAAAGGGCGGAAGCAGAAGATTCAAAATTGGAGATGGCCAAAATGCAAAACTCTCTAGAGGAACAGATCGCGGGAAAAGAAATATTGCTTGATAAGACTGCTGCTTCGGAAAAACAATTTCAAAACTGGCTGCTGCAATCAAAATACGAAGAAGATCAAATAAATTCAGAAATTACTTCACTCGAGCGCACTATCAGGCAGCGGCTGGAAGAAAGTGATGAAGCTTTTTCTGACGGGCAATCCGGGCCGGTCGCGCTTTCCTGGCCAGTTGACCCAAGTAGGGGAATCACGGCCACTTTTCACGATCCAGACTATCCTTACCGCTATATTTTTGAACATCCGGCAATTGATATTCGCGCTTATCAAGGAACGCAAATCAGAGCCCCGGCTCCCGGCTATGTTGCTAAAATTAAAAATGGGGGACAAAAAGGATACAGTTATATAATGTTAATCCATGCCAATGGTATTTCCACTGTTTACGGTCATGTTTCAAAAATTAATGTTCAGGAAGACACTTATGTCATCAGGGGGCAGGTGATTGGCCTTTCCGGAGGCATGCCGGGCACTCCAGGAGCTGGCGGACTTACAACCGGGCCGCATTTACACTTTGAAGTTCGGCTTGACGGCATTCCGGTTAATCCGCTAGATTATTTGCCATAAAAAATATCTAATTTTAAAACCACGTTTAATCGACGTGGTTTTTTGATATTAAAAATAAGTGGGGAAGTAGCGAGTTTTCTATACGCCTTGCGTCGCACAATGTATCTTATACGACGCTCTATTATATTTATTCTTGATCCTCCTTCTAATTACTTATAATAAACCCTGTCCTCAAACCTCAAATCAACATATTCCAACCCCTTCCTTGCTTCCAAATTATTTTCTCCCATGAAAGCGTTCAATTTCACAATCTGCGCATTTAAATCGTTTATAAGCGAAAAGTACGCTGCCCAACCCTCGCCAGTCACGCATTTTATAGCCGAATCGTCCTTATCGGTCATCATAAAATTAGAAATACTAAGCCCGGTGGCGCGCGGGAAATTGTTTTGCAGGTCATTTATATCGTAAATTTCTTCCGCGGCTAAAATATTTTCCTTAATTTCCACAGTTGAATTGCTCTCATCAAAAACCGTGGCCATTTTCGCCCCAGGATTATTTACAGGGTACTCCAATACCTCTGTTTTCGGAATTTCGCGAATTATTGCGCCGTCCCAATCAACCAGATAAAGTTTCTCCGCCGATTTCCAAATTATCGCGGGCTTCTTCTCCTCCAGGGAAATTTTAATATTCCCGGGCAAACTTTTATCAATTTGTAGAAATTCCAATGAATATTTTTCATTTAATTTTTCCGCGATACCTTTTTCATCAAAAATAAAAATATTACTCTGGCTAAAAACAAAAAATCTCCTGCTCTTCGTCTGTGCGTCAACTGCGGCGCGCATTTCGTCGTAATTTATTTTTTCCAATCCGGAAATTTCAATATTTTTTATGCCAAAATAGGGCGAGAAAAAAATAAAATAAAGCAAGCCGAGTGTAAAGATAAAAAATAATAGCGCAAGCAATTTCCCGCGCCAACTTCTTTTTTTGCCAAAATATTTGCGCAAACCCACTCCCCTTTTGCCGCCGCCAAAAAACGGGTTTGTATAGCTTTTTCTATGATAATCTTTTATCCTCCCCATGCGCGCTTCATTATGTGTCGTAAAATACTAATACTCTTTTGTCTTTATATTTTTATTTTACAGACTAAAGTCTGCCTGCTGATCTCCACTTTGGAGTCCACCCTTTAGGGTGTAATCCTCTGAATCAACGGGTTAATTCTTGTCACCACTTCGTAATTTATCGTTCCGATTTTTCCCGCTAAATCTTCCGCGGTTATTTCTTCTTTTCCTTGCCGGCCGAGGAGTACGACTTCGTCCTCAAGTTCTATTTTTTCCACGTCAGTGACGTCAATAATAATCATATTCATGCAAACGCGGCCTAAAACTTTACATCTTTTTCCGCGAATTAAAACGTTTCCAACATTTGAAAGTTTACGGTCATAGCCGTCGTAATAGCCAATCGGTAAAATGGCGATTTTTGAATCGCGACTCGTGCGTTCACTTAAACCATAACCAATCGGTGTACCGGACGGAATATTTTTAATCTGCGCAACGATCGTTTTCCATGTCAACGCTGGCTTTAATTCTAATTCCAGATTTTTATTTTTTGCCACAGCTTTTGTTTCTTTCGAAGACCAAAGTCCATACATACTAATCCCAAGCCGCACCATTTCAAAACGCGTTTCAGGAAATAAAATTGTGGCCGCGGAACAGGCCGTGTGCCGAAGCGGAATTTCCGCACCAACTTTATTTAAAATTTCCGCGGCGCGGGAAAACGCCGAAAGTTGCTCCATGGCAAAACTTGAATCGGTTGTGTCTTCAATGTTGGCGTAGTGAGTAGAAATCCCCTGAATCTCAATTGAGGGAAATTGTTTTATAAATTTTACAAAATCGGCCAGATCTTTTTCCAAAACTCCTTGCCGCGCCGTGCCGGTCTCAATTTTAATATGAACTTTTGGATTTAAATTTGGATTGTGAATGGGAATTTTTCCAAGTTTTTCGATCGTTTCCTTGTTATAAACTGTCAAACTGATATTATTTTTTACCGCCTCTTTTAAATCTTTTAATTCCGTGTAACCCAAAATTAAAATCGGTTTTTTGATAGCGACTTGCCGCAATTTCATGGCTTCAGCAAACGAGTCCACGCCAAGCCAATCAACTTTATCAGAAATAACGCCGGCCACTTCAATTAAGCCATGACCATAAGCGTTGGCTTTCACCACGCCCATTATTTTAATTTGTTCACCAATTAATTTTTTAAACTGCTCCAGATTATGGAGCAAGTTATTTTTATTTATTTCAATCCAAGTTTTCATTATCAAATTTATTTTTTCGCCCTTATCACTTTCACCCCGCAATATTTTTGTAAAACTTTTGGAATTTTTACGCTGCCATCTTTTTGCTGATAATTTTCCAAAATGGCAATCAGGATTCTCGGCGTTGCAATGACCGTATTATTCAACGTATAAACCAATTCCGTTTTTCCATCTTTATTTTTATATTTAATATTCAGTCGGCGCGCCTGCCAGTCGGTCAAATTGGAATCGGAATGCGTTTCGCCATAAAAATTCCGCGCTGCCATGGACGGCATATATGTCTCTATATCATACATTTTATATTTTCCCGTTCCCATGTCGCCGGTTGATAATTGCACCACGCGGTATGGAAGCCCAAGGTCAGAGAGCATTTCCTCGGCAATTCCGCGCATTTTTTCCAGCCACTCCAATGATTCTTCCAAATTATTTTTGCAAAGCACAACTTGCTCAACTTTCATAAACTCATGAATCCGATAGAGTCCCTTTGTATCTTTTCCATAGCTTCCGATTTCCGAGCGATAACACGGAGAAAAGCCGCAAACTTTTATTGGCAAATCTTTTTCTTCCAAAGTTTTGTCGGAAAAATAGGCGAGGAGCGACGGCTCAGAAGTACCGGCCAAAAAAGTTTCTTCTTTTGTACTTCCGTCGGAGAGTCGTCCGGGATTTCCGATCTGGTAAATTTCATCTTTTCCTTCAGGGAAATGCCCGCTGCCCAAAAGCGCAAATTCACGAAGCAAGGTCGGCGTCGTCATTAAGTCAAATCCGTGTTTTTTCATTTTGTTAATCGCGAGCCAAAGCAGGGCAAAATGCAAAAGAACAGCTTCATTTTTTAAATAATAGCCGCGATAGCCGGAAGTTTTTGCCCCGGCCTCGAGATCTAGTAAATCTAATTCTTTCCCGAGGGTAATATGGTCTTTTGGTTCAAAATTAAATTTTGGCAACTTCCCGTGGCGAGAAATTTCTTTGTTCGCACTATCGTCGGGTCCGACTGGCGTGTCGGCCGAATAAATATTTGGAACTAAAAGCATTAGATCATAATATTCTTTTTCTACTTCAGCGAGCCTCGCGTCCATCTCTTTAATTTTTCCGCTCAACTCTTTCAAGGCCGCTATCTCTTCCGGTCCGGGTTTTGTTTTTGACCGCTTATTCAAATCAGCTTTAAATTTTTCTACTTCAGAAATTAAATTCCGCCGCGCCTCATCGGCTGCGAGCAATTTATCAATATCAACCTTGCTGTTTTTATTTTTTGCCACCTCTTTTATCAACTCCGAATTTTCTCTGATAAATTTTATGTCCATCATAAATTTATTTATTCAAAATTTTAGACGATTTATATTTTTTTGGCTTGTAAGATTTTAATCTGAAAATTTTTGCTTCCACTCCCCTTCTCTGCAATTCTGCCGAAAAATTTTTCGGCGCGCCTTGATCATAACCCAAGCAAATCACTCCTGGTTTATATTTTAAAATAATTTTATACCAATCAAATTTATCGCCCAAAACCGCTTCATCCACAAGTTTTATCGCGCCAACCATTTCCCGCCGCGCCCGTTCATCAAGTTTTGGAAAAAATCCTTTTATTTTTTTAACCGTCTCGTCGCGTGCAATTACCACAACCAAATAGCGCCCTAGTTTTTTTGCCTGCCGAAAAAAAGAAAGGTGGCCGGGATGCAAAATCGCAAAAGTGCCGAAAACCATTACTTTCTTTCCGGTCTTGGACATATTATTTATTTTCCGGTTTTAGGGTTGGAAATAAAATTACTTCTTTAATATTGTGCGAATTTGTAAGAAGCGCGGTCAACCGGTCAATTCCCATTCCGAGTCCGGCGGTCGGCGGCATGCCGTGTTCCAGGGCGGCAATGAAATCTTCATCTATTCTCATTGCTTCCTCGTCTCCGGCGGTGCGCATTTTCTGTTGAGACTCAAATCTTTCCCGCTGATCAATTGGATCGTTTAATTCGGAAAAGGCATTCATTAATTCCGTGCCGGCCACGAGTAACTGAAATCTTTCCACATACCGCGGATCGCCTGAAACTTTTTTGGCAAGCGGTGAAAGTTCAATCGGATGGTTAATGACAAAAATCGGATTAACAATTTTTGGCCGGACAACTTTTTTAAAAATCTCATCCATTATTTTTCCTCGGTCGTCGGAGGGCAAAATTTCCAAACCTAACTCCCGAGCTTTTTTAGCCATGTTTTCGCGATCGGGATATTGCTCAATGTCGCAGCCGCCAAACTTTATTAAAATATCCCGGAAAGTAATTCGCTCATAAGGCGGCGTAAAATCAATCGTGTCTTTTTCATAAACTGTTTTCATTTCTCCGCCATTTGTTTTTTTCATTAAATAAACAAAAAACTTTTCCATCATTTTCATCAAATCCTGGTAATCGGCGTAGGCGCGATAAAGTTCAACTTGGGTAAATTCCGGATTATGCGACCAATCAATTCCTTCATTTCTAAAACATCTGGCAATCTCAAAAACTTTTTCAAATCCTCCGACCACGAGTTTTTTTAAATAAAGTTCCGGGGCAACGCGAAGATAAAAATCGGTATCAAGAGCGTTGTGGTGCGTGATAAATGGTCTGGCCGTCGCTCCTCCGGGAATAGGCTGGAGAATCGGAGTTTCCACTTCCATAAATCCATCGCGCTCCAAAAAATCTTTAATGGTTTTTATAATTAAACTCCTTTTCTTAAAAATTTCCCGAACGCTCGGGTTCGCGATCAAATCCAAATATCTCTGGCGATAACGAATTTCCACGTCAGAGAGCCCATGCCACTTTTCCGGTAGCGGCGCTAAAGTTTTAGTTAAAAGTTTCAACGCTTCCACTTCCAAGGTTTTCTCGCCGGTTTTTGTCGTGAAAAGCGTTCCTTTTACCCGGACGAAATCACCGATGTCAACTAATTCTTTAAAAAATTTATATGGTTTCGCGCCAAAATGATCTTCGCGAAAAAACAATTGGATTATTCCGGTTTCGTCTTCCAAATTGGCAAAAGCCGAGCCGCCGTGAAGCCGGACACTTTTCAGCCGCCCAACCAAAGAAATCATCTTTTTCCCGGCGCTGAATTTATCAAAATTATCCAAAACTTGGCTTACCAAATGGCTTCGTTTGGCAGTCGAAGGATATGGATTAACTTTTTGTTGCCTAATTTCCTTTAATTTTTCCAATCTGGCTAGCCGTTCGTCGGTTGATTTTTCCATATTTTTAAGGTTGTTTTAAACAATTTATTGCTTTAATTTTATCTTAATTTAAGAATAATGTCAAAATTTTAATTTGCGAAAAATATCCTATTTGGTAAGATAAAAATTAAGGAGGGAGTAAACAATGACAAAAGGCAAAAAATCGCCAAGGATAGCACGGCGATGGGCAAAGGCCTTGAAGACATACGGCGCGAGAAGCTGGAGGGAGCTCACCCCAGAGGAACGGTTCGCGGCCTACGAGAGAGGGCTTCACTACTGGCAAAATCAGGAGGGCACACTTCCTCTGAGCTGACGGAGACAAAAACCGGCGAATCCAAAAATGGAAACGCCGGAATTTTTTATATAAAAAAGAGCACCGATTTGTAGTCGATGCTCGGATTCGGGAAAGCGGCGCGCGGGCCGCCTACTTCGCCAGGTGCAAATCGATCCGGCAGAAGCCCATCTCCTCGCGCTCCTCGGGCGTATTGGGCGTCGTCGCCACCTCGATCTTCTCGCCCTCGAGCTGCATGGCCGCGATGATCTCGCAGATCTTGACCAAAAGCGGCTCATCGCCACTCTCAGAATTGTCATCGAATTTCCGATGGGTCCACCCACCCCCCTGTCCCCCACCCACGATGAGGATCTGGCTGCGGCCGAAGAGACGGACGGCGTTCAGAGCGTTCGTCACTACTTCCGGCTCGATCGTGCCGCGAATGCCGAACGCCGCCGGTTTCTGGCGCAAGGCCAACTGAAGTACGAGTTTCTGACCCATTCCCCTTCCTCCTTCTTTTCCTCAAAGTTGAGGATTTTATAGCTTAAAATATTTACACCCTTTTGTCAAGAGATAACAAAAGCCAGGTCAAATGACCTGGCCAATCTTTTAATTACCCACTACTCATTACTTTATTTCAAGAATCGTGTAGTCAACCATTCCCTTTGGCACCTGGATTTGAACCTTATCTCCTCTTTTCTTTCCCAAAAACGCCCGGCCGAGTGGAGATTCATTGGAAATTTTCCCAGCGAGCGGTTCTGCTTCGGCCACGCCGACGATCTCATATTCCGCCTCTGCCCCATCACTTTTTACTTTTACTTTTGACCCAACGCGGACAATATCAATTCTTCCATCGCCGTTTATAATTTCCGCGCGGGCAATCATATCTTGCAATTCAATAATTCTGCCTTCTGTGAATGCCTGTTCGTCTTTGGCCGCGGCGTACTCGGCATTTTCGGATAAGTCGCCGAGTTCTTTGGCGCGTTCAATGCGCTCAATAATTTCTTTTCTTTTTACATTTACCAAATCTTCCAGCTCTTGCTTAAATTTTTCCAAACCTTCGCGCGACACGTACATTTTTTGATCCGACATAGATAATTTTTAAAAGTTATACACAATATGTTGTTAAGTATAATGGAGATTAATAATGTTGGCAATAGGCTACGGCAAATTATCTGGAAAAATACCACATCATAAATTCCCGCGCGATATCAAGGGCGATTCTACTCCCCTCTTCCCCTTCCTCAACAAGAATGGTCACCGTAATTTCCGGATTTTCGTATGGGGCAAAAGCCGTAAACCAAGCGTGCGGAGATTTCGTCGTACTCCATTGAGCCGTACCGGTTTTCGCGGCTGAAGTTACAGGTAAATCAAGCATCCGCTCGGCGCTGCCGGAAGTGACGGTTTGTCTCATTCCCGCCCTAACAATATCAATATTTTCTTTGCTGATAAAATTTTCTCTAACTAAATAATTTTCCGCGGTAAATTTTTCCGTTTCAATCGCTTCCAAAAAATGCGGGCGGTAGAGCGCGCCGCCATTCGCGAAAACCGTTGTGGAAACGGCAATCTGGAGCGGCGTCACTAAAAGATCTCCCTGGCCGATGGCTAAATGATACGTGTCGCCAATATACCACTGCTCACCCTTGGTTTCTTCTTTCCATTCCTCGCTTGGCAAAAATCCCTCCGCTTCGTTTGGCAAATCAACTCCCAATTTTTCTCCAAAACCAAAAAGTTTTGCATATTTCACAATTCGTTCCACGCCCAACCCCTCAAATTCTTCATATCCTCCGCCGATGATGTAGAAAAAAGTGTTAACCGAATCGGCAATCGCTTTGGTGACGTTTGTCAGGCCATGTCCGCCCGCGAGCCAATCAGGGAAAAACCAACTGCTTATCCGCAAACCGCCAACGCTTAAAAATGACGTATTTCTATTTATAATTTTCTCTTCTAACGCCGCCGACGCGATCACCGGCTTGATCGTTGAACCGGAAGGATATTCACCCATAACCGCGCGATTGAAAAGCGGATTGTTCGGATTATTGATAAGCAGCTCGTAATCTTTTTGGGAAATTCCCTTGGCAAAAAGATTATTATCAAACGCGGGCCAACTTACCATAGTTAATATTTCTCCGTTTTTTGAATCAAGTACAATCGCCGCGGCTCGGGATTTTTTCGCGGCGGCAAGATGTTTTTTTACGATTTCCTCCATCTTTTTTTGGGCCAGAATATCAAGCGACAAAGTAATATTTTTCCCGCGGATTGGATCTTCTTTGGCAATCACACTTTTTTCTTTTCCCAGCGCGTCAACTTCAACTTGTCTTTTGCCGTTTTGCCCGCGAAGCAATTCTTCATAAAATAATTCCAAACCGGTTTTACCAAGATAATCAGTTGAATTATAATTTTTATTTTCCGCCAAATCTTTTTCATTAACTTTCCCAACATAACCCAAAATATGCGATAAACTTTCCGCCACCTCCCCGTTCTCATCCAAATATTCACGCCGGCTTTCCAGCTTCAAATCAATGCCGGAAAAATATGTGCTCTCTATTTTAAGGCGCATGGCTTCCTCGTAGGAAACATTCTCCCGAAGCATAATCGGCGCAAAGGAGTAAGGCGAAGTGGCGCCTAACTTTTCTTCAATTTCTTTCGGGGGAATTTTTATCACTTCCGCCAAATTTTCTATCGCGCCAATTTTCTCCTTATCATCTTTTGGAAAATCGGTCGGAATTAAATAGAGAGAAAAAGTCGGCACATTTTTCACAAGCACTTTCAAATTTCTATCATAGATAATACCTCTCTCGGCGGCGGCGTAAATTGTTCTGATACGATTACCCTCCGCCATTTCCCTAAAATGCGCTCCTCGAATAATTTGCAAATAAGCGGTTTTCCCAAATAAAATCGCAAGAACTCCAAAAATAAAAATTAAAAAAATAGTCAGCCTTTTTTGATTCAAGGCCAACCCCAAAAACTCTTTTCTTTTTCCCCAATCGTTCTCGCCCCCATTCCCCCCGGCGTCGACCGAATTTCCGACTTCAAAACTTTCCTCAACCCAGTCCAAGTTTCTGTCCGAATTCAAGCGAAAATTTCTTTCTCTAATTTCCCGAACGGCGAAGGGATCGCGCGATCTAATTTTATTTTTTCCAAAAATATTCATTATTTTTACTTTATATCAAGAAAAACCGATTTTAATTTTTTACTTACAAAATTAAACACTAAAAACATTACCGCCAAAAATGAAACACTAAAAATTATTTGCCAGAGGAGGCCGAAAATATTGGCGCGGCTTAAAAATTTATCAAGATTATCCGGCGCGCCAAAAATAAAAAATAAAAAATTAAAAATCAGCAAAAATAAAATATACGCCGCGTTACCCAGAAAACCAAGAATAACTAAGGAGTACAAAGAGCGATTGGTAAAAAAATTTTTAAAAAGAAAATTTAAAATTACCGCAACGAGGAGGAGCACGACCGCCATTGTTCCAAAGCCAGAAAAAGAAAACATATCAAGAATTAAGCCGGAAAAAAGCGCGAACCATAACGCTTGGCGGAAATTCAAAAGAACAGTTATAAAAATTAAAATGGACAAAACTAAATTAAAATAATTAAACGGCCGGGGCAACGTGGCAATAAATCCGGTCTGAAATAAAACCAACAAAATCATTGCCGCCGCCTTGCCTAGAATTTTAAAAAAATATCCGACGCGTTCAAATTTTTTCATAATTTACTCGTTGGAGGGAAGGAGAATCATTACCGTGTTTAGATTTTCATAAACCGCGAGCGGGCTGATTATCGCTTCACTAAAAATGTCCCTTGACTCTTTTTTAACTTCCGCCACTTTTCCTATCACCAACCCTTTTGGCATATTAAGCTCCAGCCCGGAGGTCACAACAACATCATCGCGAGAAATTTCTTTTTCTTGAGGAATAAATTCCATTTTAATTCCCAACCCCTTTTCTCCTCGAACCAAACCGCTTGTCCTGCCCTCCTCTTCACCCAAAATCGCGGCGGCGGTCTGAAAATTGGAATCAGTCGGAATAATCATTACTGAAAGATTGTCCTCCGCTTTTAAAATTTTCCCAACCAATATCCCTTCGGGGGAAACTACGGGTAAATTATTTTGAATGCCGCCTTTTTTCCCCTTATTCAAAATAAAATAATTGGAAAAATTTGGATCACGGCCGACCACGCTCGCCATCAAAAAATCGTACGCTTTTTCTTTTTGAAAATTCAAGGCCTTCCTTAATTCCGCATTTTCTCGTTCGAAAGATTGCAACCTGGCATTCTCCGCGATCAACCAATTTTTTTCCGACTCCAACTTTTCGTAGTCAGAGCGGGTTATGTCTTCCCGCCAAATTGATTGTATTTTCTGGCTGAAATTATAAAATCCGGAACCAACCGGACTTAAAATTCCAATCACCGAATTTTCTATCGGAGAAATAACTCCGCTGTAATGTAGGGCCACCAACACCAAAAAAATCACAATTATTGTCAGGATTGATTTTGACGGGATAAAACGCATAATTAAAATTTCTAATTACTAATTCCTAATTTCTAATAAAAATCCAATCGCCAATGACCAATTTAAAGATTAAATTTGGGAATTCATTGGAAATTGGAAATTAGAAATTGGAAATTATATTTTATCTTCTCTTCTCTTCTTCTTGAGTTGAGGGAATAGCAATTTCTTTGAGCAACGGAATATTTTCCAAAAGTAATCCGGTTCCTCGAACCGTTGAAGTCAGAGGATCATCGGCAACCCGGACGGGAATGTCCGTAGCTCGAGTTATTGCCTGATCAAGGCCGCGAAGCAGGGCTCCGCCGCCGGTCAAAATCATTCCGCGCTCAAAAATATCAGCCAAAAGTTCCGGTGGAGTTACCTCAAGTGTCGCCTTGACTCCTTCAATGATTTGTTTGACGGAACGGCTTAGCGCTTCGCGAATCTGCGTGTCGTTAACCGTAACCGACTTTGGCAATCCGGTCAGAAGATCCCTGCCGCGCATTTCCATGGAAAGCGATTCTTTAAGTTCAGCCGCTGAACCGATTTTTATTTTTATATCTTCCGCAATTTTTTCTCCCAAAAGCAGATTAAAAACATCGCGGGCGTATTGAATAATATTTTTACTCATCTCTTCTCCGGCAACGCGTAAAGTTTTCCAAGTAACAACTCCCGAAAGAGCAATGACGGCGATCTCCGTCGTCCCCTCTCCCACGTCAATAATAATATTTCCCACCGCGTCGGAGATCGGCAATCTCGCGCCGAGCGCCGCGGCCATAGTTTTTTCAATTAAAAAAACTTCTCTAGCCCCGGCTCCGAGCGCCGCGTCTTCCACGGCTTTTCTTTCAACTTCGGTGATATCAAGCGGAATGCCAATCACCACCCGAGGTCTTGGCAAAATTGTAAAACCTTCCTGGTGAACTTTATCAATAAAATATTTCAACATTTTTTCCGTCACTTCAAAATCTGAAATAATCCCATCAACAATCGGGCGCGAAGCGACAATATGCGGCGGAGTTTTTCCGAGCATTTTTTTAGCGTCTTCTCCAATCGCCAAAATCTGTCCGGTTCTCGTGTTTATAGCCACAACCGAAGGCTCGTTCGTCACAATCCCTTTATCTTTTACAAATACTTTTGTATTGGCCGTACCAAGATCAATCCCAATATCTCTTGAAAACCGGCCAAGTAAATTATTAAACATAATAAAATAAACTCAAAGTTCAAACGCCGAAAACCAAAACTAATTATTTGAGATGTTTTGTTAATTGATTTATTTTTACCAATTCAACTTCCGCCGCGCTCCTCTTTTTAACCTCCCCACTATTTTTTTCCAAAGTTTTTTCACTGATTACAAGTCGCAAAGGAATCCCAAACAAATCACTCTCCGCCAATTTTACGCCGGAACTGGCCTCTTCTCGGTCATCATATAATACTTCAAATCCAGCTTTTTGTAAAGAGTCCAAAAGCCCTTCCGCCTCCTTCTTAATTTTCTTATTTTTCCCCTCATCTTTGCCAAAAAGCGCAACAAGATGCGCGTCAAACGGCGCAACTTCCTTCGGCCAAATAATTCCTCTTTCATCATGGCTCACTTCCGCGATCGCGCCCATGACGCGGCTCGGCCCAATTCCATAACAACCCATCACTGCTAATTTCTTTTTTCCTTCTTTATCCAAAAAATTCAAATCAAACGCTTCGGAAAATTTCGTTTTTAATTTAAAAATATTCCCGACTTCAATCGCCTTCCCTTCAACTATTTTCCCTCCACACTTCGGACATTTGTCCCCGGCTTTGATTTCCGCGACTTCCCTATTCTGCGCGTAGCGGCATTTTTCACAATAAAAAATTATATCTTCCCCGCTTTCCGTCAAAACCTGAAACTCGTGGGAGTATTTGGAAAAAGTTCCGCCCGAAGCTTCAACAACTAAAGCATCCAAACCCAGCCGCCGGAAAATTTTTAAATACGCCTCTTTTGCTTTTTCGTAATAAGAATCCAAATCTGCCTCATCCGCGTGAAAACTATATAAATCTTTCATGGAAAATTCCCGCCCGCGCAGTAGCCCGGATTTCGCCCGCGGCTCATCGCGAAATTTATCCTGGATTTGATAAACCGCCACCGGCAAATCTTTGTAAGAATTTACCATTTTTTTGACAAGCGGCGTGACAATTTCTTCGTGCGTTGAACCAAGCGCGTATTCTTTTCCCCCGGAACCCTCTAATTTAAACATTACGTCAATCGCGTCCCATCGCCCGGTTTTCACCCAATTTTCTTTTGGCGTCAGAGCCGGCATCAAAATTTCCTGCCCGCCGATCGCGTTCATTTCTTCGCGAATTACTTTTTTTATTTTTTCCAAAACCCGGAGTCCGAGCGGCAAAAAACTATAAACTCCCGCCATTAATTTATCAACAAAACCCGCGCGCACCAATAGTTGGGCGTTCACGCTTTTCTCTTCTTCTGAAATTTCTTTTGTTGTTTTGTAAAAAAGTTTTGATTGTAGCATCGTGATTATTAAATTTTTAATTTAATTAATTTTAATTGAAAATTATTTGTCTATCTTTTTTTACTATATGCTATAAAGAAAAATTCCATAACCACCAACGCCAAAACTAAAAAAAGAATATTCCACCAGGTCAAAAGTTTTTGGCTTTTTAAAATCAGGGCGCCAATTATCATTAGGCCGAGAAGGATTGCTTGCCGAAAAGAAATCGTCACGGTTTTAAAAATAAATTCTCCTTTTCCAAATTTCTTCCGCAAAAGTAATCCCAAAACTGCCAACGTGCCGGTCAAAGCTAAAAATAAACTAAAATAAAAAAAGATAAAACCCAAGATGCCGGAGACTGTCGGATCAACAAAATAAATAACAAAACCCCAAATTATCCAACAAAAAACGGCGCTAATTGTCATTAAAATCAAATATTGCCTTAGGGTCATAAAGCCTTAATTTCAGAACTAAATCTCAATAAAAATTATAGCAAATTAAAGCAAATGGGGCAAACGCGTTTAACACTTGACAAAATATCTAATATAATATAAAGTAAACGGCTGCGAAGCGTAGTGTCTTCGACGGGCAATTCTGCCCTTGATCGGACGCTTACGCCCGCGCTATTCCATCGCAAAAGGAGGTGCGCGATGAAACGGTTCTTTTTCACAATTTGGGCCGGACTCGTGGCCTTTTTTTCCTGGATCGTCCGGATCTCCGTTGCCTTGATCTGCGGCAGGATGGTCCGCGACACCGACATCGCGGAAGAGCTGGGAGCGGCAAATGTCGCTCCGCCTCCCGCCGTTGCTCCTTTAGCGATACCCCAGTTTCTCGAACCGGGGTTGGCGGAGGAAGGAACGTGGCTCGACCGCGTAAAGTTCCTGCTGCTCTACTACTACGACGCGCACAAGTTGGTGATCGACCTACCAACTCAAGCCGATGAAAGCACGTTCAGCAACCTTTCCGCGCTCATCTTCCTGAAGGACCGAGACCACAGCATCGACTGCATCTTGAGTCACGTCGAGAAAAGCTGCGGGACGAAGCACATCTTGGTCATCGTACCAGTCCTCGGATTGGTCGACCACTCTCGGCCGAAAATCAGGTGGCTAAATCATTGCGCGCAAAACGTTGCGCGCGTGACTCTGAAAGTCGGAGAGAAAACAAGGAACTTCCTTCCCGGCGAGGACGTCTCAATCTTCTTGCCGGAGAAACAAGTAGCGGCTTAGCGGCAAAAGCCGGAAGCCGAGGAGACAAAAACAAAGAGACCCAGGTCTTAGCCCGGGTCTCTCTTTTTATTTTTTTACGCTGCTTTTGCAAAAAATTCTTCTTCGGCAACCAAAGAATCTTCTTCTCTTATTTTTGCAATATTCTCCATTACAGCTGACATTTTTTCTCCTCTTGCAAGCCACGATCTTTCTTCGGCAGAAAATTCCGGTTCCGGCATTTGTATTTCACCGCCAAATTTACTTTCTCTAATCGCCATCAAATCAGAAGCAAGTGCTAATTTCTCAATACCAAGTCGTCTTTTTTCAGCCAACTTTTGCGAGAGCTCCATTTGTAATGGTTCAACTTCTTCAAGGAGTATTTTTCTAACATCCTTCGCTGTTTCTGCATCCCTTAATCTGGTTTCCGCGTCTTCGAGACGAGACGCTAACTCCGCTGCTTCCCTTCCGAGATTTTCAACTTGCTCTCGGCGTCTTTCGACTTCCTGCATCAAACGAATCGCTTCATTGCCCATTTCTTGGCTTTCCTGGCTCGCCTCGGGGGGCGTAAATTTCAATACTTCTCCCATAAATTTATTCAAGTCACATTTTAGTTTGAAAATCGCTTGCGCGAAGATCAAGCCGGCGTGACGGTTAATGTTAAATTTTAGTTTAAAAAAAGACCTTTTGGTACGCTATGTACCTTAATAAATTTTATCACTTTTTTATCTTTTTGTCAACCCCTACATCTTAAATTTCAAATCAGTCACGGCTTCCCCGCCGAGCCTTTTATTCAATTCTTTAATAAGTTTTCTGCGTTTTAAATAAATTTCCTGCGTCACAACCGACGACAAACAGCCAACGGTTAAGGTTTTCCCGCGCAAATACATTGCCCTCGCCCGCCTCCCCACTCCCGGCCCAAAAACTTCCACCAAAATCTGATTAAATTTTTCAATCACTTGGGCCGCCAAAATTTGATGGCCGAAGCCGGACTCACGCACGTTTTTCGCCAAAATATTTTTTAATGGGACAAAGGTCATAAGACACGGTGTTCACAAATATCTTTAAAATCGCAATTTTTACAAGTAAACAAACTCGGCTTCGGGAGAAATTCACTTTTTTTAATTTGCTCAATTGTCTCAATAATCTTTTCTTTAATTTTTTGAACCTCAACGTCTGTCCCCAAAAACGACATTTTTTTATTTTCCCCCAAATAATAATAACTCAACATCACCGGTTTAACGCCCAACACTTCGCTTGCCGCCGCCTGATAAATCAAAAGCTGGTCTTTATCCAAAAATTTTTCATCTTTTGGAACGCTGCCGGTTTTATAATCAACAATTTCCACCCCGCCGGGCACTTCATCAATTCTATCAATTTTTCCTTTTACCGTATATTCCCCGATTTTCAAATTAAAACCATTTTCCAAATATTTCGCTTTTGGCCAATTACCTTCATACTTTTTATAAAATTCTCGAAGGATGATCCGGCCGCTCTTTTTATATTCATCTTCATGGCTTTTACTTTCATACCAATCATTAATCCAAGTTTCTTCATAAATTTTTAAAAGTTCTTCAACCGACGGCACGGCGGCGTCTGCCCCGGCTTCGCTTCCCCCAAACAAATCTGCCTGCTTATTATTTTCTTTTCTTGAAATTTGTTCAAAAAATTTCTGCAAAGTGGAATGCATTGTCTGACCAAAACTAAAATTAAATTTTCCCCGCGTTGGCACAACCAGAACATGGGCGAATTTATATTGCAAGGGACAAGTTTCAAAAGCCTTTAGTTGCGTAAAGCTGAATTTACTCGGAATCCAAAACTTTTTTATAATTTTTCCGCTCGGCGCGGCCGCTTTTTCTTCATTAAGATAAACCTGGCCGGTCGGCGAGGCGGCCTCTGATTCCACAAATCCGAGCTCCATCAAAAATCGAGATATTTTTTTCTTGCGCTGTCCTCCGTAATCCGCCGCCGAAGTTAAAAATAATCCGTCACGGGCGCGGGTCATTGCCACATAAAAAAGCCGCCGCTCTTCTTCAAGATGAATATCGCCTTGCGGCAAAATTTCTTTAACCAAAGCAGTCGGCATTTCAATCGCCTCTTTGCGATCGGTTGAAGGAAAACGCAAATCTACCAAATTTACAATAAAAACATATTTAAATTCCAAACCCTTCGCCCCATGAACCGTTAAAATTTTCACCGTGTCCGGGCCCTCGTCAAAACTTCCGGCGAGCGATCCTTCTTCTCCTGATTCCAGAGCCATCTCCAATTCCAACATAAAATTTTTCACTGACTTATCAACGTTTGTCCTTTCAAAACCTTCTATTTTTTTCAAAAAATTATTAATGTAGCCAATATCTTCCGCGGCGCGCAAATCCCCTTTTTCCGCTTTTTTTGTGAGAAGCGCCAGATAATTAAAATCTTCCAAAAATTTAAAAACAACCTTGCTCACTCCCCGCTCGCGGGCAATGGCCGTGTGCTTTTCTATAAATCCTAAAATTTTATTAATTTTCCGTAGGCCATCGCCCGAGACGCCAACCGCCGCCGCGTGTTTCATCGCCTCATATAACGACCAATTTTTCTTTCGCACGGAAAAATTCATAGCAACCAAATCATCATACGCCAGACCGACAAGGGGCATATTTAAAACGCGATACAGCGCGGTTGATTCGTGATAATTATCCAAAGTTTTTAAATAAGCAATGATATCCAAAATTACCGGCTTAGAATAAAGTCCGTTTGATGCCAAAAAATGATACGGAATCCCATATTGATCAAAAACGCCCATAAACATTTCCGCCTGATTGTTGGCGCGAACTAAAATCGCAAAATCTTGGAAATTAATTTCTTTATCTTTATTTTTCAACTCCAAAATTTTCTCGGCCACGGCGCGGGCTTCCTGGTCGGCCGTGCGGGCGTGAAGATGTTCCACAATTCCTTCGCCCTCGCGAGCCGCCGAAAGTTTTTTCACAATTCCCAATTTTGCTTCCAGGCGATTGGGATTATTCTGAACAATAAATTTGTACGCCAAATCCAAAATGTTTTGCTTGGTACGATAATTATCCGTGATAATAATTTCGCGGCATTCCGGAAAATCATTTTTAAACTGCATGATGTTTGAAATGGAGGCGCCGCGAAATTTATATATTGATTGGTCGTCGTCGCCGACAACCGTTAAATTATTTTTGGGAGCAGAAAGCATTTTTATCAATTCATACTGCGCCCAGTTCGTGTCCTGAAATTCATCCACCAAAATATACTTAAACTTCTGCCGGTATTTTTCCAAAATTGCCGGCCGGGTACGAAAAAGTTTTAAAGTATAATTTATCAAATCCCCAAAATCCAGGGCATTATTTTCTAAAAGCAATTGTTGATAGACATGATAGGCCGAGGCCACTTCAAGTAGCCGGTCTTTGTCGAGGGCTACGGCGCTGTCTTTATTTAATTTTAAATTTTCCGCGTAATCCAAATAATTTTCCGGCCAGATTTCCTCGTCTTTTGCCCGACTGAAATGTTTTAAAAGTGAATGAACAAATTTTGTCGGATTGCCGAGCGGCCGATAATAATCCAAATTAAATCTTTCCAAATTCTGGCGAACTAAGAGCCACTGCTCGGTTTGATTTAATAATTTAAAATCACCCGGCAGGCCGATATCAATCGCGTGCTCTTTTAAAATCCGCTCGCAAAAAGAATGAAAAGTGGAAATCCAAAGATCAACGTAGCCGTAAGGTAAAAGCTGGTCGGATCGCTCCTCCATTTCCCCGGCCGCTTTTTCCGTAAAAGTCAGAGCTAAAATTTCATCAGGTTTTATTTTCTTTTCCAAAATCAAAAAAGCCAGCCGCCGCGTGATGACCGTTGTCTTCCCGGTCCCCGCGCCGGCAACAATAAGCAAAGGGCCGTCTTCGTGCGACACGGCCTCCTTCTGCGCTTGGTTTAAATCTTTCAATAAATCGTCCATACTATTTTAGAATGTCATTACGAGGAGGCCAGCCGATCTGGCCGACGAAGCAATCTCATTTTCATGTTGATGGGATTGCTTCGCTGCGGCTCGCAATGACAAAATGTTGTTTTTTCGCACTTTTTATGCTAAAATTCTTTAAGAAATCATAACATAAAAATCGCAATTAAGCCAAAATGATTAACAGTAGAAACCCGACGGAAAATTTTTTTCAGAATTGGAGATTTAAAATTGTAATCCCCTATTTGGTCGGTGACATTTTAGATTTTGGAGGGAATGAAGGCGAATTAAAAAAGTTTGTCCGCGGCGGCTACACGGTTGTTAATTACGACCACTCGCCGATGGAAGGAAAAACTTTTAACACAATTGTGGCATTGGCGGTCATTGAACACATAAATGTTCCTGAAGTTTATGAAATTTTTAAAAAATTCAAAGAAAGGTTACGGCCTGACGGAAAAATTATTTTAACCACGCCGACTCGGGCGGCAAAACCGATTTTAAATTTTATGGTACGGCTCGGCTTGGCTGACAAAGAAAATATCGTCGAACACAAACATTATTGGAATAAAAAAGATATTTTCAATTTGGCGGAAAAAACCAGCTTCAGAATTGAAAAATACAAAAAATTTCAATTGGGATTTAATCAATTAGCAATTTTTGAACATAAATAATACTTATGAAAAAAATCTCATTTATCTTGTGCTTTCTATTTTTCCTTGTACCCGCTTTTCTTTCCGCCCAAGTCGCCGCACCGCCGACTGGGCCGCTCATTAATTCCATAAACCCTTCTTCCGGTGAGCAGGGGAAAAATGTAGGATTAGTCATAACCGGACAAAATTTTCAAGACGGCGCGCAGGTTTCCTTTCGACCATCTCTTGGTATTACTATAAATTTAACTCTCGTAACAGTTGAAAAAATTACCCTCCAAATTTCTATCGCCGCCGACGCGCCACTTTCCGCGCGGGATGTAATTGTGACAAATCCACAGCAGCCTACGGGTACTTTTCTACAAGGATTTACGGTGATGCCCGCTTCCGACACAACTCCGCCGCCGCCGATTCTTGGACTTACGGCCACTGACGCTCTGGACGGAAAAATAGATCTATCTTGGACAAAAAACGACGCCACGGATTTTAATCACTACGCAATTTATTGGAATGAAACTGAATTTGTAAATTTGACCGGCCGCGCTCCGAACGCAACGATTTCCGAGCAGGCGACTACAACATTCGAGGCGACGGGACTTACAAACGGGACAACTTATTATTTTGCCGTGACCGCTCTGGACAACGCCGGCAATGAAAATAAAAATGTTTTACCTGCGAGCGCAACGCCAACGCAAAGCACTGTTCTGCCGGTTACAATCCCCTTTCCTACCGAGCCAGCTACAGACAGATCGCCCACGCTAACCGTGCCAACCACAGCAGAAAAAAAAGTTGGTGAGGTTTTCCCCGCCGGTTTAATCACGGCTGTCATAATTTTAATTTTGGCCGCGCTTGGCGGATTGATTTATTCACTTTTTAAAAATAAATCAAAAAAATTATCAAAAGATAGGGACGTAGAAATAAAAAAGGAAGAAAAAATTAGATTTTTAAATAAAGACAGCAAGCTCGTGAAATTAGAAATTGCGACCGGCGGCGGAAAAACCGCGGACTTGGTTGGGGAAATTATTAATTCCTCGCCAGAATATAAAACTGGGGGAATTCCGGCCGACCGCGCTCTACAAATTTTTGACACGCAAAAAGATTCGCTCCAAAAAATCATCGGCGGGAAAATTCCGGCGGGAGAATCTGATGCGCTTGAATATATAATCTCAATTTCCCCGGTTAGCGGCGTTGACCTTGAATGGCAAATGGCTGAAGTATCACTCGGCGGAGTGCGGCCTACCGGAAAATACGAAGTTAAAAAACAAGGAAATGATTTTACTTATGAGAAAAAAATAAAGGTATTAAAAACTGACGCCGCCTGGAAAAATTATGCAGATGATACGGCTCCCGGCTCTGCTGATTTGAAAAAAATTATAAAATTTCATCTTGACGATCTTGGACAACAAGAAGAAAGGGTCAGGCATTTAAACGGTTCATTTTGCTCTGTTAAATCTTGTTAAAATATTATGAAAAAAATCTTTTCGTTTTTGTTCGCAGCCGCCGCCCTGATTTTAATCGGTGGTGGGTGTGAAAAAACTCCGGTTGAGTTGCCGACTAGAGAAAGTAAAATTCCCACTGACGCGGTGAAAATCACACCCGCCACGAATATTTCTCCGGTCAAATCTCTTTCTACTGAATACGAAAATCCGGTTCCTCTGCCCGCTCCGGTCAATACTGCCGGCGGCGAGGACTCCCCTTTCATTTTGCCCGACGGTAACACTCTATATTTCTTCTTCACGCCCGATGTCGGGATCCCGGTTGAAAAACAAATTACTGATAACGTGACTGGAATTTATGTCGCAAAAAAAATTGGCGACGTATGGCAAAATCCCGAACGCGTGCTTCTGTCAAAATTCGACAGTGCCGGTAGCGACGGCTGTGAATTTGTCTCCGGAAACACAATATGGTTTTGCTCGGTGCGCGAGGGCTACGACGGGATTAATTGGTTTACCGCGGAATTTGAAGATGGAAAATGGAAAAATTGGAAGCTCGCGGATTTCCCAAAAGAATATAAAGTTGGCGAATTACATTTTTCCGCCGACGGAAATGAAGTTTATTTTCATTCCGACCGCGCGGGCGGCAAGGGCGGACTTGATATTTGGGTTTCAAAAAAAGTTAATGGCAGCTGGCAAGAACCGGAAAATGTCAGCGCAATAAACACTGCCGACAACGAGGGATGGCCAGCGCTCTCGCCGGACGAAAATGAATTGTGGATTTATAGAAATTATAGTTTGTGGCGGTCAAAAAAAGTTGATGACGAATGGACTAAACCAGTACAAATGTTCTCGCCGCTCGCCGGCGAAGCGACGATTGATAACGAGGGAAATGTTTATTTTGTTCATCATTATTACAAAAACGACGTAATGCTTGAGGCCGATATTTACTTTGCCGAGAGAAAATAAAATTTATTGAAAAATTCCCTCCTCTATGGTAGAATAAAAAATTATTCACAGGAGGGATTTTTATTTACTTTTATAAACATTAAAAAACTATGAAAACCTTTCAAAAAAACACTTGGAGAAAATTATTACCCCTACTTCTTGTACTTGCCGCCGTTGCCGTCCCCATGGTTCAGGCATCAACCGAAGAAGGAGACACACATGACTTTGCTACAACCTTTTTATGGATCGCCATAATTCTTGTCGCCGCCAAACTTTCGAGCTTGGTGGAAAGAATAGGGCAACCCTCGGTTTTGGGTGAACTTGTCATCGGCGTGATTTTAGGAAATCTCGTTCTTCTGGGTTTGCATATTTTTGAACCAATAAAAACTGATCCAATTATCGCTTTTCTTGCCGAACTTGGCGTAGTTATTCTTCTTTTCCAGATCGGCCTTGAATCAAATATCCAAAAAATGAAGCAAACCGGCTTGCGCGCTTTTTTGGTGGCCTGCGTCGGCGTCATTGTCCCGTTCGTCTTGGGGACTTACGTTGTCGGCCCCCTGCTCCTGCCCGGCCTTTCTTTTAACGCGTATTTATTTTTAGGCGCGACACTCACGGCAACATCAGTTGGCATTACCGCGAGAGTTTTCCGCGATTTGAATAAATTACAGACCTCGGAGGCGCAAATCGTTCTCGGAGCCGCGGTTCTTGACGATGTTTTGGGTCTGATTATTTTGGCTGTCGTTTCCGCGATCGTCACGCTCGGCGCGGTAAGTTTTGGCATGATCGCCTGGATTACGGCTAAAGCAATTCTTTTCCTGGTCGGCGCTATTGTTTTAGGCCAACTCCTTGCCCCGCTACTCGGAAAACTCTTTGCTAAAATCCATACGGGCGTCGGGATGAAATTGACCCTGGCGATTTCCTTCGGGTTGACCATTGCCTTTCTTGCTCAAAAAATCGGTTTGGCGCCGATTGTCGGAGCTTTCGCCGCGGGGCTTGTTTTGGATCCGGTTCATTTCCAATATTTCAAAGATCCAAAAGTCGTGAGCGATGTAAAAGAGAGCGTCAAGGATGCGCCGCAAGAAATCCAGAAAAAAATCCATGAGGCGGTTGAACCTCACGCCCACCGCCACATTGAAGACCTAATTGAACCGATCGGATTTTTCCTTGTCCCGATATTTTTTGTCGTAACCGGCATTAACGTAAAGCTGGAAACATTATTCAATCTCCCGATTCTTCTTGTGGCCCTAGGTATAACGGTCGCCGCCTTTATCGGAAAAATCGTTTCCGGATTGGTTGCCGGAAAAGTAAATAAATCAATTGTCGGTTTCGGCATGATTCCCCGCGGCGAAGTTGGTTTGATTTTTGCCATGATAGGAAAATCTTTGGGTGTAGTTTCCGATGAAATTTTTTCCGCGATTGTGATTATGGTAATTTTGACCACCCTTCTCACCCCTCCGATTTTAACTTTTCTTTTAAAACGACAGGACAAGCACAACATCAACAATCCTGTTTCGGTGTAAGCCGTCTGTTTCCGAAAAATAAAAAATAGGGTAAAATAGAAGCATGCTTACTTACATCCTTTTTGCCGTCGGCTTCGGCATCTTAATCAAAGGTGCCGACTGGCTCGTGGACGGCGCGTCATCTTTGGCTAAAAAATTAAAAATTCCTGTTATTGTAATTGGCCTCACGATTGTCGCTTTCGGAACCTCTGCTCCAGAAATGGTCGTTAATATTTTCGCCAGCGCCCAAGGCCGGACAGAAATCGCCATTGGCAATATTTTGGGCAGTAATATTTTTAACATCTTTTTGATTCTCGGAATCTCGGCAATTATTTTTCCACTAACCGTTAAGAAAAATACTGTCTGGAAAGAAATTCCTCTTTCGCTTCTGGCCGCCGCCGCTCTGGGCTTAATGGCTAACGACGTGTTGATTGACGGCGTCGCTGCTTCTGCTATCACGCGGATTGACGGCTTGATGCTTCTCGCCTTCTTTATTATTTTTCTATGGTATATTTACGGAATTTCCAAATGCGAAGGCGAAGAGGAAGTTAAAATTAAAATAATCAACATACCAAAATCATTACTTTTTATTGCGCTTGGACTTTTATGTCTTATCTTCGGCGGAAAATGGATTGTGGATGGCGCGGTGCAACTCGCCACGGCTCTTGGCGTCAGTGAATCATTAATTGGTTTAACAATTGTCGCGGCCGGAACTTCTCTCCCGGAACTCGCCACTTCCGCTGTCGCGGCCTACAAACATAACGCCGATATCGCCGTCGGAAACATTGTCGGCTCCAACATTTTCAATATCTTTCTGATTCTGGGCGTGAGTTCCATCATCCGTCCGCTTCCATTTCTTGAAACAAGTAACATTGATATTTTAATGACCATGGCCGCGAGCTTAGCCCTTTTCGCTTTCATGTTTATCGGCAAGAAAAAATTTCTTGAAAGATGGCAAGGGATTTTCTTTGTTATTGTGTTTGTCGCTTACATTACTTTTCTGATTGTCCGTGGATAATTTTTCCCAAAACAAAAAAATCTTCCGTTGACGCGGGGGATTTTTTAATTAAAAAAACTGGCGTTCCCGAAGGTTCGCCAGCGACTACGTAACCGAACGTGATTCACGGTTCCGCCCGAGATGCTTGCGGCTTGTCGCGAATTTCCGAAATCCACTGCTGGGCGCGTGCTTCTCGCAGGGCGTTCTCCAAAATCATGATGAGTATCGGGAAACCGCCGATATGCCGCGGCTCCAATCGGGCAATGGTCTCCTTGGCCAATTCCCGCGCCGACCTGACGGCCTTCGTGACCGCCGCCGCTTGCTCGGCTGTCAGGTGCCCCGCCGCCACCGCTGCCCGATCCGCCATCTCCAGCTCTTCAAGACCCAAATCCTCGTGATGACAAGACATCGCGCGTCCTCCTTTCTGGAAAAACTGTACCAATTATACTTTAATTTGTCAATTTAAAATCTTTCCCAATTTTTCTGTCTGCGTTTGCCAGTTAAATTCCTTCTCCACTCTTTCTCTCCCCTGCTCACCAAGTTTTTTTGCTAAAGCTTCATCAGATAATATTTTAATTACTGCGTCGGAAATTTCGCCAATATTTTCCGGGTCAACAACAAGTCCCGTCGCGCCGCCCACGACCGCTTCGACAACTCCTCCGCTTCCTCCGGCCACGACCGGTTTTCCAAAACTATTTGCTTCAAGATAAACCGTGCCAAATCCTTCCACATCCGCGCCGATCTGCCGTGGAACCATTACAAACACGTCGCACAATTGATAAAAAGCATTTTTCTTTTCTTCCGAAATTTTACCAAGCAAAAGAACATTATTTTCCAATTCATAATTCTTAATTTCTAATTCCAAATTCTTTCTCTCCGGCCCGTCGCCGGCGACAACATAAATCGCATTCGGCGCGCGTTCCAAAATTTTCGGCATTGCCTTTATTACTTTATCATGCCCCTTGCGCGCCACAAGCCGTCCAACCGTAAGAATTATTTTTTTATCGGCCAGCCCCAGCCGGTTTTTTATTTCTAAAATTTTCTCTGGCTCTATGCCGCCCGCGACCTTAACGCCCGGATAAATTATCGTAATTTTATTTTCCAAAACCCCCAATTTCATCAATTCATTTTTTGTAAATTCGCTATTAGCTATAACCCCGCTCGCCTGTTCTAAAATCTTGTTCATTAAATTTTTCTTGCGAGGATCTCCGGCGGCAGTTAAAATATCCATTCCGTGGCAAGAAATAAAATATGGAATCTTAAAAAATTTATTAAAAATCATCGCGGCTGTTCCGACTGGCAGAATTTGGCCAACCAAAATCGCCTCTACTTTTTCCCGCCGCGAGGCGCGCCATAAATGATAAATCATTGGCAGCCACTTTGGCCAAATAAATTTATAAAATAAATTCTTACGGTAGATTTTATATGATTCGTGGCTATCAAAATTTTGCGCACCTTCATGCCGCGGACACAAAACCACTACTTTGTCCGACGGCAACGCTCCAGCCAATCCGGCTAAATAATTTGCGATCCCGCCTTTTTGCGGCGGAAACTCAATTGTCGCAATTAATAATTTTTTCATACCTCTTCTCCTTTTGTCTCAATCATCTCCACTGCTTCTTCTTTTTTTAATGCTTTAAAAATATTTGTGACATCACGAAGCTCTATTCCGCGAACTAAAAATAATAACCCAAAATAAACTACCGCGCCGATTGGAACTAAAAATATCCAATAAACATACGGCCGCAAATAAATTATCACCGCGCTCATCGCTCCGGCCGAAATAACAATTTTAAGCAACGCACTAAAAATAAATTTTTTATTGTAGGCCACAATCCGCCCGGCGAAAACCAAACCAATAATAAAAAGCAGAGCGTGTGAGATAACCGTGGAAATCGCCGCACCGAGGAATGAATATCGCGGTATCAAAATTACGTTTAAAACGACGTTTAAGGCCATGCAAACACCCATTATGGCAGTATTAGTCATCTGACGGTCGGTGGCGTTTAGTAGCGACCCCACTGGATAATTTAAGAAAATAAAAATCACGGCAAAAATGGCAACCTGAAGCGGCAAAACCGACGGCAGATATGTACTCCCATAAACTTTTAAAATCAATGGTTCGGCCAAAGAAAAAATCCCAAAAGCAATCGGGATTGCCAAAATCGCAAGATAAAAAAGCACGCGCTCAAAAGTTTTTCGGAGCATGGTTTTATCAGAAACAAAGTACGCGCTCATTGCGGGAAATGCAGCGGCGGCAAAAGCCATGGGAATAAACTGGAACGCGTAAGTCAATTTATACGCCACGCTCCAAAAACCGACTGCCGCGTCGCCAACCATTCTTGAAAGTAAAACCGCGTCAAGATAAGAATAGACTTTTACAAAAATTCCCGCCAAAGCGAAAGGATGGGCAATTTTAAAAAGGGAAATCAAAAGGGTCTTATCAAAACATAAACACGGCCGAATTTCGGTTTTCCTCCAAAGTGAAATTGAAGAAAAGAAAAAATTAAAAAGGCTGCCGGACATTAAGGCGAGCAGTAAAAAATATAGCGGCGCGTGGAGAATTAAACTTATCCCGCCGACCGCGATGATTAAAATTTCACTTACCACCACGCCAATTGATTCATAACGCAAATTCTGATGCCCGCGAAAAACGGCGTAAAAAGTGACGTTGAAAGAATCTAAAAGCATTACCAGGCCGGAAAGATAAACCATTAATTTTGTCGCCGGCGGATACCCCATTACGTTAATTATGATCACCACCGCAAGATACGCGAGCGCGCCTAAAAGAACTTTCGCCCCCAAAATATTTCCCAAATATTTTCCCGCCATTTCTCTTTTTTTTGCCGTCTCGCGGATCAAAACCGATGAAAGTCCGAGGTCAACAAAAATGGAAAAAATTGTAGTGAAAGAAACGACAAAAAAATACTTGCCCGTCCCCTCCACTCCGGCCAAGCGGGCAATTAAAATAAAATACAAAAAAGCCAGGGCTTTCTGCCCGACCGTGGCGACTGTTAAATAGATTGTATTTCTCGCGACTTTCCCTGATTCTTGTGGCATAAGTATTCTCCAATTTTACCGCGATTCGGTGATCTTGACAATCCGCAAGGGCTATGATAAATTATATGGCAACCCCAAAGAGGGTTTTCTCTGGTGTTCATCAACAAGTTTCACCTGAGAAGGAGGAAGACAGCATGAAGAGAATCCGCAGAGAAGCCGACCGAGTCGACCGTGATTTGCGCAGGGCGCTCACCGAAGCACAATGCCAAGTCGCGACCCGCGAGATGGCTACGCAAATGTCCCAAGTCCCGCTCCCATTGCTGGATATGGACACGGAAGCCATCCTGAACGACGCCCAGCAGATCCTCGATGATCTGGCTGATGTCCTGGACAACGACGCCTTCGACAAGGTGCAGAAACAGTGGTATCGCACTTCGGCCAAGGACCAAATCGGGACCATATGCTGGCTCGTGAACTACGCCCAACAGGAAGGTTTCTTTCTGGAATGGTGGAGCCTCTCCCTGCCGTCCAGCGACAAGCCCTTCCCGAACTACGTCCTCATGATCTGGCCGCCGCCGAAACGGGCCGAGGATTACCAGGACGACAACTGCGACGGTATGATCGACGAGCCGTGCGAGTGCGATGCCGATCTTCTGGCTCCGAGTCTGGAGGCTCCCTACGAGATCGACGATGGTGATCCAGCGGACGTTGAGGGGCTAAACTAGTAACAACCAACTCCGACGAGTTGCGCGACGGGCGAAACCTACAGAGGTTGCCCGTCTTTTTTATTTATAAAATCAACATCGCGTCACCGAAAGAATAAAATCTGTATTTTTTTTGAATAGCAGCTTGGTAAGCACGATCAACAAATTTCTTTCCCGCAAAAGCCGCGACGAGCATGATTAAAGTTGATTTGGGAACGTGGAAATTTGTGAGCAAAGCATCAATAAATTTAAATTTATAGCCGGGATAGATAAAAATGTTTGTTTCACTATTTTTAGCGCGAAGTTTTCCATTTTGTACACATGATTCCAAAACGCGCACCGTCGTTGTCCCGCAAGCAATAATTCTCTGTCCATTGCGCTTGGCGTCGTTTAGCCGCTCGGCGGTTTTTTTATCCAGTTCAAAATATTCGCTGTGAATTTTGTGTTTGGTAATATCATCAACTTTCACCGGCTGAAAAGTCCCAAGCCCAACGTGGAGCGTGACATATTCGATTTGCACTCCCATCTTTTTTAATTTTGCCAACAACTTTTTTGTAAAATGCATCCCGGCCGTGGGGGCCGCCACGGAACCAAGACATTTTGCATAAACAGTCTGATACCAACTTTTGACTTTTAAATTTTGACCTTTGACCTTTATGTATGGCGGCGTCGGAGGCTGGCCGATTTTTAAAATTTGCTCCATCAACTTCGCGCCGCTCAAATTAAATTTTATCACTGCCGTATCCCCTACTCTTTTTAAAATCTCGCCATCCAATCCGTGACTAAATTTTATTTTTAACCCAACTTGCTTCACAACCGGCACAAAACCAACAAGACACTCCCAGCCAGCCGAAGAGATTTGCCTCAATAATAAAATTTCCACTTTTCCACCAGTTTTCTTCCTCCCGATCAATCTCGCCGGCAAGACTTTGGAATTATTTAAAACCAAAACGTCGCCACGCCGTAAATATTTTTCCAAATTATAAAATCGATCGTGGAAAATTAACTGCTTCTCACGGTTAAGCACCATAAGCCGAGAGGCATCGCGCGGACTAGCCGGCTTTTGGGCAATTAAATTTTTGGGGAGATTAAAATCAAATTCAGATAATTTCATACGAAAAAGGGACGAATTAACGTCCCTCTTATTATAACACGTTTTATTCTTAGCGCTTTTGCCAATGCGGGGTCGACGCTTCGCGTCTCCTTAAAACCCCTCGGTTTTAATATTTCCGCAAATCGGGAAAACTGCGTTTTCCCGGCCCCTTTCCTGTCCTCGTGCCAGAAACTAACGTTTTTGCCACTGCGGGGCTCGTCTCGCGCGTTTTAAGCCCGGCTTCTTTCTTTCCTTTACTCTCGGATCGCGAGTTAAATATCCCGCTTTTCTTAAATTCTTTTTAAAATTAATATTCAATAGAACAAGTGCCCGAGAAATTCCGAGCCGCACCGCTTCAGCCTGGCCGCGCAAACCGCCACCATATGATTTTGCTTCAATATCCACTTTATCCGCCTGGCCAACAGACTTCAGTGGCCCGGAAACAATTTGCTCCATATCTCCGGTCGGAAAATATTCCGTGTATAATTTTCCGTTCACAATAATTTTTCCCTTGCCATTTTTATGAAGTTTCACGGTAGCAATAGCTTCTTTGCGCCGACCGATAGCAAAAAGATACCCTGATTTTTTTTCTTCAAGAGTTTTTTCTTCAACAACTTCAACTTTTTCCACTTTTTCTATTTCCGGTTTTTCCTCTTCCACTTTCTTTTTCAAAACTTTCTTCACGGCCGGTTTAGTCGTTTTGGCTGCTATTTTTTTAGGTTTTTTTGTTTCTACCATATAAATATAAACTGAAAAACTTACACGCTAATTTTTAATCTTTTAATTATATTTTTTCTTGTTCTATTGTTTGGCAACATCCCCCAAACAGCCTTCCAGACAACTTTCTCCGGACTTTTTTGAAACACCTGTTTAATAGTCGGCTGTTTCGCGCCACCCGGATAAAAAGTGTGCCAAAAATATTTTTTATCAGTAAATTTTTTACCGGTAAATTTTACTTTTGCCGCGTTTAAGACATTAACAAAATCTCCCGCGTCAAGATCAAATCTAAACGAAGCCCTTCCTTTTCCGCGCAAAAGCAGGGCAACTTGCGTCGCCAATCTTCCGAGCGGTACGCCCGTCGCGTCAATTGTATGAGTTTGTCTTGTTATAATTTTCTTCGGCATAATTATTTTACACTAATTCAATTTGAACAATTTCCGCCGCGTCTCCCTGCCGGCGACCGACATTTATAATTCTTGTATAACCGCCTTTTCTCTCTTTATATCTTGGGCTAAGCTCTTCTAAAACTTTTTTGACCGCCGCTTCCTTATATAAATATTTCAATAAATATCTGCGAGCCGCCAAGGTATTTTCTCTACCGCGGGTAATTAATTTTTCCACAATCGGTTTTATGGTTTTTGCTTTAGCCTTTGTAGTCTGTATTTTTTCATACAAAATCAAACTTACCGCCAACCCGCGAAGCAAGGCAGTTCTTGGTCCGACTTTTCTATCTAAAACTTTTCCCTTTTTTCTGTGTCTCATATTAACGATTAACAGTTGACATTTAACAATTAACTTTATGCTTTTTTAGGTCTTCCTCTTTTTTTCTTCGCCTTATCTTCGACCGGGGCTTCTTCCTTTTCTTCCACAACAACTTCCTCACTAATTTTCTCTTCCTTAACTTTTTCCGCGACTTCCGCTTTTGCGCCCGTTCCATCTAAAAATAAATTAAAGTGATCAATTAAAGTTTGCGCGCTCTGTTTTAACGCCTCTTCGGGAGTAATTGTGCCATCGGTTTCAATCTCCAAAACCAAACGATCATAATTTGTGATATCGCCGACGCGGACGTTTTCCACTTTATAACCAATATTTTTTATTGGAGCAAAAATTGAATCAACCGCAATGGCTCCGAGTTCCAATTTTTCTTTTTCTCTGGCTTCCACCGGCAAAAATCCCCTGCCCTGGCTTACAAAAATTTCCATTTCCAGGTCGGCATTTTTATTAGTTAGAGTGGCAATGTGCAAATCTTTATTTATAATTTCCGCTTCAGATGTTTCCAAGATATCGGCGGCCGTTGCTTCTGTTTCGCCTTTTGCTTTTAGGACCAAACGTACCGGCTCGGCTGAAAAAACTTTTAATCTTAACTGTTTTAAATTTAAGAGAACTTCCACAACATCTTCTTTAACGTGCGGAATTGTGGAAAATTCATGTTGGACACCCTTTATTTTAACTGCTGTCACCGCCGCGCCCGGCAAAGATGAAAGCATCACGCGCCGGATGGCGTTGCCCAAAGTCGTACCATAACCGTAATAACAAGGTTCAACCGTAATAGTCGCCTCGTTTTTGTTTTTTCCTTTTTTGATTTCGATTTTGGACGGTAAAATAATTGGTTCCATAGAAATTTACTAAACTCGTTTAAATTATTAACGAGAATAAAACTCAATAATCATTTTGAGATCAAACTGCGTCTTCACATCATCTTTCGTCGGTTTTCTTACGACTTTCCCTTCAATTTTCTCCGCGTCAAGCGCGAGCCAAGCGGGAACTTCTACTTTCGCGAGTGTTTGCGACAAATTTTGAAAAACTTTTTTAGCCGCGGCGCTGGTTCTGATAGAAACCACATCTCCAATTTTTACCTGGAAAGAAGGAATGGTCACCTTTTTACCATTCACAAAAAGCAAACCGTGGCCGACCAGTTGCCTCGCCTGTTGGCGGGATTTTCCAATTCCCAAACGATAAACGGCATTATCCAAACGCATTTCCAAAAGCTGGAGCAAAAATTCGCTGGTATCACCTTTTCTCTTGATAGCTTTTTCAAAATAATTTCTAAATTGTCTTTCCAAAATTCCGTAGATATGTTTGGCTTTTTGTTTTTCACGAAGCTGGGTTCCATATCCGGTTAATCTGATTTTTCCTTTTGGACCATGCACGCCCGGCGGATAGCCTCTTCGGACAATTCCGCATTTTGCCAAATTACAACGCTCTCCTTTTAAAAAGAGCTTTTCTCCCTCGCGACGACATTGTGCGCATCTAGCATTTAAATTTCTTGCCATATTTCAATTACACTCTCCTCGGTTTTGGCGCCCGGCAACCGTTGTGCGGAATCGGGGTCATATCCTTAATTGATAAAACATTTAATCCATTGGCGTTTAGAGCGCGAACCGCCGCTTCTCTACCGGAGCCGACACCCTTCACTAAAACATTCACTTCTTGCAAGCCATAGTCTGCCGCTTTCTCCGCCGCGTTTTTTACCACAAGCCCGGCGGCGTAAGGAGTTGATTTTTTTGCCCCTTTAAAACCGCAAAGTCCGGATGAAGACCAAGATAAAACATTGCCGTTCGGATCCGTAAGGGTCACTATCGTATTATTATAAGTGGCCTGAACATAAGCTCGGCCGCTTGGCACATGCCGCACGACTCTTTTCTTTTTAGCTTTCGCCTTGGGAGCTGCCTCGGTTTTTTCCGCGGTTTTTTCCGTGGTTTTTTTCTCCGCCCCGGCGGCTTCTTCGGTTTTTACTATTTGCTCGTCAGCCATATCGCAATAAATTTTAAATTTGCAATTTTAAATTCTAAATTATTATTTAGGTTTTTTGTCCTGCCGCTTTTCTTCCGCTACCCATTGTTCTTCTCGTGTTGCCGCGAACAGTGCGGGAATTTGTTTTTGTTCTCTGGCCGCGCGCCGGAAGACCTCTGGCATGCCGCGTTCCGCGATACGCTCCGATTTCTTTCAATCTTTTAATATTACTGAAAACATCTCTTTTTAAATCACCTTCAACTTTATAATTCTTTTCAATAAATTCTCTCAACTTATTAACTTCTTCTTCGGTCAAAGCGTTGGTTCTCGTGTCCGGGCTGATTTTTGTGGCCAACAAAATTTTATTCGCCTGTGATCGGCCAATACCATATAAATAACCTAAGGCGATTTCTATTCTTTTGTTTTGGGGAAGCACTAGTCCCGCAATTCTTACAACCATATTATTTGAAAATTTTATTTAGCCCTGTCTTTGTTTATGTTTAGCTGTTTTACAAATTACAAAAAGCCGCTTCCCGCGTTTTATAACTTTACATGACGGACAAATTTTTTTAACCGAAGCTCTAACTTTCATAATTTTTAAAATCTATAAACCACTCTTCCCTTGGTCAAATCGTACGGCGTCATCTCCACTTTCACTTTATCGCCGGGAAGCAATCTGATTTTATTTAAACGCATTTTTCCAGCTAGATGGCCCAAAATTACATGGCCGTCCTCCAGCTTGATTTTGAATGTGGCGGCGGGCAGAAGTTCTTCTACCGTGCCGTTCACTTCAATAAAATCTTTACTCGTGTCTTGCACCATAAGGTGGACTTTTTAATTTTCTCTTTGATAACTAAAATAAAAACCGCAGAACCCGGAATCTCCCCCGAGTCCCCAGTCCTAAAATTTTGATTTCGTTATTCCTGGAATTATTATATTATTCCCCTTAAAAGGTGTCAAGTACTATTATACAAAATACTCTTATTTCTGTCAAACAAAATAGCTTAATTCTCCAAAACAGCTTTAATACGGCGAATTCCCGCACTTGAAGCCTCTTCTTTAATAATCTTAAAAGTCCCCAGTTCACTCGTATTTTCCACATGCGGCCCGCCACAAATTTCTTTGCTGAAATCATCTATTGCATAGACTTTTACTTTATCACCATATTTATGTTCAAAAACTCCGGTCGCGCCTTCCGCTTTCGCTTCGTCAACCGACAGCTCGCGCATTTCAACCGGAATTTTCTTGGCAATTTGTTCATTTACCGATTCTTCCACTTTTTTAATTTCTTCCGGCGTCATTTTTTGCGGATGAGAAAAATCAAAGCGCAATCGTTCGGCAGTGATGTTGCTTCCGCGTTGCACCACATGCTCGCCCAAAACTTTTCGCAGAGCCGCAAGCATTAAATGCGCCGCGGTGTGCAGCCGAGTTGTTTCCACGCCGGCATCTGCCAATCCGCCCTTAAATTGCCCGGCCGAAGCGGTTCTGGAAAGTTCTTGGTGTTTTTTAAATTCTTCGTTAAATTCATTCTCATCAATAAATAAAGCAAACTGCGCCAACTCCTCATTTATTAATTCCAGCGGGAACCCATAGGTTTGATAAAGATCAAATGCTTCTTTTGGTGTTATCGCGTTAATTGTATAATTGGAAACTTTCTTCATATCTTTTGGCGGCCACCGAACAAGTGTTTTTGGACTTTGATCAAACTTTTTTACAATTTTATACAACTCCTTAAGTCCCCTCTCTAACGTTAATCTAAATTTGCTTTCCTCTTTTTCCAATTCTTCTTTTATTCTTGTCTCATCAAAATTGTAAGCACCATCATAAATTTCAAAAACGCTCTCGGCTAAATTCGCAGTAAAATTTTCTTTTATGCCGAGTTTATGTGCCTTGACCATCGCTCTGCGAATCAAGCGCCGAACTATATAACCGTTACCCTTCTTTTCCGGAACTACGCCATCGTTGATAATAAAAACAGCTGCCTTGATGTGATCGGCAATTATTCTTTTTGCTATCACGGAAGGCTTATCAAACAGAGCAGTTATATATTCATCGTCGCCATCTTTCTTGTCTAACTCCTCAACGGCGCTAGTCGACGCAAGCTCGTCAATTTTTCTAATAATTAGCTCAAAAACATCTGTTTGAAAAATATCATCCAACTTATTAACAACCTTAAGTGTTCTCTCGAGCCCCATGCCCGTATCTACATTTGGTTTTTCTAATTTTTGATATTTTCCGTCTTCTGTTTTGTTAAATTCTATAAAAACATCGTTCCAAACCTCCATTATCCGGAAAGTATCAACTAAATCAGAAAATTTACCGTTTAATTTATCACCCTTTTCACTAACATCATAAAACATTTCCGTATCCCCGCCACAAGGACCAGTGTCTCCGGCAATCCAAAAATTATCATCCTTACCTAATGGGATAATTCTAACATCATCCTTAATAATTTCATCTTCCCCTGCAACTTCCGCTTTTATTCCAGCCTTATCAAAAACTTTCTTCCAAATTTCAATTGATTCGTCATCTCTCGGTATCCCGTCTTCACCCTTAAAAACCGTCACATATAATCTTTTTGGATCAAGACCCAATCCTTTTTTCTTGTCAGTTAGAAATTCAAAACTCCATGTAATGGCATCTTCTTTAAAATAACTTCCACCCAACGACCAGTTTCCAAGCATTTCAAAAAAAGTCAGATGACGATTGTCACCAACTTCATCAATGTCTTTTGTACGAATACATTTTTGAACATCAACCAATTTATCCCCTGCCGGGTGTTCTTTCCCCAATAAATACGGAATCAACGGCTGCATGCCAGCGGTTATAAAGAGCGTCTCTTGTTTTACGCTTTCATCATTTTCCGGAATTAAAGAAGCCGAAGGAAGAACAGCGTGGCCGTGCGCTTTAAAAAACTCTAAAAATTTTTCTCTCAATTCTTTCGCTGTCATAAATTTATTTTATAATTCCCCCGCCCAAAACTTCATCGCCGCGATAGAATACGGCTGACTGTCCGGCTGTAATCGCCCTCTGTGGCTTATCAAAAATTATTTTATAGTTATTTTTTATTTTTTTGATTATAGCCGGCGCTTCTTTGTGTTTATATCTGATTTTTATTTTAGCACGGATTAGCAGCTTCGGCGCGACACCGGAAACCCAATTAACTTTTTCCGTAATTAATTCTTTTGCCAATAACTTTCTCTCGTCGCGGCTCACGTATAAAATATTTTTCTTGGCGTCAATTTTTACAACATACCACGGCCCACCGCCAAGCGCCAATCCCCTTCTCTGACCAACTGTGTAAAATACCAAACCCTCGTGCTCACCTAATTTTTTTCCACTTTCCAATTCTACAATTTTCCCGTTCTTAACTTTTAGATATTTTTTCAGAAAACTTTTTAAACTCGCGCCGACAAAACAAACTTCCTGGCTGTCTTTTTTCGCGTGAACCGGCAAACCAATTTTTTTTGCCATCGCCCGTACCCGCGGCTTCACATAATCCCCGACCGGAAACAAAACATGTTTCAATTTTTCCTGGCTCAGGGTGTAAAGAAAATACGACTGATCTTTTTCCAAATCTTTTCCTTTCAATAATTTTCCATTATTCACGCGCGCGTAATGTCCTGTCGCGATATAACTTGCACCCATTGCCCGCACCTTTTTTAACAGTTCTCCAAATTTTATAAACCTATTACACTCAACGCAGGGATTGGGCGTCCGGCCGGCTTGATATTCTTTTAAAAAATAATCAACCACTAATTTTTTAAACGGAACTTTCATGTCCAGCGTATAAATCGGGATCCCCAACTTTTGCGCTACTCGCCGCGCGTCTGAATACGCCTCAAACGAACAACACTTATTTATGGCCTGAGCTTGTCGAAGGCCTTCCTCCGACCAAAACCGCATAAAAACGCCAATGACCTCAAATCCCTGCTTTTTCAAAATCGCCGCCGCGACTGAAGAATCAACTCCGCCCGACATTGCTACCATTACTTTTTCTTTTTTCTTTATCATCATAATTATCTAATTTTACAATAACTTTTGATAAAAAACAAGCGACGGCTTTGGCCATCGCCTGAAACTATTTTTCCTCCACGACCTCGAAAAGATCCTCGGAAAAAGTACAATGCCTCCCGTTCATCACAACCGTCACGGCAAGGCCGACAACCTGGTCTGCCCGTGCCTCGCAATCCATAGCATGGCCACTAGTACCAAGTAATCCCCTTTTCCCGCCGCACTTACAGATTGGTACCCATATGTCCAATGCGATCCTCGCGACAAAGAACGGCCCTTCACCGCCGCCGTAGATTTCCGCGCTCTTGGGGTCCAGCCAGCGAACCCATTTTCCGTCACAGACTCTCTCTTTCATTGCTTTCTTCATCACACCCTCCCTTACCAAAAGTATTATATCTTTTTGACTATAATGTCAACTCCTTCTCATTGAAAAAACACACCCGCAATAATTTTGTCGATATAAACCCAAACGATGAGATTCTTTATCGGTTTCCACTTGCCCGCCGCCTTTTTTAAAATCTTCCGCCAAAAATTTCAAACCAAATTGCTTTGCCCATTTTTCCCCGAGCGGATTTATCATTGCCGCTTTTTTATTCCGCCCGACCGTCAATGTTGAAGCAAAAAAATTAAAACCATTTTCTGCCGCGTACTTTGCCGTCTCCCCAAGCCGTAAACTAAAACACATCTCGCATCGCTCGGAGCCCTCGGGATCTTTTTCGTGTCCGCGAACTAAAGCCAACCATTCTTCCGGCTGATATTGCCCCAAAACTATTTCCACTTTCGCCTCGGAAGCCGCCCGCCGCGCCGCCTCGAGCCTCCGCTCATATTCTTCCTCCGGAGCGATGTTTGGATTAAAAAAATAAAGCGTCACGTCAAAATCCGCGGACAACTTCCGCGGGATCCATGCTCCGCAAACGCCGCAACAAATATGCAATAATAATTTCGGTTTTATTGTAGGCATGGGTTTAATTATAACTAAAAACGCGAATCCCGACAAGGACCCGCGTTTTATGTTTTTCCGTTAATTATTGTATGCCGGCAACGGAAGAATTGTACCTTGAACAGTATCATCTGCGCCATCCACCTCGTCTGATTCGCCAGAATCCTCTGTTTCATTTGATTCCGGTTCAGACATTTCGCTAGACTCTCTTTCAACTGGTAAAACTCTTGGCATCATAGGCCGAAGTTCCACTTTGGCTTGAATCAACATTTTCATTACTTCCCCGGCCGCCTTAAAAGCTTCGAGAAATTTATTTTCTTCTAATAATTGTTTTGCTTCATTTAATTTATTTTTTGCTTCTCCCAATTTTTCTTCATAATTACCAACGTCTCTTCCTTGCTCTTTTAAATTTTCCAAATAATTTTCCACGGCTTCTAATTTATTTTCCAGGGCGTTAAGTTTTCCTTCGGCTCGCTCTTCCGCTCCCATAATTTTCCCGACCTCATCTTTTGCCTTTTCTCTTATTCTATCTTTCAAATCATCGCGCTTTTCAAGACGAGAAATTGTTCCCAGGGCGCGTTCGGCGTGCAGCGCGGCTTTTGCCTGCGCTCTAAGCAATGCTTCTTCGGCAACATCTGGCACCTCGCCGGCTAAATCCGACAATATCTGCTCATGATTTTGGAGCGCTTCTTCAAGATGTGAAGCCGCCTCCAACGCCTTTTCCTTTAATTTTCCTTCTTCCATTTCCGAAATTCGCGCTTCGGCTTTTTCCAATCTCACTGCCGCTCGCTCCATGGCTTTTTCCACTACTTCCGGGTTGATTTCTCCGTTTTTATTTTCTAATCTTTTTTGTAATTTTTTAATTTCTTCCAAACGGCGATTGGCGAATTTCGCTTCCAACTCAACTTTTTTCTCGGGATTCCAAGAGACGGCTGTTTGCGCGTCTTCGGTCATTAATTTAACCGGGTAAAGCGTGTCGCCAGGCAAACTTCCCTGCGAGGCGTAGGCCGTTCCTCCGCCGGCTAAAAGCGCGACGATCATGGCTCCGATAACGATGGGCATAGGTTTAAAAGTTAATTGTAAAAACTTCCCTCTCGCTAATCCTTGACGATTAATTTCACTTTTTCTTACGGGGTAGCGTTCCATAAATTCAAAAAGCGCGGCCTTATTTTTAACAAGACCATCTTCCCCGCCGATTTCCCGCCGGCCGACTTCTTTCAAATAATTTTTTATTTTATAAATTTTCATAATCTTTTTTTAATATTTTTTTGAGCTTCTTTCAGGGCGCGATGAATCGCGACGTAAACCGCATTTCTTGTTTTACCGGTAAGCGCAGCAATTTCTCCAATTTTCAAACCATCAATATATCTCCAGATTAAAAGTTCACGCGTCTCTTCCGGTAATTTTTCCAAACTTTTTAAAATTTCTTTTACCTCCGCATCCTTATTCAACTTTTCCGCCCCCCGGCCATGGTCGCCGAGCTTAGCTTCCATTTCCTCATCAATCAAAATCGGCTGCCTGCCCTTCCCGCGATAATAATCAACAATTAAATTATTGGCCACGCGATAAAGAAAAGCCCGCAAATTTTCTATCTTCTGCGTCGGATCGGTCAGAAATTCCCATGTCTTTATAAAAACATCAGAGACAATATCCTCGGCTAATTCTTTGGAACTAAGGCGGTAGAAAGCGTGCCGATAAAGTCTTGGGGCGTAAAAATCATAGCATTGTCCAAAAGCTTCCTTGTCTCGCCTGTTCAATTTTTTAAGCCAGCCGGCTTCTCTGAATTGTTTGGACACACTCATATATATGGACGAATCTACTCCCAAGTTCTTACCTGATTATATTATAAGTTTTAAAATTATCACTCGTAACTTAAAACTTGGAACTTTTAGGTAGGGTTTAAAGTTCCAAGTTAAGAATCTTATTTGGCGGACGGCTGATTTTGTTTCCCGCCACCATTTCCATTATTTCCGCCTCCGCCCTTCTTTTTCGTCTGCCGCTCTTTTTCTTTTTCAGTTTTTAAACACGCCTTGCAATAAACCGGCCTATTCGGATCGGGATTAAAAGAAACTCGGTCAGGTTTGCTGCAAGCTGAACAAACTATTTCATAAGGAAATTTTTCTTCAAAAGTTCTCTTGTCTTCGCCCTTTTCACTTTCTTTTCCTCTTTTTCTTTTTTCCTCTTTTAGGGGCAGTGAAGATGGCGCCAGAGCAGGAGGAGCGGCCGGAGCAGGGATTGATCTGGCGGGTGGGGAAACGGGCGGGGAAATTGGAGCATCCAAAAGATCCAGAGGAGCAAAAATATCTTCTTCTCCGCCTTTTTTCTCCGGTGCTGGTTTTGGTTCGAGTTTCTTTTCTTTTTTCTCCTCTATTTTTACATTAATCTCAATTTTTTCTTTTGGTTTGACCGAAACTTTCGGCGGCAAGACTAAAACCGGCGGCGGAGTCACCTTGACCTCAACTTTCGGCGGCTGGACAACAATCGTCGGCGGAGCGACCGGGAGAACTTTTTTCTCTTCATCAAATTTTTCTCTCTTTTCCGGTTCTTCCGAAAAAATTTTCAAGAAATCAACTGCTTGAACTTTTGATTTTTCTAAAAATACTTCCCGGGCGGCGATAGCGCGCGTTTCAAGCTCTTCGCCCGTCATTTCCGGCTTTTCCGCCCCTCCCCCCTCGCCACTCTTTATTTTTTCCGCTTCTTTTTTCTTTTCTTCAATGGCTTTCTGAATTTCCGCCTCAAGCTCTTCATCCGATTTTTCTTCTGCGCCAACCACCTGCATTCCGCTCCAGCGGGTAATTTTTTCTTCAACAATTTCCTTTGGTTTGGCATAACGCTCCCGGGAAACACGAATTACTTTATCTCGATTGTCGGTCGGCCCTGTCACCGGCGGCAAACCCGAAGCGGAAAAAGGCGTTGACGATACCCCGTCAATCATCAACTTCATGTACGTATCATATTTTGTGAGATTAACCAAATCCTCGGCCGTAAAAGTTGGAGAAAATTCTTTTTCCAAAATTTCCGCGTCAGCCGCGCCGATTCTAAAAGTGACAATTGTCCCGACGTTACCAAAAACCGCGGCCGCGACTTCCTCGGCCAATTGTTCAATATATTGATGGGCTAAAATCAAGTTCAACCGATATTTTCTGGCTTCTGATAAAATATTGGCAAAACTCAAAGTGGCAAAATTTTGAAATTCATCAACATAAAGATAAAAATCTTTTCTATCCGGTTCCGGAATGTCCACCCGCCCCATCGCCGCCAACTGAATTCTTGTGACGAGCATGTTTCCCAAAAGAGCGCTCGCGTCTTCGCCGATTCTTCCCTTGGCTAAATTCATGATAAAAATTTTCTGGCCATCCATTATATCTCTCATATCAATCGTTGATTTTACTTGGCCGACAATATTTCTAACGATTGAAGCGGAAAGAAATTGGCCGACTTTATTTTGAATTGGCGCGATCGCTTCCGTCGCGAACCGTTCATTATATTTTGCAAACTCATCAACCCAAAAAGCTTTGACCACTGGATCTTTTAACTTGAGAATAACTTTTTTACGGTAATCGCGATCGGCCAACATCCGGTTGATGCCGAGCATGGTTGAGCCCGGATAATCCAAAAGCGCCAAAATCGTATTATTCAAAATATATTCCATTCTAGCCGACCAAACATCCGGCCAAATCTTTTTGAAAACGCCCATCATGCCCGAAGCGACAAGGTGTTTGTATCTCGGGTCAATTGATTCCAAAATATTAAAAGCAATCGGCCAATCCAAATCAGCCGGATTAAAATAAACGACATCATTGATTCTGTCCGCCGGAATAAATTCAAGAATTTTTTCCGCCAAATCGCCGTGCGGATCAACTACACCCACTCCTCGCCCGGCCCTGATATCCGAGATAATCAAATTCTCCAGCGTAGTGGTTTTACCCATGCCGGTTTTACCAATGATGTACATGTGCCGACGACGATCGTCGGTTTTAATGCCAAAACGTTTTCGCGCTCCGCGAAAATTAGTTTCGGCAAATAGTGCGACTTCTTCCTCCATACCTTATAAAAAATACTAAATACATTATTTAACCACGGGCGGCGCTTCTTCTTTCGGTGGCTCCTCTTCTTCTCCTTCTGTCTCTTTCATCGCCTTCATATAACTCGGCACTTCAAAAGGCAAATTAATCGGCGGCACGCCGCGCTTGGATTCCACAGTCTTAACCGGCGGCGCCTTGATCCAGGCTGCCGGGAAATGCCACATCGTCGCCAATTCTTCAATGTTTAAAATAAAACCCTTGCCGATTCCGCGCGAAGGACTCCGCCCCCGATAAGCCCGCATAATTTTTTCTTTTTTCCACTTCAATCTCTTCTTTACTAAAATGTAATGAGCGGCGGTTCCGACTTTTTTATATTCCGGCTTGATGCTCTGCCCATCCATCGTGCTGAATTGTTTGATCACCCCGACCATCGGATGCGCAGCGCGAGTTTTTTTGAAAACTTCTTTTCTGGCGATATAAATCATTCTAACTTTAGTCTGAAAACCAATTTTGGAAATTTTTCTTTCAATCGCTTCAACCAAAGTTTTTATTCCGGGAGAAAGATATTGCATCAAAGACACTTCTTTTTTTTCTTCTTTTTTCTTTACCGGCGCGTCTTCGGCGCTGCTTAAAATCTGCGTCAATGCCGTGTCCGCGACTTTTCCGGGCAGATCAACAATTTTATCCAATAATGTTTGTTTCGCTTCCGTCTTCATGCCAATCAACTTTTTTACCAAGTTCTCTCCGCCCTTTGTCCATTCCTTCTGGCCGATTGGAGTAATAATCATCTGAAACCAAATATGCTCGTCTTTACCCATTCTAGACATTGTCTCAAGCATGGCCGCGAGCGGATCTTTAAATTCTTTTGTCGTTGGATCTTCAAAATCGTGATATGTCCGCAGGGGGTAGGCGTCTTCTTTTTTAACTTTTATCCACTCTGTTCCAAATAATTCCCACTCCGGATCGGGAAAAACTTTCGGCGCCCATTTTGTATAATCAACAACTTCCGTAATTTCTGCGTCGGGATATTGCGCGTAAATCGCGGCTTCAACCAAATCACGAAATTTATCGCGAGTACGAATTACAAATTGAATATACCCCTCGGTACTCACAATTTCCAAACTAAACCAATCTTGAGTTTTCCCTTCCCAATATTTTTCCCAAAGAGTATCAGTGCCGTGCGCCCCGTCCAAATGCGCAAAAATATTTTCCACCGCGAGTGGCGACTGGCCGGGTTCATCCAAAACCGCCTTGGGAATATCTATTGCTAAAAAAATCCAGCGACGTTTTGCTTCATAAAGATTCTGCCGCCAATTAACCCAAATTTCCCATGAACCCCAAAGAAAAACCCAGAGGATTATAATCCACCCTCCGTCAGCGAAAAGGCGCCACATGATCGCGAGTGGCGACATTGACGCTAAAGTATCAAAATAACTCAAATCAATAGTGATCATCACTACGTAAATTACTTTTATTCACAGACCTCCACATCTTTAATTATTATACCACAAAAATGCGTCAAGGTTAATATTAAACAAAAAACCGCCCTACGATATCGCAGAGCGGTGAATTATCCACACCATTATTTTCTATATTGTTCGGGAAAATTAAGCCGGCTGACCAAAAATCTCACAATCATTATACAAACAAAAGGAAACATTGCCGTAAAAGAAATCAGGGCAAAAATCGGTTTATTGATATTTATGGCCGCAAGAATTGTAAAAAAACAAATCAGGGCATAACCGATAATCGGCGCGTAATCAAACAAGTTCTCCTCTTCCGGCCGCTCGCGTTCAAAGAAAATTTTATAAAGAAAAACCGCGGAAAAAGAAATCGCCATCCATCCTAAAAAATTACTGATGGGCACGCCAAAATATTCTCCGGGATTAAACCACGACCACCATTCCATTTCTATCGCCAACGGCTCAAGAGAAAAATCCCAGGCGACGACAATAAGCGAAGTTAAAAGCGCGCACCAAAAACTTACCCAAAATTTCTGTAAAAAGTGCGTATGCTTTGTAAATCTGAAATTTGTGATGTGTTCCGAGACTTGATAGGAAAGATAAATAATCGCCGTCCACATAAAAATTATAAGCGCGGGAATATTTAAAAATTTCCATCCTAAAAATTCTGAATAATTATAATATCCGTAAAAATTATTTGCCAAATTCACGCCGATAAATTCCGCCCCCAAACTTATCAGAAAAACTATAACCAGAAAAAGAATCGCGTTTCGCGTTCCGAATTTTCTGAAAGCGTGCCAAAGAGTAAAGGCAAAAACCGACAAAGTAAAAAACGCCGTCAAAATAAATCCTTGTTCCAACTCGCCCTGCCACAACATAAAAATATAAAAAATAACAATGGCGGCGAAAAATAAATTGGCGAGAAAAAAATTTTCGTTTTTTGATTTCATAAAGTCAACTGTTAACTGTCAATTCACAATGCCCCCAACTCGCGGAGCGCATGTTCAAATGTTTTTATGGCTTTTTTTGCCATGGTGTGATTTAGAGAAAAAGTTGCTTCGTGGACAAGTTGATTACGCAAAACATGCGCCCACCACACTTTTCGCAGGCGGCTATATCTAAAAGTCGCGAACCGGATTCTCTCTCCCATGTCTTTGCCGGACATTGACATTGATTTTAAAACATAATCAAGAAGTTTGTCGGCCTCCATCACGGCGAGTTTATAATTCATCTCGCCCGGACCGTCAAGCATGGCTTCAATTTCCTGCCAGCGTTTTTTAATCCCGGTTTTATCAAGATCATATTCTCGGCTTTTAAAAAAAGTGGCAATGCCTTTGTACGCGCGGTAAATCAAAAAAATAAAAGCGATGGCGGCGAGCAGTCCGCCGATAAATTTTAGTAAAGAATAGAGATCAATTTCAACGGTCATAGTTTTTAATTTTGGCTAATCCAGTTTTTTACTTTTTGATAACCGATATCCAGCCTATCTCCAAATTCGTTATCTGATAGGTGCAACCCGACGACATTCGGATATTGCTTCAAAAAATTTTCATGATCAGTTATAAAACTCTCAATTTTTTCCAAAGTCTCATGGTATCCTTTTGCTTTATAAAGAGACTTCAATAATTTTTCGCTCAAATCTAAACTAATAATAAACACTCGATAACCATAATTCTCTATTCCCTTTTTAAGTTTGGCCCATTCTCTATCTACACTGGCATCGTAAATAAATGATAGCCCACTTTTTGTTATCTCTTCCAGTCTGTTATCACGACGCTTTATATATTCTGTATTATCTGACGAGCCGATATCTTCGACGACCTCTGTTCGGATAGCGTCATTACTAAAAATCGGGAGGTTCAGTTTCCAACTTAAATAATGAGCGATCGGCGTTTTCGAACTTCCTGCTGCTCCGGCAAATGTAATTAAAAACTTATTCTCCATAATATTTTTACTCTTCCTTCCTCGTCCACACTACCCTTGCCGGCGCGTCTTCATCAGACCATTTAATTTCCAAATTCCCGCCTTTGAACGCCCGGGCGATTTGTTTGCCGATAGAAACGGCCAGCTGATTTTCCGTGGTCGTGACGCGCACCTTGCGGCCCATATCCTCAATTTTTATAATCTGATCTTCCGGATCTCGCTTGAAAGCTCGCGCTCCGACATTTCGCACCAAATTTATCATTTCACTTTTTTCTTCTGGCACTAAATTTTCCAAAATCAACTCCCCTTCCCATCCGGTTTTATTTTTTCCCCCAACAATCCACTTGCACTCGACGCATAATTCTTTTGTCACCGGTTTTGGAGACAACATTTTTTTATATATTTTTTCAAAATTTGGAATCGTGTGCCAATGCTCATCAAAATAAACCGCGCCGCAACGGGAACAAACGCGAAGCGGCTCCTTTCCTTTAACTTCTTTTTCCCACCAACTCGGGGCGATCCGCGGCGTGTGGCTGGCGGTTAATTTATTTTTTGCCGACCTTGTGGGCGCGGCTTGGCTTGTTAACTTTTTTCCTTTTTTAACGTTGATTTTTCTCATAATATTATTTTTTTAACCCGACTAAAGTCGGGGCTCCTTAAAAACGGACTCCTCACTTTAGTGAGGACTGCAAACCCAGTAAATTATTTAAATCATCTTTGCTACTTCAAGCATTATCTCTTCGCCAAACCACGGCGCCATAATTTGAACACCAACCGGTAATTTGTCCGCAACGCCCGCCGGAACGGAAATGGCCGGAAGCCCGGCCACGTTTGCCGAAACCGTGAAGACATCGGATAAATACATCAATAGCGGGTCGTCAATTTTTTCTCCAATTTTAAATGCTGTGGTCGGCGCGGTCGGCATTACCAAACAATCAACTTCCTTAAAAACTTTAAGAAAGTCCTCGCGAATCAGCGTCCGCATTTTTTGCGCTTGCAAATAATATGCGTCATAATATCCGGCGGAAAGCGCGTAAGTCCCAAGCATGATCCGACGCTTTACCTCATCACCTAAACCTTCGGCCCGAGTTTTTAAATATGTTTCCAATAATGTTTTTGCTTTTTTAGTTTGATAACCATATCGCACACCGTCGTAGCGCGCCATATTTGCCGAAACCTCAGCCGGCACAATCAAATAATAAACCGCCAGAGCGTATTTGGCATGCGGCAAACTGACATTAATAATTTCCGCGCCAGATTTTTTTAATTTATCCACTGCGTCGCGCACGCATTTTTCCACGTCTTTATCCATCCCGGCTATAAAATATTCCTTTGGCAAACCAATCCTCAATCCTTTAATATTTATTTGCTTATTAGTTTTTTTATTTATCTGCTCAACTGTTGTTGAATCCATCTTATCTTTCCCGCGAATTATATCAAAAACAATTTCCGCGTCTTCCACATTTTTTGTAATCGGTCCGATCTGATCCAAACTTGACGCCATGGCCATCAAACCATAACGGGAAACCGCGCCGTAAGTCGGTTTTAATCCGACAACGCCACAAAAGCTGGCTGGCTGGCGAACCGATCCGCCCGTATCAGAACCAAGCGCGTAAATACACATATTGGCCGCGACCGCCGCCGCCGAGCCGCCCGACGATCCGCCGGCAACGCGAGCCATATCATGCGGATTTTTTGTCACGCCAAAATATGATGTCTCAGTTGACGCGCCCATAGCAAATTCATCCAGATTTGTTTTTCCCAAAATCACCGCCCCGGCGACGCGCAATTTTTCCACCACCGTCGCGTCGTACGTTGCAACATAATTTTCCAGAATTTTTGAGCCGGCCGTCGCGCGGATATCTTTTACTAAAATATTATCCTTCAGTGCCATCGGCACACCTTCCAAAATTCCGATCTTTTTCCCTGCGGAAATTTTTTTATCAACCGCTTTTGCCGCTTCCATCGCCTCACGCTCCGTCATGGTGATAAACGCGTTTAATTTTTTATTGAACTTTTTAATTTGCGCCAAACAAGCTTCAGTTAATTCAACTGAAGTAAATTTCTTTGCCACAAGTCCGTCATGAGCCTGTTGGATGGTTAGTTCATTTAATTCCATAGAATAATTTTTGTGATTACCGCCCTTTTGTCTTTGCGAGGCGCCTTAGCGCCGAAGCAATCTCCTCCTTCTCTTTTATAAATCATCACTTAAATCCCACCACTCTGAATTATCTTTTTCAATCAAGTCTATCTTTTTCTTTCTTGAACCACCTTTAATTTGTTTTTCTCTCGCGATGGCTTCTTCTACATTGGTGAAAATTTCGTAGTGAACTAATTTATTTAAATTGTATTTTGAGGTAAAACCTTTAATTAATTTTTGTTTATGCTGCCATGTTCTATTTGGTAAATTATTGGTGACGCCCGTGTACAAAGTGGTATTCCACTTGTTGGTCAATATATAAACGTAATAATATCTTTCTTCCATGCTAATGAGATTGCTTCGCTGCGGCTCGCAATGACAAAACGGGGGTTGTCTTTACGAGGACGGTGTTTTTGTCTTTGCGAGGCGCCTTAACGCCGAAGCAATCTCATCAATGTCGTTATCCGTGGGATTGCTTCGCTGCGGCTCGCAATGACAGAAATTACTCAAATACCGCTTTCACTTTTACCAAATTATCAATTCTCTCCGGCGCGGCGGCGACTAACTTTTTCATTGTTTCCTCGTCGCATTTTTTTACCTCATCCGGCCGGGCGACATTTGTAAAAACTGTCACCTGTGCTGTAGGCACTGCCTTGCTTAAATCAACTTTTTGTAATTCTTTAAAATATCCCAAAACCGCGGACAATTGTCCGCCAAATTTCTCCTTTTCTTTTTCAGTCAATTCCAGCCGCGCCAAAGTGGCAATGTGTTCAACTTCTTGCTTTGTAAGTTTCATATTATTTTATTATACTGCGTCGACCATAAATTAACCAGCCTTTTCGAGTATTTCCAAAAATTCTTTTTCATCCAAAATTTTCACGCCCAACTTCTTCGCCTTATCATACTTTGACCCAGGATCGCTTCCGGCCACAACATAATCGGTTTCGCCCGACACTGACCCCGCCACATCTCCTCCCAACATCTGAATTTTTTCTTTAGCCGCCTCGCGCGTCAAACTTTCCAAGGTTCCCGTCAAAACAAATTTCAAACCTTGCCAGGTTTTTTTCGTCGCCGCCGGTTTAATGACCATAATATTTTTTAACAGCCGTACCACAAGATCTTTATTACTTTTATCGCGAAACCATGCGAGAACACTTTCCGCCATCACGCCGCCGACGTTTGGCACTTTTTCCAAATCCTCAATCGTCGCCTCGCGCAATTTTTCCAAACTGCCAAAATAATTTGCCAAATCCATGGCTGTCTCCTCGCCGACGTGACGAATGCCAAGCGCATAAATCAATCGACCGAGCGGAATTTTTTTACTTTTTTCTATCGCTTCTATCAAATTCGCCGCGGATTTTTCCGCGAACCGTTCCAGCGGCAAAACATCCCCGGCTTTAAGTTCAAACAAATCGGCCGCGTCGCGAATCAACCCTTCTTCCAAAAATTTTTCAAGAATTTTATGGCCAAGCCCGTCAATATTAAACGCGCGCTTGGAAACAAAATGCGATGTCTGCCGAAGCGTCTGGGCAAAACATTTCTGGTTAGGACAATAAATCGCCACTTCTCCCGGACGGCGGACAAGTTTCGTTTCGCACATCGGGCAAAATTCCGGCGGCAAAATTTTCTTTTCTTTTCCCGTCCGCAAATTCGGCAAAACCTGGACAACTTTGGGAATCACGTCTCCGGCTTTTTCAAGAATAACCGTGTCGCCGATTTTTAAACCCAAACGTTCTATTTCATCAAGATTGTGTAGGGTGGAATGCGTGACGGTTGTCCCGGCAATAAAAACCGGATCCATGACCGCGACCGGTGTTACGGCTCCCGTCCGACCGACTTGCCAAATAATTTCGCGCACCACGGTCGTCGCCTGTTCCGGAGGAAATTTATACGCCACCATACCGCGCGGCGTTTTCCCAACCACTCCAAGTTTTTGGAAAGTTTCATTTTTATTGATATTCACAACAATCCCGTCGGTCCAATACGGAAGGCGCGGCCGTTTTTTCCCAACTTCATCGTGATATGCGCTAACCTCGTCCAAATTTTTACAATGTTTATTCAACGGATTAACTTTAACCCCGATTAATTTCAAAATTTCATGCGCCTGCTCGTGAGTCGTCTGGCCAAAATCGGTTAAGAGGGCGTAGCCAAAAAAATCCAATTTGCGGGACGCGGTAATTTTTGAATCCAATTGCCTGATGCTTCCGGCCGCGGCGTTTCGGGGATTGGCGAATTTCTCGCGGCCCGCCGCCTCTTCCACTTTATTTAATTCTTCAAAAACTTTTTTGGTCATGAAGGTCTCGCCGCGGACTTCAATTCGACCGGAAAAATCTCGGAGCGCCCGGCGCAATTTTTTTTCATCCAAATCGTCTCCGCCAAATTTTTTTATAAATTCACGGATGTCTTTTTCCTCCGGCACGGAAAGGTGCAAAGGAATTGCTTCGATGGTTTTTAAATTTTGCGTGACATTCTCGCCGGTTTTTCCGTCGCCGCGCGTCGCCCCGACTTTTAAAAATCCATTTTCATAAATCAAAGACACGGCCAAGCCGTCCATTTTTATTTCCGCGTAATAATCAAACTCTTCGCTTGGCACCAATTTTCCGACGCGCTCCTTCCAATCGGACAGTTCTTCCATGCTAAAAACATCTTCGATAGAAAGCATGGGAACGCCGTGCTGCCATTTGCTAAATTCCGGCAACGGCTCTCCCCCCACCCGCTGCGTCGGCGAATCGGGCGTGATAAACTCCGGAAATTCTTGTTCTAATTTATATAATTCATGCTTTAGAGAATCAAGCGCCGCATCAGAAATTTCTTGCCGATCCAAGACATGATAAAGATAGCGGTGGTGTTCAACTTCCGCTTTTAATTTCTCTATTCTTTTTTTTGCTTCTTCTTTTATCATATCTTAAATTTTCAATTCTCATTTCCAAAATCCGATTTCCTAAATTTTCTACGGACAAACCGCTTCGGCTCCTTTCACGAGCGAACATTCGCTAAATAAAACATAATCGTACAGGCCGGACATCGGCGATTTTCTGGGCATTGTCACTCTGATCGCCTGACGCGCGACGCCGTATTCTCCAGCAGAACTTAAAACAATCCTCGCGGGAATTTCTATCTGCGGGGGGGCGGCGTTATCCGCTCCCCAAGAGGTAATTATAACATTATTTATATCACAATAAAGTGCCTTGATTCGGAGCCGATAAGACTTGGCCCCCGAAAAACCGTTATTAATAACCGGACTTGCGAGCGCACTGTATTTAAATTTCTGCTCCCCCGCTTCCGACCATCCGGCCGCCGGATCCCAGGCAACATAACTAACTTCAATCATAGAAACCGCCGGCAGGACACAATCCGGCACCCATTCAATTTTAACAGATTCAACTCCCGCGGCAACCGCATTTTCCGGATCAAAAAGATCTATCTGCATGGAATTATCTTTTTCTACTTTTCCATAAATCTGCGGCTCGCGGTCAATAATTGTTCTCTCCCAAGAAGACCCATTACTCAAATCTCCGGCCGCCGAAATACATGCCTCCCCTCCCCCTGCCGAGCAAAATCCATTCGCCCCGCACGCTCCGGCTGGACAATTTAGGACTGCGTCTTCTTTTCTTAATTTATAAATCGCCTGCTCAACTCCCGCTTCGGAGGCAAAATAAGCCACCGTGGAAAAATCAATATTTCTCGCCTGTTTAATTTCATTTAAAATAATCGCGCCAATTCCAAGCCCAGCCGTCATAATTCCCGCCATGACAAGCAAGGCAAGCAATAAAACATTTCCATGTTCGGTTCCAAAATTTTTAATTTTGAATTGTAATTTTAAATTTTGCATTTTTAATTTTGGATTACCTGCGGTATATTCTTCCGGACACTGTCGTTTGTAAATAAATTGTTTCCTGCTCTTCCGCCCGGCCGCCGATTCCTTTCGTCACAAGCACTATTGTCACCCGCGGCTGATTGTTTGAATCATAAAGATTCATCATGTTTAATTTAAAAGGATCCAAAACGGGATCAATATAAAATTTTAAATCTTCCACGTTATTTCCTTTCGAAGTGATGCTCGCCCAAGTCAACCCTTCGTCCTGGCTCACTACAAGACACTTTGCCGTCCCCAAAGGACAGTTGTCCGCGCTTTTTTTAAAAATAATTGAATTGTTATCCGCGTCGAGAAGCGCGAGTTCGTCTTCCGGCGAATTTATTCCTCCGGCATAGCCCGCCCAACTATAATCAATCATATCCATTTTTATTTCCCGAGATACGGCTTCCATGGAATACCGCGCGTCGGATTGAACTTTCTCTATTGCCAAAGTCCGGCGCTGGGCTTTTCCCGCCATCATAAAAATATCAATAATCACAACCGTAGCCACGGAAAAAATCGCAAGCACAACCATCATTTCAACCAAGGTAAATCCTCTCTTGTTCATAATATTTATTTCACCGCCAGTTATAAATTCTATCTTCGATTACCACATCGCGCGCGCGCCCGGAAAGAGTCCACTTCACTTCCGACTTAATTCTTATTCCAATTTTTTCTTCCCCTCCGCCGCAAGGATTACCGGTAATATTTTCTGTTTGCGCCGCCACATTAAAACAAATCGGATCCAAAGTTATGAGCCGAAAATATTCAGTTGGCGTTCCTCCCAGTGGAATCACGTCTTGCAAATATAAATTTTCCGGACTGCGATATAATTTCGCCGCCGCGTCAGTTGCGGCATTCGGCGTAAAATCAAGCCCCCACATTTTTGTCAGCGGATTAAAAACCGCGATTGCCGTAAAATCATTTCCCAAAGAAAGCCCCGAATCCCAAGCTAAATTCTGAAGCCAATTTGCGTCGCGAAAATTACGCGCCACTTCCACTCCTTCTCGCGCGAGGTTTGACGCCACCACTCTCGTCCCAGCCTCATCCACTCCGGACAAATTGGAAATGGTGAGCGTTAGGGCGCCAACCAAACCGGTTATAATAATGGCGATAGCGATAATCATTTCAACCAAACTCTGCCCGGATTGCGATCTCAAATTTTTAAAATTAGAAATCATAATTCAATCTTATTCCACGTCAATGCGCCCGGAAATTCTATTTAAAATTATTTTTTTCATTTTACCGCTCAAGCTGTGTTTTAAAGTTATTGCGAGAAGATTATCAATCGTGCCGCCATTGATATAAGCCGTGGGCTTTGGCGGTTTGAAAGTCACAGCCGACGCCGCCGCGGGCGAAATTCCGGTAATAACAATATCGAGAGGCAGGGAGATTGACCCGCCAGGAAGGGCTTCGCCGTCATCATAAAAAAAATTCCCATTTTTGTCGGCAAAAATTATGTATCCGTCCGGATTTCCTAAGTTAAAAGAGACGCCATATCCTCCGAGCGGCGTCATACCCAGAAATTGTTCTCCGGCCAAAGCCATGTTTTGCGCTCGGCGCAAATTGGAAGCGACTGTTTCCGCCGCGATTTTCAATTCATCACTTCGGCTCCCGCCACGAAAATTTGAGACGACCATAGTCGTCACAATAATAAAAATTCCCAAAGAAATAAGCAGTTCAATTATTGTAAACCCGCGTTTCATTTTAAAAATTTAAATACCATTGTAAAATTTTTTCTCCCCAAAACATCGCGACGATTGTTCCGGCCGCAAGAAATGTTCCAAACGGCACCTGGCTTTTCATCGTTTTAATTTTTCCGGCCACCAAAATTAATCCGATAATTGCTCCGACTACATAAGAAAAAAACAACGCCACACCAAGCCCGCCCAATCCTAAAATCAAACCCATTAGCGCTCCCATTTTTATGTCCCCTCCCCCAATCCACCTTCCTTTTGAAATTATATATTGCAAAAGAAAAAATCCACCGCCCAAAACTGCCGCAATAATCGGACCAAGTATCCCCCACCAAGAAATTTCTCCGCCGTAAATTAAGGGAATTGTCACCGCGACCACGGCCGCCGCGGGATAAATTATTTTATCCGGAATCAAATAATATTTAAGATCATAAACAAAAATTATAATCATTGCGGAAATCACAAACCACTCTTTTGCCAACAAAAAAAAATTATAAGTTGTGAGTCGCAAATCGTATGGCAAGTACGCAAGCAAAAATAAAACCCCGGTTGCAAGTTCCACCATCGGATATTGCCACGAAATTTTTTTTCCGCAGTGCCGGCATTTCCCCCCTTGAATTAAAAAACTTAAAACCGGAATGAGTTCAAGGGGACCTAAAACGTGGCGGCATTTGGGGCAATGCGACCGGCCGGTCAAAATTGACTCCTCCTTGTGCATGCGCCAAATAATAACATTCAAAAAACTGCCGATAATTAAGCCGAAAATAAAGGCGATTGCAAACATCATATTAAACAAATTATACCATAAAAAATAATCCCCCGGAATAGCGGATTTTAATGTACTGCAAAACAAAAACTCTCCCGATAAACAGGAGAGTTTTTATCTCAAAATCTTCTGACTAAATTTACTGCAGACCAGCCGGAGTCAAGGTATGAGCGCCAGCCGCCAAATCTCCGGTCGCGCCTTCGAGCCAAAAGTTAATTTCATAACTTCCTGCCGCCGCCGCGCCAAAAGAATAATTACATTTTGCCGCCGCTGGATCAGCGCAAGCCGCCGCGACTCCACCCGGATCTTTCAGGGTCACAACACCCGGCAAAAAGTCAGGCGCCAAGGCAGCGCAAGCGGAAACCAACGATGGATTAGTACAAGTCGCACCAGCCGGATAAGTGTTATTCGCGCTGTAATACAACTCCATGGCTGTTTGGACCTGTTTCATATCAGCGACTCTCTTTGAATCTCTGGCTTTGGTTCTGGCTGAAGTCAAGGCAACAACTGCCAAAGTTGAGAGCAAGCCGATGATCGCGATAACCACGAGCAACTCAATCAAGGTAAAACCTTTTTTATTTTTAAACATTCTTCCACCTCCTTTCGTATGTCACAACTTTAAGCTTCTAAGTCGTGACTTTTAGGATTAAATTATTAATGAATTATATCACATTTTTAAAATTGTGTCGCCAAACTGTACATCGGTAAAATTACCGCCGCCACCATAATGCCGACGCCTATGCCCATCAAAAGCATGATGAGCGGCTCCATAATCGTCGTCAAATTTCTCACCATATTTTCCGTTTCTCTCGTATAAAATTCCGTAATTCTTTCTAAAATAATACTGATTTTTCCGGTTTGCTCGCCAATCCCCAACATCTGCGTCACCATCACCGGAATTTCTTTACTTTTGGCAAAAACCGTCGTAATCGGATTGCCGTCTTCCACCTCGCGCATCGTTTTTGAAATCAACTCTTTATAAACCGCGTTGCCGGTAATTTCTCCGGCGATTTTTAAACTTCCGACAATTTCCACCCCGCCGGCAAGAAGCGTCGAAAGGCCGCGAGTAAAACGGACAATGTAAATTCTTTTAAACAGCTGGCCAAAAATCGGGAGCTTTAATTTCAACATATCCCAAGATTTTCTTCCGAGAGGAAAACTGATCAAATATCTTATTCCCGCAACAGCGCCCGCCGCGAGAATCGCGAGCGCCCACCAATAATTTTTCATCACATCTGAAGTCGTAATCAAAATCCGAGTGGAAAGAGGCAATGTCCCGCCCGCTTCACGCAAAATATCCGTTAATTTTGGAATGACAAAAATCATCATCACAATTCCAACGGCCACTAAACCAAATAAAATAAACGCCGGATAAATCATGGCGCCTTTTATTTTACTCTGCAGATCATAATCTTTTTCCCGCTGCGTCGCGAGATAATCCAAAACTTCGTCCAGTTTTCCCGTCGTTTCTCCCGAGCGAATTATATTTACAAAAAAATCATCAAAAATGTGCGGATATCTTCCAAGCGCGATGGAAAGCTTCGCGCCGCCCTCCACGTCGGCGGCAAGATTTGCCACAACATTTTTTAAATTTTTGTTGGCCGTCTGACGGATCAAAACTTTTAAAGACTGGACAACCGGCACGTCAGCGGAAATCATAACCGAAAGCTGGCGGGCAAAAATAACCAAGTCCTTGGTCGGGACTCGGTTTAAAAATGGAATCTTTGCCAGGTATTTATCAAGATTTATGTCTAGGGTCATAAATTTAGAAATCAACTTTTAGCTCCCCTCCGCTCCCTACTCCTGCGTCGCCCGCAGTATTTCTTCTACGGTCGTCAGCCCCTCAAGCACTTTCAAAAATCCGTCCTGCTTCATGCTAACCATCCCCTGTTTTTTTCTTTCTTCGTTAAAACTCTTTACGTTAAATCCTTCGGCAATAATTCTTCTCAAATTTTCCGTTCCTTCCAAAACTTCTGAAATAACCACCCGGCCAGTATAACCTTCATTATTGCAACGAGCGCAACCTGCTCCATGCCAAAATTTAAGAGGAGAATTTAAATCAACTCCGGGCGGCAAAAATTTCTTGGGCGTATCCGCTAACTCTTTTTTAATATTTTCTACAACATCAGCGGGCGTGGCGACTTCTTCCTTGCAAAAAGAACAAATTTTTCTAACCAAACGCTGAGCGATAACTACGTTTAAAGTTGATGATAGTAAAAATGGCTCAACTTTCATGTCAATCAAGCGCGGGATGGCTCCGGCAGCATCGTTTGTATGCAGGGTGGAAAAAATCAAGTGGCCGGTCAGGGCGGCGTGAATTGCAAGTTCCGCCGTTTCGTTATCGCGGATTTCGCCAACCATAATAATATTTGGATCTTGGCGCAAAAGTGAGCGAAGCCCGGCGGCAAAAGTAAAACCGATTTCCGGCCGGATCTGCGATTGGTTTACTCCTTCAACATAATATTCTATCGGATCTTCCAGGGTGACAAGATTAATTCCTTCACGATTCACCATGGAAAGCGCGGTGTAAAGAGTCGTTGATTTGCCAGAGCCGGTCGGGCCGGTTACAAGAAGCAAGCCATGCGGCCTTTTTATTTCCCGACCAATAATTTCCACCGCCCGTCCGCGAAATCCCAAATCTTCAAGCGTTGCCGCTTTTGTCGCCGTCTCCAAAACTCTCATCACAACTTTTTCCTGATCCATCAGGGGCAGCGTGGAAATACGAAAATCAACATTTCTTCCATTAATCACTTGTCTGATTCTGCCGTCTTGAGGGGTTCTTGTCTCGTCCAATTTTAAATTTGCTAAAACTTTAATTCTTGCCACCACGGCCGCGTGAATGTAGGCCGGAAGAGCAAGCCGCGGACGGAGAACTCCGTCAATCCGGTAACGAACTCTTGATTCTTTAAACGCCGGCTCAATATGAATATCCGAAGCCTTATTATCAACCGCGTATTTCATGATCATAGCGACCATTTTGGAAACCGGGGCTTTTTTAATCACCTCCGCCACCTCGCCCATCGGAATTTCTTCAAGCTCCTTTTCTTCTTTAAATCTTTCTTCGGCGATTTCCAAAACTTTTTCCACCTCTTTTTTCAAAATCTCATATTTTTTTGCCGCATCGCGGAAACTGGCCGAAGAAATTATAAAATATTTCACGGAGAAATTTTTTTCTTTGGCCAAAAAATTAATCGCTTCTATGGCCGCGATATTTCCCGGATTTACAATACCCACATTAACCGCGCCATCAAGCTTAAGAAAAGAAACAGCCTGGTGATTTTCCGCCACGTCTTTCGAAATAATATTCAGATCTTCATATTTTATCTCCCGGCCGACCAAATTAACATATGGCAAATTAAAAACCTTGCCCTTTACTTCGGCCAGTTTTTCTTCCTCAATCTGGCCGGATTCATCAATAAGGGCTTCTATGCTTTTTCCCGTTTTTTGACTTTGCTCCAAAAGAACTCCCGCCTTTTCTCCGTCAATCAATTTTTCCTGAAGCAAAATACTAAGCAATGGGCTGTCCATACTAAAATTTCATGAAAGGATTTATTTTACCTTTTTGCCCGGCTTCAACCGGCAAAACCACATACTCCTTCAATCCTTCGAATTTTTCATTGGAAAAAATCTTAACATTAAAATTCGTCTCCATGGTTTTTGCAACGCCAAGCACGCTCTCGGGCTCGCCACTTACTAAATTATAATATAAAAAATATCCGCCGGCCGCGACAACCAACAAAATAATTATTAAAATTAAAGCTCGCTTTTTCATAAATTTATGGAGTAATCTGGACGGCAGACTCCGCCGCCGCCATGCGGTAAGTTTTTAAATTCAGGGCATAAGTCGCTGTTTCCGGCGTATAATTTATTGAAACAATATCCATTAATCTCAAGTTCGCTTCCAAATCGGTTAAGAATTTTTTAAAATCATTGTAAGAATCTTCCGAGTCCGGACCGGCCGTAAGATTTAAGGAAGCTTGAATTTCCATCACGCCTGAATTTTCTAAAATTTCCGTTGATTCTTTTTCACTGATATCAACTCCCAAAACAATGATTTTATTTTTCTTCGCTAAAAATTCAAACAAAGTAAAAAGTCCGGCTTCATCAATTTCATTGGGCAGCATCGCCTCAATTTTTTCCTTATCTTCGGAAGAAATTTCGTCGTAATTTTTCAATAATTTATTGATGTCGCTAAAAATTTTTGATTCATCTTGGAGCGCCTGACTCTTGGAAACTATTTTCGCTCGGGCACCCTCTAGGCGTCCGTACTCCGGCCAAATTAAAAGATATGCCGCAACGGCAAAAATCGTAATCAATAAAAATATCAAAAGCGCGGAAGACGATTTTGCTTTCGGTTCTTCCGGTTTTTCCTTATTTTTTTTCTCCTCTGCTTTTTCCATAATTAATTATTTCAGAAAAATTTTCGGATTGAATTGTAATTTCGCGTCAAAATTAATTTCCGTGACATTTCCTTCGGTGTCTACGCTCGCGGAAGCGGAAAGAACCGAAACTTTGGAAACTTGATCGCCGGCGCGGAATGCCGTAATTTGCCTTGCCATCGCCGCGTAACTTTTTGCCACGCCCGACATTACAATCTGTCCGTCGTCTCCGCCGATTAAATTAACAAAATAAACATCCGCCACGGTATTTTTTTCCAAAAAAGAAAATAAGTTTGTCCAATAAATATGATTTCCCAAAATTTTATCCGCGATTTTTAATTTTTTCTGAAAATTTTGCGCCTCGCCTCTCTCCGAATCCAACGCTTGATTTTTTTCTCTCGCCGCACCTAAATCCGCCTCAATTTTTTGTAAATCCAAATCTGCTTGCCCCTGATACCAGCCCAAAATAAAATACAATCCTCCGCCACATAGGGCTAAAATAATTGCCACTGAAGCGAGGAGAATCGCTTTCTTGGAAGTTTTTCTCTTTTCTTTATCCGCCGATTCTTCTTCAGGAATCAAAGTAATATCAGGAGGAATTTTCTCTCCCGGCGGTTTTGAAAATTTTCCTCTTGGCGCGTTATTTTTCTGCCGCGGCGGTTCAACTTTTTGCGGGGGCTTCGGCACCGGTAAAGGTTTGTTTTCCATGGGCGGCCTTGGCGGCGCGGGAGGCAAAACTGGTTTTAGCGCGGGCGGCGGAGTTGGACGAGAAAAAACAGGCGAAACAGGCGGAGGCGGAGAAGGTGGAACCGATTTTGGAATTTCTCTTTGTATTTTAAAAACTGAAAGATCCGGCTCCGCAGCTGGCTTTGGGGAAGGCGCAACCCCTTGCGACGCGGGCGCGGGTTTTGGCGTTGGTTTTGAACTAAAAAATTTCCCCATGAAAGTTGGTTTTTGGGATTTTTCCTCCATTTCGGGAACAAATAATTTCACCTCCGGCCTTTCTTCTTTTTTCTTCCTCTCTTCCGGCTTTTGAAATTCAGGAGGTAAAAGTTCAATGTCGTCGCTCCCGATGTTTTTCGTGCCGTTCGGCATTGTTATTTTATTACTTTATCGTCTACTATTTTTATTCCAATTCGCGCATCGCGAGCCCGATTGCCACAGAAAATTTTGGCCCGATTTGATCCAAAATCGGTTTTAGTTCTTCTGGATAAATTATTCTCGCCCAAGGATTCCCGGCGTAAACTCGGAGATTCAACGCTCCCGAAAGATATTCAACAAAATTGGGCAGAAGCGCTCCGCCGCCGGTCAAAATTACTTTTTCAATTCTTTTTCCCGATCCCCCTTCTTGATTTTGATAAATATTGGAACAATATTTTATTTCATTCAAAAGCATTGACAGCGCCCGCTCTACGATTTTAGAAACTCCCCCGCCCGCGCCCGGCGACATCCCGGCATCGTATTTCATCTGTTCGGCCTGATTAAAATCAATTCCAAGGCTCGTGCCAATTTCTTTAGTAATATTTATTCCACCAACGTTTAAAGAACGGTTCAAAAACGGCACACCATTTTCAATAATGGAAATCGCCGTGCTTGCCGCGCCCATGTCCACCACAATCACCGTGGATTTATCAACTCCAACGAGCGCGCGAACTAGGGCAAAAGTTTCTGTTTCCAAACTTACCAAATTCAAACCGGCGCCCTTGAAAATTTCTAAATATTTTTTTACCAAATTTTTCGCCGCCGCCGTCAGAAGAACTCTTGTTGTTTTCTGCGGAGCCGCGACCGGCGCGCCAACAGTCGGCGAGGCAACTTCTCCGGAATTCAAAACTTTCCAATCCAAAATCATCTCTTCCAGAGGCAACGGAATAATTTTTTTTGCCTCCCATCGCACCGCTTCAGCCAGATCTTTTCCCGGCGCGGCCGGAATATTTATCACTGAACTGAAAACCGAGGCGCTGGGCAGTGCCGCTACGGCTTGCTTGGAAACCGTTCTCGCTTTAGCGGAAATTTTTTTAATCAAATCAATCGCCCGCTCCGGAGTTTCGGTAAATTCTTTTTCCGGAAAACCGACGCTCTGCTCGGTATATCCATAAGTTAGAAGCCGCGGCCTCCCCGCCTCTTCTTTTAATTCAACAATTTTAATGCTTGTCGCGCCCAAATCAACGCCCAAATAACTTTTGGTCATATTTTATTAACAGTTAACAATTGACACTTAACAATTAACTTTATTATAGCACAAAAATAAGCCGCAAACCATTCTACGGCGCCGCCTCCCGCCAAACAGGCAGGGCTCCGATTAAATCAGCCATTCCCGGCGGCGTATTGGCCAGCACCCGGCCGTCGTAAATTACTTGTTCCGAACCGCGCTCCGCCGACTGCCAAAGCCGCTCAAATCTAAATTTTTTTGTAAGCATTAATCCGCGAACCGTAAGCGGTACGTCGGTCCGGCGGTTATTAGTCGTCCCCGTACTGATTTCTTGTTCCGCGTAAAACGCCCCAACCAACTTTTCCACTGCCGGATTAATTATTATTTTCCCTTTCATTCCGGAACCGTCGTCAAGCACCAGCCAACCGACCGAAGCCAAATTTGTTAAATTCGTCACTGCTCCGGCTTGATAAGCAAGATCGCCGGTAATTGTTAGATTTCCTTTGACCACAATCAGCCCCGCCCCACTTTGCCGCCCGGGGCCATTGCTGAACGTTTTAGCGTTAATTGTAAGATCGCCATTTTTATAATAAACTTTTCCCGCGAGCAAATCCGGGATATCCCCTTCTCCCGCAATATTTTTTATCAACCCATATTCACCGGCTAAAATCCCATCCAAGTCAATTTTCCCAAAAATATTTGTATAAAGATTCGCCGACTTGGGAAAATCAAAATTTTCAAAAGGCGTCCTGATGCATCCTTCACTGCTTACAAAATGCGTAACCGCGCCCGTGGATAAAATACAATAAGTCGCATTATATTTATTAATCAATTCAACAAAACCGCTCGGCGATTCAACCGAAAGTTTTCCATAAATTTCTCCGTATTTTGTTTCAAGCCAAGGCGAAGCCAAGCCAAGCCCGCCCGGAGTCGGAGAAAAATTCAGCCAGCCGACGCCGACTGCCGGATCATCATTTCCGTTCCAAGCCCACCCGACGATTCTTCCGTTTTGTCGATCAACCGACACTCCGTATTTGTCGCAAAAAGTGCAAGAGTTACACGTATCTTCCGACGCTCCCCGCGCGCAATCAAAACACTGGCCGCAAATATTTCCGATTCCTGTTTCTGACGGATCGGGAAATTTATCAGTAAAACAAATATTACATTGGTAATCAATTATTGGCGGATCCCCGGGAATTTCCACGTCCTGGCAATCAGCGCAGGCGCGATACGGCCCGCCCGGCATTCCAGCGTCCGGTCCGCGAAGTTTTAACCATCCTCCGTCTCCCAACGCCAAAACTTTTGCCCAACCCGTAATTCTTCCGAGAACCGAATCATAAATTGCCCGCGCCACCGCTCCGCCCGGTGCGAGCTCTCCAAGGGGATTACTAAAACGCACCCACCCAACATTTTCCGACCAAAGATAACCGCTAACTGTTCCATCATCTTCCACGTTCATTCCATAATCAATTCTCCCGATGTCCGGACACAATCCTAAATTTGAACAATTCGCCGAAAACCAACCAAAATTATCCGATGACCATGCCCAACCCGCAACATTATCCCCCTCGCCGGCTTGAGCCTCATCAATCTTCTCTTTTACCAACAAAAAAGCGCTGATTGAAAAAATAAAAAACAAAATCAGCGCCAATTTAAAAATTTTACTGCTAAGGATTTTTCCTGCCTTTTTCATGCTTTAATTATAACACAAAAAACTCTTCCTGTGATCTATAAATAAATCAGCGATTTTATCGAAAAAACCTTGCGGAGGGCCGCAGCAAAATTTACACTTTCAAAAATATTTCCGCGGCCCGAGCTAGAGCGCGCGGAAAAAAGATATTTTCTCTAATAAAATTTCTTGCGACGCGTGTTTTTGAGATAAAATCGCTGATTTTTAATGTTGGTCAATCGCTTCATTCACCAACTTATCCGCCTCTTTATTTTTTTCCCGCGGCACATGCGTGAAAGTAGCCTTTTTAAATCCCATACTCAAGTTCCAAGCCTGAACAAAAAGCGGCGCCAGATCTTTATCCTTAACTTTATATTCTCGATTTAATTGTTTAACCACAAGCTCACTATCCAAAAAAAATTCCAATTCTTCCACGCTCAATTTTTTAACCTCTTCCAGCGCCAAAATCACGGCTTTGTACTCAGCCTGATTATTGGTTGCCACGCCAATATATTTTTTATGCCGCCCGACAAGCTCGTTTCCCGACCAGATGACCACGCCAATCCCGGCCGGCCCGGGATTACCGCGCGCGCCGCCGTCGGTAAAAATTTGAAGTTTATTATATTTCATAAATTCACTCGTTCAATTTTAAATCAACAATTTTCATTTGCAATTCCCTATTTCCGTTCCACTCATTAACATCAACTTCAAAAACCACATCAATCTTGTCACCAATTTTTAATTTCTGACACCAATCTCCAAAACAAAACCCAATAAATTTTTTCCGCAAACCATTTCCCTGGCTCAAATTTATCCGCAAATGATTTCCATTTGTTCCGACACTTTCCAAACTTTCCACCGACATTCCTCGACCCAAATACCGCGGCCGCTCATTTGCTCGGCCAAACGGCGCAAATTTTTCCAAAAGCCCAAACAATTCCCAATTTATTTTTTCCAAATGCACTTCCGCGTCAATCTCTAGGGTCGGCGTAAGATCCGCCCCGTCCAATTTTTTCTCCGCGAATTTTTGCAATGCTTTTTTAAATTTTTTAAAATCTTTTTTATTTTTCAAAGTAAAACCGCACGCTCCGGCATGCCCGCCATAGTGAGACAAAAATTCTTTTGCCGCGCGAAGTCCTTCCATAATATCAAACTCCGGAATACTTCTCCCCGAACCCATAATCACGTCCTCGCGCTCAGTCATAACAAAAGTCGGCCGCCAAAATTTATCGGCAATTTTCCCCGCGACCAATCCGACAATCCCGACCGGCCAGCCCTCCCCCAGAGCGAACAAAACTTTTTCTTCCCCAATCTCTTCTCCGATTTGCGCCTTTGCCTCCCCCATAACTTTCTCGCTCAAACTCTGCCTGCTTTCATTTGTTTTATTTAGGGCGTCAACAAGATTTTGAACTTCTTTTACGTCGTCGGTTTTTAAAAGTTCATACGCCTGATTGGCGTGATCAATTCTTCCCGCCGCGTTCAGCCGCGGACCGATTTGAAAACCAACATTTTTCGCGTCAAGATCTTTATTTTTATTCAAACTCAAAGACTCAATTAATTTTTTCAAACCAATCCTTTGAGTTTTATTCAAAACTAAAAGTCCATATTTCACGATCGTCCTATTTTCTCCCAAAAGCGGCATAATGTCGGTGATCGTCGCGATTGCTACCAAATCCAAAAGCCATTTTTCAAAAGCTTCGGGATCAAGCTGTAATCCACTGCTCGCGAACCGCGAACTTCGGAGTATCGCTTGCACCATTTTAAACGCCACGCCTGCGCCGGACAATTCCTTGAAAGGATATTTTTCCCGGGCAAGATGCGGATCAATAATCGCGAACGCCGAGCTAGGCAATTCCGGCGGCTCGGCATGGTGATCGGTAATGATTACATCAATTCCCAACTCCGCGGCTTTTTTTATTTCCAGACGATTACTAATTCCACAATCAGTCGTGATAATCAATTTTACTCCATTTTTTCCCAACTCTTCCACGGTTTGCATATTAAGTCCATAACCTTCAAGTTCGCGATGGGGAATGTAGACCCCAACATCCGCGCCCATGGCGGAAAGCGTGGACACCATTACTAACGCGGAGCAAACTCCGTCGGCGTCGTAATCACCGTGCACAACAATTTTTTCTTTTTTTTCTATGCCCCCAAAAACCCGCTCCACCGCCTTTTCCATATCTAAAAATAAGAACGGGTCATGAATATCCTGGCTATAATCAGGATACAAAAATTCATCAATTTGCTCTTGGGTTTTAATTCCGCGATTTGCCAATAATTGCAAAATCACCGGATCAATTTCCGGGAATTTATTTTTAAACTCTTCACTGATTTGCTCGGCGACTTCCCACTTCATATCAAAACATCGGCGCGACAGTCCAAATAATCATGGAAAAAACAACCATGGCGCTTAAAATTATCCAAACAATTTTTTGTATATTTCTTTTTTTCATAAATAAATTAAAAAAATAAATATTGGACTATTATAGCACATTTTAAAAAACAAAAACACCGCCACCACATTACCCTCCTCGCCCCTCCGGGGAGAGGGTTGGGTGAGGGGGCAAAAAACAAAAACACCGCCAGTCGGCGGTGCCCTTGCGTGGGATTTAAAGATAGTCAAAAATGACTAAAATTTTATTTTTGTTTTGTAATCCCTTTTCTCCAAACCAACTTATGTTGATTTAGAGGAAAGGGACTTGGAGCAAGCGAACATCACTTTGCATCTTGCGATGTTTGGTGAATGCGGTCCGAATTGCTCGGACCTGCTTGCTCCAAGATCTGGGTTGGACTTCTCTCTAGCGGCGCTTGCCCTTGCCGCCCTTCTTGTCGCCGCCCTTGCCCTTGTGGCGGTTGGAGTCGTCACCGAACTGGAAGCGCACGCCGCGCTTCTCCATCTCGGCCCTGTCGCGCGCCTGCTCGGCGGCGAGACGCTCCCGGCGCGCGTCGCGTCGCGCTTCCCGCTCGGCGCGGGAAAGCTTCAGCTTCGCCGGCTCGGCCACGGGGACGGCCACGACCGCCGGTTCGGGCTTCTTCGGGGGCGGGACGCTCTCTCCCGCCGCCTTCTTCTGCCGCCGTTCGGCTTCGAACGCGGCACTGCGGTAGTAGTCAAAGGGGTTGACGTGCCGGAGCGCTCCGGCCTCGAGCAGGATCATGAACTGCTTCTGACAAATCCCCGCGACCTCGTACTTGCCCTCCGCGTTCTTCACGATCGCGAAGCGCGTGGCCAGACCCTCATTGCGGCAGAGCTTGCAGCCCGGCACCCCGCAGAGCACCTTGCCGCTCTCGTCGCGCCGCGCCTGGAGCGGCTCGGCCTTGGCGGCCACGACCGCCTTCCAGTAGTCCACGGCGGCCGCCTGGGCGTGGATCGCGGCGTTCCTCACGCCGACGATCCCGTAGAGCGCCCCGATCTTCATCAAACGGCGGCGCTCTTCGGGCGGCATCCGCTCCGCGCAGATGTTGCAGATCGGCTCGAAGCCCCAGAGCTTCAGCCGGTCCCGCACGACCTCGACCAGCAGGGCCAGCTTGATCTTCCCGACGCTGTTGCCGTCGGTGTGCCCGCACTTCGAGCACACCCTCTTCTTCGGCTTCGCGGGCTCGACGGCCACGACGATCGGGTCGACCGGCTTCTCCGGCTCGGCCGCGATCTCGGCCACGACCGCCTCCGCCACCTCCGTCTTCACGAAGGACGGCATGGCGGCCGCGATCAGGGCTTCGTAGTCCTCGTCGGTCAGGGTGCCCATCGGCACCGGAACCAGGATCGCTTCCATCGTTTCCGCCATGTTCAGTCTCCTTTTTCTCTTCGGTGGCAGTTACGAAAAATCAGATCGGAAACCGATCTGACCTTGGCTTCCCGCTAAACGGGATGTGCCAGAGGAATTTGGAGGTGAGTTGGCCTGTTCTGATAACACAGAACTGGCCGGTGGCATTTTGGTCAATTAACTTTTAGTAACCCCGAAAATCGAGATACCGAAATTTAATTGAGCCTCATGCCGAGTCTCGCGGTCACCAATTAATGGTCCGCAAAAACCTTCCTCCTCCAAATTTCTCTGGCACTATTTTGTAAAGAACCAGCACGACAAGCACTCTTTTTGATCTTTAAGCCTATTTCAGCTTAACAAGTAAGTATAACATATATTCCGTATTTTGTCAAGAGGTTTTGACATTATTTTATATAAAATTCATATTTTTGGCTTAAATTAGCCAAAATAAATTGTTTATTTAAACACGAAATTAACGAGTATTTACAAATTTTAACAAATAATAAAAATCCCTCTCCCCGGTGGGGAGAGGGCAGGGTGAGGGGGCAAATTACCAATTTTCCATGATTTCAACTCCTAACTTCCGGCCTCTACTTCTTCAAAACGGCTAAAAATGCCTCGGGCGGAATATCAACTTTACCCATTGCCTTCATTTTTTTCTTGCCCTTTTTCTGTTTTTCTAAAAGTTTGTTTTTTCGCGTCACGTCTCCGCCGTACAGCTTCGCGGTCACGTCTTTTTTCATCGCCGGTAAATGTTCCGAGGCAATAATTTTTCCGCCGAGCGCCGCCTGAATTTTAACTTCAAACATTTGCCGCGGCAAAACTTTTTTTAGTGACTGAACAATTCTCCGGCCCACATCCTGCGCCGTGTCGCGATAAACAATTGTTGCCAACGCCTCAACCGGTTCGCTCGCGACCAAAATATCCATCTTCGTAACTTCGGCTTTTTTATATCTAAAAAATTCATAATTCAATGAAGCATAACCCGAACTCACACTTTTTAATTTGTCATAAAAATCCACAAGAATTGCCGAGAGCGGAATTTCATAATGCAAAATTACCCGATCGGCGTCAAGATATTCTGTGTTTGAATATACTCCCCTTTTTTCCTGAACCATTTGCATAATCCCGCCGATGTAGGCGCTTGGCGAAACTACATCAATTTTTATCCACGGCTCTTCAATAAATTCTATCCGCGACGGATCGGGCAATTCCGCCGGGCTCTTTACAATTACTGTTTCATTTTTTTGGTTAGTAACACGATAAGCCACGGACGGAACCGTGACAATCACATCTAAATTATATTCCCGCCGCAAACGTTCCTCCACTATTTCAAGATGAAGCAAGCCCAAAAGACCGCAGCGAAAACCAAAACCCAAGGCTTTTGATTGCTCCGTTTCAAAAGTGAGCGAGGCGTCGTTTAATTTTAATTTTAAAATCGCTTCGCGGAGTTTTGGAAAATCATCTCCTTCTTTGCAAAAAATCCCCGCAAAAACCATCGGCTTCACTTCTGTATATCCCGGTAAACCTTGCACCATAGATTCTGAATTCTTACTTGTTATCGTATCGCCCACGCGGCACTTTTCAATTTCTTTCAAGCCCGTGACAATATAGCCGATTTCTCCGACTGATAATTTTTCCGCCGTCTGAAATTTTGGTTTAAAATATCCTACTTCCAAAACTTCGCTTTCGGTTTTCGTCGCCATCAAAAACATCTTGTCGCCGCGGCGCACTTCGCCGTCAACCACGCGAACATAAGCAACAACGCCTTTATAATCATCGTACTTGGAATCAAAAATTAAAGCGCGAAGCGGCCGATCGGTTTTACCAACCGGCGGAGGAACTTTTTCCACGACCGCTTCCAAAATTTCCGGCACGCCAATGCCTGTTTTTCCGGAGGCCAAAATCACTTCTTCTCTGCTGCATCCGACCAACGCCACAATTTCCTGAATTGTTTTTTCCACTTCCGCATTTTTTAAATCAACTTTATTGACAACCGGAATAATCGCGAGGTTTTGCTCCAGAGCCAGATATAAATTTCCCAAAGTCTGCGCTTGCACGCCCTGCGTCGCGTCCACCAAAAGCAGAGCGCCTTCCACCGCGGCGAGCGATCGGGAAACTTCATAATTAAAATCAACATGGCCCGGAGTATCAATTAAATTCAAAATATAATCTTTATAATTCATTCTGACCGGCTGAAGTTTAATCGTAATCCCCCGCTCCCGTTCCAAATCCATCATATCAAGCAGTTGATCTTTCATTTCTCTTTTGGAAACTGTTCCGGTAAATTCCAAAAGGCGGTCGGCGAGCGTCGATTTCCCATGGTCAATATGTGCAATGATACAAAAATTTCTTATTTTATCCTGCATACCAAAAAAATCCTAATTCATAATTCATAATTTATTACCTCGGTCCTTCTTCAATATTAACAATCGGTTTTTTAATTCTGAATAATTTATATTTTACGGCGTCGCGAACCGCAGTCATTTCTCGCGAACCAAGTGTCAGGGCGACCGCAGAAAAAATTAAAATCCCAACCGATCCGGCGCCCAGTCCTTGCCCAAGCACGCCCAAAAAAGTTTGCATATCAACATAGGGCGCGAGAATCGCTTTCATTGTTTGTGCGGCAAAAGCCATGAGCGAAGCGGCGGCGGAAATTTTAAAAGTTGATTTCAAAATATTTCCTTCGTCAAGCGGCCCGAATTTTATCCGAAGCACGATCCAGAGTAAAATAAAATTCAAAACTGAAGCCAAGGAAAATGCCATAGCCAAACCGGCGACCCCCCAGGGCCCTACCAAAAAAATCGCCGCCAAAATATTTACTGCCGCGGAAATTAAACCAATAAAGAACGGTGTTTTGCTATCCTGCAGAGCGTAAAAAAATCTTGCCAAAAGCGGGATCAGAGCTTGGGCAAACAAACTCAAAACAAAATACGCGAGCGTATCGGCCGTCAAAATCGTATCTTCCCAATTAAAATATCCGGCGCCAAAAATAACGCGGACAATTTGCGCGCGAAGCACTAAAAATAAAACCGAAGCGGGAATAATAAAAAAAACAATTTGCCGCGTGGTCTCTGAAAAACTTTTTATCATTTCTTCTTTTTTTCCGGCGGCGGCAAATTCTCCCAAAAGCGGAAAGGCGGCCACGGCAAAAGAAATCCCAATTATCCCCACGGGAAAATATTGTAAATTATTCGCTAAATTAAAAATCGCCAAACTTCCCGGAACCAAAGCTGAAGCAATAATTGTCATTACGACTAAATTTATTTGCGACACGGCAAGCCCAAGAGTTCTGGGAATCATCATCTTCCCAATCGCCCTGATTTTTTTATTTGCTAAATCAAAAAGCGGAGCGTAACGAAAGCCTAGCCGCCAGGCGGCAGGCGCTTGAATTAACATATGTGCCGCGGCGCCCAAAACCACGCCCCAGGCCAAACCATAAATTCCCCACCATCGCGTAAAAAATAGAGCACCGATAATGATGCCGATGTTGTAAAAAATTGGCGCCAGGGCGTAAACAAAAAATCTCCTGAAAGATTGTAAAACGCTTCCTAAAATATTGGAAAATCCCAAAAAAATCGGCGAGAACATCATTATCTGTGTCATCGTGACCGTCATCGCCATTTTTTCCGGACCAAATCCCGGAGTAATCACAGGAACGATCCATGGCGCGAGCACGATAAACAAACCGCAAAGCACGGCGAGCGAGGCGCCCATAATATTCATCACGCTGTTTGCGATTTTCCAGGCTTCTTTCGGCTCTTCATTTTTTTCTTTGGCGGCGCAAATCGCGGCGGTAAAAATCGGAATAAATCCGGCGGAAAGCGCGCCCAAAATCAACAAATTAAAAATCAAATCCGGAATGCGGAAGGCGGCATAATAAATATCCAGCGTGTCACCGGCGCCGAATTCTCCGGCGAGAACGCGATCGCGAAGAACGCCCAAAAAACGAGATGCCAAAGAAGCTGCTCCCAAAAGAAGAGCAGCTCCGGTAATAGTTTTTGATTCTCCGTTTAAAATCTTACCAAACATTTTCTGTTTTTACTTTTTTATTTTTTTCGCAATCATTAACTCTTCATTGGTCGGAATCGCCAAAACCCGCGGCGACCCGAAAATTTTCATATCTTTCATAATTAAAGCTCTAACTATTTTATTTCTCTCCCCGATGCCAGCGGTAAAAACTATCGCGTCAACTCTTCCCAAAACCGCCCCGTAGGCTCCCAAATATTTTTTGACACGGTAAATAAAAACCTGTAACGCGAGTTTTGCTAACTCCTTCTTCTCCGCGCTGACTTTTTTACTTTTGAAATTCGCCACTTTATAGCCGGCGGCAAGAAGTACGTCCCGCATATCGGAAAATCCAGAGAGTCCGAGCATGCCAGATTTTTTATTTAAAATATTATCAACTTCTTCGGGCTTTATTTTTAATTCGCGAATCAGATAAAGCGGAATTGCGGGATCAAGGTCGCCGGAACGAGTTGACATCACGAGTCCTTCAAGCGGCGTAAAACCCATACTCGTATCCACTGCCCGGCCGCCACAAATTGCCGTAATGGAGGCCCCGCTTCCCAAGTGACACGTGATGAGGTTTAATTTCGCGAGCGGTTTCTTTAAAATTTTTGCCGCCTCATTCGCCACATATTCATGCGAAATTCCGTGAAATCCATAACGACGAATCTTGTGCTTCTTATAAAAATCAATTGGCAGAGCGTAAGTATAGGCAAAATCCGGAAGAGTGGAATAAAAGCCCGTATCAAAAACCGCGACATTTTTTGCGCCGGGCAAAAGCTTCCCGCAAGCCCGAATTCCCATTAAATTTGCGGGGTTATGCAGCGGGGATAACTTATCATATTTTGATATTTTTTTCAAGACCGCTGGCGTAATGATTGTTGGTTTAGTAAACTCTTCGCCGCCGTGAACCACGCGATGGCCGACCAGCGTGATTTCAGATTTCAGATTTGAGATTTTAGATAATTGCTCCAAAACTAATTTAAAAGCCTCTTCGTGATTTTTTACCGCGCGGAAAATTTTTAACTCTCTCCCCGAAATTTTAAATTCCAAAAAACTTCCGCCCAAACCGATGCGCTCCACGACTCCCGATGCCGCCTCTTTCAAATTTCCAAAATCAAAAACCTTAAACTTCAATGTCGCGCTGCCGGAATTTATAACCAAAATATATTTCATAATTATTCTAAAATCAGTTCTCCAAAACTGCAAACTTTTCCGCAGCCCGAGGCATTGGCTTCGTCAGTGTCAATATGGGCTGAAATATGAAAAGTCGGTTTGATGCGAACCACAACATTTTCAAAAATTAATCCCCGCTCGCCGGTAACTTTAACTTTTACCAAATCATCATTTTTTAATCCGAGCTCATCGGCTTCATTTTGATTAATATGTAAGTGTCGTTTAGCGATAATAATTCCTTCGACTAAATCAACTTCGCCAGCCGGCCCGATAATTTTCGCGCCGGCCGAACCGGCCACATCTCCGGAAATCCGGAGCGGCGCGTCAATGCCCAAAGAAAACGCGTCAGTGTAGGAAAGCTCCACTTGTGTCGCGGATCGCACTGGCCCAACCACCCGCAAATTTTCCAAATTTCTTTTTGATCCAACTAAAGTCACGGTTTCCTCCGCCGCGAATTCCCCTTCTTGCGACAAATCCTTAATATTTTTCAAAACATAGCCCGCGCCAAAAAGTTTTTCCAAATCGACTTGATTAAGATGAATATGCCGCGCGGAAATTTCTACTTTTACTTTTATAGTTTTCATATTATTTTCCTATTAATTTTGTGACCGTTGTCCAAGCTAAAAGCGGCTCTTGCGCTCCGATGCCGGTCAAATTATACGCGCTGTTTAAGGCGGCGAGTTTCGCGGCTTTCAAAACATTTCCGCAATAGCGAATATAGCCGGCAAGAAAACTTGAACAAAATGCGTCTCCCGCGCCGGTCGTGTCCACAACTCTTTTGCTTAAAGAAGCTTGATGATAAATTTTTCCGCGAAGATAAATGTACGCGCCTTTCGCGCCGTCCGTAATTACTAAAATTCCTGGACAAAATTCCGCCAAAACTCCAAAAAGATTTTTGGGCTGATTCAGCCACGCTGTGCCGGCTTTTTTATATTTTGGCAGAGACATTACAAGTTCAATCGCCTCATCTTTATTTACAAAAAATATCGCCGTTTTTGCCAAATATTTTTTTAGGCCGGGAAGTCCGGCGGCTAGCTGTTTATTTCCTGGATTCCAGGCAAGACGAGACTCTTTAGATATTACCGCATCCATCACGCCGCGCCAGCCGTCGCCGGAAAGCGACGCGACGTAAAACCAATTCGTTTTAAATTTTAAATCACGCGCCGCGAGTTTTAAATTGTTATTCGCCCCGCGAAACAAAAACGCCGTGTGCTCCATCGCCGCGCCAAAAGTCACAATAAAAGAAAAACTGGTTTTTAGAGCCGGATCAATTTGAACAAATTTTGCGTCCACTTTATTTTTTACCAAATTAGCCGCGACCGCCCGGCCATCTTCGTCTTTCCCCACTCGCGCGATTGTTGCGGTTTTTAAACCAAGCCGCGACAGGGCCACGGCGGCATTGGCTGCTCCTCCGCCAAAAGTAAAATGCGCTTTTTCAATTCCAATTTTCGCGCCGAATTCAAATCCCAAAAGTTTCTGCCGCAGGGGATCTTTCATCTGAGCGACTAATTTTCCTTCTTTAGTATAAAAAGTAATGTCTCGCGCCGCTCCGCCGACTGTCACGACGTCAAAATTTTTTGCCATAATTATCTTTTTAATTTCTTTAATTGCGTAATCAATTTATCCTTTGCGAGGTCAATCGCCTCAACAATTGTGTGGTCGTCTTCACTCACGAGAAAACTTTGTTTTGGCAATTTTAAATCGAAAGTAATCTTGTATGCGCTGTTTGTCATAAACTTTTCTGCCTTAATCCGGAGCGAAACCGAATCTTCCGCTTGGCGGTGAATTAATTTTTCTAACTGCGGAATTTTCGTCTCCACATATTCTTCGCACCACTTCTTCTCCGCCGGAGTAAGATTTTTGAAAAAATAATCAATTTGCATATATAAAATATTAGTTGTTAATTAGTAAATTATAGCATAAAATCACGAAAAGACGAAACTGAATCTATTGACAATTTGTTAAATATCTGATATTATTTAATGTCACAATTTCGTGACTAGAAAGAAGGATGCCGTGCGCTACTTGTTCATCCCGAGCTGCGAAGTGGCAACGAAAGATACGCTGGAGGGCACCACGACCGAAAAGCGTCTCATCCGCGGACTCGCGCTCTGGCAGAGCGGCAGGTTCGATGCGATCATCGTGACGGGCGGCGTCTATCTTCCGCCGGAACAGCAGACGCTCCCCTCGGGAATCCTGATGAGACAGTGGCTCGTCGAAAAGGGCGTCCCCGAGAAGGCGATCATCTGCGAAGATCGCTCGCGCGACACCTACGAGAACATCACCGGCGCCCTGACGCTCATCACCGACGACCCCGCGCCAGAGTTCACGGTCGTGACCCACTGGCAGCACGCGCTGCGGTTTTGGGTGACCTTCCGCCTCGCGCACCGGCGCAAAATACGCCTCGTGCCGATGTGGTACTGGATCGGTCTCAAGGGTTTCGTGTTGGAGTGGGCGATGTTGCTCATCCACATCGTCGACCCGAGAGGAACCGGAAAAATCGCAACCCGGAATCGCGAAACGCGCAGCCAGAAGTCGTGAAACGGTTCGCCGCGAACCACCGAGAAAGGAAAAAGCGTGGAAAACGAATTGAGGAGGCAACCCCGACAGTTCAAGTTCGTGGCAGTAGGAATGGCCTTGTTCGCGCTCTTGACGATTCCCAGTGCGGTCATTGCCCTCATCCTGCCAGCACCGATCGGCATGATGTTTTTCAAGCTGGTCATCTCCACCGGAACCGTGGCGATCGTGATCTTCCTGGCGCTGGTGCGACGAAGCATCAAGCGACGAGAGAAGGGGGAGCACACCTAGCGACGGAACAAGTCGTAAAACCAGCCACACGGCTGGATCGAGAGCCTTCGACAAGCTCTCTTTTTTTATTTAAACCTCACTGGCACAATTAACGAATCAGCGTATTCGGGAAGGCCGGAGGGATTATCTTTTTCTAAAATCAAAGTTCCGGTCGCAGTGGTTGGCGCGATAAATTCCAAAGTTGCTTCGAATGGCACAAAATTTTCCGTCATCCATTCCCCTTGCGCCTGGGCCGGAATAATGGCGAGTTCGGCGCCATTTGCGTCCAAAAGCTTCACCGGAAAACTGGCTTCAAAATACCACGTACCGCGGGCTTGGCCGGTAATTTCGAGCGGACTGGTCACGATCGCGTTCGGACGCGGCGAATCAATTTTTATTAAATTTGTTTTTTCCAATTCATTGCCGATGTATTCAATAAAATTTTGACCATTTGCCCGGCATTGGCGCGGATAAGATTCCATGACCGGATTTCCGGCGGCGACGCATTCTTCAAAGTTTGTGACTGTGCTCACGGGAACGTTTTGATTTTCATTTTCAGCTGGCGGAGTTGTTTTATAAAAATTGTAGTAATAAAACACTCCACCCAAAAGTAGGATAAGAACGATTAATAAAAGCGCGATTCTTGTTTTCATAGTTTTTTAAATTATTTCTAAAACTTTTTGTCGTGAAGTAAATCCAGAGACAATTCTGATGCGCGGCGGCGCAATTTTAAAATATCCGGCGATGGCTTTGATAATCGCCTGATTAGCCAAACCCTTAACCGGCGGCGCCGTGACTGACACATTAAAATTATTTTCATCCACGCGCTCCACTAAATCCTCATGCGCTCTTGGTTTTGCATTTACAAAAATTTTCATTTTAATTTTTTGCCGAAGCAACGAGATAGCTCGCGACAATCGCCGCAGTCTCGGCTCGTAAAGTTAATTTTCCCAAACTGACAATCTGAAAATTTTTCTCTTGCGCCAATTTTATTTCTTCCTCATCCCAGCCGCCTTCCGGCCCAATCCAAACTCCCACTCTTTTTCCAAAATCGGCCGCCAATTTTCTCTGCTCAAAACGCGACGCTTTCACCTCGAAAAATAAATTGGAATCATTTTTCCCGGCATGCGCCAGGGCATCCTTAAATTTTAAAATTTTTCCAAGCGCCGGCAAAACTCCTCGGCCGGACTGTTCCGCCGCCTCGCGGACAATTTTTTCCAATCTATCCATCCGTAAATTTATTTTTATAGTTTTCGCCGTTATAACCGGAATAATTTCCGCCACCCCGGCCTCCACGGCTTTCTCCGCTACCAACTCAAAATTTTCTTTTTTCAAAATTGCCGCGTAAAGCACTGGCTTCATTTCCGGCTCGGAATCATTTGTTTCCACTTTTAAAATATTTATCCCCACGCTTTGTTTCCCAAAATCCATAATTTCCGCCAACGCTTCCCTTCCATGCCCGTCGCCCAAAATAATTTGCTCACCAGATTTCAGCCGCAAAACATTTTTTATTTGGTTATAAATTTCCTTATTGGCAATTCCCGTAATTTTTTTGTCAAAATCAAAGTGGCCGATGAACCTATGTGCTTTCATAAATATATTTTTACACACTTATCTGTTAATAAGATTAAAAATCACAATTCCGAAGGCTACGGCAACATTTAACGATTCCTTTTTCCCGCGCATCTTAATTTCTAAAATTTTATCCGCTCGACGTAAAATTCCCGGCGGCAAACCATTTATTTCATTTCCGACCACGACGGCCGTTTTTGCCAAATCTTTTTTTGATAATTTTATTTTTTGATATGGAATCGAGCGGTCGGATTGTTCAATGGCGAAAATTTTATAATCTTCTTTTTTTAATTTATCAATAATCGCCGCCGTCCGTCCAACTTTTTCCCATTTAGTCCAATTCTCCGCGCCCAGCGCCACTTTACTGATTTTCTCATTTGCCCGGCCAAAACGATCTCGCGGCGCCGGAGTAATTCCGCATAAATAAATTTTTTTGCAACCGGCCGCGTCGGCTGTCCGAAAAATTGATCCAACATTATGCGTGCTTCTAACATTGTGCAAAATAACTACCATATTACTTCCCGCCGGCTAGCTGCCCGCAAGCGCCTTTTACTCCTCGGCCGAAACGATAGCGTTCGGTCGTAAAAATCCCAGCTCGAACCAGAATTTCCTTAAATTTAATAACGTCTTCTTTTTTTGACGGCAGAAAATCTCCCGTTGGATTATACAAAATTAAATTTACGAAAATCAGCTGGCGCGGAAGCTGGCCCAAAAGCGCCGCCAACTCGCGCGCGTGCTCCGGCCGATCATTAAAATTTTTAATCATTAAATACTCAAACATTACCTTGCGACTGGTCGCCTCCAAATACTCGCCGACCGCCGCCATAATTTTTTTAATATTATATTTTTTTCCGACCGGCATAATTTCGCCACGTAATTTATCATTTGGCGCATGGAGCGAAATAGCCAAATTAACTTGCATTGATTCTTTGGTGAATTTTCTTATTCCTTCCACAATGCCGGCGGTAGAAATGGAAATGTGCCTGGCGCCGAGACCTAAACCTTTCTGATCATTTATAATTTTTATGGCCGCCAAAACATTTTCATAATTTAAAAATGGTTCGCCCATTCCCATAAAAACCACGTTATCAACTTTTTGTTTTTCTTTTTTCAGTAATCTCGCTGAACACAAAACCTGTTCAACAATTTCGCCGACGGAAAGATTTCTTTTAAAACCCATTTTACCAGTAGCGCAAAAAGCACAAGCTAGGGGGCATCCGACTTCAGAGGAAACGCAAACCGTGTTTCGTCCTTCATGACGCATTAAAACCGATTCAATTTTTTCCCCGTCGGCAAGAGTAATTAAAAATTTAATTGTTGCGCCGTCGCTTGAAATAAATTTTTTAAAATCAATTTCAAGCGGAACTTCTTGATTTAATTTTTCCCGAAGCGCGGAGGGCAAATTACTCGCCTCCTCCCAATTCTCAATCAACTTGGAAAAAACCGCCTCCCGCGCCTGTTTTGTGCGATAAGCCGGTTCATCCGCAAGAATTTTTTCTAATTTTTCTAAATTCATAATTTAATAGTATTTTTTTTCTTAAACTGTCCGACTCTTGTCCGTTCGAGCGCTGCCAAATATCCGCCCACTTTTAATTTTTTTCCCAAATCGCGCGCCAGCGAGCGAACATAAAATCCCGAACCGGAAATAATTTTTATTTTTAAGAATGGCCATTTATATTTTATTATTTTTATATTTTTCACTTCTACCCGGCGTTTTTTTAATTTTGGAATTTCTCCGCGTCGCGCCAATTTATACGCCCGCTCACCTTTTATTTTTATCGCGCTGAAATTCGGCGGCAATTGCATTATTTTTCCGTGGAATTTTTTCAAAACTTTTTCTATGTCCGCGCGCGTTGGTTTTTTTATAAACTCCACAGCTACTTTTTCTCCTCCTTCGTCGTCAGTCGTGCTCTCCGCGCCGAATCGCACCGTCGCCACATATTCTTTTTCTGATTCCACGACTTCATGCAGTTTCCTCGTCGCCTCCCGCCCGATGCCAACAACCAAAACTCCGCTAGCCAACGGGTCGAGCGTTCCGGCGTGGCCGATTTTTTTGATGCCGGTGATTTTCCGCAATTTATGAATTATATCAAAAGAAGTCGGCCCTTTTGGCTTCCAAACCGCGACAATTCCTTTTTTTATTTTATTTTCCATTTTTATGGCTGCAAAATATCTTCAGTCCGGCCATTGATGGAAATTATTACATCCGTCACAGTTGGAAATTGCTTTAAAGTTTCTCTGATTTGCGAAGCAATCGCCGCCACCCGGCATGACCCACCTACTTGAAATTCCAATTGCTCATCAAAATCAACATTAGCAACCCCGTTTGCGACAACCAAGCTTTGAATTTTTACTCCCGGGTTAATGCTCGTAAAATATCCTTCCTCTTTTTCCTCGTCAGTCGGTCCGGCAAGCAACTGCTCTAATGCCGCTCGCGCCACGGCTACCGTTTTTGGAATTACCCTTTCCACCGCAAAATTTTTACTGCAATCCAAAACTTCCGGATCAAAAATACTGTTGCCAAAAAATACTTTCACGGTCATCGTCTCTTCCCCATTTTCCTCGCCACATGATTCGGTCGGCTGCGATGCGCCCGGATTTCCATGTTTTACCCATTCTCCATTTTGGCAAATCCAATTATCTTCCCCGCTCCAAAATCTCAAACCTAAAATTATTGCCGCGACGACGACCACAACCGCCAAAATAATTAAAATTGTTTTTTTCATAAGTTAGCTTGTAAAATTTGTAAAGTTAATTGTTAACGGTCAACTGTTAACTGTTAATTTTATACACCACATCTTTTCTCTCCACCACAATCTCCCATCCCGCTCGCCGCGCCGCGTCATATAATCTTTTATTTGGATTAAAACAAATCGGCCGGTCCACCATTTTCAAAAATCTAATATCACTATCCGTATCGCCAACACCCACCGATCCGCGCAAAGTCAAATTTTCTTTTTCCACCGCTCGCGCCAAAACTTTTGCTTTATCGGAAATCAAATCAAGATAAAGCATCTCACTCGTAAATTTTCCCCGAGCGTCCACTTTATAAATCCGGCCATAAACCTTGTCAAACCCGAGCCCCTTGCAAAATCCTTGCACAATTTCCCGCGGCGAGTGCGATATGGCGAGCAAAAAATATTTTTTCTTTTTTAAATCGCGAACCAAATCTCTGGTAAAACGATAAACGCGGTTATGATGAAAAGCGATTACTTTTCGCGCCACTTCTAAAAAATCCGCGCGGCGCACACCTTTGATATTTTTATTGTAAGCCAAAACCACTGCGTTGATATATTTTTCATAAATATCGCGGCGATCCAACCATTTTTTGTAAGCCCCGGCGTATGTTTTTCTTAAATTTGCCGGAAACAAACCTTCGGAAATCATCGCCTCAACCAATTCAATTAGTAAGCTTGATCTAAAAATTGTCCCGTCAATATCAAATATCGCGACTTTCTTTTTCATATTTGAATGGGTTAAAATTTGTTTTGTAGTCATAAAAATCTTCCGACTCCGCCCGCTTCAGCCATTTTACAATTTTATAAGTCGCCGGAGTAAATAAAACTTCCACGCCGGTTTTAAATAAATAATTTGAAATAATTAAAGTTAAAAGCAAACTGCTGGGCAAAACTCCCCAAAAAGCAATCAAGATAAAAAGTGTCGTATCAATTCCTTCGCCAATCAAAGTTGAACCAATCGTCCGCGCCCAAAGTTTCTTCCCCTTCATCCAAATTTTCATCTTTGCCAAAATAAATGAATTGGAAAATCCTCCGGCAAAATACGCAATCAAACTCGCGGCCACAATCCGCGGCGTGAGCCCCAAAATTTTATCATAAGCATCTTGGTTTTCCCAGCCCGCCGCCGCCGGAAGTTTGCCGACAATAATAAAAACCACGGACATCAAAAGCGCCGCGCCAAATCCAAGCCAGATAACTTTTCGGGAACGCCGGTAGCCATAAACTTCAGTCAAAATATCTCCAAAAATATAGCTCAAGGGAAAAAGCAATGTCCCGCCGTCAAAAGTAAAAAATCCAAAATCCAAAATTTTTGTGGAGGCAATATTGGAAATTAAAAGCACGGCCACAAAAAACGCGGTGATAACATCAAGATATTTAAAATTTTTGCGGCCTTCTTCCATAATTTAAAAATTTTCCTTTTCCACGCCGCGCGCCGCCCGACGATAATTGCAATAATCGCAATCAGCCGCCGCCTCGGGAATTTTCTCCGCGGTAAGACATTTATGCGCGTCAACAATTGCCTGCTCAACCCATGAATCGTCTCCGGTGTAGCCAATTAATTTAACATCAAACTCCAACTTACCATCAAAGGCCTCTTTGTCGGTGTCGCCGTTGCAATAAACAAAATATCCCGTATCAGAAACTTTAAATTCGTTTTTACGAAATAACCATTGATAGATTTCCATTTGGCGCTTGTATCCAATTTGCCAATCAGCGTCAAGGCTCACCTCCCCGTTTTTGGACGTTGCTTTATAATCCACAATAATTAACTTGCCGTTTGGATCCACCCAAACATCATCTACTCCGCCGGTGATAAGCAGATTTGTTTTTTTATGCAAAAATTGGATTCCGCGGCGAAGCGAGTCGCGCCACTCTTCCATTTTTTCATGCTTGAACGGGACAGCATCAACATTATATTTTTCCATCAAGGGGTGCGCGGTTTTTGCCGTACGGTGAATATCAAATTCTTTTTTTAAAAGAGCATCCACCGCCGAATTTAAACTAAAAGGAAATCCCGGAGGACGCCCGATACCCAAACGACGATCCAGATAAAAACACCTTTGACAATTCAAAAATAAATCAATCTTTGAACGGCTGACCCTGAACGGTTCGTTTGATTTTGGATCAAAGATATTTCGTGTCCGTGTTGCCCTGTAATATTCTGACATATATCCATATATTATCTGCACTCGCTCGGAAATGAATAAATTCATTTCTCTCACTCGCTTGATAATAAAAAATTGTTTAAATTTTAATAAATCCGAGTTACTTAAATTTACCACAAAAGGCATTAATAATAAAGGGCAAAAAATTTAATAAAATTGACAAAAATTTTCTCTACCGATAAGATGCTTACAGTTCCGTGTGGGGAGGAAAAGGAGCAAGGAAATTGGAGGAACTTCTGACGCCCGTTCTTGGCATCTTGGGGCAACATCAGGGTCTGGGTGCAAAACTATTCTGCTTCGTGGAAAAATTCGGCGGAGGTGAAGCTCACTGTGTAGGATCGCTGAATGTGGGTCACGTCCAATGGTATGGCACCAACGGCTTTGCTCTTCTTCTTTGCGGTTCCCCCGATGGCGCCTCACCGAGTCCGCCACGGCCAATCTCAACATGCGAAATGGGGCCGAAGCAATTTCACAGTGTCTTCCATGGCTCGACCCTGGCCGTAGCAGAGACTTTCCATGACGGCGATCGTGAGTACGTTGTAGTCTGCAACGAAACTCGGGGCCATCTGGCTCGTCAACGCACGCTCTTCTTGGCCCTACTCCGCGAGGTTGTGGAGAAGCTAGCGCGCGAAGCGGCAGAAAAAACAGAAGAATAACAAGGAGGAACGTAACTTCCCGCCGGGACACAACCGGCGGGAGTTTTTTTATACAAAAATTATTCTGATCAGCTGCTCACTTGTCTTGAATTTATATTTTTGATAGAGTAAATAAAAGTTTTGTACTCACCTTTCGGGGATCGTCTAGCGGTAGGACGCCAGGTTCTGGCCCTGGTAACCTTGGTTCGAATCCAAGTCCCCGAGAAGTGGGCGCAAAAAAACGGGAAATAGCTCCCGTTTTTTATTTTTAAATTTTTAACTTCTACCCCACCACCGTTCCGCCAAATTCTTCCAAAACTCTCCCCACTTCAAGCGGCGGCGGGCCGGGTGGCTCGGGCAAATCGGCAACAACTCCACTCACCCTGACATCGCCTCCGGTCACTTCCTTAATCATATTTCTTAAAACCAAATTATTCTTGCTTTCATTAATTCTCTCTTTGTGAAAACGATATTTGAATCCAATCTGCAACGTTCCGTTTTCAATAACCATCGGCTGGCCGACACGCAAAATGAAAACCAACGCCGGACTTCGATCTGCCGCCAAACGCAAAATATCAAACCATTTTTCCTTCACTTGTTCTAAAGTTAAATTAGTCGCAAGCAACGCCGCGTCTACCAAAGGCTCTTCTTTTTTTTCTACACTTTCTTTCCCTGGCAAGGGTTTTATTTTTGGCCGCTCTTCCATCATCTTTGGCGCGGGTGGAATTTTGGGTAGAGAAACCGTCGGCAATGCGGCAGCCGCGGAAAATCCTCCGACAATTTCCACCACTGCCATTTCAAGGGGCAGCTGGGCAATATCGGAAAATTTCAATTCTTGTTTTTTCTCAATGAAAAGTTCAAGCCAATCAATCAATTTGTGCGATTCAATATCTTTGGCAAGCTGAATAATTTTTTTTTCTGAATCCGAATCAAGATCAAAAGCAAACTCCGCCAAACTTCCACTCACTCCGGCAAGCAAAATTTTTCGTAAAAATTCCACGAGATCGGCGGTAAACTGTGACAAATCAATCCCCTCTTCCACGAGTTTATTTACAAGCCGCAAAGCTTTTTCCGCGTCACGCGTCGCCAAAAATCCGACAAAATCGCCAACTAAATTAAAATCAGATTTGGGAATTACGAGCTCCGCCTGCTCGCGGCTGATTTTATTTTTCGCGTCGCGAAGAGCCAAAACTTGCCCGAGCAAACTTTCCGCGTCGCGCACGCATCCTTCCGACGACCGCGCAATGCTTTCCAAAATATTTTCATCAACTTCCACTCGTTCCATGCTCAAAACATATTTCAAGCGCTCCACGACTTCGCGGCGGGAAATTTTTTTAAAATCAAATCTTTGACAGCGAGAAATAATTGTCGCCGGAACTTTATGAATTTCGGTCGTGGCCATAATAAAAATCACGCGGGGCGGCGGTTCTTCAATCGTTTTCAAAAGTGCGTTAAAGGCTGAAGTGGAAAGCATATGCACTTCATCAATGATGAAAACTTTGTATTTCCGTCGGCTCGGAGAAAATTTTGCGTTCGCCACGATATTGTCGCGGACATTATCAACTCCGGTGTGGCTCGCGGCGTCAATTTCCACGATATCTAAATCTCGGCCAGAAGTAATCTCCTCGCACGAACTGCATTTATTGCACGGCTCGGATTCGGACGCTTTGCGATTTTCGCAATTCACGGCCTTAGCCAAAAGACGCGCGGCGGTAGTTTTACCAATTCCCCGCGGTCCGCAAAATAAATAAGCGTGGGCGACTTTGTCAGTTTCAATTTCATTCTGGATAGCAATCTTAATATGATTCTGGTTTGTCATTTCGCTCCACTTCTGCGGCCGATATTTTCTATATAATGTTGTGGACATAAAAATATTATTACTTGCCCTATCTTATATCATTTTTCTGATTTTGGCAAATGAAGATAGATTTCAAAAGGCTGCTCTCAAGGAACAGCCTTATAATTATTTATTTTTTAAAATCTACTCCACTATTCTCTTAATCACATTCTCCACCGCCGCCCATTTTGACGGCGTATTTTTCGGGATCAAGACAACCGCTTCGTCGCCGGGCTCGCCTTTAAAAAACGTCACCGGCGCGGTCAAAACTTTCCACTTTTTCCCGCCCGCCCCAACCGTCCAGCCGCCCGATTCAGATTCTTCGAGCGTTCCCACAATTCTATTCCGCTCAATCGGCCCGATTTGTTTAAAAAGGAAATTTCCGCGGGCGTTGATGGTTAATTTTAAAATATCACCTTCCACCAATTTTGATTTTGAAGCATAATTAGCCGGCACTAAATATTCTTTTCCGTCGGCGCCAATCATATTTTGGCCGTTAAAAACTCCTTCCATAATTCTCTCGCCCGATTCGCCATAAGCCACGTCCGGCTGGGAAACGGTTTTCAATCCGCTAAACATCGGCGAAACAGAGGGTGCAACGGCCGCCATATCCGATTCAAGAAAACTTTGTTTAACTTTTTCTTCATATTTCGGCGCGTCCTCGCCCAAAAGACAGTTTATCCGCCGTAAATTATTTTGCGTTTCCTGAACAATTTTTTTGATCAATTCTATTTTTTCAAAATTGAAAGAAATTTCCAAATCTTTAAGTTCGGTTTTGGCCGGCGCGTCATAAATTTTTGGCACAACGTCAAGCGGAACGGACTCGGCGGGCATGGCCATTGGCTCCGCGACCTCCATTGCTTCTTGCCCCAACTCCTCCCGATTTTCCCCCAAACCGTCAATATTCCCGAAAAGATCGTTTTGATTTTGATTTTGTTCGTCCATAGAAATTTTTAATTTTAAATTGTAATTTTTTATTTTTTATTTTTAATCTATAACGATCTCTCCCCTGCCATTGGCCCGGCCACACTCGTCGGCGTGCCAAGTTGCGTCCGCTCGGAAATTTCCGATTCCACGATTGTTTTGTCGCGGCCGTATTTTAATCTGGCAAGTTGCTTTAGGGCTTGCGCCAATTCTGTATCGCCTTTTTGCGGCGGAATGGTTTGCATATTAAACGCTTTTGAAGCGGCGTTATCAATCAAAAGTTTGATGTAGGCCGTATATTTTTCCACATTCAATAAATCATATTCATTAACCGTCGGGGCGAATTCTTTAGCGATTGTTTCGACGTCGTCCACGCCGATTCTGAAAGATATCATTGTGCCGGCATTGCCGAAAACCGCGTCGCGAATTTTCGTATTATTATCTTTTACCAACTGCCCGACGTACTGATGGGCAATCGTAAGGCACAGCCGATATTTTCTCGCTTCGGATAAAATCGTGGCAATACTGTCGGTAATGAAATTTTGAAACTCATCAATATAAAGATAAAAATCATGGCGCTCGGCCTCGGGAAGTTCGGCGCGGCTCATCGCGGCCATTTGTAATTTTGAAACAATAATCAAACCCAGAAGTTCGCTGTTCACTTCGCCGGTTTTTCCCTTGGCGAGATTCACAAGCAAAATCTTTTTCTTATCCATTATTTCCCTAAAATCAAAACCCGAATGCGATTGGCCGATTATATTTCGCATCATTTCATTCTCCACAAACCGGCCGACTTTGGAAATCAAATATCCCAACATTTCCGACTTATGAAAATCCGAAGTTTTGGCCATTTCTTTTTCCCAAAAAGCGCGAACCACCGGATCTTTAACGCGCGCCACCCATGATTTTTGAAAATCATTATCGGAAAACATCCTGGGAATCTCGGCGATCGTTCCGGGGTTCGCCAGATCCGACATCAAGGTCAACATCACATTTCTCATATTATGCTCAAACATCGGGCCAATCATTTCCGGCGGAAAAAGTTTGTAAAAAATCGCGATCATTTCTTGCACGGCAAAATCTTTTTGCGATTCATCTTTTGCCTCAAGCATATTGAGGCCAATCGGCCGATCGGCGTCGGAGGGATCAAAAATAATCACATCGTCCAGCCGCTCTTTTGGCACGCCGGTTAAAATATCTTCAATCAAATCTCCATGCGGATCAACTACCGCGACGCCCTCACCATTTTGGATATCTTGCTTTACCATATTGGACAAAAGCACGGATTTACCAACACCGGATTTACCAATAACATAAACGTGGCGGCGGCGATCTTCGCGCTTGATTTTAACCATCACTTCTGTCCCGCGGAAAATAGATTTACCAAGCGTCAAGCCCTCTTTGGGCATATTAACCGGCGGCGCGGCTTTTTTCGCGAGGAGCCATTCAATATTGGGCGCTTCGGTCCAGGGCGACGGGAAATGAAACAGGCTCGCCATCTCTTCCGAATTTAAAACAACTTTTTTCTTTTCATGAAAACCGCGATGAATAAAATCTTTGATCAATTTTTTGAGAGGATGGCCGCCCGGCGAGGTGCGCGCAAAACTATTTCCGTATTGATAAATATTATATTGGGAAAAAGCATTGGTAATATTGTCCAAATTCATTTTTGCCCGCGCGAAATTTGGCGAAGAAGAAACAATTCTGATATTAACATCAACTCCGGCTTTGCTCGCCTTCTCTTCAAGTCCTTTAACCATTTCCTCTTCCATGGGAGAGAGGCGATATGGTTCCGGCGTGGATTTTACGATTTGGTCTTCGGGTTTTTTCTTTGCCCCGCCGGCAAACATTTTTCCAAACTCACCCAAAATTTTCATAAAAATATTTCCGCCAACTGACGACATCGCTTCACCGAGTTTTTTCCCTTGTTGCATTTCTTGGGCGATTTTAATTCCCGGACGCCGCCATTCTTTTCGCGCGCTACGCAGAACAAACTGAATCGCCGCGCCTTCATTTTTTTCCAATTTTGACAAAACATTTGTCAGAGCGTTCATCGGATCCGTTTCCATTTTTTTATAAGTTTTTATCGGAAAAAAATGAGGACGTTTAAAAGTTAAATAAGCGCCACGGATATCTCCGGTCGGCGTGAAAATATTGTAATCTTTAACTTCTTCAATAAAAGCTTCGTGATAGTTCGCCCGAATTTGCTGTTCAACATATTCTTGCAGATGTTTTGGCACAGCAACATAAAAAGAAATCAAACCCTTGTCGGCGATAATTTCAAAAGAAAGATAGTCCGTCCGGCCGGTAAGCCAAGCGCTAATTCCCTTTTGCGCCTTGAGCCCGCCGATTGACGCGAAAAGCGCTTCGGCCGTAGCCACTCCTTCTTGAATGGTTTGAACGGTAATTTCCCTTTTTTCCTGCGCCTGCGCTCGATCCGCCGATTCTTTGGGCACTGTCACGAGCAAAACAATATTTTTAAAAGAAGTGGACATCTTTGTCCTGTGATGCAGGAATCTTCTGGTAAACAAAATTAAAAACCACAATCCCAAAAAAATCGTGGCTAAAGTAAAAATCATTATTCCGATCGGGCTCTCTGCAAAAATTCCGACTTCCGGGGGAATCTCCGCGGTCGGCAGGGCAATTTGATAAAGAGAAAAAACAAAAATCGCGCCGAGCGCGGTCCCGGGAATCCATCCTCTTATTCTATGCCAAATTTTTTTCTCTACATCCTCCATAGATTAGTATCTGGTATCTAGTATTTTATTCCGTAAAAAATCTTATACAAGACACCACACCACGCGACACACTGTTTTAAATATTTTTATTTTTTTCTTCCGTCATCGTCATCAACTTGTCTGTCTTAATTTTCGCTTCCTGCTCCAGAAAAAATTTATTAACTCCGGGAATAATTTTTAACCAGGCGCGGATCAATTTTAAAATTTTCCTGGCAACGGATTTTCCCGCCTCCATCATCTTTTCTATTTTTGTCGCCGTCTCCTCCCCTTTTTCTTTAAACGCCGCTTGTTTTTCCGGCGGCATGGAAAAATAAAAAGATTCAAGGTCTTCTTCCAAAATTTTTTCAATTTTAACCAGGGATTCGCTTTTCGGCGGTTTTTCCGTAACGGGGTGAACGGCCGCGGCAACGAGCGGCTTTTTTCCGTTTTTTTCTTCGTCCGGAGAAATTTTTTCCCACTCCGGCTTCGGCGCCTTTTCCACTTCAACTTTTTTTTCGGGCGCGACGGGCTCCTGTTCCGGAATGGCTTCTTCCAGCCCGCCGATTTTTTCAATTTTATCCTTAATATCCATGTAAATAAATTATAATGTTTGCCACTAAATTTATAAATTGTACCACATTTTATAAATTTATGCTAAAATGAAGTTGTTGATAACTTTAGGAGGAATATGTTAAAAACTGTTAGCGAATTTAAAAACGCTAAATTTTCCTGGATAAACGTCACAAAAAATGGTGAGAAAGAACTTGAATATCTGGGGAAAAAATTCGGTTTTCACGAACTTGATTTAAAAGATTGCTTGCCTCCGCTTCAGCGGCCGAAATTGGTAATTAGAAAAAATTACCTCTTCATGATTTTACTTTTCCCTGTTTTCAACAGAAAAACTAGGGTTCTCTACGCCGCGGAAGTGGATTTTTTTATTACTCCCGAAAAACTTGTTACGGTCGGCGGAAACGAACTTATTCCTCTTCAAGAAATTTTTGATAAATGCCGCGCGAAAAAAATTAAATGTACCAACGCCCCCGACCTTCTTCACGAAATTTTACACGAACTTCTCCTCTCTTGTTTTCCGATGCTCGTCCATATTTCCAATGATATTGACAGCGTGGAAAACCAATTGCGTTCCGAATTTGAGAAAGGAACCATCACGGAAATTCTTCGTATAAAAACAAATATTGTAAATTTTCGAAAAGCGATGCAGCCGCACAAACAAGTAATCAGAGCTCTGATCGCCGAATCTCCCAGATTCTTCCGGGCGGAAAAAATAAAAATTTATTTTGAAAACTTAGTCGGTTATACTAAAGAAATTTGGGATCTTCTGGATAATTATAAAGACACAATTGACGCCCTCCATGAAACAAACGTCTCTCTGATTGACTTCCGGATAAATGAAATAATGAAAACTTTAACAATTTTTTCTGTGATAGTTTTCCCGCTGACGCTTCTGGCCGCGCTTTTCGGAATGGATGTTCAGGGCATGCCGCTTGCCAACCATCCTTACGGTTTTTGGATAATTCTCGGCGGGATGACGTTTGGCGCTCTGGGACTGCTTTGGTTTTTTGAAAGAAAAAAGTGGCTGTAAGTCTAATTTTTCTTTTTTACTTTCTGTCCTTCCGCTGTATCCTCTACTGTATAACCCGCTTCTTCAATTTTTTTTCTCACCTCATCAGCTTTTGCCCAATCTTTCGCGCTTCTTGCCTGCTCCCTACTTGCGAGCAGTTTTTTTATTTCTTCGGAAATTTTTTCTTCTTTCAACGTTTCCAAACCAAAGCCCAAAACGCCGTCCATCGCGAGCAGGGTTCTTTTGGCAATTTTTATTTCATCCTCAGAAATTCCGCGAGAAATCGCCGCGTTAATTTCTTTTACAAAATTGAGCAGTGCCGCGAGCGCCCCGGAAATATTTAGGTCGTCGCCAAGCGCCGCTTCAAAATCAACAATATTTTTTTCCGCCGCCCCAAAAAGTTCTCGACCGCCGCCAGATTTACGGGCTACGCTATTAATTTTTGTCCAAGCCTCATCAATTTTCGCAATATTTTTTTCCGCCGCGCCGAGCCCGTCAAAAGTAAAATTCAATGAATCGCGATAATGGGTGGAAAGCAGAAGATACCGGACGGCTCGCGGAGAAAATCCCCTTTCCAAAACTTGATTTAAAGTATAAAAATTATTTTTTGACTTGCTCATTTTTTCCCCATCAACCATCAAATGCTTTGCGTGCAGCCAAAACCGGACGAATTTCTTTCCCGTCGCCCCTTCCGACTGGGCAATTTCCGATTCGTGATGAGGAAATTTATTATCCTCGCCGCCGGTATGAATATCAATCGTTTCTCCCAAATATTTCATGGACATGGCTGAACATTCAATATGCCAGCCGGGATAACCCTTTCCCCAGGGCGAATTCCACTGCATAATGTGCGACGGATTTTTTATCCATAAAGCAAAATCGTATGGATTTTTTTTCTCGGGCAAAACTTCTACCCGCGCCCCGGCGATCAAGTCTTCCAGTTTATTTCCCGACAATTTTCCCCACCCGGAAAATTTTGATAAATCAAAATAAACAGAACCGTTAACCTCGTAGGCATAACCGTTTTTTATCAGCTTCAGAATAATTTTTATCATTTCCCGAACGTGATCGGTCGCCCTGGGATATTTCCATGCTTTTTCCAAATTTATTTTTTTAATGTCGGCAAAAAACGCCTTGGCAAAAAAATCCGCGACCTGCCAAGGATCTTTTTTCTCGCGCCGCGAGGCCGCCTCCATTTTATCTTCTCCAATATCAGCATCAGCCACCATATGCCCGACGTCGGTAATGTTCATCACTTGTTTAACTTTATATCCTTCAAATTCCAAAACGCGCCGCAACAAATCAGCAACTAAAAAAGACCGTAAGTTTCCGATATGAACGTAATCGTAAACCGTCGGCCCGCAAGTATACATCGTCACCAATTTTTTCTTCTTTTTTTCTTCCGCCAGAGACCGAAAAATTTCTTTTTGTTTTGTAAGAGAGTTATAAAGTTTTAACATTTTGTTTTAACAATTTTTTGTTTAAATTACTGCGCCCGCAAACCCGTATCGGAATACGTACCGGCCCCGCCGCAAAAAACTTTCGCTTCACTGCCGCCGTAGTCCGCAATCAATCTTCCCTCGTTTGCCGCGCCGTCATTGCATCTGTAAATAATATGTATCCCAGCGGGAGCGGGACAATTTGTTCCATCCTGCAAGCAAATATTTCTCCCCAAAACCGTGGCGTTTCCATTAACGCTCAATACCCCGGTGACATTTAAGTCATCCTGAACCTGGACAACCGTTCCTACATATGGAGCCATGAGCACTAAATTTCCCGGACTGATAACCCCGGCGGAGTTGGTATCCAAAATACCGTTGACTCCGTCATGCCGCAGTCTGATATTTTTCTGATTGCCCGGATCCGCCGCGGAAATCCAACTTCCGGAAATTGTGTTAATTCCTCCCGTCCCTGTCATTTGTCCTTCAATAAAAAATGCACTATTCAAATAAACCCTCGCCATCGCGTCTTGCCACTGTAAATATTTACTCCCGTCGTCAAAATAAATATAATCGTCATTCCCTACTGCGCCCATTCCGATTCTCAAATTACCGCCGACCGTGAGAACATCTGCCGCTTTATCATATGTTAACCCGGCATCGCCGCCAAAAGTTCCTACATCGTTAAATTGAATTTGTCCATTCACTCCGCCAGGCGCCGCGCCAGCCGGCCAAGCTCCAATGCAATTTCCTTGTATACAAAGTTGCTCAGCGTTTAGTGTGCCGGGTCCCCTGTACGCACCCACCGCCGCGCCCACCACTCCGGCATCAACATAGACTCCCTTGCCCCCAATAAAATATCCTGACCAAGCAGCGGCATCGGTGACAGTGGAATAGACTCCATAACCCGATCCTTGCGCTTTGAAATAGCCTCCATAATTTTTTCCCGGCGAACCTCCGCCTGCGGCCATAACTCCAATATTGTTATCGCCCCCCATAACAATCGCCGCGTTGCCGGCAAAAAATTGACCGCCTTTATTAAGCCCGATCAATGACGTCGCCGTACCGGAAACCGCCATGCTGCTTTCTCCGTTTGAAAGCCCGTAAACCCCAAAGCTCGCGTCGCCGTTCGTTATCCCATAGACACCAACTCCTCCCAAAGCTTCTGATTGAAAAAATCCGCCCGCGTCGCCGGAACTTATTCCTTGTATCGCCGGCGTTAAATTTGTGTTCGCGTTAATTTGCCCGGCCACATCAAGTTTATAAGCCGGATCCACTCCGATGCCGACATTTCCTCCGCTTGTCAGAATTAATCTGTTGTCAGTTCTCCAAAAACGAAGCTGATCCGTAGCGGCATCGCGATAAATCGCCCAATGAGTGTCCATGGCCGGACTGCCAAAATCCAATTCCGGATTACTGCCGGGAACTGGCAGGAGATAAATTCTTGGTGCGACCCCGCCAACCATTAAATTAAAAGCTGTATTGGTTGTCCCAACTCCTACATTTCCCGCGGCGCCGATTTGTATCCGCCCGATGCCATTAGTTTCCAAAGACAGCGGCACATTATCATTTGTCCCCAAAACCGCCGTCGGACCAAATCCAACATTTCCTTCATCAACAAAAGCGCTGACTGCTTCCGGCCAATTAACGCGGCAATTTCCCTGAATGCAAAGTTGCTCGGCATTCAGCGTTCCCAACCCCATATTTCCTCCCGCGGGCGCGCCAACAATTTGCCCGCCTCCCACGGAAAAATTTCCCCCAACTGTTAAATCGCCGGTTTTACTCTGCGCTCCGGCGCCAACATTAATCGGAGCCGGAACATTATCTCCCGGCGGAAGAGCCCCGGGTTCGGTCCAAGCGATTGCTGAGGCATAACGCAAACCAAAACCGCTCGCGATACTAAAAATTACAAGCACAAGTGAGATGAAAAAAAGTCTTTGACGCATATTCTATAAACTTTATTAACTTTATTTAAGTATAACATAAATCAGAAAGACAAAAAATACCCCCGCGCCAAGGCAGCGGCATGCGACAAATAAAAAAACGCCGGACAAAAGCACAAGTGTCCGGCGTAGAAAAAACAACCAAGAAAAATCCTCCCAAAAATATCGCCGAATTTATTCGGGCTTCGGCAAACCCGTATCGTGTGTGGCGTGTTCCCAGGCGTATTCTTCGGCCGAAACAGCCCGCCTGCACACGCTGCAGTAGAACTCGCTCTCTTCGTGCGAGGGCTCGGCGGCGACCGGAATATGCGGTCCGGTTTCGTGAGAGACATCCGCACTCGCCGGGGGTGGCGGCGCGCACGACCCAAGATGCGCTTCCCGAGACGCGAGGGGAACTTCTTCTCCGTCTGGCCGCACGCACGTTTTCGAACCGGGGATTTCTTCCCTCGCGCCGATGCCGTGCGCCACGGCCCGATGTTCGTCCAGCTTGTCGAACGAAACCTCGTGTCCGCAGTCGGGACAGAGAACCTTGGTCACCCCCATCACTGGTTCCGAACCGGGCGGATCGATACCTGTCATGTCGCTCGGATCGTCTGGGGGCGGAGGGAGCCTTCTTGTTTCTCCTTCGTCGTCCGCCTCACGGGACAGATCTCTGTGCCGTTCTTCTCGGTCATCCAGCCCACGCGCTCGATCTTCGAGTTCCTGTCGCGCTTCAGCGGTGAATCGCTCGAATTCGGCTTGCCTCCTCCGAAGATCATCCTCGGCTCTGGCGAGCCTTTCTTCCACCGCTCTCACGTCCCGCTCGCGCCCGGCAAGAACTGCCGAATGGTCTGTCACTTCGCCTTCCCGCCGAGTAACTTCGTCCTCTCTGGCCTTGAGTTGACGCCTCTGCTCCTCAAGAGCAGGGACGTCTTCGTCAAGGCAACGCATGGCTCCTTCCACTGCGCCGCGCTGCTTGGCAAACTCGGCCTGTTCGGTGCGAAACTGCGCGGAAGTTTGGTCTAGAATTTCACGGAGACTGGCAAGCCTTCTCTCCTTCTCTTCCTGAGTTGCCGCTTGCCCCTCAAGCCTTGCTTGCGTGCCGTTCAGTTCACCGCGAAGTCGCCCGAGGCGTTCGTCTTCCTCACGGACATGCGTTGAAAAAGCCTTGGTGCGTCCCAGAAGTTGGTGCTCCGCTTCCTTGATCTCGCCCTCGCGGCGAGTGCAAGTCGCTTCCCGATCGGCCACAGCCCTCTTTGCCGCATCCAGATCGGCCTCGCCCTGCTTCTGCGTCGCCTCGCGCGCTGCCAGATCCTTCTCCTGTTTGTCCTGCTCGGCCTTCTCTTTGCCGAGCTTGGTCCCGAGATCGTCCTGCTCGCGCGCTTGCCGGTCGAGTTTCTTCTCCCACAGGTCCAGCTCCGCGCCGCGCTTCTTGTTCTTCTCGGCCTGCGCGATGAGGCCCGGATGGACAACCTGCACGAGATGATTGAACTTCTTGCCCTTGCGGTACGAGACGAACACGATGGCCAAAACCGCGACGAACGCGGTAAGCGCAACGGCCAAGACGATGTGGGTGGCGTTCGTCGCCCGAACTTCCACCTGCTTCGGCTGATGGGAAAGCACGGTTTCCAGATTGGACTGGAGTTCGTCGTGCTGGCCACTGGCCTCCGCCCTTGCCGCGACAAGACCCTTGTTCTCATCTCGCAAATCGTCGAGTTCGGAAATGAGATCGTCGCGCTCTTGCCGCACTTCGACGAGGTCGGATTTCTCCGCCTCGTACTTCTCTTCCAGCTCGGCCATTTCGGCTCGAAGCGCCTCAAGCTCAGTACGCAACGCGCCATTCTCGGCCTGGATCAAAATCCGCGGCTCGGGAACGATGAGTGTCTTGCCGGCGATGAGGTAAACCCTCGGCCGGCCGCAAACAAACCGAATCGTTCCGTCTCGAAGCTCAATCTTCTGCGGCCTGTCGCAAGCAATGCCGTAGGCCGAGCGCGGATTGGCCGCCAGGAGCTCTTCTCCTGTCAGACCGTACCGCGCCGCTACCCGCTCCAGTCGATCTCCCGGCTGGACCGTGTAGGTTCCGGGCTCACTGGCCGAACCTTCCGCCGAAGCGGAAGCCGCCCGAACGAACCCGAGCGCCAGAGCGAAAAGAACAACTACCTTTTTCATTTTTCCCTCCCTTGACCCCTTGGGCCAAGAAGTCGGTTATAAAGGAACAAAGCCCAACCCATCATTGGGTAAGCCTCCGTATATTTAAATCGTTTTCTCTGATTTTGTCAACCCCAAAAACAAAAATCGCCGCCAAACCAAGCGGCAATTTTTAAAATTTTAAAATACCAAAAACTTAACTCTTATCCAATTCTTCCAATAATTCTTTTTGCCGACGGGAAAGATTGGTCGGCGTCATAACAATAACTTCCACCAGTTGATCCCCGCGGCCGTAACTATTTAAATGCGGCACGCCTTTTCCTTTCAAACGGAAAATCTGTCCCGACTGCGTTCCCTCCGGAATGGTTAATTTTATTTTTCCATCCAAAGTTTCTATTTCAATTTTTTCACCCAGCGCCGCCTGACTAAAATTTATTTCCACCCGACTTAAAATATCATCTTTCTTTCTTTTAAATTCTTTATCCGGCGCGATACTCATTGTCACAAATAAATCTCCTGCCTTTCCGCCGTGTTCGGCTGCCTCCCCTTCTCCGGAAATTTTTATCGTCTCGCCGTCATCAATCCCGGCCGGAATTTTTATTTTCAATTTTTGGCTGTCGCGGGTAACGCCTTTGCCGCGGCAAACTGAACATTCTTTTTCCGGAATTTTTCCCGCCCCGCCGCACTTACTGCAAGTCGCAACTGTTTGAATATTTCCTAAAAATGTTCGCTGGAGAACTTGCACCCGACCCGATCCGCCGCAATTTACGCAAGAGACAACTTTACTTTTGGGATCCGCGCCGCTTCCCCCGCAATTTTTACAAACGGAGGGCTTATACATTTCTAAAACTTTTTCCGTGCCAAAAATTGCTTCGCGAAAATCAATCCTCATTTCAACTTCAATATCCCGGCCGCGGGAGGCGCGCGATTTTTTTCTTCCGCCGCCAAAAACATCGCCAAATCCAAACATCTCTCCCAAATCTCCCATATCAAAACCATTAGCAAAACCGGAAAAATCCCTGAAGCCCTCAAAACCAGAAAAACCACCTTGACCCTGAGCGTTTTCAAAGGTGGTTCCGAATTGGTCGTACTGTTGGCGTTTCTCCGGATTTCCCAAAACTTGGTAGGCCTCGTTGATTTCTTTAAACTGATCCGCGTTCCCGCCATTTTTATCCGGATGATATTTGTGCGCCAACTCGCGGAAGGCTTTTTTAATTTCTTCCGCTGACGCAGTTTTCGAAACGCCTAAAATTTTATAATAATCTTTTGCCATCTTCTTTTTCCTTTTTTCTTTCCGGCGAAAATTAGTCGCTAAGAAAAACTTGCGGAGGCCTCGCGGGCATGGTTTGTCGCGAAGCGACAAGAGCGAGGCCGAGCATTGAGCAGCGATTTTCACGCTGGGAAAATAGACTGCGTTTTTTCTTGTGACTAATTCGAGCCTCTTATTTTACTTCTTCAAACTCCCCTTCCACTGTCTTATCTTTTTTCTTTTCATCTTTATTCCCTGAGCCTGTCGAAGGGCCGGCTCCACCTTGCGGCGGCTGTTGCTGCTGCTGCGACTGGTACATCGCCGCGCCGACTTTCTGCGCCGTTTGCGCTAAATCATCAGCCGCTTTCTTGATGGCTTCTTTATCATCGCTATCCTTCACTTTTTTCAACGCTTCCATTTTTTCTTCAATCGCTTTTTTGTCTTCAGCCTTAACTTTATCTCCCGCGTCTTTTAACATTTTTTCCGTGGTATAAATTATCGTCTCGGCGGTATTTCGCAAATCAATCAATTCTTTTTTCTTCAAATCATCGGCCGCGTGCGCCTCGGCTTCTTTTTTCATCCGCTCAATTTCATCTTTTGACAAACCGGTTGAGGCAGTAATGGTGATTGATTGTTCAACGTTCGTGGCTTTATCTTTTGCTTTCACATTTAAAATTCCATTAGCATCAATATCAAAAGTCACTTCAACCTGCGGCACGCCGCGCGGCGCCGGAGGAATTCCCGAAAGCATAAATCTTCCCAAAGTTTTATTATCCGCCGCCATTGGCCGCTCGCCTTGCAACACATGAATCTCAACCGAAGTCTGGCCATCAGCAGCCGTAGAAAATACTTGCGACTTGGAAGTCGGGACTGTGGTATTGCGGTTGATTAATGGAGTCAAAACTCCGCCCAATGTTTCTAAGCCCAAAGTTAATGGTGTAACATCAAGCAATAAAATATCGCGCACTTCTCCTTGCATAACTCCGGCCTGAACCGCCGCGCCAATCGCCACAACTTCATCGGGATTGACCGACAAGTTTGGTTTTTTTCTAAAAAAGTTTTCCACGGTCTGCAAAACCAAAGGCATTCTTGTCATTCCGCCGACCATGACCACTTCCTGAATATCTTTAATATCCATTTTCGCGTCGGCCAATGCTTTTTTGCACGGCTCCAAAGTCGCCTGAACCAAATCGCCAACCAATTCTTCCAATTTTGCCCGCGTCATTTTCATTACCAAATGTTTCGGTCCGCCGGCGTCGGAAGTAATGAATGGCTGATTGATTTCCGATTCCATGGCGGTTGATAATTCTATTTTCGCTTTTTCCGCCGCTTCTTTAATTCTTTGCAACGCCAAATTATCTTTTGATAAATCAATCCCCTGATCTTTTTTAAATTCATTCAAAATCCAGTGAATTATTCTCTGGTCAAAATCGTCGCCGCCCAAATGCGTGTCGCCGTTTGTCGCTTTCACTTCCACCGTGTCCTGGCCAATATCCAAGACCGAAACATCAAAAGTTCCGCCGCCCAAATCGTAAACGACAATTTGCTGTCCTTTTTTCTTATCCAAACCATAAGCCAAGGCCGCGGCGGTTGGTTCGTTAATAATTCGGCGAACTTTCAAGCCCGCGATTTCTCCGGCTTCTTTGGTCGCCTGGCGTTGCGCGTCGTCAAAATAAGCCGGCACGGTGATGACCGCTTCTTCAATTTTCTCCCCGATTTTTTCTTCCGCGTCGCTTTTCATTTTCTGCAAAACCATGGCGGAGATTTCCTGCGGAGAATATTCTTTGTCCGACATTTTTATTTTCACCCCGACTCCGGATTGGACAATTTTAAAAGGCAAAACTTTCATATCGCGCTGTACTTCCGTATCGTCAAAACGCCGGCCGATTAAACGCTTAATGGAATAAAGTGTGTTTTCCGGATTGGTCACCGATTGGCGTTTAGCAATCTGTCCGACCAATCTTTCGCCGTTTTTTGAAACAGCGACAACCGAAGGCGTGGTTCTCGCGCCCTCTTTATTTTCCAACACTTTCGGCTCGCCGCCTTCAATGACGGCCATGCAAGAATTAGTAGTTCCGAGATCTATACCTAAAATCTTTGGCATATTATTTATACTTTGTAATTATTTATTTTTGTTAATTATATTTTGTGCGTATTTTGACGGCACACAAAGCCCCATGTTGGCAGGAATGTCCGCAACTTTTCCGTCAGGCAACGGAATTTTTGAAGAAATTTTTCCGCTTGCCATCGCCACAACTTTTCCGCTATCTACGGAAAAAACCGGCGAACCGCTGGAGCCGTTATTAATGTGTGTATCAACCATAAAAAAATGCAACGAGCCATCAACGCCTCTCCTTTTGACAGCGCTGATAATACATTTACTCGCATTCATCGTGACGCCAAAATTCATCATCATGAGTTCTAAAGCCAACGGATAACCCAAAATCAAAACTTCGTCACCTTCGTTAATTTTTTCCGAGTCATCAAATCCTTCAATTGCCTGAAATTCCGCCGCACTATCCGTTATCTGCATTAATGCCGTGTCATTTTCAACATCAATATCCAAAAACTTCATTGGATATTTTTTGTAGTGAGCAATTCCCCTTTCGTCAATTTTGTCTGGAAGCATAATGCCCAAATACTGCCGATCATTTTCTGCGATTTGGTTGTAGACGTGTGCACAAGTTAAAAATTTACCGTCCGAGCTAACTACAAAACCCGTGCCGCGTATGCTAACCTGGCTTTGTCCATTTGCCGACGGTTTTTCAATCGCCACTAAACCGATTGATTTTTTGTTTTCTCCAATAATTTTTGACGTTTTCATATCAATTTTATTTATAAATTATTTTTTTATTAAAATTTACGAACTCCCCAATTTTATTATCTAATCTCTCTCGGTACCTGGGATAATATTTTTCAGGACTACCGTATTTTTGTAGAGCGCTTGCTTTCGGTAAAAAAAATATTGGTTTTTGGAAAGCCAAACAGGAAAGGACTACTACGTGATAGTCGGAAGTTGCTCGGACGGGGTAAATTCCTCCCATAGCCAACGCCACATCGAAGGGTCCATACTTTTTGACCATCTCATCAATAACGGGACCCTGGGTGCCCGAAAGAATTTGTTCGAGTTTGAGTTTTTCAAATCTTCCGTCAGAATTAGAACAAAGCTCTCCCTCTAAAGTAAGAATTCTCGTCCCTGCGCTAATTTCACCGCCGTAACTTGAATAAATATCGCCCCTTGTACAACAGGCGTCCAGAACGATACTCCCCGTACGGCCTTGTATTAATTGCCTAGTCAAACTCGATCCCCAATCTACAATTTCTGATTTAACTCCGCCGCCGTCAGGAGTGTTTAAAAAACATTTTAAAATTTTTTGAGACATAAAGTTATAAATTATTTATTTTAATTCTCCGCAAATTTCTGTTCTCCGCCTTGGGCGGAGGACAATTTATCTGCAAACAATTACTCTTGACTTTTTTTAAATTTGTGATAGAATTTTTCATTCGGATGATCATTTTCTCCCCCTGAGGGAGCGACCGAAAAGGAGGGCAAACCAGTGGAAAAACCTCGGGACATAAATCTGCTCGGTCTGGCTATCATCGAACATCGCGGCGACGGCGAGACCGTTGTCGGCAGAATCGAATTCGCCAGTGTGACCGGCGATGGCTGTCTCGACGTTGACTGGCATCACACCGGCGACTGGGTGATGGGCAGAGAGACGCTGTTCATACCGAAGTGCTGGCGCTGCAACGTCGCGGCGAACGGCATCTTCCTCGAGCGCACCAGCAAGGAGCCGCACGGACTCAAGAGTCCGTGGCACGACGCAGAGCTGTACGAGATCCTGTGGTAGAGGGCGACAGCGATCCCGTTCCGCCTCATCAACGCGTTCATTCGGAACTCTTCCGGGTGGCGCGTTTTTTTATTTCTTCCCCTTCACCACTTTCACTTTAATCGCCTTGCTCTTCGCTTCCGGCGCTTTGGGGATTGTGATTTTCAACATTCCATTTTCCGATTTGGCTTCGGCTTTGTTCCCGAGAACCGCGACCGGCAAGCGGACCGAGCGGTGAAAACTTCCGTAGCGGACTTCTTTGCGGTAAAAATTCTTTTCATCAACTTCGCTTTGCCGTTCAGTTTTTCCGTCAACGGTTAAGACATCATTTTCAATGGAAACTTCCACATCTTCCGGATCAATGCCGGTAAGCGGAGTTTCAACAACGACCGCGTCTTTGGTTTGATAAATATCCAACGCCGGGACAAAACCGCCCACGCCTTCTTCAAAAAATCTGTCCAAATCTCCAAATTGTTCCCAGGGATTCCATTTGATAATTGGCATAGTTTTTTAAATTAATAATTTTTTATTCACTAACAATTACTTTTGCCGCGATGAGCGTTTTTCCATTCATCTTATATCCGCCAGCAACTTCTTCAACTATCATATCCGATTCCACGCCTTCTTTTTTCATCCGGCTCACCGCTTCGTGAAATTCCGGATTGAATTTTTCTCCGACAGATTTTATTTCTTCCACGCCGAATTTTTTAAAAACTTCCTCAAATTGTTTTTTGATATTTAAAATTCCCTCAACCCATTTATCTCCGCTATTTTCCATGGCGCACGCTTTTTTCAATCCGTCGTAAATCGGCAAAAATTTCATCAACATCCCGCCCGCGACAAATTGCGCCAGCTCCGCGCTCGCTGTTTCATTTTCTTTTTTTAAATTCAAATAATCGGCTTTCGCCCGTTTCCATCCATTCAAATATTCTTCCGCCTGTTTTTTACACGCTTCCAATTCCGAGAGAGCCGCATCTTTTTTTTCTTCTGTTTTTTGCTTATCGTCTGCCATAATTATATTTTATTTAACAAATCTTTCACTTCGCGGATAAGGGCGATGTTTTTTCCGTAATCCATCCGGATCGGTCCCAAAACCGCAACAAGTCCAGTCTTTTTATTTTTTCCGCGGTATTTGCTGACGACCGCGCCGCAACTTTCGCTGAACGGATTTTTCTTGCCGATTAAAACTTTTATTTCCTCTTTTGTCTCTTCAAAAATCTCATTTATAATTTCGTCCAAATGATCAACGACTTCGCCGATCCGATAAACCAAATCCTGGTCGTGGAATTCCGGCTTGGCAAAAAGATTGGAAAGTCCGGTGTAATAAACATCATTTTTCCCGAAAGCCAAAATCACGGCTTCCTCAGTTAGTTCGGCCAGAACTTTAGCCAAACTTTTTTCCGGATATTCCGTTGCCCGCGCCGCCCGTTCCAGTTCTTTTTTTTCTTTTCCCGCGGCTTCCAGTTTTCCTTCCGGCAAATTGGCCAGATAAAAATTAAAACCTGCCTCGGTCGGAATCCGGCCGGCGGAAGTGTGCGGCTGAACAAGATATCCTTCTTCTTCCAAATCCGCCATCTCATTTCGTAATGTTGCCGAACTTATTTTAAAACCGCCCCGTCCGGCCAACATTTTTGAAGCAACCGGCGTGGCTTTTTTTATATATTCGTGGATAACCGACAAGAGCAATTTTTCCTTTCGTTTTTCCATATTAAACTATTTTATACCTGTTAGCAATCGGCGTCAAGGACTGCTAATACCATTTTACAAAACCAAAAAGCAGCCGTCAAGGCTGCCTTTCTTAATCTCTAATTACTTATTAAACTGATGCCCAATTTCCGAAAGAAGAACATTTTCCACATGAATTCCCCGCGGATGGAAAATTCTGTCCAGCTCGTTCGTGATCGCCATTTCAATTTGATTTCTCTGGAGCGAGACAATATCTTGTCCGGAGTAAAGCGAAGCAATCATGCGGAGCCGGCTTCTAATCGTCGGCCGAATAATTTTTTCCACAAAATCTTCGCCGATGTTTTGCCAGATGTATGGAATCTGTTCCATATCCAGCCGCAAAAGAATTGTTCCTTCAATTCCAATATTTTTACTATCAAGCGTCACGGCGCCAATCGGCGCGTCGCCTAAAGCGCGGAGATTATTAACATTAAAATCTTTGCTGATATTATATTCCAAAGTTTGAGTATTAAACAATTTTGCTCTCTGCCAGAATGGAATTTTCAAATGCAAACCGGGATGCAAAACTTTTTTCAGGACTCCCCTGCCCAAATCGTAAACGCAAGCAACATAACCCGGCGGGACAGTGATAAAAAAGCCCTTTAAGACGTCCTCCACGACAAACGAATACATTATTTTGTCTAAGGAATCAGCCATAAATAAGTGAAAAGTTAAAAGTCGACCTAATGCTATATTAGCGGATTCACGCTTTTTGTCAAGGACACAAGACCCCATTAGAAGTTTATGTAAATCTACGTATCCGGCCGGAGCAACGGATATTTTTATTAAAATTATTTATTTATCTAGTTTAAAAACCTTTACTTCTAACGGGGTTAATAACTGCCAACGAAATTTTATTCGCCCGCGGCTCTAAAATTTCGGGCCAGTTAATAAAAGAGCGCCGTGACGAATGAATCGTCACGGCGCCGTATCGCGACTTCCTCGCGCGGAGGATTTCCGCACTTGGAAGTACTGATCGAATTGCGGACACCGCAGAGCGAACGGGGTTGATGCGGGTATCTAATCCGCTCCCGACGCCCGGAACCGTGCTGGCGCCTTGCAGCCCAGATCGATCACGGTTGTGTCCGCCGTCCACTTGGAGAAAATCCTGGCCTCGAGCTTAGGGTCTTCGGATTTCCACCAAGTGTGCGCCCTCGCCGTGGCGCGCCCGAACCGCCGTAGCGGTTGGACTTGGGTAAGTAACGCGGGGGCCCCGCGCGTTCTCCCCATACGGCGACTTCATTGCAGTCAGCACAGAGCCTGTGGCCAAAAGCCCGAACCATGCTCTCCTTGCTGCTGCAACGTTCCCGCGCCGGGCTCTATCCCTAACCCTTCCAGGGCATAGGCGGATGTCGCGGCAGCACCCCCTTGGGTGGCCCGCTCGTCCGAGAGCCGGTGGCGCAGGTTGCGCGGCGGTCGAAGGACGGACGGAGGAAGATCGGGGCCGCTGGCGCCGACTCTGTCCATGCGTCCCCATCGAACCGACCGCGACTTCGTACCGCGCCGAAGCGCGATGTTTTTTGGAGCCCGGCGGCGGCATCTGATCCTGAGGGACCGCCGCCGGGCAAGGAAGGAGGCACACCGTCGGGTCCGGACTTTCCGGAACAAGAGGTCGCTACGCACCTCCGTGGACGGTGTGGCTGCGGCAGATGGGGCACGGGACGATCCCTGCCGCAACTTTATGCCAACGCGAGCTTGCGCTCGCGGAAGCTTCGGAGCGGGTGAGAGGACTTGAACCTCCAACCTGCGGACTGAGATCCGCCGTTCAACCATTGAACTTCACCCGCTCACGACGAAAAGAACAACTTGAGTAGCGGGACTGGGAGGGATTGAACCTCCGACCTGCGGATATTGAAAATCCGCTGCTCTACCACTGAGCTACAGTCCTCACACGGCAGTTGCCTGCCGTGTCCGTCGGCAAAAAGCCGCCGGAAATTTAACACACTTTAGTATTTTTGTACTTTCTTTATACCAAACCTCAAAAAATTAGTCAAGCGATTACGCCATAAATAAAACCAGCCTCTCGGCTGGAATTTTTTCCAATTACTACTCACCATTTACCAATTACTCAATTTCTACTTCCCCTTCACCGCCGCACCCTCCCCCGCTCCCATTCTTTTTTTAAACATCTGTCTAAAGAAGATAACTACAAACGAAAAAAGTAAAGAAGTCAAAATGAAAATTGATTTGGCCATCGGAAGAATCCATAAAATAAAAAAACATGCCGCCGGAAAAAATATCATGTAGGCCACTTCGGATTTTGTGAGCCCGCTTTCTTTACCGCGGTAGTCAATAAAAATTTCAAAAAATAAAATCACACCAACCAGGCCGCTCCAAAATAAATTTTTCACTTCTCCCAAGTCGGCTCCCCAAAAATTAGTATTAATAAAATCCGGATGCGTCACCCAAGAATACAGGTCGCCAAGTTTTCCATTAATTCCGCCAATAAAAACTTGATACAAGAGAACCAAAGTCAAAGCCTGCACGCCAAGCACCATAACTTTCGCCCAGGGACTCACGCGGTGTTCGCGCATCACCTTGCGAATCATCTCTTTTTTCTGAATAGGATCATTTTTAAAATCCTCCCCGATTTTATCTATTTTTTGCCCAAGCCTTTCATACAAAATTTTGCTGCGCTCGGAGACAACAGTAAAGGGCAAAAGAACAATACGGATAAGAATTGTTAAATAAATAATCGCCACACCCAAATTTCCAAAAGCCGGAACGTTATAAAGCCAAATCAAAATATTCAAAAGAGGGGTGTAGAGAAAATCGTGCCAAATGGTTGAAAACATAATCAACTAACTTTTAACTTTTCACTTTAAACTTATAACTTTTTGGTAGCCCCATCGGGATTTAAACCCGAGTTTCCTCCGTGAGAGGGAGGCGTCCTAGATCAGGCTAGACGATGAGGCCGTAACATTTCTAATCTAAACTGATTTTTAGTATATCAAAAAAAGAAAAATTTGTCGATAGAAAAAGGCTCTCAATCAAATTGACCAAGAGCCGGGGTGACCCATATAGCAACATAGAGTTTGACTCTGTGTCACAGACATTGACTTATGCCTCGAGCACAAGCCTCCGTCGCCCGGCCCCGTCGGACCGGCATACCGCCCACGGGTCTGTTAGCGGCTCTTTATTTATAAAGCATAGTGGGAATTTTGTCAAGTATCAGCAAATACTTAAAAGCGAGTCTTGCGACTCGCCTTGATTTTAAAAATATTAATTTCTCTTTCTCGCCCACTCCGGATCCTGGCGGACCAAAAGTTCCGCGGCCATAAGCGGCTCTGCCATCAACTCCTTCACCACTTTTTCCATCCTCATCCCCTGCGAACCTTTGACCAAAACCACATCGCCTTGTTTCATTTTTCCCTGGACAAAAAGCCCGGCTTCTTCTGGTGTCGGAAAGTTTGAAATTTTATCTTCACTCATCCCGGCCTCTTTGGCCGCCCGAGAAATATCACGCGACCGTTCGCCAACCGTCACCAAAAAATCAACGCCGCTTGCCGAGGCCGCCCGACCAACTTGTTTATGACCTTCTTCGCTGAAACTCCCAAGTTCCAACATATCTCCAAGCACCGCAAATTTTTTATCATCTTCTGCCGGCAATTTTATTGATTGCAAAACTCCGAGCGCCGCCTCAACCGGAATTGGCGAAGCGTTATATGTATCATCAATAATCAAAGTTCTCTTAATTCCGGGGATCAAATTCATGCGGCCTTTTGGCGCCGTGTATCTCTTTAAACTTTCCGCAACTTCAACAAGATTCATTCCATGAATTATGCCAACCGCCGCGCCGGCCAACGCCGCGTAAATATGTTGTCGCCCCAAAACTCCGGAGAGAAAAATCGGAACCATGGCACCGGCATAACTCAATTTAAAATTCATTCCTTTAATTTCCACTCCTTCGCCGATCACGCTTTCTTCCTGCGCCCGAACTTCGGCATCAACTCCAAAACCATAAGTTAAAACCTTGGCCCGCGTTTTATCACGCATCTCAAAAACTTTTTCATCGTCACGATTTAAGACGGCAAAACCGTCAGGTTTCAAATGGCTGACAATAATTCTTTTTTCCTTAATTATTTTTTCCACACTTTCAAAAAATTCCAAATGCGCCGGGCCGATTCCTGTCACCACTCCGACCTTACAGGGCGCGAGCTCGGTCAAATATTTTATATCGCCCGGATGGTCGGCTCCCATTTCCAAAACTAAAATCTGCGGATAATTTTCGTCGCGGCCAATCCATAATTTTAATCCATGAAAAATTACCCCAAGCCATTTTATAACTGATTTGCGCCCGGACGGAACTCCCAAAACCGAAAGCGGCAGCCCCAATTCATTATTATAATTTTTCAAATTCTGGCGCGCGCGAAATTTCGCAGAGAGCACGGCAAAAATCGCCTCTTTGGTTGAGGTCTTGCCCATACTGCCCGTAATGCCAATTACTTCCGGTTTATATTTTTTTAAAACTCTTCTGGCCAAAACGTATAAAATTTTCTGAACTATTTTTTTCATAAATGAATTTATATGTAAACACAGATTAGCTCCTCGGCTCGGAAAAAATGTAAACATTTTTTCTCTCACCTTACGTCGCTAATAAATCAAAATTACCTGCTTGGAGGCACTTTCAGATAGTTTAGCATAAATTTGGCAATTTCGCCAAATAGCGGCGCGGCGGTGGATTCCGCCCAAATCGTAGAGCGAGGATGATCTATTTTTGTCAACATTACAAACCTCGGATCTTCCACCGGCGCAAAACCGACAAATGAACCAATCGTCGCGTCAGCCTCATAGCCGCCTCCTCCTTTTTTCGGAATCTGCGCCGTTCCGGTTTTCCCGGCGACATAATATCCCGAAACTCCGGCGCGCCGGCCATGCCCGTTTTCTACTACCGAAACTAACATCCCGCCCAAAAGCGTGGAAGTTCTCGGCACAATTACTTGCCGCAAAACTTTTGGCTCTGTTTTAATTACTTGTCCGTTTATTTTTATAATTCTATCAACAATATGCGGCTCCATAAGTTTTCCGCCGTTCGCAATCGCCGAAAAAGCGGTGACAATCTGAATCGGCGTGACCGAAATTCCTTGACCGAACGACCCGGTCGCGCTCCAAATTTTTCCTTTTTTGCCCAAAGAACTGATGCTACCGGAATTTTCAAAATCCAGTTCAATCCCCGTCTCCGCCCCAAACCCAAAATCCTCCACGTATTTTTTAAAAATTTCCGGGCCGATTGTGTTCACCGCGTAAACCGCGCCGGTATTTAATGATTCATCCAAAACTTGCGTCATTGTTTGCACGCCGTGCGCTTTCAGATCGGAATTTTTAATCGTGCGGTCGTCAACTTTTATTTCTCCTTCATCAACATAAGTCGTAGTCGGAGTAATTTTCCCGACATCCAGCGCCGCGGCAATGGTAATGGCTTTAAAAATTGATCCCGGCTCATACTGATAAAAAACCGCCGGATTATTGTAAATATTAATATCATCCACTTTAGCATATTCGTTCGGATTAAAATCCGGATAAGAACACATCGCCAAAATCGCGCCGGTTTTTGGATCCATAATTATCACTGTCCCACCGTCCGCGTCATGGCGCTCCACCGCCTCTTTTAATTTTCCACAAGCAAAATATTCAATATTTCTGTCAATCGTAATCACAATATCCGCGCCGTCTTCCGCTTTCTGCCATTCTCGGCCGGAAATCGGAATCCACCGCCCGGCCACGTCTTTTTCCGAAGAAAGAAATCCCTGGACACCGCCAAGTTCTTTTTCAAAATATCCTTCAAGCCCGTACTGCCCGATTTTTTTATCATCTTTTATTCCAACAAATCCCAAAAGATGGCTGGCTAAACTATTTTCCGGATAATAGCGCGCTTCTTCTTCAATAAAACCTATCCCCTCCGCTTTCAGTTCTCTAATTTTTTCGGCCGTCTCCTCGGCGATGCCGCGGCGCAACGGCTCATACGGATCATTTTCCTTTTTCAATTTTGCCAAAAATTCTTCTTCTAAATTTTTTTTCTCAACAAATTCAATATCTTCAATTTCTTCCTCGCTTAACTCTTCTCCTTCTTTTTCTTCTCTTTTATATAAAATTTCCGCGAGCTCTTCCGCCAACTTTTGGGCCCCCACAATTTTTCGCGGATCAACATAAACGAGATATAAAGATTGGTTCGTGGCCAGAGGATATAATTTTTCACTGCCGCTATTCTCATCTGATCCGATTTCTTGCATCAAAATTCTTCCCCGCTCGGGAAAAATCTCTTTGTAAATTTCGTGCTGGCCGGCGGCAAGCGCCGAATAAAAATCATTATTTATAACTTGCAAACTAAAAAGGCGGAGAGCGATAATCCCCGCCAATAAAAAAATAATCACCCGCAGAAGGCGGAGGCGGCGATCCCCTTCGTTGATTTTTTCCCGAATTTTTTTTCTCTCTCTAAACTTCATCATAAACTTCCTTCTAAGGTAATTTCCATCCAATCATTTTGCGCCTCATCCCACTTGTAAGCTTTAAATTTTTGGCTCTTTTCTGTTTCTGAATAAAGATATTCTACCGATGCCTGACTGCCCATTCTCTTTGACCCCAAGGTTTTTTTTCCGGTGACAACAGCCCTGGTCGTGCGCTCAATTTTCATTTTTCCAAGCGGCCCATTGAAAATCACAAACTCACGAAAACCGCGGCCAACTTCCTCGGGTAGATCTTCCTTTCCCTCTTCCAAAACCGGAAATTTATCTTTGAGCGTGGCGATTGTATCTAACCATCTTTCGTCGGTCATATGGGAAAATTATTTTTTAAAATATTTTCTGCCTTTTAATTTTTCCGGAAAATAATCTTGATGGACGGGTTCTTTAAAATTTGGATTATATTTATATCCCTTTCCGTAACCCAAATCTTTCATCAAATCCGTCGGAGCGTTTCGCAAATGCAGCGGCACCGGTTCGTTTTCCGTTTCCCGGATGTCGCGCTGCACTTCGCCGTAAGCCGTGTAAAGCGCGTTTGATTTTGGAGCGCGAGATAAATATGCCACGGCTTGCGCTAAAATCACATTGCATTCGGGCATACCCAGATAATGGCAAGCGGTGTAGGCGGTTGTGGCTTGCACCAGTGCGTTTGGATCAGCCAAGCCGATATCTTCGGAAGCAAAACGAACAAGACGGCGGGCAACGTAGAGCGGATCTTCTCCGGCCTCAATCATCCGGCCGAGCCAGTAGAGCGCCGCGTCAGCGTCCGAGCCGCGCATTGATTTATGAAGCGCGGAAATAATATTGTAATGTTCTTCACCGGCGCGATCGTAGAGAAGATGAGTTTTTTGCAACGCTTCGCGAATTGTTTCCTGATTTAATTGTATCATTTTTTGCCCGCTTTTGCGACTGGCTTTGATGGCAAATTCCAGAGCATTCAGGGCGATCCGCGCGTCCCCGTTTGCCACCCCGGCCAAATAGTCAAGAGTTTTTTCAAAAATCTGAATATCAAACGCGCCATAGCCGCGATCCTTATCAGCAATCGCCCGCTTTAAAATATTTTTTATATTTTCCGCGGCTAAAGATTTTAGGACAAAAACCCGCGAACGGGAAAGCAGGGCTGAATTTACTTCAAACGAAGGATTTTCTGTTGTTGCGCCGATTAAAGTTATCGTCCCGTTTTCCACGTAGGGCAAAAGTGAATCTTGTTGAGATTTATTCCAGCGATGAATTTCATCAATAAATAAAATTGTCCGGAGATTTTGAAATTTTCTCCCGCCCTGGGCCGCGGAAATTATTTTCCGGAGATCGGCGAGGCCGGAAGCGGTTGCCGACATCTGAATAAATTCCGATTTGGTCATTTTGGCAATAATCCGGGCGAGAGTTGTTTTCCCGGATCCCGGAGGTCCCCAAAAAATCATGGAAGGAATTTCATCGTTTTCTATCAAATTACGGAGCATTTTCCCTACGCCAATTAATTCTTCCTGGCCCTCAAATTCATCAAGCGCTTCCGGACGTAAACGATCCGCCAGCGGCGCGTTTTTTGCCAAATCCTTATTCAATTTTCCATCAAATAAATCTTGCATATTTTATCTTTATTGCCCAATCATTTTATCACTTTTTACTAAATAAAAAAAGGCCGCCCGCGTTCGCTTTTGGCAAACTTGGGCGGCCGAAGAACGGCGAAGAACTCAGGATAACGTGGGTTCCTAAGCGGGACGCTCGAAACACAAGACTATGAACTCGCTGTTCTGTTCGAAGATGGAAGCTACCTGCCAACCCTTGGCGTACGCCTCCTGGATCGTCTGACCCAAATCCCACGGCAGTAGGACGTCAGATTCAACATAGAAGCCAGCGCCAATAAATGAACCAAGCACTGGCGTGTCCAGGAGTCCCGACTCGGTGAAGGCGACGCAGATTACCGTGAGTGAAGTCCCCGGAGGGTATGTGGTCCGCAAGGCAACCGAGCTGGTCGGCACTCCGGAAACCGAAACCGGGCAGCCCGTTGCGAACACAGCCACTACGAGCAACAGCGCCGTCATCGCAAACGTCTTCCTCATCTTCCTTCCTCCTCGGCATTCCAGAATCGCCAACGGCGGTCGGATGCCACAAAACTCTCCCATCTTCCGGATGGGCACGGCTATGGTCCGCAGACCAACACTCAAATCTTACTCATTTTAACCAAAAAGTCAAGGGGTTTACGAAAAAAAAATTATCTTGTATAATAATTTTAAGACCTTTTGCGGTCTTTTATTTCTAACGGGGTGTGGCCCAGTAGTCTAAGGCGCACGGTTCGGGACCGTGAGATCGAGGGTGCGAATCCCTCCACCCCGACTTTTAAAAAAGGTATGGCTGAAATTTATCGAAAAAATTCAATGAGTGAAAAAATCTTGGACAAAGGTTTGGTTCCGACGATTTCTCCGGATCAAACCCTGGGCGATACCATGAAATTGCTCCAAGAAAAAATTGGACAATTTGAAACAATAAATTATATTTACGTAATTGACGCCACAAATAAACTTTTGGGCGTCTTTTCAATAAAAGAAGTTTTTAAAAATCCCGGTGAAACAAAAATCTCCGAAGTTTCAACAAAAAATATCATCGCAGGGCACCAGCACATGCGGGCGGAAAAAATAGCCATTCTGGCTCTGGAAAACAATTTAAAAGCCATCCCGATAGTTGATAAAGAAAATCATTTGCTGGGAGTCGTGCCGTCAGACGTAATTTTAGAAACACTCCATAATAAAAATGTTGAAAGCGCTCTGCTTTCCGCCGGCATCCATAAATTTAAAGATCCGGCTAAGAGCATTATTCACGCGTCGGCAATGCTCCATTTTAAAAAACGCGTACCCTGGCTCATTATCGGCCTTCTGGGTGGAACCGTCGCCGCTTTTGTTGTCAATTCTTTTGAGGAGGCTCTCCAAATTCATCTGATCTTGGCCGCTTTTATCCCGGCTGTTGTTTATATGGCCGACGCGGTGGGCACCCAGACGGAAACAATTTTTATCAGAAGCTTGTCTCTTGAGCATAAATTAAATTTTAAAAAATATATTTTTCGAGAAATTAAAGTTGGGTTTTTATTGGCTTTGGTTTTGGGGGTTGTTATGAGTTTAGTCACTTTAATTTGGTACCCGTCCGCGCTTATTAGTCTTATTATTGGGGTCTCCTTCTTTTTTGCCATTCTAACGGCCGTTTCTTTGGCAATCGCCATCCCCTCTTTATTTTTAAAACTAAAACTTGATCCCGCCCTGCCAAGCGGCCCCTTCGCGACCGTGATAACGGATATTTCGAGTCTTCTTATTTATTTTTTAATCGCCACGATTTTTCTAAATTTATTAGCTTAAAAATAAAACAGACTGTCGGATTACGCGGTCTGTTTTTTTATTTTATATTTTTACAATTAACAGCAGTAAAGTTCGTTTGGCGCCCGATCCTCTCCGCTATCGCCAAAAGGATTTCCAAATTTTCTAATATTTTCTATCATCTTTTTATTTTCCTCAGTCTCCAAATTTTCCACATTTAATTTTCCGCGGATTTTTCTCATCATGCCGGGCAGATCAATTTTTGCCGGACAATTTTGCCAACAAGCCGAGCAAAGAGTGCAAGAATAGCATCCTGATTCTTTGGCGCGCAAAAGTTCGGCCATAAACGCCGATAAAATAATCCCCTTGCTTCCCAAATATTTGTCGCCATATTTTGTTCCAAGTTGGTGGTAGGCGGGACAAAAATTCAAACACGCGCCACAATTAATACAATATAATAATTCTTCGAAACCATCTTCAAGCATTTTACCGCGGCCATTATCCAATAAAATCAAATAAACTTCTTTCGCGCCCTGCGCCCCGATTACTAATTCGTTTTGGACATCGGCGGTTTTTGACGGCCCGGAAATTATGGAAACATAAACCGGCCAATCCTGCCCCGTTCCCCAAATCGAAGCGGCGGTGACAACTTTCATCGCGTCAACAACGGTCGGCACGATTTTTTCCCATCCGGAAATTATAATATGTTTGTCCGGCAAACGCGAAACCAAAGAAATATTTCCTTCATTTTCCAAAACCACAATTCTCCCGTCGGCGGTAATGACGTTCGCGCCGGTAATGCCCGCTCCGGCTGAAGCCATTTTTTCCCGTAAATATTTTCTCGCGAAGGCGGCGATGCTTTTGGCGTCGGGAGCGACTTCTTCCCCAAATTTTTCTTTAATAATTTTTGCTATCTCTTCGGGCGTTAGGTGGTAGGCCGGAAAAACCGGATGCATATCGCGTGCACCCGAGATACTCATAATAAAATCTCCAAGATCGGTGCTGACTAATTTTTCTTTTAAAACTTTATCAATATCAATCTCGTCCGCCGCGGAAGTTTTTGATTTAACCACGGTCTGATCGGCGGCGGTCAAATCTCTTAAAATTTTCTGCGCTTCAGCAACATCCTTCGTCTCAAAAACTTTGATTCCGTTTTTTTCCAAATTGGCGATCGTCTGCTGCCGTAAATTTTTAATATCCCTAAAAGCATCCTCTTTCATCTTTCTGAATTCATCGCGAAATTTTTCCGGATCCAAACCTAAAGCAGCCAAAGTTTTTTCTCTCTTGGCCTTATATTCAAAAACTACTTTCCAAATATTTTCTTTTGTTTCTTTTGGTAAAAATTCTTTTTGCATATTACATCAACTCGGATAATTCCTTAACGTCAATATTTTCTCCCTCCGCATTTTTCTTTAAATTCAAATAGCAAAGCGGGCACGGGGTCACCAAAATTTTCGCGCCGGTTTTTTTGGCCATGGCAATCCGATCCTTGGCAATTTTTCCGGCAAGCTCAAACTCATTTGCATGGACTCCCCCACCTCCGCCGCAACAAAAACTTTGGTCGCGGCAAAGTTCCATTTCTTTTATTTCATAACCCAAAGATTTTATAACTTCCCGCGGCGCATCATACACTCCCATCTGCCGACCGAGGTGGCACGGATCGTGATATGTAACAGTTGACGGTTGACGGTTGACTTTTGAATTTTGATTTTTAGATTTTGACTCGGCCAACACTTCCGTCATGTGCGAAACTTCAATATCCCATTTCCCCCCCAAAACCTCGGGATAATGTTTTTTAAAAATTAAAGAACAAGTTGGGCAATGGGTAATAATTCTCCCGACCGAATGATCCTTAAAAACTTTTAAATTTTTTTCTGCTAAATTCCGAAAATCTTCAGCATAACCAGCTTTCAGAGCTGGCGAACCGCAACAAACTTCAAGGTCAGAAAGCTCAATAAAATCAACCCCGGCTTCGCGCAAAATCCGGCGGTAATTTTCCACCAATTCCTTCGCTACGAATTTACTGAGACATCCCGGATAATACAGGGTGTTTCCCTTAAATATTTTTTTAAATATACTCATATATAAATTTATAATTTCGCCTTATTTAATTTAAACTATCTGTATCCTATCATAAAAACCCAAAATACTCAAGGCTAAACAAAAACACGGCACTCTCTGGTGCCGCGCGTTTGGCGAGAGACAATCCACTGCTTTGCATGCAAATTTTGATTTGCAAGTCCGTCTCTAGCGGACTTCTTACAGTAGATTGCCCCTCACACAATACTATAACAGGTAAAAATTAAAAAAAGATTAAGATGCGCCCCATGCTTTTCCGCCCTAAACAAAAAATGCCGAAAATTTTTCAGCATTTTTTAGTCAAAACTATCAAATTCAACTATTTTTTGCCCAGAATTCTATACATGCCTGTTCCGCAGACCGGGCATGTGCCCTTCATGGCTCTGCGCGCCACGCCGCCTTTTCCCTTCATTTCCACCTCTTGAGGTTCTTTCATTTCTTTTTTAGCCTTGCATTTTACGCAATAACCTACCACTGGTTCATTCGCCATAGTAAAAATTCGTTAAAAATTAGCCTGTGTATAACTTTTATCTAATTATAGCACTTTTGTGGGGGAAGTAAAGGTAAATCAAGGCTGCCAAATTTCTTTGCCAATATTCCAAATTGATTCATCGCCTTGCAGTTTCACCCAATACCACCATTCCACCCCCCAAATATACGCCTCAGTAAAGCCGGTTTCACGCGCAAATTCAATCTGTTTTTTAATAAATTCCGGACCTAGAATCTTTTTTTGTTCCTCAAGGCTTCCCCTACCTTCTTTTCCGTTGGGTATCCACGGCTCAGCCTGTAATTCGGAAATAATAACTTTATCTGCGGACAAACCCACTAATTTAGCTTTTAACCGATAAAACGCCGGAGCAAAAAAATAACGGAAGTGCCCAACGTAATTGTTATAAACCCGACGATAAATTGTTGTGCCAAAATAATCACCGAGATGCGCCGTTTTGCGCCAGGTTGAAAGCTCGCCGCTGTCAGTAATCAAAATGGGATGATCGTCCAAAGATTTTACCAGTTCAATTTCCCGTTTCAAAAAATTTATGTCCGCCGGAGGACATTTACCAAAAAGATTTAACATTGGCTCATTTTCCACCTGCCAGGCGGCAAGCGCTGGAGAATCTTTATATCTTAAAACCATTTCCTCTATAAAATTTACTGTTTTTTCCCTGATTTCTGAGACGGGCATTCCCGATAGCCATTCTGGCATATGGCATTCCGGCCAACGCGGCTGACGATTCCCAACCACGAGCAACACTTTAATGTTTCGCCTCTCGGCTTCGGCCATCTGCCAATCAAGAGCGGAAAAATCAAAATTTCCCTCAGACAATTCTGTTTTGTCCCAATCTGACTGGAGCCTAAGACTCTTCACCCCAAGATCATCTAAAATAGCGAGATAAGTTTCTCGCCAATCCAAATCCAAATAATCAGCGTAGTCCTTACTAAAACTCACCCCAAATTTAATTTCTTTCGAGCGGTTAAAAGTCGGCAACCATAAAATCGCAAAAAATAAAATTGTGGCAGCGACAATTGCCCCAAAAATAATCAATACTTTTTTAAAAATGGAATACATTTTAATGAGTAACCCTTAACGCGTCACGCCTTAGTACTGCAACACCATCTTCACGGCCTTCACTTCAGCCAGCTTATGTTTAATAAATTTTTCAATATTATAAGTCCCATATTTTCCTCCCTCCATAAATCCCTGCATCGCCGCCCGCGCGAGCCAGCCGGAATTAAGCCAATCAAAAAGCCACTGGTCAACATGTTTTATATCTTCAGGATCAATGCCCGAACCGATAGTTGTAAGCCACTTTCTATTAAATTCTTCCTGCGAGCCGATCGGCGTAGAAATAATAATCGGCAAACCGAGGGCGGTGTAGAAAGAAAGTTCTGACGGCTTTGTCCACAAAACATCAACTTTCCTCAACGCCCGATTAAATTTTTTAAAATAATCTTCAGTACTCTCGCCAAAAATTATTTTTATATTTTTTCCGAGATAACTTCCCAACCCGTAATGCCTAACGCATTTTTTAAAATATTGATTAACTTCATTTCTAATGCCGGCTACAAGAATTATCTTTATTTTTTTCCCTTTGATTTTTTGCGCCAAATTTTTTACTATCTCCACTCCCAATTCTCTTTGCGCTCCGGCGCCGCCCACGGCAAACATCAAGGTCGGCGGACCGCTTGTTTTCGGCGGCGGCCACTTTGTCCCCAAATATTCATCAATCGTCAGCGCGTATTTTGAAGTATAAAGTTTCTTGGGATCCAAATGAGTAAGCCTCACTCCCAAATCTCCGCGCAAATTCCCAAGATATCTGCCGCCGGTATTTTCTTCCGGCAGAGGAAACCCTGTTAAAAATATATTTTCCGCTCGCACGCCATAACATTTCAGCCGCTCAACTACGCGGTAATTTGGGGCAAAATATTTTATCTTGCTTTGTGTCGGATCGGGCGGCGCCCAGGCTCTCGAAATATCCGCGTCGCAAACTACACAATAAATATCTCCCTCATACCCCCAGGCTTCAGCCATAAAAGCCGGAATAAAAAAAGTTGTGATCAGGGGAATTTTTTTCTTGTTCAAAGTATGAATCAAATGTTTTCCCCACTCTCTTTTTTTGATCAAAGCCACGGTTTCCTTAATCTGCACACTTGGATCGGAGAGATCGCGCTTGGGATAAAACGAAGGAATTTCCTGCAGCTTGTCGTAAATATTAAAAGCCGCCTCGCCAACCAAAGGAATACGTTTAAAGCGCGACATAAACTCGTAAAACTTTTTGCTTTCCCGCCAAGTATCTCTATCAACGCGCGGCATCCCGGCATAATTGGACGCGTTAATAATTTTTCCGCCGTAAGCCAAACCCTTCAGGGGGAAAGCGGCGCGCTGGTGGCCATAACCCATGTCCACGGAAACAACCCAGGCTTTGGGGTGGCCGTGATTGTGGTTATTATGATTTTTATTATTTTCCATAATTTCTAATTTACAAATTACCTAAAATCTTCGTAAGATTTATTGATCGGTTTTTTAAAAATCCACTCCCCAAAAAAATTCAAAACATACTTCACTGCGAGTTTCATTCCGCCCTCCCCCTCAAACCGCCGCGGAGAGGAATAAATAAATAATTTATTGGTATACTCTATTTTTCCAATTTTCGCTATCCGCCGAGTCAGGTTTGTATCCTCGCCGTAAAAATCTAATTTTGTATCAAAACCGCCGATAGCCGTAAGAGCTTCGCGCCGCACGGCAAAATTTCCACCCACAAGCATTATCCCGCCCTGGCGGAAAATTTGCCGCCAGACAAACTCGCCGGCCGGCATAATAATATAATTATAAAACCATTCCAATCCTCTCGCCCACCAAGAAATCGCTTCAAAATGATACGGGCCGGAAACGCCGATAAGTTTTGGGTCAGACTCAAATTTTTCTATCGCGATTTTAAACCAATCCGGCGGAATCAAAGTGTCCGCGTCAAAAAAAACCAGAATATCGCCGCTTGACGCCAAAAAACCGGCTTGTCTGGCTTTTGTAACCCCCTTACTCATTTCTGCCACAACCTTAACCCCTGTAAAACTTTTTGCAATTTCTTCCGTCCGGTCGGTTGAAGCGTTGTTCACAACAATCACTTCGTGATTTTCCGGAAGACGGGCGGAAAAAATTGATTTTAAAAATCGCGGCAATAATTTTTCTTCATTGTAAGCCGGAATAATAATTGATAATTTCATATTTTATAATTACGACCTGCCAACACGCTAAATAATTAAAAAATAGATATTCTAAATATTATATATATTAGAACAATATACCATAAAAACAGCTATTTTACAATCTGGAGAACGGGGCGGCGGAAGGACATCCATCAATAAATAATTCTCGCTAAACTTTAAGCGAGATCATTTTTGTTATTTGATAGACGAAACTAAAAATGGAAATTGTCTTAAAAATATGAAAAGTCATTTTTATCTCTCCCCAAATCCCCGGCAATAAACCTGTTTTTTCATATTTCCACGGATTTCTCGCCTTCTCCCACTTCACCACTTTAAGCCGATAATTATTTTTTATAATTTATTTATTTAAAAAAACTTCTATCCCATAGCTACTCAATCCTTTTATTTTTTCCAGCTGGTCAGAAATCATCTTTCTCGGGAAAACCCTTTCTCCGGAAATAAAATCCAAACCAATCTCCCTGTAAATAAACGGCGCGCTTTTTATCAAACTTATACTGACATCAGCCTTGTTTTTAAAAACCGGCTCTATCACGGCGGTAATGTTCTCGGGCGCGAGGCCCATCAAATCCGCGTCAAGCAAAAAAATTAAATCGCCGCTCGTGTTATTAATCCCGGTTAAGATGGCTTGATTTTTTCCTTTATTTTTTTCATGGACAATCAACCGGACATTTTCATATTTTTTTACCACTGATTGGGTATTATCTTCTGACCCGTCGTCCACCACCAAAACTTCATCCAAAAGCGGGTGACCACAGACGGCATCAAGAACTTTTCCGATCCTTGATCCTTCATTGTAAGCTGAAATTATGCAAGAAACTTTGGGCATTTTTTATTTTAATAAAAACCAAAATAAAACGGCCAGGACGACTCGATAAACTCCGAAAGAAATAAAAGAATGATTTTTGATAAAGTTCAAGAAAAATTTAATTGCCGCAAGCGCCGTGACAAAAGAAAAGATAAAACCAATAGCGAGCAAACCAAATTCTCCGGCGTTAAAACTCCCGCCGCTTTTTAGAAGATCAAGGCCGGTCGCCGCAATCATGGTCGGCACGGCAAGCAAAAAAGAAAATTCAACGATAGTTTTTCTTTTTAATCCTAAAAATAATCCGCCGACAATCGTTGCGGCGGCGCGGGAAACTCCGGGAATAATCGCCACTGACTGAAAAACTCCGATGAGGATCGCCTGTCGCCAAGAAATTTTTTCCACTTCTTCCACGGCATCCGGTTTTTCATTATATTTCCATTCAAATATAATCAAAAAAATCCCGCCTAAAAATAACGCCCACAAAACAATATTTTCACTTCCCAATAAAAATTCCTTAACAACTTTATAAAAAATCAAGCCGAGCGCTGCCGTCGGCAAAAAAGCGACAATAATTTTTTTTAAAACTTCAAACTTAACAAAAAAAGATTTCCAATACAAAACGACCACCGCTAAAATCGCTCCGAGCTGGATCGCGATTTCAAAACTTTTTAAAAATTCTGTAGTGGGCAATTGTAAAATTTTTGAGGTCAAAATCAAGTGGCCAGTTGAAGAAATCGGCAGAAACTCCGTCACGCCCTCAATTATTCCAAAAATTATTGCGTGAAAAAAATTCATACCTTAATAATGATAACTTTTTCCTGTGACAATCGTCGCCGCCCGATAAATTTGTTCCAACAAAACCACCCTCGCGAGTTCGTGCGGCAAGGTCATTTTTGATAGAGATACTTTAGTAAAAGTTCTCTTAGAAAAATTATCACTGAAGCCCAAGGCCCCGCCGATAACAAAAATCACGCGCCGCGCTTCACGGCTGAAAAATTCGGAAAATTCCGACGAAGTAAATTCTCGGCCGCGTTCGTCAAGAATAATAATTTCACTGTTAGAATATTTGGACAACGCCGCGAGCTGCCGCTCCCCTTCTTTTTGTTTTGCTTTTTCCTTATCCGATTCCCGCCGGAAAGGTTCGGCCTCCACTTCTTCAACAATAACTCTGGCGTACGGTTTTAACCGCGCCGAATATTCTTTCACTGCCGTCTGCCAGTGTTTTTCTTTAATTTTTCCCACAGCCAGAATAACAACATCAAACATTTGCGATCCATAAAAATTCCGCCTCCTCCCGACGGAATTTTTAATTTATATTTTAGAAACTAAGACTTTCCGCAACTCTTTGAAATACCGCCTCATCTTCGGTCGTGCTGTCTTTCATAGTGTAAATGATTCTGTATGTCTTGCCATCTTTTTGAAAAAGATAAACAATAACTTTTTGATTTTCCACCATTTCATTCGACCTTACGCCCTCATATTTTGTCGCGGAAATTCCACCGACTGTCGCGGCCGAAGAAGTCAAATCGGAAAAATTTCTTTCCAAGTCCGCCATGCTTCTTCTTGAAACTTCAATTACAATTCTTCCGAGATATTCTGTTCCGAGCGGCGGCAACGGATTTGGATCGGTAACAAACAAATCATCCACTTCGGGCATTGCTTCGCCGATTTCTCTTTGAATAAGATGCTGCCAATACCATTTATCCGGACGATCAATTGTGTAACCCATTGTTTTATTTTTGTATTCAACAAAAATCGCTCCGCCAACCTCTTCCTCTTCCGGCGATTCAGCCTCTTCCGCGACCGGACCATTAACATTCGCAGTAATGACATTTCCGTTTTGATTTTTATTTTCCGCCGATGGAGTTTCCGTTTTTTCTCCGCAACCCGCGCCCGCGAACACTAAAACAGTAACCGCAGCCAAAATAAAAAATCTTTTGGACATAATTTTCGTTTGTTAACTGTTAATTGCCTGCTGTTAACTGTTAATTTTTAAATCCGTTCAAATCTTCGTATTCCATCTCGTTGATTTCCAATTTCAACTGATTCAATTCTTCTTCCGTAACGCCAGGATTTATTGCGTTGACATTTTCTTCGGTCGCCCCCGTATTAGCGTTGGCATTTGCGTTTGTATTAACATCTTCGGCCGGTTTCCATGACGCACATCCGGCTCCGAGAAGCATGAGACCCGCCGCGAAAATTAATCCCGCAATTGTTATTTTTTTCATATAATTATTTACTGATTAAAACTCTTAATTTTTTGAAACAATTAAATTAAAAGCTCCTTGCAATTGTTCCGCCGCCGCGAATAAATTAACTCTGGCTTGTCTTAAATAACTATTTCCTTCAGCAAATTTCACCAAAGGCGTACCCGGCAAAACAACTGATTTATAAGCTGTGCTGGCCGCATTAATTTGAGTTCTCGATAAATCAATTTCCGATTTGGCAATGTCCAATTTTGCAAGAATATCGGCATTATCAACCATCCCATTCGCCGTTGTCCGCAATTTAATTTCAAAATCCGCGGTCTTGTCGGCGATTTTATTTCCAAGATTCACCCAAATCGCGCCGGTATTTCTTGAGACATCGGTTAAAAGTTCAACATAAGATCCAACCATTTTCAAAAAAACTCCGGCGACATCAAGTCTTGTTTTTATTCTTGCGACATCCCCTCGAAGCGTCGTAATTTTATCCAAATTTCTTTGGACGTCGGTTGCGATGTCGGCCTTTAACTCAGCCTGCACGTCACTTGCCTTGGCTTCCTGATTTTTCCAAACGAGCCACGCCTCGACTTCATCCAAAACCGTATTGAGCACCGCCTTGGCCGTATCAATAACTTTTTGCTCGTTTTCCGGAGTTTTATTGCCGGCATAATCCAACTGCGCTTGTTTGTACGTCGCGTCGGCGCTGATTCTCGCCTGCATAGCCGAAAGCCAATCTTGTTTCGCCTCACCGGAAGTCAGGGCGCTCGCCAAACCAACTTGGAACACGAGCGAGGCAATGACCACGGCAACTATCCATGTTTTTTTCATAAAAATAGTTCGGTTAATTTTTAAATTCTCTCCCTCCTTGCTTTTATCAGTATAACAAAAACCTCCATAAATATCAAGAAAACAACTGACAAAAACATAAAAAAACAGAGCCGGTTTAGCAGCTCTGTTTTTTCAAAGATTTTACGCTTTGACAACATTCACGGCTCTCGGACCTTTTTCTGACTGCTCGACATCAAATGTCACAGCATCACCAGATTTCAATTGTCCGAATTCAGCGCCCTGAAGGCTAGTGGCATGGAAGAAGACATCCTTTGATCCATCTTCTGGGGTGATAAAACCGAAGTTCTTTTCCACCACTAAAGTTTTGATTGTACCATTCATAGTAACGAAACGATAAATATAAATTTTTTGTAGAAATTCGACGATGTTTCTACTTAATTTTTCTATTATTAGTATACCCTAAGCCTAGAAAAAAGTCAAGTTAATAGCGGTTGCCGTATTTCCGTTTCGAAGCGCCTCCTTGTTTAAAACCGCCGCTTCGTTTCTGGAAATTATGATTTCCGCCCCGAGCATGGCCGCCATAGCCGCGGTTCTGGCCCCGGTCGGTTGCTTCCAAACCAACTCGGCGTGACGGCAAAATCGGCAAACCAACGACCGGAATCGCTCGTCTGATCAATCGCTCAATCTGCCGGATGTCATATGTTTCCGCCGGAGAGGCAAAAGATATTGCCTGGCCGGAATTTCCCGCTCGGCCGGTGCGGCCGATGCGGTGCACATAATCTTCCGGATTATCGGGCAAATCAAAATTAATAACCATGGCGATATCATTTACATCAATGCCTCGGGCGGCGATATCGGTGGCGACCAGCACGCGGTATTTCCCGGTTTTAAATCCGGCGAGCGCTTCTTTACGTTGGGCAAGCGAGCGGTTGGAATGAATCTCCGCCGCGCGATATTTCATGGCATTTAAATTTGCCGTAATTTTTTTAGCGCCAAATTTTGTGCGCGCAAAAACCAACGCCGTTCCGGAATTATCAGTCAACACTTTATCAAGCAATTGCATTTTTTGTTCTTTGCTCGTGATAAATATTTTTTGATCAATATTTTCCGCCGGCGTACCGGATGGCGCCACTTCAATTCGCAAAGGCGTTTTCATGTGCCCCGCGGCGATCTGGGCTATTGCTCCCGGCATGGTCGCGGAAAAAAGCATCGTCTGCCGTTCGGTCGGCGCCATAGACAAAATTTGTTTGAGCTGAGGCGCGAAACCAATATCAAGCATTCTGTCGGCTTCGTCCAAAATAATAATTTTTATATCCCGCAACGAATAATTTTTTTGCTGAAGATGATCAATCAATCGGCCCGGAGTGGAAACCACAACGTGCGGTCTCTTGCGCAACATCTGCAATTGCTGGTAGGAAGACGCCCCGCCGATTACCACCGCGGTTTTAAGGCCAATCTGCCGGCCGATTTTTTGCAAAACTTCATCAACTTGAAGAGCAAGTTCTCTGGTCGGCATTAAAATCAAAGCCTGGCCGCGATACCTCGCCAACCGTTCAATCATCGGCAAACCAAAAGCCAGAGTCTTGCCCGTGCCGGTTTGGGCAATACCCACAATATCCCGGCCTTCCAGGGCCAAAGGAATACATTTATGTTGAATAGGAGTTGGCACGGAAAAATTTTGCCGTTCCAAGATGGAAAGCATTTTTACCGAGAGGCCAAGATCGCTAAAGCGAACAGCCGTTTGTGTTTTTGTTATCATAAAAAAAATTAGTGACCCGATTTCTCTAGTAGGGGCCACATAATTTAATGCATGACACAAAAGAGTTCGAGTCGTCGCGAAGTTAAAATTAGCCGCGACATTACTTAAGATTATTTAGTATAACACGGAAAAGAAACTCTGTCAAGGCCAAAATCAAAAATCGACCTTTAGCCGATTTAATATGCCGCAAAATATTTACGCCCCCCCAAAAGTGGAAGGAATCGGAGGCTCCTCGGTGCGGGAACCGCCGCAACGGACTTACGGTGCGAGCGTCCTCTCTAACTCCGCGCTCATTGGCCAAAATCACCGTCACGGACGGTAACTTTGGTCAAGCGGGGGCGGAAGGAATCGGACCCTCATCCCTGGTTTTGGAGACCAGTGTTCTACCACTGAACTACACCCCCGTAAAAAATTTGATCTTTATTTTGCGGATATACAAATAACCGAATTTGTAAATTCGTGATTAATGTATAAAATTCGCGGACATCCGCTATTTTGTTTCTTTGTGCGCAGTATGTTTCTTGCACCACTTGCAATGCTTTTTCATTTCCAGTCTGTTTTTCAATGTCTTTTTATTTTTATGAGAAAAATAATTGACGTGTTTACAGACCGTGCACTCCATTTTGATTAGATTTTCTTGTGACATATAATAATTTTTTATTAAAAAATTTTCATGGAGCCGATGGTCGGGTTCGAACCGACGACCTACGGTTTACAAAACCGTTGCTCTGCCAGCTGAGCTACATCGGCAAACGGAGGTGACTTATAAACTAAATGGGCAGGCAAGGATTTGCACCTTGGAAGGCGTGAGCCAGCAGATTTACAGTCTGCCCCGTTTGACTACTTCGGTACCTGCCCATACTCGGGCTTGCGAGCTTTCGGCTGCGTCCCGTCCAACTGGCCGGGACTTGCCCTACGCTCGCGCCCTGCGTTTCCCCAAACTTTGTTTGGGGACCCCCGTTGTAAAAGAATGGAGCCGTTGGCCGGAATTGAACCGGCGACCTTCTCCTTACCATGGAGATGCTCTACCAACTGAGCTACAACGGCAAAAAATAAAAAATCCTACCCACAATCTTCAATTTTACGAACTATCCTAAATTCTTCTGATCCTTTCTTCAAGTTCGGCTAATTTTTGATTTTCAGGATTGACTTCCCTCAATTTCGCGAAAGACTCCCAGGCCAAATCTTTATTCTTTACTATTATACTTATATCAATTAAAAAATCAAGGTTTCGAGGACTAGTCGGCTCAATTTCCGCCGCGCGACGAAAATTGACAAGCGCTTCCTCATTCTCTCCTCGCTCCTTATGCAGTGTGCCCAAATCAAGAAGTGTCTCTATATCATCTGGATTTAATTTCAAAATATGTTTGAAAGTTTCATAAGCGTTCTCGTAATTTTTCTGTTCAAGATAAACCTCTCCCAATTTTTTATACGCCTCTATATTTTTATGGTCAAGGGCGATAATGTTAATACATTTTTTTTCCACTTCCTCGGCTTTGCCTGTCCGAGAACATTCCTCTACTTCAAAAAAAAGAGTTTTTATTTGTTCTCTGGCGTTGGGGGGAGCAGCCGGCTTCTCCCGCTTCTTGCCGTATTTTTTTTCCCAATCCAAAACTCTAACATAAACTTTTGAAAATAATTCTTTAGCCGCCCGGCCGATTGGCAGAAGCGCCGCGTACAAAAATTTTCCCGCGCCGGAAATTTTTCGACTAAGTCTCTCCGCAATAATTTTTTCTTTTTTGACCGCCTCCTGCTCGCTCTTTATTGATTCTACATTGATCGACGCTAAAACTGGAAATTTTTTTATAATAATAAAAATAATTCCAGCTAACGAAAGTATGATGATACCCAAGGGAATAATATTGTAAGGAGACATAAATAAAAATTTTTAGTTTTACGCCTTGCCGACGGCGCCAAACATTTTGGTTTTTTGCCGCACCACTTTTTCCACTTCCTCCATCGCCGGCGCCAAAACTTTTCTCGGATCAAAAATATTTTTATCGCCCGCAAGCGTCGCTCGAAGCGAATCCGTAAAAGCCAATCTGATTTCCGTATCAATATTAATTATTCTGATGCCGAGCTTTATCGCTTTTTTAATTTCTTCTTCCGGAATGCCCGAAGCGCCGTGCAGAACTAAGGGAACTCTAACCTTTTTTCCGATTTCTTTCAAGCGCTCCAAATCAAGCCTGGGCACGCCCTTTCTTATTTTCATAATCCCATGGACATTACCGATGGAAACCGCGAGCATATCAACCCCGGTTTTTCTTACAAATTCCGCCGCCTCGTCCGGATGTGTCATAAAAGCTTCGTGCCCCGCGACGCGAACAACATCTTCCACTCCCGCGAGTCGCCCCAATTCTCCTTGTGCTGCGACGCCATGTTTATGCGCGTATTGAACCGCCCGACGCGTCGCCGCAATATTTTCGCGGAACGGCAAATGCGACGCATCCATCATGATTGAAGAAAATCCTGCCCTGATGCAACCGGCAATTGATTCAAATCTTTTTCCATGATCAAGATGCAACGCCACTTTCCCCTTTTTCAATTCTTTTTTCGCCGTGATTTTAACAATTTCCGCGATCGTTTCCAGCCCGGCATAATCAATTGTCGCCTCGCTTATCTGAATCACAAGCGGCGCCCGATTTTTTTCCGCCGCTCGCATGATTGCCAGAGTCGTTTCCAAATTTTGCGTATTAAAAGCGCCAAGGGCAAATTTTTCGCGGCTCGCATCTTCCAATAAATTTTTGATGTGGACAAGTGGCATAAAAATTACGCTATCTCTTTTATCATTTTAACAAATTCTTCAAACTTTAGCGATGCGCCGCCAACCAAAACTCCGTCAACGTTTTCCCTCTCCACAAAATCGGCAATATTTTTACTGTCAACGCTCCCGCCATAAATAATTTGAAAATGTTTTTCCACAATGTCCGGCGAAAAATTTTCAAGCAATGTTTCCCGTATCATCCGGTGGGAATGTTCCGCGTCTTCCGGTTCTACCGCCTGTCCGGTACCAATTACCCAAACGGGTTCGTAAGCAACAATAACTTTTTTATTTCCAAAAATTTCAATCTCGCGAAGCGCCGCCAAAACTTCGCGCGCGACAACTACGTCGCGAAGCCCCTTTTGTCTTTCTTCAAAAGTTTCTCCAACGCAGACAATCGGCACAAGACCATTTGCCAATAAAATCTTTACTTTTTTATTTACCATTTCATCCGTCTCTCCTAAATTTTTCCGGCGCTCGGAATGGCCGACAATCACATAGCGGCAATCAACTTCCTTTAGCATTTTCGCGGAAACCTCTCCGGTAAACGCGCCTCGCTCTTCCCAAAAAACATCCTGCGCCCCAATTTTTAAATTCGCCGGATTTTCTTTTTTTAAAATAGCCGAAAGATTATCCAGCGCCGTAAAAGCCGGACACAAAATTATTTCTGTTTTTTCATTAACAAAAATTCGCAACCCTTGACTCAATTTTTCCGTGAGATCTTCCGTCTCCGCCACGGTCAGGTTCATTTTCCAATTGGCCACGAAAATCTTTTTTTTCATAAAATTACATTTTCAAAAACTTCGCGAATGGCGCTTCGTCGCGGAACGGCCCGATCAAGGCCACACTCATTTTATTTTTTTGGATTACGTCCTTCGCGACTTTTTTAATATCGCCGGCTGTCACGGCAAAAACCTTTTTTAATTTTTCTTCCGGCGTCAAAATTTCTCCGATTAGAAGTTCTTGCTTGGCGTACCAATCAGCCACCTGGCTTGAATCTTCAAGCGCCAAAACCAACCTGCCCTTTACGCATTCTTTTGCTCTCTCCAGTTCTTCCGCGGTCACGCCATTTTTTACAACTTTATCCAGCTCTTCAAAAATCGCGCCGATGGCCGAGGCAATTCTTGTTTTATCAAGCCCGGATTGAACTACTAAATTTCCTGTATCTTCGTAAGCGTTGGCGTATGATTTTATAAAATAACAAAGACCGCGCTTCTCCCGAATGTTAATAAAAAGCCGCGAACTCATGTAGCCGCCCAAAATTATACTCAAAATTTGGAGGGCGTAATGTCCTGGATCAAAATATGAATATCCTTGAAAACCAATGGCCAATTGCGCCTGCTCGGTTTCTTTGAATTGAACTTTTAATTTTGGCTTGCCCGCCGTCCCAAAATTAAATTTTTTAAAACCCGGTTTCACTTTTACTCCCCCGCCGCCGAAATATTTTTCCGCGAGCGCCACAGCCTTTTCATCAAATTTTCCCGCCAGCGCCAAAACGGTATTATTCGGCTGATAAAATTTATCGCGATATTCCAACATCATTTTTCTGTCAAAACTTTTTACGGTCGCCACATCGCCGCTGATTTTTCGCCCGAGCGGATGGTCGCCAAACATTGTCTCTTCAAGAAGATCCTCAATAAACATTATTGGATTATCTTCATACATTCTGATTTCCTCGGATATCACTCCCGACTCGCGCCCAATTTCTTTTTCATCAAATTTAGAATTCCAAAGCATGTCAGAAAGCATGTCCAGCGCCAGCTCAATTTTATCCTGCTCAATTTTTATATAATATCCGGTATTGTCGCGCGAAGTAAACGCATTGTATTCCGCGCCCACGCTATCCAGGTCGCGAGAAATATCAATCGTCTCCGGACGCCTTTTCGTTCCCTTAAACATCATGTGCTCAATAAAATGCGAAACGCCGTTTTGCTCTCGGGTTTCACATCGCGATCCGACTTTACATAAAACCAAAATCGTCGCCGCTTCCGTTCCGGAAATTGGCGAGGTCAAAAACCGCAACCCGTTTTTTAATACTTTTTTTTGAAACATAAAAAATTAATTCAAATCCGCAAATGAAACTCAAATCTACAAATATTTTTAATTCTAATGAATTGTCTCTCTCCAAGCGTCTGGGTCCGATTTTCTTATTTCGTTCATCTTTTCAATAACATCATGTAATTTCTTTTCTGCCTCCGCTTTTATTTTTGTTTTCGCTTCTCCCAATTCCAAATCACTTTCTCTGCAAAAAACATTTCCCTCTTGATCCACTCTAAAATTACCTGAGCCAAAAACTCTGTTCAACTCAGCGACAAGTTCAGAATGTTCCCGCTGTAAATCTTCAGCATACATTTTTAGCTGCTCTCTGTGCTCTTCTCCCGCTGGATTATTTATCGGCATAATTTTACTCCCCCAATTTTAATTTTAAATAATTAATTAATTCTTCGATTTTAATTCTTTCCTGTTTCATTGTATCGCGGTCGCGGACGGTCACGGCTTTATCTTCCAAAGTTTCAAAATCAACTGTGACGCAATATGGCGTGCCAATTTCATCTTGGCGGCGATAGCGTTTGCCGATTGATTGTGTTTCGTCGTACTCACAAATAAAATTCTTAACCAAATCTTCGTAAAGCGGCCGCGCGACTTTTGCCAACTCTTCTTTTTTGGAAAGCGGCAAAATGGCGACTTTAACCGGCGCGAGCCATTTCGGAAATTTCAAAACCACTCGCGGCTCGGTTTTTCCTTCTTCCGAAGTCGGCGCTTCTTCTTCAAAATACGATTCACATAAAACCGCGAGCACTGACCGGTCCACGCCAAAAGTCGGCTCAATCACGTGCGGAATAAATTTTTCTTGCGTTTCCGGATCCAAATATTCCAAACTCTGCCCGCTTGCCTTCGCGTGATTTCCTAAATCAAAATCCGTGCGGTAAGCCAAGCCGTAAAGTTCATCCGTGCCAAAAGGAAAATCATATTCAATATCAATCGTCCGTTTGGAATAATGCGCTCGTTCTTTTTCCGGAACTTCCAAGTCGTGCAGATGCTTTTTCTCTAAGCCCAGCATCTTCATCCATTCATACATTTCCTCGTGCCAATATTCAAAAATTTTTTCCCAATCTTTTTCGCGGATAAAATATTCTATTTCCATTTGTTCAAACTCACGCGTTCTAAAAATAAAATTTCCCGGCGTGATTTCGTTCCGAAATGCTTTACCGACTTGAGCAATGCCAAAAGGAATTCTTTTTCTGGAAGTTTCCGCGACTTGTTTAAAATCCACAAACATCGCCTGCGCCGTCTCCGGACGAAAATACGCGACATTCGCCGATTCCTCGGCCGGCCCGATAAAAGTTTTAAACATTAAATTAAATTGTTTCGCCGTGGTCAGTTCTCCGCCACAAGCCGGGCATTTGTCGCCGCTAATTTTATCCGCGCGAAATCTCTCGTGGCATTTTTTACATTCCACAAGCGGATCGGTAAAATTTTTCAAATGTCCCGACGCTTCCCAAACTTTTGGGTTCATAATCAACGCCGCGTCAATCCCAACCATATCTGTCCGCGAATGAACAAATTTTTTCCACCACGCCTGTTTAATATTATTTTTCAATTCCACTCCGAGCGGCCCGTAATCCCAGGAATTTGCCATGCCGCCATAAATTTCCGAACCGGGAAAAATAAAACCACGACGCTTGCAAAGCGAAACGATTTTATCCATCAACTCACTATTATTTTCCTTTTTCATATTCCAATTACTATTTACTAATTACCAGTTACTCAATTACCAATTATATCGTCATCAACTCTTTCTCCTTTTTCTCCCCAATCACTTTTACTTCCTCATTTTTTTCCTTAACAAACTCTTCCAATTCTTCTTGAAATCTAAATTTCTCATCTTCCCCAATTTCTTTATCTTTTTCCGCCCCATTAATCTCGTCTTTCACCGCCTCGCGGACATTTCGTAAACTTATTCTCGCCTGCTCCAATTTTTGTCCCAAAATTTTTATCATTTCTTTCCGATTTTCTTCGGTCATCTGCGGCATAGAAAGCCGAATTTTTGTTCCTTCATTTACCGGATTAATTCCAATATTCGCCATCTGAATCGCTTTTTCCATATCCTTAATCACGCTTTTATCCCAAGGTTCAATCGCCAAAGTTTTTGGATCAGGAACGGTAATATTCGCCAAACCGCGAATCGGAGTTTTAACGCCGTAGGCTTCAACTAAAATATCTTCCACAAGCGACGCGTTCGCCCGCCCGGTCCGAAGTGAGGACAACTCACCCTTCAAATGATCCACTGCTTTTGCAAAGTCTTCTTTATGTGTTTCTAAAAATTTATTCATATTTTTGAATTCTAAATTTTAGTGATAATTCATCGCTCTTTCAAGCGCTGCTTTGGTTTCCGCCATAGCTTTTTGCCACGCCTCAAAAGCCCTCGCCTTCTTTTCCATTACCGCTACAATTTTTTCAACATACCCTCTTTCCTCAACAATTCTTCTGAGCTCTCCTTCATCCTTAATTTGCGCCTTAAGCTCATCAAGCCCTGCATTTTGTTCTTTTGCCACTTGGTATTCCTCCTCTTCGGCCGCGAAAAATTCCTTCCGCTTTCTGTCCTCTATTTCTTCCAGCGTTGGCTCCCCCTCACCTTCAAATTTTTCTGCCATAAAATTATTTTAATTTATAAATTATTTCTGAAATCTTGTCGTGCCAAGATAAACAATACTTCCATTCCCCGGATCAACCAAGAGGTATGTCGCGGCGCGGGTTGTCGGCAATTTTTTTGTCACCCAGCGCGCTCCGCCGTCGGAAGTTTTGTAAAGCGTGGAAGTGGTCCCGTAATAAATTTCATTTCCGTTTTGCGGATTGGCCGCCAGCGAAAAAATATCTACGCTAGTCGGCGGGGTCAATAAATTTATCGCTGTCCAGTTCGCTCCGCCGTCGGTTGTTTTTAATAATCCATATCGCGAAGCCAAAATCAGCGCGTCGTGTTTTGAAAAATCAAAAATCAAATTCTTAAAATCCCGCGCTCCGTCAAACTGATCTAATTTTTCACTCAAATCCGTCCAATTCCCTCCGCCGTCAGTTGATTTCCAAACGCCTCGTCCCAAAGTTCCAACATACAAAACTCTTGTGTCGTAAAAATTCACCAAAATTTTCGCGACCTGATTTTCAAAACGTTTCACAACCGTCCAGCTCGCTCCGGCATCAGTTGATTTCAAAAGATCGCCACCCGAAAGCCCGGCGTAAATTATGCTTGGGGTATAAGAATCCGCGACAAGCGCGGTCACGGCCTGGTCGGCGCGCGTGTCAACATAAATATTTTGCCAACTTCTCGTGCAGTCTGAAGTTTTAAAAATTTTATTTCCCGCCGCGGCATAAACATTGCATTTATCTTTCGCGTCCGGCGCCACGGCATTAATTCTCCCGCCCGAAAGCGACCCTGCAATAAACCAAGATTCCGCGCCGTCGGTCGTATAAAATAAACCATTTTCCGCCGTCGCCAAATACATTGTTTTTGAATCTTGTGGATCAAAGACCAAAGACACAACGTTCACGTTGGCAAGACTTCCGGGTTTTACCGCCGCCACCGCGACTTTTTGTCCCCAATTTTCCGCCTTATCAACTGATTTGAAAATTCCCCCGTCCGTTCCGCTCGCGTCACCGCCCGAAAAACTAATGCAGCCCGCGCCCGTCAAAACCAAACCGGCCAAAAGCAAAAAAACAAAATAGATTTTTTTCATAATTTAAAAAATTATTTAAAAAGAAAGCATTAAATTTTCTAAAACCAAACGCGGATTTAAATTTTCTCCAACATATTTTCCCGCCAAACGGATTTCATGGTGCATCCGCGGAAAAAAATCCGCGCCGAATTTCCCGGAAACTTTTTTTATCTCTTCGGAAAATTTTGCGTTAGCCACAAGCTCCGGGCATCCGTGCCGCAATAAAACCGCGTCGCGCAAAATTGAATTCCAAAGCGCTAAAATCTGATTTAAGGAACCAACCAAATCTTCCGTCACGGAATCTTTTCCCAAAACTTCATCAAAAACTTTCATTCTCCCATGCATTGTCTCCGCCCTCATTAAATCCAAAATATCCTGCACCCCCTCTTCATATTCCGCCACAGCCGAATCTTTGCCTTCCTCATTTTTATTTTGCCAAAAATCAAACGCGACTCCCGGTTTTCCCCAAGAAATTCCCGCCAAATCTCTGGCCTCATCGCGGCTCGCCCCGAGTTCAATTAGCCGATCGTAAATTACCTCTTTTGCCACCGGTAAAAATTTCAAAGTCTGGCAACGGGAAACAATTGTCGCGGGCAAGGCCGACACGCTCGTAGAAAGAAGAATGATTACGGTCTTAGCCGTCGGCTCTTCTAGGGTTTTCAACAAACTGTTTGCCGCCTCGGCGCTCAAGGTCTCCGCCTCTTCTATAATACCAATTTTATATGAATTTAAAAAGGAGGTTAAAGATAATTTCCGCTCTAACTCTCTAACCTGTTCAATGCTGATATTTTTAGCCATTTTTTCTTCTTTTTCTTTTCGCTCGCGGCCGACCAAATAAACATCTGGATGATTTAAAATCGGCCGGCCAAGAATAGATTCAGAAAACTTCTCGGCCACGGTTTTTTTACCTAAACACGCGGGTCCATAAAACAAATAAGCATGAGAAATTTCCCCATTTTTCAAACTTTTTTCCAGAAAACTCGTGATATTTTTATGGCCGATAATGTGAGAAAACATCTGGCTAAATATTATTTTGTCAGAAATACTTGACAAAAATCTACTGCTATGTTAAATTAAAGTCATCAGTGGGCGGGATGCCCCCGCCCCAAGTCTCGAGGATTTCTGAAGCGGTGACTTTAGGCCCACAATCCCCTAAACTACTTGATCTCCCACTTGAACTAGCCGATGAGCTTTACGCCGCTAAGAAAGGAGGGCAAACAGAGAGGTCACGAGACCAAACTTCGCCTTTTCGCGGCTTTAGCTTTCTGGCTTTTGGGCCTTGGCTTGCTGCTTTTAGACGATCCTCGTGGAGGAGAAATTCCCATGGGCGACTGCGGTTGAACCATCAACGCTTGTGAAGAGCAACACCCGTTTTTCTTCTCAGGCGATTCAGCCCGAGAATTGCGGCGATTGCCGAAATCCTGACAAGGACAAAGGTAAACGCCAAAATGATTGGGCTGTTTTTTTTACTCTTTTTCCTTTTCTTTATATTTTTCCGCCGCTTCCCATGATAATTCAAAAAACGATCTCATGGTATCGGCGAACTCTTTACTTTCAACAATAATCCCAAACAATTTTCCCTTGAGCGAAGCAATCGCCACCTTATTGCCATACATTGTCATCTCGCAAGAAAGAGGAAATTTTGAACTCGGAATTTTGCATCTTGTAGCCGTTTTACTAACCAATTCACCTTTTTCATACGTATAAATCGCCCTAACTTTAATTCCTTTTGCCATTCTTTTGGCTACATAATTTTCTCTCTCTTCGTCAGTAAAAACTTCGCGAACAAAATCGGCCGAATAAATTGTTTCAATCTTTTTATCGTGCGTCCTTAAAAAATCTTCCTGAACTGCTTTAAGTCCCTCTTTCCCTTCATAAAATCTCACCCTCGGCCTCTCTTCCGTGTTAGCCAAAAGCGTGTTCATGTGAGGAATTATTTCTTCCAAATTTCTCATTTTATCTTTAATTTCTGCTTCTTCTTTTCGGAGCAAAGCCAAAAGCCGCAAGGGCGACTCGGCGGTAAAAAATCTTTTCTTTCCCTTTTCAAACGAGCTCATCAAACCTCGGCCGATTAATGATTCAATCATCACATAAGTCGTGGCACGGTTAACTCCCGCTTTTTTTGAAATTTCCTGAACCGCCGAAGGGCCGAGTTCCATTGAAGATAAATAAACCTTGGCCTCTTTATCCGATAGGCCTAATTTTTGTAATTCTTTTTCCAACATAAATATTAATAATTTTTACTAATTATTCACCTATCATAACATAATTAAATAATTAAGAAAAGCCCTTCAAATTTAGGGCTTTCCTTAATATTATGTCAGCTAGTCTTGACAAAATTATTAAAATATGATAAAGTAAAGGCACCGAACGTGGGGAGTCTGGTCACAGCCTAAAACCGGCCAAGGACCGGAGTACTGTCAAACCAATTGGTGCGACAGGAGGCCCCCAACTGGACGGCGCCGATAGGATCGGCGCGAAGAGGCATGCAAGGGCCAAGGCAGCTTACCGATTACGGCGATGGGCGAAGTTTCGCACCACCGCGGCTGGTAGCCGCCGAAAGCCACTAACCAGGGTGTACTGGACCGCACAAGGAGGCGGCAGACACCCGCAACCACGGCGAGGGAGGAGACCCCTGATGCATCGGTACAGAACCGCAGCGCGGGGCGCGCATTAAACACGATGGGGCGGAGGAGCGTAACAACTCTTCTGCCCCTACTTTTTTAAAAAATTCCGCCAGAGGCGGAAAATCCTGACAATTATCCAGTTGGTCGGAAAACCCCATTTTTTTCCTCGCCCCTTCGGGGAGAGGATTAAGGTGAGGGGTAAATATCTGAACAACTGGATGGCTATCAGGAGGAGGCTGTCACTTCGCTCACGGGAGCGGAGTTGGGAAGGAGAAGTAGATAATGGCTTGCCGGCGTTTCACGGAATGCGACTTCAACAACGGCAGACTGCCCGAGGAACTGCGCGAACTGCTTTCGCCCGATCAGCGCGGCGATGGCGGCGAGGACGATCCTGCCGACCTCGTCAGGGACCCCGACGGAGTCTGGCGCCAGGTCCAGGATCGCGATCGCGCGATCGCCTGGGCCAGCGACGACGACCACATTCGGCTGCTCCACACCGGCGGACAGTACGAGGATCCGGCCGACGACCTCTACTAACCAACCCGAAATCTGCGATACTTCCCACCCCCGAGGCCTGCCTGCGTATAGGACTCTAAATCCTACTCGCGGACAGGCCTCTCTTTTTATTAACTGGCCCGAAATTTTTTTAAAATTTCGTTGGCAGTTAATAACCCCGTACCAATTTTGCTATGGTAGAATTGTGAAAATAAAAAATCACCACTTAATGTGGCAATCTTTTTGCGAAGCGCGCGTGCCGAATAGGCACATCCCTTTGCCGGCGAAGCGCTTCGCTGCGAACTAATTTGCAAAATTGAAGCGAGGTTTCTACCTTAATCCCTCCAACACCTTCCAAGTCTCTCTCGCGCATCTTTCCCAACTAAAATTCTTCGCTCGTTCCAGTCCGCGGATTTTTAAATTTTCACGAAGAGCCTCATCAGTCAAAACCCGGTTAATTCCTTCGGCAATATTTTCCGGTTCATAAGGATCAAAAAAATACGCCGCCTCACCCGCCACTTCGCGAAGCGCCGGAATTCCCGAGGCGACAACCGGCGTGCCGCAAGCCATCGCTTCTAGGATTGGAATACCAAAACCCTCGTAAAGGGATGGAAAAACAAAAGCTGTCGCACCGTTCATCAAATATGGCAAATCCTGCTTCCCCACCCAGCCCGGCATTATCACGTCATTTTGTAAATTATTATCCGTGATAGCTTTGGCAACTTTTTGAAACCCGAAACCCTGATGGCCAACCAAAACTAATTTTAACGGTTGCTGATAGTTTTTTTTAAAAATTTTAAATGCCTGAATTAAACTTGCCGTATTTTTCTTTTCCTCCATCCGGCCGGCGTAAAAAAGATACGGCTCGGTAATTTTATATTTTTCTAAAACTTTTTCCACCGCTCCCCTATCCTCAATTATTTTATATCGTTCGCTGTCATAGCCGTTTGGCACAACTGCGATTCGTTCTGGGGAAATTTTAAAAAAATTAATTAATTCGTTTTTTGTAAACTCGGAAACGGCAATAATTTTCGCCGCGTGGCGAAGGGCAAATTTCACGGCAAATTTATGATATTGACGGGCCGGCCAATCATAAGCTTTTGGCAAGCGCAAAAAGGCTACATCATGGCAAGTTGTCACGACTTTTTTTGGATGAATTAGGGGCAAGGTGTGGGCCGGAACAAAAAGCGCTTCCGGCGGCCTCTGCCACATTTCCCAAGATAATCTAAGTTGCGTCCACAACTTTTTTGGGCGCCAATTTAAAACGCGGCTCTGCCAATTTTGCGGCAGTTCGCCCAGATCGTCCCGCAATTTCTCTCGCGAATACAAAAGAAACTGATCTTTTCGATCAGTAATTTTTTTTAACTCTTGAATCAAGTGATATGAATACCACTCAGTTCCGGTTTTTTCGATTTTGTTGGCGCGCGAAGCGTCGATGCCGATGGTCATGGGCGATATTTATTTTGTCGCTAAAATACTCTTTTTGTAAGATTCAAGATTCTCAAGCGCGATGCCTGTGCCTTTTGCCACACAAAGCAACGGATCATTCGCCACATAAGCCGGAATGCCTGTCGCTCCGGAAACCAGTTGATCAAGATTTCTAAGTAACGAAGTCCCGCCCGAAAGAACAATTCCTTTATCAATCACGTCAGCCGAAAGTTCCGGGGGAGTATTGTATAAAACTTCTTTAATCGCGGCAACAATTCCTTCGAGTTCATTGGCCACGGCGTCGGTGACATCGTCGGAGGTGACAATAATTGTCCGGGGTAAACCCGTAATCATATCGCGCCCGCGAACTTCCATTCTTAATTTATCTTCGAGATACATCGCTGAACCAATTTCTATTTTAATTTGTTCGGCCGTTCTCTCGCCAATCGCCAAACCATATTTTCTGCGGATAAATTCCGTGATAGCCATATCCAATTTATTTCCGCCGATTCTAACTGACGCGGAAGAAACAATTCCACCCAAAGAAATAACAGCCATTTCCGCCGTCCCGCCGCCGATATCAATAATCATGTGGCCCGAAGCGCTGCCAATCGGAATGTTGGCGCCAATCGCCGCCACGACCGGTTCTTTGATAACATAAGCCGCCTTGGCTCCGGCCGTAATTGTCGCGTCAATCACCGCTCTTTTTTCCGTTGAAGTTATCCCGGCTGGCACGGCGACCATTACTTCCGGACGGAAAAGCCGCACCCCCCCCAGGGCTTTATTGATAAAATATCTAAGCATTGTTTCTGTCGTTTTGTAATCGGCAATGACGCCGTCTTTTAGCGGTCGGCGCGCTACGATTGTTTCCGGAGTACGACCGAGCATTTCTTTGGCTTCGTGTCCAACCGCCAAAATTTTTCTATCAGAAACAGAGAGCGCAACCACTGACGGCTCATTGATTATAATGCCTCTTTTGGGAACATGCACCAAAACGTTTGTTGTCCCAAGATCAATTCCTATCTTTTTTCTCAACATAATTTTATTTAAAACCTAACCACGATCTCTTTGTCCACTCTCAAGTCGGTTCGCAATTTATATGCGCCATCTCCCCATTCTTTTTGCTCTTCCGCGGGTACGGCCTGTTTAATATTTTTACCAAAATTAAGGTTTAAAGTCAAGGGGTGAGCAATTGTGCCAGACTGTTTTTGAACCAACAATTTATACAACCCTTGATCAATTTGGTTTTTAATTTTTTCTGGCAGAGTATACTCAAAACTTAGCGTCCCCTCCCTCCCCGGCTCAATGGAGATGAAGGCGCCGAAATAAGTTTTTCCCGCTTCTTTCCCAATATCAATTTTCCCAAGCCGCCGCGCCGGATCATAAATCTTATCATTTTCCGTCATGCCGCTGCCGCCGATTAAAACGCTGCCGTCCGGAACATAAATTCTGGTGTAAGTTCGGTAGCGCGTAGTCTTCCAAGTGAAAGTTCCGTTATTTTTATAAATAATTTCCACTTTGGCGCGTAAATTTCCCGACGAATCTTTTGATAAAGAATAATTTATTTTTCTATCCATCACTCCGTCGGTTTTGAGCGCTGCCAAATTCGCGTCAACTGCCATCAAATAATCTCCGTCCGATTCCAAAACTTTTCCGCTCCATCCTTCGCGGACAATAATTGACTGCAATTCTTGATCTTCACTCCAAAAAAGCAAGTGCCGCTCGGTTAAGGCCTGATCAGCTACATTAAAAATCCCCGACCAGCGCGATGACGGAAGATTGGAAAGTTTTTCAAAAATTTTCTCTCCCAAATCTCCAACAATATCTTTTCTTTTGACCTCCGGAATTCCTTTTTCATAATATTCTTTTTCCACTTTGTATTGCAAAACTTCCATTAAATTTTCCGGCGTAAAAATTTCTCCGTTAAATTCAATGTTCCCGATTTGGCGTAAAATATTTTCCATAAACGTCGGCGTAACCGCGATCACTGCGTCAATTTTCTTCTCGCGCCCGCCCTCTGCCCGATAAAACCATTGGGCTTGCGCCGCCGCGGTCGGAAAATCTGGAGACCAGTTGGAATCCCGCAAAAACCAAGCGCCAACTCTTAAATATTTTCCAATCGGCGCCGGAGGGCTAACCCTAAGATATCTTTCCGCCGCGCCATCCAAGGCATAAACATTATCAGTATCAAATGTTTCCACATTTCCGTCTTTCACTTTTACAATTCCGTAGGTGCCGATAAATCCGCCGGTCGGCCGGAGTTCATCACTGTTTTGTAAAAGAAAAAGATAAGTTTTTTCCGTAGGATAACCGGCAATCTTTGGCAAAATTTCCGCGGCGGGAATCGCTTTGGCAAGCACTCCTTGAATTTTTAATAACGCTTCTCGGACCGGCGCTAAAACTTTCAAAAGCTGCCCGGCGACTTCCCTCTCATCAATCTGATCCAGGGCAAGCAGCGCCAAATCTATTTTTGCTTTCGCTCCGGTAAGGCGCGGCGGCGACTCAAAAAGTTTTTGTAAAAGTTCGCGTTTTTTCTCCGGACTGATTTCCGCGAAACTTGTCTCGCCGGAAATTGCCGGGATTCCTTTGACCACCGCTTCCGCGTCTCCCGTCACGCTGATAATTTCTTCGGCCACGCCGACAAGATCGCGCAAGGCCGACGAAGTTTGAACCCCAGACTGAAGCAGGCCCGCCGCGACGTCATACTGATTCCCAAGCCAGGGAATTTTACTTAAAAATTTTAATCTGCCAAAATTATTTGCCGCGGCGCTAAAATTATCTTCCGCCTCTTCCAAATACGCGCCGGCTTTTTCCAAATTCAACGCAGAAATTTCATTTGCCGCCGCTTCCAAATTTTGTTTTCCGCTTTCTGAAAGGCTATAAACTTTTCGGGCGGTTCCAAAATAAACTCCAACTAAAATCAAGCTCACGCCCACCACCGCGACAAAAGCGTAAAGTAAAATTTTAACAAACAAAACCGCTCTTCGCTTTTCCGCTCTCGCGGGCCGGATAATATCTAAAAAATTTGTCCCCCTAAATTTCATAAATTTATATAATGATTTATATTATCTGCCGGTTGATTTTGTTTCCCTTCCCCATTTTTTAAAATATTTTAACCAGCTCGCCAAATGAATTCTTGTTACTTTTTTAAAAATTGCGCCCGACCAATGCCCCTCGGCCGATTCGCGGCGATGAAAATGAACCACGGAAACTTCCGGATCATAAACCACTTTCCATTTTTTCTCCCACATGCTCCGGCATAAATCAACATCATCAAAATACGCAAAATACCTTTCATCCAAAAATCCGACATCATCCAAAGATTTTCGCCTGATCAAAAGACACCCGCCCAAAAGCCAATCAACTTCCCGGACAGAGTTATGATCAAAGTCTTTCATTAGATAATGATCTAATTTCTTTTTAGCAAAGTCAAATCGGCCAAGCGGCGTTCGGCGATAAGCCGGTTCCCAAAAATCCGGAAAACGATAACAAGAATATTGCAAAGATTTATCCGGATTCAAAAGTTTCGGTCCGACAATTCCCACGTCCTGTCTTACATCCAAAAATTGAACTAATTTTTCAAGCGCTCCGGGAAAAACAATAATATCGGGATTCATAATCATCACATACTTCCCGCCCGCCGCTTTTATTCCCAAATTATTACCCTTGGCATAACCCAAATTTTTATCCGAAGCGATAAATTTAATTTCCGGAAAATTCTCCCGCATCATCGCAGAGGTTCCGTCGCCCGAGGCGTTATCAACCACGATAATTTCATAATCCAATTTCGGCTGGACCATTTTTATTCCCCTCAAACATTCTTTTAGCAACCCGCGCGCCTTATAATTTAAGATAATTATTGATAAATCCATATTTAAGAAAACCACTTTTTCATTTCCGCCATATTAACTTTTTTATTTTTCATAATCAACTTTCTTTTTTTCCACATCTTAACAAATTTTTTAAAAAATTCTCCGAGACCGCGCAATGTCCTCGTTTCAAAAATCAAAAGATAAATTAATTTTTTAAATTCATACCATTTTATCCGATAACCGTACCGCCACCAAACCCCCGCGGAAACATTTTTCAACAAAATAAATAAATGATTTTTATAAGAATGATAATTAACAAAGGCTGATTTGTTTTTCCGCGCCCTGGCCGAGGCCGAATCACTTTTGGCCACGCTTCTTGCCGTCCTGTCATGATAACCCTTTGCTGTCGGTACCAACCACGCCTTAAATCCGGCGAGCCGCAGACGATAAGCTAAATCCAAATCTTCTTTATAGCTAAAAAAATCTTCGTCAAAAAATTCTCCGTTAATCGCGACTTCGTTTAGAGCCGACCGCCGATAAACCGCCGCTGCCCCGGATACCCCAAATACTTCCCGCGGCGCGCCCCCTTCTTCCAAATCCATCTCCCCCGCTCCAAGTTCAATCGCCCGATGATTTTTAAAAACTTTTATCCCGACTGAATCAATCAAGTCTGTTTTTTGGTTATTGACAAAATCCCAATACAAAAGTTTTCCCGTCACGGCCGCCGCCTCCGCGCGGCTATCTAAAAATTTTATAATCTCGTCCAAAAAATTCGGCTCTAAAATTATGTCCTGATTCAAAATTAAAACATATTCACTTTCCGTAACGCGAAGCGCCCGATTGTGCCCGGCGGCAAACCCGACATTTTTTTCATTAAATTCCACTCGGCAATCTAAAACCGGCAGCAGAGAATTTTTTAAATATTCCACCGTGCCGTCAGTTGAACCATTATCCAAAATAAAAAGGGAAAAATCGCGAAAAGTTTGTTTAGCAATTGAATCCAAACAATATGGCAAATATTTTTTCCCGTTCCAAGTTACTAAATTTATGGAAACTTTCATTTCGCACGATACAACAATCAACCGTTAATTGTTAACTGTTAATTGTCAATTGTTAATTATTATTTCCTCGCCTTCTCCGTCACCCAAAACCCTAAATATTTTCCAAGCATCAGTCTTGTTTGCGCTTCCACGGCTGGGATTGAACCAAATAAAATCAAAGAAATCGGAAGCAACGCCCATTGGGCAAGCATGATAATAAATTTAAACGGACTCTGATTTTTTGGCCGCGGAGGAAGTAAAAATAAAAATAAAATCGCGGAAACAACCATCCCAAGCATGGCGGCGGTCAGGAGCCACTGCAGGACAAGCGGCGCGGTCTGAAAAAACGCCGTTGTTCCAATCTTATCTTTTCCAACCCAAAGCGGCAATTTGCTCAAAACAAACATCAGGATCGGCGCGGTTGCCCAAGAATACATCCCCTCTCCCAGATTCCAAAGATATTTAATTTTTTTCCAAAAAGGAATTTTTGGCACGGCGATTTCTCCGCTATCAGTCTTCAATGTCCCGCGAGAAAAATGCCAAACCATATATGGAAAATGCTCCACTCCCCAAGCCCAACGCCGCTGTTGTTTATAAAGATTAACCAAGCTTTTCCAGGGGGTCTCGGCCATTACCGTATCCATGGAAACCGGAACATACATTGGCACAACTTCAAACTCCCCGCCATAACGGATAAAACATTGTAAAAAAATTCTTGAATCATCAGTGACAATATCTTTCTGCCAAAAATCAACATCAACTAACGCCTTGAAAGCGATGCTGTGCGAAGAAAAAGTAAAAAGCCGATCGGGTTTTGCAAGTTCTGTTAGCAACCAAAAAGTTGTGCCAAAGGCCGCGACGCGCATCAGGGACATTGAATCCCAGATATTATTATTGTAGAGCGCCACCGGCTGAAAGGCCGCCCGCTCCCGCCCGGGATGCGTGATATATTTATATGCCAGGCACGAAAAATATTCCGGATGCACGCAAGTATCGCTATCGAAATAAGAAACAATAATTTTTTCATAAGAAATTTTAAGTTCGTCAATCAATTCTTTGGCGCGAAAACCGGCCCAGTGCGCGTTTGCCCCCTTGCCCTTAATTTCTCCAACCAAATTATCCGGATGCACAGTAGTAAGCAACCGAAAAAAATTATTACCGAATTCCTTTTTAATTTCCTCCACATTTTTTAAAAAATTTTCTTTATTTCTTTCTTCGCCGGACAAAACCACTATCATCTTATCTTTTGAATAATTTGAAGCTATCAAACTTTTAAACGTGCAACGCAAAACTTCAAGTGGTTCTTTGGAGGTCGGCAAAATTATCAAATGATAATAATTCTGCCAATCCGGCAATTCTTGAACTTTTTTCCACCAATCTGTCTTTACATCTTTTTTAAAACGCCGCCAAGAAATTGCCATGTAAAAAACGAAATACAGCACGCGGAAAAGCCAATAAATACAAAAAATTATCACGAAATAAATTACCCAAAGCGGTTTCCAAAAAGAAAGCAAAATAGCCAAAATAAAAGTAACCCAGACGAGCGCGCCTGGAATAATTTCTAACATTCTATATTTTGTCCTGTCGGTAATCTTCATAAGGTTGATTACGGCAAAATTCAAAATAAAGCTCTCTTTTTAGCTCTAATTTCTGTTTAAATCATAATTCATTTAAGCGATTTTGTCAACCCTCACCAAAGTCAAGGGGTATTATTTTATCCGAAATAAACCTCTAAATTTAAATAAAAAAACCGGCCAGTATTTAAAACCAGCCGGGACGGGACCTTCCTCACTTACTGCCACCGTTCTTACGCTCTTCTCCGCGAAGCCTCCGCAAAAGCCGCCAGGCGATCCAGTGGTAGGTTTTAATAAGGGCAAGACGTGTCTTGCCGATTGTGTCAACGCCCTCGCTTGTTACGGGGCGAAGCGGCTTATCCTTACTACAAGATACCTTGAAGGAAATCTGGACATGATGGCTCCGGTCGAACTCTGACTCGAAGGCGCAGTAACCGACTACGCGTACCTCTTCAAGATATTGCTCGATCTCTGGCCAGCGCCGCCGAACCGCCTCGTGCAGAGCGCATCTGACAACGTCGACAGAACCAAGCTCGCCATCGTAGGCATGCCCATTCTTCTCTCGATCCTTAATTACCCTCTCGTCGACGATTTCGACAAGTTGATCGTCAAGAGACAAAACGAGATGGACCTTCACCCAGCTACTACACTCATCTATCCAGTGGTTATCTACCTTGAACGTGACCACATGAAACTGCGGCGCCCTACCCGCGGCGATTGCCCCCGCCAACTCCTTCTCAATCGTGTTGTTTGTCTCGGACTCCTCCCCCTCGGGCCCTTCCTCGCACTCTGTCACGCCCGACCTTCTTTCTACCCCTCCCCATTTAGAAAAACGGATCCGTCAATCCGCTCAAAAACAAATTTATCACAAATAAAAAAACAAGTCCAGTTTTTGCCCGGACTTATTTTTTCTAAAAATTATTTTATGTGTTTTTTGACATCACTCCATTTTGTTTTCAAATCTTCCACAACCGCCTCAACCTGCGTTTTGGCCATATTTTTTCTTTTACCATACTCCTTCACCACTTTTTCCACGACCTCATCGTATTTTTCTTTGCTTATCACTTTCATCTTCCCAACCGCTTCCAAAATTTTGGCAGTGAGCTCCGGATACTTCATTTTAAATTCTTCTTGCCGCGTCTTGCCGGTCTTTTTTGTGGTGAAAAGCGCGACGGCCGTACCAATCAAGGCTCCAAGAAGAGCGCCCTTCATAAATGTGTTTTTACCCATAAATTTTAAATTATTTATAAATTACTATTATGCGCCTAACAATTAAATCCTTTTTTCTTCTTAAGTATCCTCCTCGAAAATCAAACCAAACTCTTTTAAACATTTTCTTTTCCATTTTTTTAATTTTTCCAAACTCGGGATCGGCTAAATAAATATTTTTTTGAGCCAGGCCAACCGCGACCGAATAATGGCCGCCATCCACCGAAAACCAATCTATAATAACCGGTATGTTTTTTTTCAAATAAAAATTTATATCGGAAAAATCGGAAAAATCTTTTACTAAAATTTTAAAACCAAAATATTTCGCGGCTCGCTTAAATCCTTCCAGGCCCGTCCCCTTGCTTTTTGTGGTCCGGCAAATTTTTACCAATTTTTTTTCACTCTCTTTTACGCCATAAAGATCTAAAATCATTTTTAGGGAAGCTGGCCCGCAGGAACTCCACCCCGCTGTTTGTTCATAAGGTTTTACTTTAAGCATCATATTATTTAATTAGTTTACCATAAAAATATAAAATAAAAAAGAACCACTAGATTTTCCGAGCTTTCCACCATTTTTTCTATCACAAATAAAAAAGCAACAAATAAAAATACCCGCCAAAAAGACGGATATTTTAGTCGCGACTAAAAATTTACGCTTGCGGCCCCATTGGCGGCGGAGTCATTGCCGTCGCTTTCTTAACTCTAAGAAGCGGCGCTAAAAGAACCAAGCCGTAGCCCAGCCACAATTCCCAAGCCATAAAAATTTCCGAATTAAACCGCATTGTCACAATCCCATCCAAGATCACGCCAACCACAACCCATGAAGCGCCGTAGCCCAACGCCATGCCTAAATTTTTTGGTTTAGCATAACCCGCCAAAACAAAAGAAATCACACCGGAAATAACAGCAAAACTAATATTCAACCAAAGTGATTCGGGAATCTTAAAACCGATAGCAATGGAAACAATCACAAACATCAGCACCCAAAGCAGAGCGCCAAAACCCAACATTTTTTTCCAATTCATAAATTCACCTCCCTTCCGTTTAAGGATGATAAATTATTCTATAAATCACGCCGGCTTTATCGTCGGAAACATAAGCCGCGCCATCAAAAAATAAAATTCCCGCCGGACGGCCAAGAACTTCTCCCTCTGCCGTGAGCCAACCGGAAATAAAATCTTCCTCGCCCAAATAATTTCCATCGGCATCCAATCTATAACGCGCAATTTTATATCCGGTCGGCGCGCTTCTATTCCAGGAACCATGATATGCCACCAATAAATTATTTTGAAAATCCGCCGGCCAACCACTCTCTGCCGGAATAAAATCTAAACCCAGCGGCGCCGAGTGCGCCGGAATATCAATGTACGACGCCGTTTCAAATGGCTCCGTGCACGGATTTCTAATATAAACATTTTTATCAAAATTTGTGTCATGAACATTTTTACCATAACAGGTCGGCCAACCATAATTTTTCCCCTCGTGAATTATATTAATTTCATCGGGCGGTAAATTATCACCCAAAAAATCTCGTCCCATTTCTGTCGCCCAAATTTCCCCGGTCACCGGATGCCGAGCCATAAAAACAGAATTGCGCAACCCGGAGGAAAAAGTTCCCAGAGCTCCGGTTTTTACATCAGCCATCAAAATTTTTGCCCGCCGCGCGTCGCTCTCATTACAAACATCGCAAGACGAACCGACCGCAATTAAAATTTTCTGCGGATCGCTCGGCAAAAACTGCAACGTCCGAGTAAAATGCCGGCCGCCGCCGGGCAAATCTAAAATTTTTCTGCCATTGGTCGCGGCAGCAGTTTTTTTATCATAATCATAAACCAATAATTTATCTGATTCCGCAACATACAAATTACAACTTTCCCCATCACATTTCACCGCCAAGCCATGCGGACTATTGAGGCCGCTAAGTACGGTGGCATTTTCGTCAGCCACGCCGTCTCTATTTTTATCAGGTAACGTCAAAACTTTCCCGGCGCCCGTCACGCTAACAAGCAACCGTCCGGCCCCGTCGGAAAGAATAACCCGCGGTGTTCCTAAATTTTTGGCAAAAATTGAGATGGAAAAACCGTCTGGCAAGGCCAGTGGAAATTCCGGCGGAATTATTTTTTGGGGAACACTATTTTGATTTTCTAAAGAATTTACGATATTAACCGATGGCTCGCTAACATTTCTCCAAAATCCACCAAAATTTTTCCAAAAATAAAATATTCCCCACCCGACGGTGGCCAAAAAAATCACGGCAACCGCGCCCAAAATTATTTTTTTCATATTTTAAACTAAAACCCCGGAAATAAATCCGGGGTATAATTTTTATTCTGCTAAAGGAAGCGCCGTCAGATTCGTGTTGCTAATTCCCAAACCCAGCTCTCTCATAATCCTGAAGGCGTCATCCGGCCGGCCAAGATAATATTTTTTTCTGTCTTTTGGATAAATGTAATACGCTTCGCCGTGCGCCTCCACATCAAGTAAAATTCTTCCGACAACATGCGAAGGAAAATAAGTTGTGTTTGTTATAAAATCATGAGTCGCGCCGAGCCCGAGCGTCCGCATCACGCTAAACGCGTCTGCCGGCCTCCCCAAATAATAACCTTTTTGATTCACCGGATAATAGTAATACGCCTCACCATGTTTTTCTACCGCCAAAAAAATGTAACCAATGTATTTTGCCAAACTTGCCGTAGAGGCTGAGCTGCCCGAACTTCCACTTGTTGTCCCGGAAGTATTTGTCAAAGCCTTGTCAGTGAGCTGCATTAAAACTTGCCCAACCCAACCAACCGTCCCATCAGCCAACTCCACTTTATACCAACCGTCGGTTTCACCGATAACTTTAATAACCGATCCCTTGACCACGGTTTTTAAAATCGTGGAATTTACCGTGCATGGCTCGTTTCGAACGTAAGCACTAATTACGACTTCGCCGCGCAAATCGCGCTCATAAATCGGATCACAGCCGCAACATTCCCCGGCCCCTACCTCGCCGCTTGGCCAAAAAATGAAAACCAAGACAGCCAAAACTACAATGGAAAATGCCTGTTTTTTCATAATTTTAAGATTATGATTTAGCCGGACGCTGATTAAATTTTACCATATTTTAAAATCAACGTCCATTTCCATTATAACGTTAATACACCCTCTTAAATTTCACGACAAAAACCGGTTCGTATTTATTTTCATATTCGTCCGTCACTTGAACCGTCTCGCCTTTTACGAAAGTATTTAAAGCCAAATCGGAAAGCATTTCCGCATCGGTTTCCGTGTCCGCCTTTAAAGTTTCAAGTTCAGAAAACTCGGAAGAAAAATCTCCTCGCACGTCCATTTCAATTTTTTTCTTTTTCTCGCGCAAAGTTTTTAGATCCTCCACAATTTTTCCGTAGTCAGCGCTCCCGGCTAACGCCTCTTTATACGCCGATCTGATTTCCTTTTGTTTCTTTTTTGTTTTTTGCATGCGAAGCCAAACTTCTTGAAGATTTGCCATACGAAATTTTAATATTAATTTTTTAATCAAAAAACCGGTTATCCACCTCCGTTTAACCGGATTAATTTATTTTACTACAAATCTTAAACTTTACAAATATTTTTCCCAAACTTTCGGCCAAGGAAGTTCAACCGTTTCCGATTTTTCACCAGTAGCGGAAGTAAAAGAGAGCGAGGCGGAAAAAAGCGCGATGGATTTATCGGCAAGCGGTTCGGGTGCGCCGTATTTTATGTCTCCCAAAATCGGGTGGTTGGCTGAAGCAAGTTGTGCCCGAATTTGATGCGCCCGGCCTGTTCCCAATTTTATTTTTAACAAAGAATTTTTGTCTCCAACTTTTTCCACTTCCCAAAAAAGTTCTGCCCGCTTTGTCCCCGGCATTTCCCGATTAAAAACCTCCACTAGATTTTTCTTCTCATCTTTTTTCAAAAAACTCACGATCTCACCTTCCGCTTTTTCCATTTTTCCGGCCACAACCGCGTAATAATATTTTTCCACGCTTCGTTCGCGCCATTGCGCCGAAAGCCGTGAAGCGCCCTTGCTTGTTTTTGCGAAAAGCACCACGCCGCCGACCGGACGATCAAGCCGATGGACGAGCCCCAAAAAAACATTTCCCGGCTTTTTATATTTTTCTTTCAAATATTTTTTTACTTCATCCATCAAATTCGGATCACCGGTTTTATCTCCTTGCACCAGCATTCCCGCTGATTTTTCCACTACGATTAAATGATTGTCCTCGTATAAAACATTCAACTTCATATGTTCCACCGAGCAAAAATTCCGCAAGGCAAAAGCCGGCCACCTGCCTCGAGAATCGTCAATTCCCCGGCTTCAAGCGTTCCGCCATATTTTTCTACCAGTGGCAATAAATTATTTTTGTAAGCCATAGCGGAATATCCCGAAGCGTAACCGTTGATTAAAAAAAATAACGGCTTGTCGGAAAGTAATTTAAAACATAAATCAATCAATTCTAAAAAATTATCTTCAATTTTCCAAAGTTCGCCGCCCGGACCATGGCCAAAGGCCGGCGGATCCAAAACAATTCCGTCGTAGCGATGGCCGCGTTTTATTTCTCGTTTTACGAATTTCACCGCGTCTTCCAAAATCCAGCGGATTGGTTTTTTATCAAGCTTTGATAATGTCGCATTATCCCGCGCCCAAGTAATCGCGACTTTTGATCCGTCCAGGTGGCAAACTTCCGCCCCGGCCGACGCCGCCGCGAGCGTTGCCCCACCCGTGTAGCCAAAAAGATTAATCACGGAAACTTTTCTTTTTTCCTTGCCGACTAAATTTTTAATCCACTCCCAATTTCCAACTTGCTCCGGAAAAATTCCCAAATGTTTAAAGGTTGTGGGCTTTATCCAAAAATCCAAACCTGCCAAATTTATCTTCCAGCGGCCGGGCACTTCACGCCCAATTTTCCATTCTGCTGACTCCGCGCTTCGCTTAAATTCTCCATCAATTTTTTTCCACGCCGCCACATTTAATTTCGGCCAAAGCGCCTGCGGATCCGGGCGCGAAAAAACAAACCGCCCGTAGCGTTCCAATTTCTCTCCCTCCCCGGAATCAATAAGTTCGTAATCAGTTGAGGGTTTGGTTTTTAGGATTATATAGTCGGACATGTTAATTGCGTAACTTTAATTTGAAGACTTCTCGGTGCCGGAGCGGCCGCAACGGACGGAACGGGGACTAGGCCAAATCTTCGCCCGCGAGTTCAAGGGAAAGGTTGGGTATAAAACCCAAACCTTCCCTTGGCTCCGGGACTTGGATTCGAACCAAGATAAGCAGCTTCAAAGGCTGCTGTCCTGCCATTAGACGATCCCGGAATAATTGAATAAAAAAACACAGACTTTTGACTTGTCTGTATTTTATCTTTTTTCTTTTAAACTTTCAAGTACCGGCCAACCGCCAGGGTACTGGTCACCATATTTAGAAGCACGACGCCGACAAACTGCCACCCGAAAATCTGTAAAAAATTATTTGAAAAATACCCGAGCAAGTTGAATTCCGAGCCGCCGAAAAATCCGGCGAGGTATGGCTCGGCAAAACCGATCGCGGGGTATGTAATTAAAACCGTGAAAAGCACGGCGAAAATTCCGTAAAAAATTCCGCTCGCGACGTAAGGCGCCCGGACAAACCAATTGGCCGCGCCGACAAGTTTCATTACCCCGATTTCCTCGCGATGCGTGTAAATTGTCATCCGGACCGTATTAAACCCAATCAAAACCGCAATCACGGCAAAAAGTCCGGCTACGCCAAAACCGGTTGTCTTAGCTTTTTCCGAAATAGAATCGATTTTTTTAATCACCGCTTCGTGGTCTTCAAAATTTTTCTCTTGAATAATGCTCTCGTATTGCGCGTCGTCAAAAACTTCCAAAATTTCCGGGTAGTCGGCGGTGTCATGTGCCCGAATTACGAGCGTCGCGCCCAAAGGATTCTCCCCCACCTCTTCAAGCGATTCTTTAATCACCGCGTCGTTGGCATGTTTTTTTTCAAATTCCCGAAGCGCCTCTTCCGGCGAAACGTAAACCACGTCTTTCACCTCGGACAAACTCAAAAGATATGATTTAATATTTCCAATCTCGCTTTCCGCCACTCCCGGCTTGAAATAAATACTGACATCAATTTTATTTTCCACTTCCGCCACCGCGGTTTTCGTCAAAAAATTCAAAGTGATCAAAAAATTTATGGAAACTAAAGTCAAAACTAAAACCACGATCGTGGCCGTGGAAAGCCAAAAATTTCTCCAAAAATCCTGCGAAGAGAATTTTAAAATTTTGAGTAACGCGGAAAACATAATTTACAATACATATTTTCCCACTTCCTGATCGCTGATAACTATCCCCTGCTCAAGCGTGACAACTCGGCGCCGCAGAGAATTTACCAGCTCGCGATTATGGGAAACTAAAATAACGGTCGTGCCAAACTCATTTATTTTTAAAAGCAAGTCGGCGATTTCTCTTGTGTTTATGGAATCCAAATTCCCTGTCGGCTCATCAGCCACTAAAATTTTCGGCCGGTGAATAAGAGCGCGGGCAATGGCGACTCTTTGCTGTTCGCCGCCGGAAACTTGCCGCGGATAGCGTTCAGATTTTTGATCCAAGCCAACAATCCTTAAAACCTGCGGAACGATTGTTTTTATTCTGTGCGACGGCGTGCCGCAAACTTCCAGAGCAAAAGCGACATTTTCAAAAATAGTTTTCTTCGGCAAAAGTTTAAAATCCTGAAAAATAACTCCTATCTGCCGCCGAAGTGTCGGCATTTCCGAACGCCTAATTTTCGTAATATCCCAATCCCCAACTAAAATTTTCCCGCGGGTCGGGCGCTCTTCCGCGGTCAAAAGTTTTATAAGCGTCGTTTTCCCGGTTCCGGATTGGCCGACAATGGAAACAAACTCTCCGGCGTCAATTTTTAAATTAACATCCGCAAGAGCCGTAATGTTTGGAGGATAAATTTTTTCTATGCCTCGAAACTCAATCATATTAAATCATTATACGCAATTCCTTGAAAAATGCCAAATATAAAACTGGCATTGATTTTTATTCTAAAATATCTTAGAATTAGATTAATATTTACAAACAGACGCGGGATTAGTATAGTGGCAGTATGCGACCTTCCCAAGGTTGAGGCGCCGGTTCGATTCCGGTATCCCGCTTTTGAAACTTGGCGCAATCTTCGCCGACGTAGCTCAGCTAGCAGAGCAATGCTTTCGTAAAGCAGAGGTCGTGGGTGCAAATCCCACCGTCGGCTTTTCTAAAAAGATCTTCACCTATCGAAGGTCTTTTTTGATTTTAAATTTTAACCAATTGCCAAATTTTCGCCTTTTCTTTTTCTTCCTTCAAAAAATCTTCCAAACTTTTTGTCTTAATTAAAATATGGCTGGCCCGCACCTGGCTCACTTCGCCGTTATCATCTTTTATCTCACCCGTCACTTTTATAATATGATAACCATAATCCGTTAAAACCAAACCGCTCACTCCCCCGGCTCCAAGAGAAAACGCGGCCGCCTCAAACTCCGGAACCATAACTCCTCTTCCAAAATAATTCAGATCACCGCCATCCGCCGCGGACGTATCTTCACTATATTCTTTTGCCAAATCTTCAAAACTTTTTTCTCCTTTTCGAACTTCCGCCAAAACACCTTCCGCTTTTTTCTTCGCCTCCTGATTCAACGTCTCGTCTTTAGAAATAGCCTCCTGTAATTTTTGCTGGATAAGATATGGTTTTAAAACTTTTTCTTTAAATTCTTCAATTCCCCAGCCGTATTGATCTCTTAGAGCTTTTTCAACATTCTCTATGGATTCGCCTTGGTCCACAATATTTTGAACTTCTTTTTTCAAATCTTCATCGGAAATTTTTATGCCATATTTTTTTGCCAACTGATCTGAAAGTTCATTGTTTACGAGCCGATCCAAAACTTGTTTCTTCATTTCTTTTTCGTCCGGAATCGCCGCGCCCAAATCCTCGCCTTGGCTCGCAAAAAAAGTCTTTAAAGTTTCCACGTCATCAATATAATCTGAATATCTAACCATCCGCCAATTCACCAGCGCCGCCGGGTATGGCGCGACTTTGGTAATTTTTTCTACCACCTCACCCTTCCAACCAAAACGATAAATCCCCACGCCAAAAATAACCGCGGCTAAAATTATTACTCCGAGCACGCCAATAAGAAGACCGAGAAAAAATCTTTTTAAGCCTCCTCTTTTCTCCCCAACCGGCATCTCCCCACTTCCCGCAACTTCCGGATTAGTTTCAAAAATTTCCGTTTCGTCGATTTCCATTTCTTTCTCCTGATTTTCGTTTAAGGTTGAATCCATAAAATAAATTTATTATTTAACTTTTAAAAAAATAATTCCACCACTTTTGGGGATTGCTAAGATTCTTATCCTCGGAGGCGGCGGCGTTTTTCCCCTCACCATTTTCCCGAGCCGCATTCGCCCCGGGAACAATCACAACCGACTCTCCGGGTTTTTGTAGATTAAATTTCAACCGAGCTTCTTGCTCCAAAAAATCATCCGTGCTTAAAAAATCCAAAAAATTTTCCAGTTCACCGTCTTTTGCCTCAAGTCGCGCGATCTCGTCTCCCGCTTCCCTGATTTCATTATCAATTTCCCGGCTTTCCAAAAATTTCTTTCCAAAAGAAAAAATCAAGAATCCCAAAACAATCACACCTAAAAACAAAAAAAGCTTTGAAGAGACAATTCGCTTGACACTTAATTCTTTCCTCATAATCGGAAATGATTTACTCTCCAATTATACCATTTTTGGAAATTCGGGTCGAGCGCTCCTCGGTTTGGCCAATATTTTTTATTTCTTCAAGCCTTTTGAGTTTCATCTCACGCATTTTGTTTCTAATCAAGATGTCAATTTCTTCAAGCTGCCTTTCGTCAAGATCAGTGATGTTTTCCTTAATAATTTTAAATTCTTCTTTATCGGGCGGCGCGATAGACAAGTCCGGCGTGCCATCCGGTTTCCGCCGCGCGGGATGGAGCAGGTCGGAAATCAACTGCTGCGTCTCTTCGGGCGCGCGAACATTTTTTATTTCAAGGCCAATATCCGTGTCGGCAATTTGAATTCTGACATCTCCATAGCGAAAAATTGTCTGCCAAATTCCTTTGCGGCGATGGGACACATCTTTAATTTCTGAAAAATCCGCCTCGGAAACAACACGCGAAAATATTCCCCGCTGATCAATATCAATCACTCTGCGATTTGTGATAATAAAACAATTATAATACCAAAGTACAAAAATTCTCGCGGCATAAAATACGCCGAGCAAAATCAGCAGAAGAAAAAGCCCCACGCCCCAGGAGCCCCACTTAAAAAGCGGGAAAATAAAAAAGAACGGCGCAACAATTAAAAATATCGCCGCCAAAATTTTCGGCCAAAGTGTCAGCCCAAAATGCCGGACCACGGCGACAATTTCCTCGCCGGCCTTAAGACTTACTCTTCTTACGATAGACTCGTCCATATTTTATAATTTTATCACCACGCAGTCCATTGCAACATTCGCAAATTATTAGCAAGCATTCGTATACTAATTCGCATGTTTATTTATTTCCACCATTGTTTTCAGAATATCCCGCACTTTTTCCCGGTCGTCCCAGGGAATTTTTTTGTTGTTGGCCACACAAATCGCCTGCTCCGATCCTTTGCCGGTAATAATCACCAGATCACCTTCGCGCGCGAGACTTAAAGCTTTGGCGATTGCTTCGCCACGATCTAAAATTTTAAATAAATTTATATTTTCCACCTTGCCTGTTGCCCCAACGGCTACCTGTTTTATAATTTCTTCCGGATTTTCATCGTATGGATCTTCATTCGTAATAATTATAATGTCAGCATTTTCCGCGGCAATCTTTCCTAAAATCGGTCGGCGAGATTTATCGCGCCCGCCGCCGGCTGAACCTAACACATGAATAATCTTGGAATTAGGAATTATAAATTTTGAATTATGAATTGTTTCATATAGTTGCCTCATGGATTCTGGCTCGGGAGCATAGTCCACGAGCACCTTAAAATTCTGCCCTTCGTTAATAAATTCCATCCGGCCAGGAACTCCGGAAACTTTTTCCAATGCGCCAGAAATCACCTCAAGTGACAAACCTTGCGATAAACCGACCGCCGCAGCCGCTAACGCGTTATAAACATTAAACTCGCCAAGAAGATGAATTATGAACCGTGAACCGTGAACTGCAAACAGTGAACCAGCCGAGTTCAACTCTACATTTTCCGCTTCCACAATTTTAGAAGTTGGGGTTTGGAATTTATTTGGGATTTGCAATTTTGAATTTGTAATTTTATAACCGTATTTTTCGTCCGCCGAAAAACTCGCAAAATATTCCGCATACTCATCATCCAAATTTACCACACTCACCTTCGGCACAACCTTTCCATCAATCACTTTCTCCGATTTTGCCGTCAAATGTCGGAAAAATTTTCCCTTGGCTTTTTTATAATTTTCAAATCCCCCGTGGGCTTCAATATGCTCCGGAGTTAAATTGGTAAAAACCGCCACGTCATAATTCACACCCAAGTGGCGGAATTGTTCCACGCCCTGCGATGAAGTCTCAATCACCGCATATTTACACCCGACGCGTACCATCTCGCGCAACATTTTTTGCAAAGCAAACCGGCCGAGCATGGTCATCTTTTTTTTATTCAAATATTCCTCGCCGGCGATTTTAAAACCAACCGTGGAAGTCGCGCCGACTTTAAATCCCGCGCCCTCAAACATTTTGGCGATCAAATGCACGGTCGTTGATTTTCCGTTCGTGCCCGTCACGCCGATCACCACCATTTTATTTGACGGAAAACCATAAAAAATATTCGCCGCCAGCGCGAGCGTCTTATGATACCATCGAAGCAAAAATCCGGGAATAAATTTTTTGATTAATTCTTTTATATTCATTTTATCTTTTTTATTTCTTTCAAAAACTGATCCCCTCGGTCAAATTCGTTTTTAAACATTCCAAAACTCGCGGCAGACGGTGATAAAAGCACTACATCACCGCGCGTGGCAAATTTATGCGCGATTTCCACGGCTTCACGCATGCTGCGGACGACGGTAATTGGTAATTGGCCCGCCTCGCCTCGACGGCGAGTCGAGGCTGGGTAATTAGTAATTAGTAGTTGTTTTTGAAGTTTGGGTGTCGCAGTGCCAGATAGAAGTATAACTACTTTAGTATATTTTTTAATCACTGGCGCCAAATTTTTAAAATTCAAATTTTTATCGGCTCCGCCGCAAATCAAAATAATTTTTTTCTCACCAAGGGCATGGAGCGCGGCAATTGTCGCTTCGGGCATGGTCGCGGTTGTATCGTTATAAAATTTTACCCCGCGAACCTCGCGCACAAATTCCAACCGGCCGGGCGCCCCACGGAAATTCTCTACGGCTTTTTTAATCCGCGCCATGGACAATCCTAAAATCTTCCCCACTGCCACGGCCGCGGCAACATTTTCCAAATTATGTTCTCCTAAAATTTTTAAATTCCACCCGCGCGGGACATCACTCGCCGAAAACCAAATAACTTTTCCCGCGGCACGCTTAGCCATTTTTTTACACCACGCACAATTTTTATTCAAAACCAAAAAATCATTTTTTGTCTGATTGGCAAAAATCGCTTCTTTATCGCGAACATATTTTGCCATGTTGTTTTTGTAATAATTTTGATGATCGGGAAAAATATTTGTCACTACAGAAATTTCTGGACTGATTTTTAAATCTCGCCAACCCTGGAGTTGCCAACTTGATAATTCCAAAACCGCCAAATCATTTTTTTTTACTTTATCCAAAAGCGGGAGCGTCGCCATACCCCGGACGTTGCCGGCAAAGTATGTTTTTTTACCAGTCGCCCGCGCAATTTCATAAATTAAATTTGAAGTTGTGGTTTTCCCTCGCGTTCCCGTAATACCAATTATTTTACAACCCGCCTCACGGCCAAACAACGCATCATCCATAAAAATCTGCACACCATTTTTTTTGGCTTCAGCGATAAACGGCGAGTCAAGCGGCACGCCCGCGGCCTTGAAAACTATATCAACATTTTTAAAATCTTCCAGTTGATGTTTCCCCAAAATAAACTTCACCGGACGCGCCCCCTTTTTATTTTTCAAAAAATTTTTTATTTCCAAAACTGACGGCGCCAAATCTTTCGCGCTTTTTAAATCGGTCACGGTCACCCTTGCACCTTTTCCCACTAAAAATTTTACAACCCCAACTCCTCGGCCCAAAAGGCCAAGTCCCATCACGGTTATTTTTTTATCTTTAAAATCCATATTTTATCCAAAAATATACGCTCCTCCGCCGGTTAAAAGCCCAACAATAATTCCCGCTATTATAACGCCAATTGTAATTAAAATCAAGGCCCGCCGCGGCGGAATGCCAAATAGATATGCGGCCACCGCTCCGGACCAGGCCCCGGTCAACGGCAAGGGAATCGCCACAAAAATCACCAGCGCTAAATTAATTCCGTATTTTAAAATTCCCCCTTCAAATTTTCGACGCACACGAGCGAACCACCAATCAAAAAATCGCCGGGCCAAGCTCCAGTGCTTCATCAAAAAATCTGCCGCCGGCCGTAAAAGAAAAACAATAAAAAAAATCGGCGCCATATTTCCAAGCACCGACCAAAATAAAGCCGGCCAAAAAGACATTTTATAAACCAGCATCGCGACCGGCAAAGCTACGCGAAGTTCGGCAATCGGAATCATGGCAATCAAGGCCGTCGCCGCCTCCGGAGAAAAATTTTTAAATAATTCCGCGTAATTTATCCCGAACATTTTTTTATTAAATTTTATGTTTCAAAAAAAATTCATTCGCCTTTTCTAAAACTTTTTTTCCATTTGGAAAAGTAATCTGCTCCATGGCCTCCGCATAAGGCAGCCACTTGAAATCAATGTGTTCGTCCGAAAGCTTAACTTCTGCCGTTTTTGTTTCTGCCAAATAAAAAATCGCTTCTTTATAAATCGTCTGCCCGTCTTTTTTATAAAACCAAAAAATTTTCTCCCGAAAATTCGGAAGAAAAATCAAATCAGCAATTCCTGTTTCTTCTTTTGCTTCGCGCACGACCGTTTCTTCTTCTTTTTCCCCAATCTCAATCGCTCCCCGCGGAAAATCCCAGTGCCCCGACTCGTAGCGCAAAAGCAAATATTTTATTTCGCCGTCTCGCCTAAAAACCACGGCGCCGGCAGATGTCTCTTTTGGCATACCCAATTACTGGTTACTAATTACTCAATTTCTACTCCCTCATCTTCACGTCGTAGAGAATTTCTTCCGCTCGCCGCAAATTTTGTTTTGCCTGATCATATTTTGTCCGCAAATATCCGGTCAAATTCATTTTAATCAATTCGCCTACAACATCGCGAACGCCGGCGACATATTCTTCAACTTTTTTAAACTTTTTCTCCGTGGCCGCGAGCACCGCTTTTCGAACAAGCTCTCCGGTGAAATCACACATCCCGCCCAAATAAGTGTCAGCGTCTATTTCCTGCTCTTTTATAAAATCAATCTTCCCGTCTTCCAAAAATCTGCCGAAAAATTTTGCTTCCACATACTCTTCAAGCGCCGCGCGATACGCGCCCTCGTAGCGCAACTCCGGCTCTTGTTTAAACTTTTTTTCCAAATCCTGAAAAATTTTTTCCACTTCGGCGAGCAGCGCATTTCCACCCCTCAGGTCATTCCTATGAAAAGCGAAAATCGCCTGCTTTGCCCTCATCAAGGCTTCGTTAGAAACGCCGATCAACTTTCTTCTTTCCTCTCCGTAAAACTCAAAATCTTTTTTTAAACCCTGAAACAATTTTTGATTGATCATATTTTTATATGCATTTATCGCATTTAACGGCTAAAAGTAAAATGATTGAATTACGCGTGACGAGCCCGACAACTTTATTATTTTCCAAAACCGGTAAACGGCCAAACTCATTATTTGCCATTTTTAAAAATGCGTCGTAGGCCGTGTCGGTTGACCGCAAAGTTAGAAGTTTTTCCGCGCCGGTCATTATTTCACCAACTTTTATTTTAGGCCACTTTGTCCGCGGCGTTCGCCTTAAATCTTCAATCGTAACAATGCCCAAAAGCCGATCATTTTCTTCAACGGGAAATCCTCCCTGCTTATAATCCAAAAAGGCTTTGGCCAAATCTTTAAGCAAAGTGTCCGGCGCAACACTCCTAAAATCTTTTTCCATAATTTGCCCGATATTGAAACGCGACAAAACTTCTTCCATTCTCTGCTGTTTTAAGCTTGATCCCGCGGCTTGGAGCAAAAACCAACTAATTAAAATTATCCATGCCCCGCTCAAAAAATTATTTTCTAAAAGCATTTTTATTCCCCAAAGAGTAAAAAGAAAGGCGATAAGACGGCTTACGCCAACCGCCCGCCGAGTCGCTCTTTCCATATCTTTGTATTTTGCCCAAAGCGCCGAACGAAAAATTCTCCCGCCGTCCAAGGGAAAGGCCGGAACCATATTAAATACCGCTAAAATTCCATTGATCAAAAAAAGATAATTCGCGATGGCCGCACCGGCGACCCCAATTTCAAAAATCCCAATCCCCCAAAAAATCCCGGCCAAAATTATACTCGCGACCGGACCGGCAATCGCCATATCAAATTCATCAGCCGGCTTTTTCGGCTCACTTACCATTTCCGCCACGCCGCCAAAAACAAACAAAGTAATGCTTTTCACTATAATATTTTTTCTCTTGCCAATCAATGAATGTGAAAGTTCATGAAGCAGAACTGAAACAAAAAGCAAAAACGCGGCCACGCCCCCGGAAATCCAATAAGCCGTTTCCGTCCAGCCGGGATAATTTGCCGGAAAATAAAAATCCGCCAGCGACCAAACAATCAAAAACAAAATCAAAAACCAGGAAAAATGAATTTTTATTTCTATATTTTTAATTCTCCCGAGCGAAAACGCATTGTGCATAAAATATTTTTAAAAATTCTTATTTAGTTTTGTAAACTTTTTCCGTCTCCAGAACAATCTTCTCCCAGTTAAAATTTTTCTCAATAAATCCCTTCCCCCGCTCGCCGCGGCCGGAGGCAATTTCCGGAACATTCAAAAGATAAACTATTTTTTCGTAAAGATCGTCAACGTTTTTTGTTTCAAAAGAAAATCCGGAGTGGTCAATTGTTTCCAAATTTTCCGGGATGTCGCTAATTAAGACACAGGTGCCGTAAGACATCGCTTCCAAAATCGTAATGGAAAGGCCTTCGGCTTCAGAGGGGTGAACATAAAGATAGGCATTCGCAAAAAGTTGTTTTAATGTATCACCCGCCTGGAATCCGGCAAAAATAATATTTGGACTCTGCTCGGCAAGCTTGTTTAAATAAGCGTAGTAATCATCAGTAAAACTTGGCGCGCCGACAATTACCAATTTTTTTATTTTCCCCCCTGGCCAATTTTTTGGGTCATCCCCAAAAATTTTTTCCATTTTCCGATAGGCTTGAATCAAATAGTGAATTCCTTTGTGCCGAATTAGCCGCGCCACTGTTAAAATATATGAATCTTTTTTCAAACCAAATTTTTCTAATTCGCCCTCTCCCTTGATCTCTTCCGCGCGAACGCCGTTTGGAATATAAACAACATCTTTCTTAAATTTTTCTTTGCAATATTTTTTTATGGACTCTGAAACGGCAATAGTTTTGTGCGCGAAGTGGCACGCCGTCCATTCTCCAAAACCAAGATACCATCTCGCGAACCATCCCCATTTTTTATGAAAGCGGTCAATGCTGTGGAAAGTGACGACAACTTTTGCCCGCGGTTTAAAGATTCTTGGAATCCAAGCAAGGGTGGAGGGGCCGACGCCGTGATAATGAATGATGTCCACCTTTTTAAAAAGAACATGGATCGTTGAGAAAATTGTATGGGTAATTGTGTCTAAATTTTTTGTGAGGATAGACGGTAAGGAAATCAATTTGACGCCTTTATAAATTTTCTGGCCATTTATAATAAACCTAGGGCGGACGTAAGCAAAAACCTCGTGGCCGCTTGCGGCAAGCCGAACAGATAATTCCTCCACATGGCGTTCCACTCCCCCGTCCCGAATAAAGGGAATGCCCTTTGGGCCAATCATGGCAATGCGCATATCACAACCACAAAAGTAATAAAAAAACTAAAGGCCTTGTCAAACTTAAATAACCTTGTTATCATTATATCAAAATCAGGCATATATAGCTATAATTTTACATTTTGCATTTTTAATTTCTAATTTTTTGACCCGGTAGCTCAGCTGGTAGAGCATCTGCCTTTTAAGCAGAGGGTCCTGGGTTCGAGCCCCAGCCGGGTCATTTTTTATTTTTCTATAGTTTTATTAAAACCTTCAAACGGAGGTTTTTTTGTTTGTCTTGCCCCGTAGTAGAATTTTGGAATTTAAATACTCTTTCGCCGGTAATCGATTGCATTTATCTTTATCGCAAAATATTAAAACCAAGTTCTTTGTCCGCCCCTGGCGGATATCCAAAATTTCACTACGGGGTTGACAAAATCGGCGTATTATTCTAAAATCCAAGGTCGCGATAGACAACAACTCTCCGAATCGGAGAAGGAGGCACCCATGGTGGAGGAACGTGATTTCGAGAGACTGCGGGAGCTTACCCCACGGCAATTGTGGATGGAGCTCGCGGCGGCCTACGAGGCGCTCGCGGCGCAAGAAGTGGAGATCAGGGGTCTCCGCAGCTCGCTGGCGGAACTTTGGAACGAGGGGGAACAATACATGGCCGAGGGGCGGATCGATCACCTGACGGGCGCGCTGAACCGCAGGGGCGTCGAGATCGCTCTTACTGACGAAATGTCCTTCGCCCGACGCTTCGAGTCCCCTCTCAGCGTGATCGCGATCGACGTCGACCACTTCAAGGAAACGAACGACACGTACGGACACCCTGCCGGGGACACCGTCCTGCAGGAAATCGTCAGGCGTGCTCGCAAGGTTCTCCGCCCCTATGACTCAATCGGACGAATAGGAGGAGACGAACTCACCATCATTCTCCGAGGGGCAACTTTGAAAAACGCAACTTTGGTCGCCGAACGTATCTGCGCGGCCATAGCGCTAAATGTCTTTTCCTACGGCGAAGCAACCTTCCGTGTAACAATCAGCGTCGGTGTGGCCGTGGCCGAGAGAGAGGCAAAACAAACCCTCGAAGCGGCAGACGAGGCTCTCTATGAGGCCAAACGTAGCGGTCGCAACCGCGTAGTTGCGATCAATCGATAGACGGCCCACAAGGACAGAAAATCCCGCAACCAGGAGGCGCGGGAAAAACTCTGTCCTTGTTTTTTTATCTATCTCAAAATCTCGTCAACGATTTTTTGCGCCGCGTTGGCAGACATTATTTCTTTAATATTTCTGCCCAAATTTTCCAATTCCACTTTGTTATTTAGCAATTCCCGAACAGCCGCGGAAAAATTTTCCGGCGTTATATTTTTTTCATCCCAAAACATAACCGCATTTTGTTTTTTAAAATAATAAGCATTGTCTTCTTGATGACTTTCGGGAATTGGGATTAAAACCGTTGGCTTGCCAAGCACGGCGAGTTCGGTTAGCGTCGCCATGCCGGCGCGGGAAATTACAAGATCAGAGGCGGCAAAAATATCCGGCAAATCTTTTCCCAAAAATTCCGCGGAATGATACCGCGCTGTTTCCCTTTTTATATTTTCAATTTCATTTTTCATCGCCTCATCAATTCTTCCACCAGTCATATGAATTACCTGGCAAAATTTTACAAGCTCGCGCGAGGCCGCGACAATAATTTTATTTAAACTCATTGCCCCCGTCCCCCCGCCTAAAATAAAAATTGTTGGCAAATCTTTTTCTAAATTAAAATTCTGCGCGGCGCGCATTTTATCCCCGGAAAAAATTTCTTGCCGCACCGGATTTCCAACAACTACTCCTCGCGGAAAATATTTTAAAGATTCTAAAAATGTGACAGTTATAATTTTTGCAAACTTCGCCGTAAGTTTATTTGCTAAACCCGGCCGCAAATCTTCTTGATGAACCAAACTTGGCACGCGCAAAATCCAACCCGCCCAAATTACCGGCACAGCCACAAACCCTCCGGCCGACAAAATCATTTGTGGTTTAAATTTAAAAATCAACCAAAACGATTTTAAAAATCCCGCCGCAATATAAAATGGCGCCAAAAAATTCCAGCCGGAAAAATACCGACGCAATTTCCCCGCCGACACACTCGTAAATTTAATCCCAAACGACTCCACAAACTTTTTTTCAGGTCCATTCTTTGTTCCAATCCACAAAAAATCCGCGCCAGACTCGCGCTTTTTTATTTCTTCGGCCACGGCCAGTAGCGGCGTCACCGATCCCATTGTCCCCCCACCTGTCAAAATTATTTTCATATCAGCCACAACGATTCAAATAATTATTTACTTTTAAAATCAAAACACAACTCGGCCCGTGAGTGATTTTGCTCTCCATTACCATCTTCACTGCTTTATCAAATTTAATTTTTATCATTTTAATTATTTCCGTACCTTCAGGATTTTTCCGGGTGAACGCCAAATCTCTGGCAAGAAAAAGCTGGGCTCGGGATTTTACAACCGTCGTAAATGGATCAACGGTTCCAAAATTAGTCCACTTATTCGCTCTAATACCCAATTCTTCAAGAAGTTCTCTTTTAGCTGTCTCGAGCGGTTTTTCCCCGCGCTCCAGCGCTCCGCTTACCGTTTCAACTGTCTTTCGTTCAACGGCATAATGATATTCGTAAGTTAGATAAACATAACCTTTGCCGTCCATCGGAAGAACCGAAACTCCCGACTTCATATTCACGGTGCCAAAAATTCCCGGCTTGCCATCGGGTCTTATCACTTGGTCTTCATTAACTTCGATCCAAGGATTTTTATATTTTAAAATTGTTTTTTTAATTTTCCACGGACCTCTTTTTTTCATAAAATTATTCCCTAGAATATTTTGAAATATTCGCCATAATCCCCGCGGCGGCGAGACATACTGTCAGTGCCGTTCCGCCATAACTTACAAAAGGCAAAGGAATTCCGGTTAGGGGCAAAATCCCGAGCATGGCTCCAACGTTTATAAATGACTGTAGGACAAACCAACTTGTAATGCCAACCGCGAGCAATCGGCCAAAACCATCCGGCGCGTTTTTAGCGATTTTAAATCCGCGAATGGCCAAAAAAACCAAGGCCGCGACAAACAAAATCATAAAAATAAATCCCAACTCTTCGGCCATCACGGCAAAAATTGAATCGCCGGCGACTTCTGGCAAGTATTGAAATTTTTGTCGCGAGAGTCCCAAGCCCAATCCGAAAAATCCGCCTGAACCGATCGCGAGCAACGCTTGATTGATGTGGTATCCAACTCCTTGCGGATCAAGTTCCGGATGCAGGAAAGTCATCAGTCGCGCCGTCCGATACGGAGCAAACTTTACCAAAAGCAAAAATAGAAAAGCGCCGACTCCGGAAATCCAAGCAAGATGCGAGAGGGGCGCTCCAGCGGAAAAATAAACAATAATGGAAATCATCGCGATAATGGAAAGCGTCCCGATGTCCGGCTGTAAAACCATTAAAATCGCAATGATACCGAAAACCACGACAAAAGGAATAAAACTTGCGCCCATTTCCTTCATGTCACGCCCACCTCGTTTTGGCCCAAGCCAAGCCGCGAGATAAATTAAAAAAGTCAGTTTAACAATTTCCGACGGCTGGAGCGACATGCCAAAAATATTTATCCAACTTTTAGAAGTTCCGTAATTGGCCGCCACTCCGGGGATAAAAACCAAAAGCAGAAGGACGACGGAAACCGCCAAAAACGGCAGGGCGTATTTTTTCCATTTTTTGTAATCTATGCGCGACATTAAAAAAAACGCGGCGAGACCGGGCAGTACGCCAAACAAAATTTGATGCTTTAAATACCAATAATTATCGCCGAATTTTTCATAAGCTGCCGGTGAACTGGCTGAAGAAAGCATCATCAATCCAAAAACCAAAAGCGCCCCGACAATCCCGATAAAAACAAAATCTGGTTTTTTCATAATTGATACAAAACGTAAATCAATCTTTTACCCTAAACTCGAATCCATCAAAGAAATAATCACGCCCACCACCGCCGTCACTCCGGCAATAACCCAAAAACGCATCACAATTTTCGGTTCCGGCCAGCCGATTGCTTCAAGATGGTGGTGAATGGGAGCTGAAAGAAAAACTTTTTTCCTCCTGATTTTTTTGGAAATAATTTGAATAATCACGGAAACCGATTCCACGGCGAATAAAAACCCAATGATCGGCAAAAGCAAAACCGAATTTGTAAGCATAGCCACAATACCCAGCGTCACGCCCAGCGACATCGCACCCGTGTCACCCATAAAAAATCTCGCCGGATTGATATTAAACCAAAGAAACGCCAAGAGCGCGCCGGCAATCACGCCGCAAAAAGCCGCCAATTCCATTTTCCCTTGCGAAAAAGCAATTGCCCCATAAGCGGCGAAAGCGGCCAAGAGCAGTCCCCCGGCCAAACCGTCCAAACCATCGCTTTCGTTTACCGAAAAAGATGTCGAGACAATTATAAAAATAAAAATCGGCAGATACCAAAAACCTATATCAAAATTTCCCAAAAAGGGCACGTGGATTGTGTGCCAATCAAGTTTAAAATAAAACCACCACGCACCAACCGCCGCAATTATGGTGTACATCAAAAGTCTATGGCGTACCCTAAACCCTCCGCCATTCGGCCCAATTTTGCGCGCATTTAAATAATCATCAACCAAACCGACGATTGCTGAAGCGACAAGCGCCCCAAGCGGCAAAAGAGTTTGCGGCCGCGTTAAAAAATTAAATTTTTTCAAAAATTCCCAACCAGTCCACTCTCCGAGATAAAAAACCAACAGCGCCAAAAATAAAACCGTCACCCAAATCAAAACTCCGCCCATTGTCGGCGTACCGGATTTTTCCTTATGAAGTTTCGACATTATTGGCGCCGTTTTTTCATCCCTGATCTGTTTGCCCAATTTATATTTAAATAAAAAATAAGTCAGGGCCGGCGTCCAAGACATGGCAATAATGAATGAAAGAGTTGTGAGAATAAAAATTTTAATGATGGAAAAATTGTCCATAATCAATAATTACTGATTAATCATAACGACCGAATAGGCCGTAAGAAAAAGTAAAATTTGAATAAAAGCCGCCGCCCCGGTTAAAAAATAACTTGTCACCTTGTCGCGCAAATAAATTATGTCCGCCAAAATGAAATTTATAATAATAAAGAAAGACCCCGCGAGCGGCATAATAAATATTTCATACCACCTGCCGACAAAATCAACTCCGAAATAAATATTATAGTGCAAAGGGAAAAGTCCTTCCGTCGACCGAAGAGGAAAAAATTTTAAATAAAGAAAACCCCAGATAAGCAAATTCAGGGCCAAAGAAGAAATAAATAAAATTCTAAAAAATCCATCTTTAAAAATCAGGGCGGTAAAAAGTCTCGTAAAATTTTTGATAGCGCTTAAAAATTTCATCTTGCTAATTTTTAATGGGTGACATCTTGCGTAATTTTTCCACAATGCCCGGCAACACTTTTATTAAACGACTCACTTCTTCTTCATTATTATTTTTTCCCAAAGTAACGCGCAAACTCCCGTGGGAAACAATCGGAGAAATTCCCATCGCCGAAAGAACGTGTGATGGCTCAAGCGACCCGGAGGAACAGGCCGAGCCGGTAGAGATGGCGATTCCTTCCATATCAAGCATCAATAAAATACTTTCCCCCTCAACATTTTTGAAACAAAAACTCGCATTTCCGGGAACGCGTTTTTCCGGATCGCCGGATAAAATCGCGGCGGGAATTTTTTGCAGCACGCTCTTGATTAATTTATCGCGTAATTTTTTTATTCTTAAATTTTGACTTTTGGCTTTTGGCTTTTGACTTAACAACTCTATCGCCTTTCCCATTCCAACAATTCCCGCAACATTCTCCGTTCCCGAACGGATTCCTTGTTCCTGATGTCCGCCAAAAACAATCGGCAAAAGCGGCGTCCCACTCCGTAAAAACAAAACCCCTACGCCCTTTGGCCCATAAATTTTATGCGCCGAAAGCGAAAGCATATCTACTCCCAAAAAATCCACCCGGCAATCGCAAAAATTTGCCGCCTGAACCGCGTCGGTATGAAAATAAATTTTTTCCTGCTTCCCCCGGCCGGCATTAATTTTTTTAATCAATTCTCCAATCTCCCGAATGGGCTGGATTGTGCCGACTTCATTGTTGACGTACATCACGGAAACTAAAATTGTTTCCGGCCGAATCGCTTTTTCCACCTCACTCACTTTGACTAAGCCGGTCTTGGTCACCGGCAAATACGACACTTCGACTTCTTCCTTTTTTAATTCGCGGCAAACTTCAAGAACGGCCGGATGTTCAATCGCCGAAGTAATAACATGTATTTTTCTTTTGGGGTCAAGCGCCCGTGCCCGCCGGAGAAATCCTAAAATCGCGAGGTTGTTGCTCTCGGTCGCCCCAGAAGTAAAAATAATTTCTTTTGGCGCGCAGTCCAAAAATTTCGCTACCGCCTCGCGCGCCCCCTCTACTCCCGCCCGCGCCGCCTGCCCAAAACTATGGAGCGACGAAGCATTGCCAAAATCATTTTTTAAATACGGCAACATCGCCCGCAAAACCTCGGGATCTATCGGAGTAGTTGCTGAATGGTCAAAATATATTCGCTTCATAATATATTAAACTGCCACCACTTCTTTTACTCCATCCACTTTTGTTTTCAAAGCTCTCGCGATTCCCTGCTCTAGGGTCATCGCCGCCATTGGACAATGATGGCAAGCGCCGGTAAGTTTTACTTTTACCACACCGATTTTTTCATCAACATCAACAAGTTCAACATCACCGCCGTCGGCCTGAAGCGCCGGTCTTATTTCGTCTAAAATTTTCTTGATTTTATCTTTCATAAAATTATTTATTTAATTTTTTAATCGCGTCGTGCAACGCTTCAATCGCGAGCACTGAACAATGTAATTTAATCGGCGGAAGACCGCCTAATGAATCAGCAATATTTGCTTTTGTCACCTTGGCCGCAACCTCCAATGGCTTGCCTTTTACCAAATCCGTAATCATGGACGATGTCGCAATCGCCGCAGCGCAACCAAGCGTCTCAAATTTAATATCTTTAACGTAATCAACCGTTTCCCCGTCAATTTTTTTCTTATCAATCTTTAAATACAACTTCATCATGTCGCCGCACAGGGGATTTCCCGCCTCCCCCACCGAGGTAGGATTTTTTATCACCCCTTGATTATGCGGATTTTTAAAATGCTCTAGCACTTCTTTTGAATATATAATTTGGCTCATATATAAAATTTAAAATTAAGCCGCTATTTTTGTCTCTCTTAATTTATTTAAACGACGACGATAATATCTAACTTCTTCCGCCCCGCTATTGTCCTCTCTTACTATAACTTCTTCATTTTCATCTAAAAATTTTTCAATTTCCAAAATAATCCTTTCCTGGGTTTCAAGTTCAGTCTCAGCTTCCAGTCGATCAAAAAGTTTATCAAGCTCAACAACCGCCTGCAGTCTCTTCCGATTTTCAGCTATAAATTCTTTTGATAGTTCTTCCTCCTCCTCTTCCGAAGATCGCCGTACGTCTTTTTTCTCCTCCGAAGCTCCTTCCGGCGTTTCATGCTCGGCCTCTATCTTTCTCAAAAGACTATCAAAGGAAATTTCTGAATCTTTCATAAATAAATCTATAAACTTGCGAACTTAATACCCGCTAGCTTGAAACTTATAAACTAGAATCAAGCCGCCGGTTTTGCCAAAATTTTTTCTAACCTATCATAATAACCGCCAAGCAACTCCCTGGCTCCCTCTTCTTTGTGGAATAACTGATTATACCTTTCAAGTGTTTGTCTGATATCCCCCGCCAATTCTTCCCGTCGGTCTCCATTAACTCCATCAGCCTCCAACTGCCGGAATAACCTCTCCAGTTCCTGCATTATTTCCACTTCTGCCGCGGCTTCGGCAGACATTGTTTCTCTGACATTTTTAGGCATGACCATATAAATTATCCTTAAAAATTTAAACCTCCATTTTCCAATTATATCTAATTCTCACTTAAATTTCAAGTATCCGCCCAAAATGGGGTTGACAACCCAAAGCCTATTTGATAATATTTAAAACATCAGAACTTATTAACTTATTAGCTTATTGGCTTATCAGCTAAACGAATATGGCTCATAAAAAAGCAGGCGGTTCTACTAGTTTAGGCCGCGATTCACGTTCCCAAAGATTAGGCGTAAAAATGACCGAAGGCCAGATGGCCCATCCCGGCAGAATTTTAGTCCGCCAGCGCGGAACAAAAGTTCATCCCGGAAAAAATGTCCGGCGCGGGACTGACGATACTTTGTACGCCGTGGCCGACGGAATTGTAAAATTCACCACCAGAAAAAAGATGAAATTTGACGGAAATTTACGGATGACGAAAATCGTAAACGTCCTACCTAAAGAAGTTTAAAAAATCATCCATTAAAAAGAAGGCCAATCTCGGCCTTCTTTTGTTTTTATATTTTTATGATTTTTCCACGACAACCATTACTCGCGCGCCCGTCCGCATATCCGGCTCCGGCCGCGGATCTTGAAATTCGCGGTCTCCCCCAACCCAATCGTGCACTGCCCAAAGTAAATCGCCATATCTATAACGGTAGGCCTCTCCCCGTTTTGTCCCCGGATCGTTTGTGATAAAATTTTCTTCATCATACCCGCGGATCAAAAGCATGTGATAGAGCGGCCCGGGCTGATGGTAATATGGATTGCCAATGTCTCGACCGGCGAGCGGCACAATAATCAAATTTCCCGCCGCCAAATTTTTCTTTATTTCCGGTTCTGAAACCATTTTATTTAAAGACGCCTTAAGGCCAAAATATTTTTCTAAAACCTCGACGGTTTGCCCGGCAGTCAAGTCAATGGGATAACCATTTTTTTCCTCCCACTCCACCAACTTTAAAATTTCTTCCGCCATTATATTATTATCCAATTTTTCATTTTTAAAATATCTCGCCGCCATAATCATTGACGCCTCTTCACAGGCCTCTTGATACGGCATACTCCAATCTCCCTGCGGCGCCTGCGAAGCGAAAGCAACTTTGATGTCAAATTTATCCGGCAGGACTGATGGTTCCGCTTTTTCGGTATTTACATTTATGTTGGCGTTGGCAGTCTCTTCTTCCTGATTATTTTCCTGATTTACATTTGCGGCATTGACCGGCGGCAGAACATTTCCTTCAGCTTGGCTGTTTTGATTTTCCTGATTATTCGGCGTATTTTGATTATCTAAAAAACCCGACCGCGTTTCGCAGCCCGCGCCGACAAGAAATAAAATTGCGATAATAAAAAATATACGTTTCATAGATTTTTATCTCACCATATTTCTATAACGAAGTCAAGACTGATATATTTCATCCCCGATTTTTAAGGCACGCCGAAATGAATTCTTTAAAAAGTGGATGTGGGTTTAACGGCCTACTCTTAAACTCGGGGTGAAATTGCGCGCCGACAAAGAACGGGTGATCTTTAATTTCAATAATTTCTACTAAACTATTATCCGGCGAGGTACCGGCAATCACAAGTCCCGCTTTTTCAAATTGTTCGCGATAAGCATTGTTAAATTCATAACGATGGCGATGCCGTTCAGAAATATTTTTCTGACCGTAAGCTTTATAACTCAAAGATTTTTTGTTTAAAACGCAGGGATACGCCCCAAGCCTCATTGTCCCACCATACTTTTTATTTTTTACCAAATCGCTTTGACTTTCCATAATATGGATAATCGGATTTGATGTTTTGGGATTAATTTCCGCCGTGTTGGCATCCGCCAGTCCGCAGATATTTCGCGCGAATTCCACCACCGCTATCTGCATTCCGTAACACAAACCAAAATATGGAATTTTATTTTCCCGGCAATATTGAATCGCTTTTATTTTTCCTTCCACCCCGCGCGCCCCAAAACCGCCCGGAACAATTATGCCGTCAAGCTGTTTTAACTCTTTTAATTTGGCCGGATTTTTTTCATATTCTTCCGAATTCAACCAAGTTAAAACCGGCTTGCGATTTTGCGCCCAGGCCGCATGTTTTACCGCCTCAATCACGGAGATATAAACATCAGACAAAACAAAATTTCCCGTGGTAAAATATTTTCCCACTATGCCCACGCGCACTTCACCCTTCGCCGTTTTAATTGTCTTAATAAGTTTCCGCCACTCCACCAAATCTTTTTGGCGCGCTCGCATGTTAAATTTTGAAAGAATTCTTTGTCCCAACTGTTCTTTTTCAAAATTTATCGGCACATCATAAATTGAATCAACGTCCGGCGCGGAAATAACGTCTCGTTTGTCCACATTGCAAAAAACGGATAATTTTCTTTTTCTTGGTTCATCAAGCGGCTGTTCGGCTCGGCATAAAATAAAATCTGGCTGAATCCCCGCGGCGTTCAAAAGTTGCGCCGCTTGCTGGGTCGGTTTGGTTTTCATCTCTCCGATTTTTGACGGAATTGGCAAATAACTTACTAAAACAAAAAGGACGTCGTCCGGACGCCGCTGATGTAACATTCTCGCCGCTTCCAAAAATAAAACATTTTGATATTCGCCGACCGTGCCGCCGACTTCAACAATAGTGAAATCTGCTTTGGCGATTTTTGCCGCGCGGCGGATGCGGCGAATTACTTCTTCCGGAACATGAGGAACAACTTCAACACATTTTCCGCCGTATTCCAAATTTCTTTCTTTCTGAATAACTGTCTGATAAACCCGGCCGGTGGTCATGTAGTTGTCTGAATAAATATTTGTGTCCAAAAATCTTTCGTAGTTCCCAATATCCTGATCTGTCTCATCACCATCTTCTGTGACAAAAACTTCTCCGTGCTCAACCGGATTCATGGTTCCGGCGTCAACATTAATATAAGGATCAATTTTCACGGCTGTCACGCGAAAACCTTTTCCTTGTAAAATTTTTCCGATGGAGGCCGAAGCTGTCCCTTTCCCCACTCCGGACATCACACCGCCCACGACAAAAATAAATTTGGTTGCCATAAATATCAAAACAATTAATTACCTATTATTTCTCCTCCACCACTCTCACTAAAATCTTCGCTTCCAGCCCTCCTTTCAATTTTACCACAATTTCGTGTCCACCGACATCTTTGATCGGTTTATCCAATTTTATTTTCCCACCCTCCATTTCAAAACCCTTTCTTTTGAGTTCCGCGGCAATTTCTTCCACACCAACCGAACCGTAAAGTTTTCCTCCCTCGCCGACCTTGGCCGCGATTTTAATTTCCGCCCCGGAGATTTCTTTGGCCAATTTTTTCAGCCGTTTTTCTTCGTGCGCCGCCTTCTCCACCGCCGCCTGTTTTTGCGCTTCAACTTTTGCCACAAAACCCGAGGTCGCCAACCGCGCCAAACCTTTTGGAATCAAAAAATTCCGGGCAAAACCCTCGGCCACCTCTTTTGTCTCCCCCGCCCGCCCGACTTTATCCACATTTTTTAGTAAAATAACTTTCATATATATCAGTATATTATACCAAAAAAAATTTAAAAATCAAAAACTAACTATACATTTAACATATACCACTGACCCTTAATAAGATGATGACTAACGCCCGTTAAATATATATTAAATTAACTATACCCCCCTCTCTTCATCTTTCCATCATAAAAAAAGAATATACTATAAAGTGGGAAATTTAAAGATTAAATTTATGGATCAGGACTTGTGCTATTGCGGAGAACGAGCCACTCGCGGTGAGGGGTTGCTTCGAAACACCATGTCCTGCCAGTCTTGCGGCAGCGAATGGGAAATCACCCATTGCTGGAATTGCGGCGAACAAATTGACGGAAGATTTTCTTCAACCTGCCGCGCCTGCGACTGGTATCTCTGCGCCAAATGCGGGGCGCACGAACCGGACTGCACTAACACTCTAAACGCAAAAGCGCGCGTCGGGAATGCGGCTACTTTCGGCAGTACGGCAGTTTAATTTTTTCAAAAATGAAAAAGAGGCACTGAAGCCTCTTTTTGTATTTTATTCCGTCTGATTTATAATTTCTATTGCTTTGTCCATTTGCGGATCGCGGCTGGCGTTGTAATCCTCTTCAGTCAATTCTATTTCTACGTCCGGCGCTATTCCCTCTTTATCAATATGCCTGCCTTTTGGCGTCAGCCATTCGGCCACGGTAATTTTTACGGCTGAACCGTCCGTGAGCGGCTCCAGAGTTTGCACCGACCCTTTCCCAAAAGTTTTTTCTCCGACAAGCGTTGCCTTGCCATAATCTTGGAGCGCGCCGGCCACAATTTCCGAAGCTGAAGCTGAGCCTTGGTTTACTAAAACCACGGTTTTTAAATTCGCAAACCGCGCGAGGCCACTGGAACGGCCCTCACTTTTATTTCCGTCATCCATCTGCTCAATCACAACAATATCATTTTCTATCCATTCCCCGGCCACTTCCACGGCTGTGTTCAAAAATCCGCCCGGATTATTTCTTAAGTCCAAAATCAAGCCCTTGGGATTTTTCGCGAGAAGTTCAATCGCGGCCTGATTAAATCTTCTTTCCGTATCTTCATTAAAATGATTTATTTCAATGTAGGCAATATCATTTTTCATTTCCCATTTTACGCTCGCCACTTCAATCGTATCACGCGTGATTTTAATATCTTTTGTTTTGTCCCAGCTTTCGCGCCAAACTGTTAAAGTGACATCTGTCCCTTTTTCTCCGCGAATAATACTTACGGCATAATCAAGCGCCATGTCAAGAGTATCTTGCCCATCAATCGCCAAAATTTTATCGCCGGCCATAAGTCCGGCCCGCATTGCCGGGGTATCAGGCAGCGGTGCAACAATTGTCAGCTGATTATTTTTTATGCCAAGCTCGGCGCCTATCCCGGAAAAAGTTCCTTCCAACTCTTGTTTAAAATCCGCTGCGGTTTTGGGATCAAAAAAAACCGAATAAGGATCCTTAAGGGAAGAGACAATCCCCGTCAGCGCTCCGTAGAAAAGTTGAGTGTCGGTTACCGGCTGATGAACATAATTATTTTTTGCCAAATTCCAAACTTCCCAAAAAAGATTAAAATCAACATCTTTGGACAAATATTCCGGTAGCGCCTCCTTGTTTTGAATTTCTCCGCCGTAAATTTCTTTTTCTGCCGCGACTCTCCCCTGCCGCGCTCCGAGCGCCATGCCTCCTAAAAATCCGCCAAGCACCAAAACCAAAATTATATAAACTGAGGTATATTTAAAAATAAATTTATATTTTTCGGTGATTTTTAAATCCATAAATATTTTAATTTTTAAATTCTCTTAATGTCCGCGCCGAGTTTCCGCAATCGTTCATCAATTCTTTCGTAACCGCGATCCACAATTTCCGCTTCGTTGATAATTGTTTCACCGGAGGCGATTAAACCGGCAATTATCAAAGTCGCGCCGGCGCGCAAATCAAAACTTTTTATTTCCTGGCCAGCAAGCGGAGTTGGTCCAGTAATAATGACGCGATGCGGATCAGCCACAATCGCATTTGCTCCCATTTTTACAAGTTCTCCAACATATCCCATTCGCCCTTCAAAAAGCGGATCGGCAATCAGGGTCGTACCGTCGCACTGCGTCGCGAGCACGCCGAACGGCGCCTGAAGATCGGTCGGGAAACCGGGATATGGCAATGTCTGCAAACGGAAAGCGCGTAAATTTTCCGACGGTTTGATTTTCAAAAAATCTTTGCCCACTTCAAAGTTCACGCCCGCCTCTTTTAATTTCAATAAAATTATTTCAAGATGATCCGGAATAATATTTTCAATAGTCACCTCTCCCCCGGAAACCGCCGCGGCCACGGCCAAAGTCCCAATTTCAATTTGATCGGGAATCAAAGTATGGCGCGCCCCGTGCAATTTTTCCACGCCGGAAATTTTTAGAGTGTGCGTACCCGCGCCGGAAATTTTCGCCCCCATTTCCCCCAAAAATTTTATCAAATCCTGGACGTGCGGCTCGGCGGCGGCCAAATGAACTTCTGTTTCGCCTTTGGCCAGAGAAGCGGCCATTAAAAGATTCTCTGTTGCCGTAACGGAAAATTCTGGTAAAATGATAAGTGTACCGCGAAGACCGTCTGTTTCCAGATTAAAATGTCCATTCGTACGCGTAACTTTCGCCCCCAATTTTTCCAGGGCGTAAAAATGCGTGTCCGGCGGACGATTGCCGATGATACAGCCGCCCGGCTCGGGAATCGTCACCTTCTTAAAACGGGCGAGCATCGGTCCCAAAAATAAAATTGACGAACGCATGCTTTTCACGGCTTTTTCATCAAGCAGTTTTATGTCGGCGTCTTTGGCGCAAAGCGTCACTTCGTGATCTCCTGTCCATTCCACCTTCGCTCCCAAACTTTTTAAAATATCAAGCATCCGCATCACGTCAGAAATTTTTGGAACATTAGAAATTACGCATTCTTCGGAGGTCAAAAGAGTCGCCGCGATAATTGGCGTCGCCGCGTTCTTCATTCCGCTCGCCCGAATTTTCCCGTTTAATGGCTTGCCTCCACTAATGATAAATTTAGACATACAATCAATTATTTAACAATTATTACAGTTTAGCCGTTTTTTTAAAAAAATACAAGAAATGCCTCATTTATTATAAAAAAATAAATTACCAATTTCCAATTACTAATTTCCAATAAATTTTCCATGGCCAAAATTGATAATTGAAAATTGATAATTGAAAATTAAAAATATGACTCTTCCCTACCGCCGCCTCGTTTACATCTCATTTATCGTAATTTTTCTCATCATCACTCCGATTGTGATCTTATACACTACCGGATATCGTTATAATTTTCAAACAAACAAAATTCAAAAAACAGGAATTCTTATTTTAAAATCAAACCCGACGGGAGCAAAAATTTATCTGAACGGAAAATTAAGAACGGAAACCACTCCGGCCAGAATCGCGAATCTCCTGCCCGACGACTACGACATAAAAATTGAAAAAGAAAATTTCCACCCCTGGCAAAAAAAACTCCCCGTCCAAAGCAGCCTGACCATCTTCGCGGAAAACATCTCTCTTTTCGAAAAACTTCTGCCCGCCAAAATAGTTGAAACAAACTCTGAATTATTTAGCCTCGCGCCTAATAAAGAAAAAATTATTTATCTTGACAAAAAAGAAACTGGCGGAGAAGTCTGGCTTCTAAATTTTAGAAATAATAAAAACAATTTAATTTATAGAATTTCCGAAGACAAAAATGAGATTGTTAATTTGGAGTGGAGCAACGACAATCAAAAAGTTCTGATTACCGTTAATTTCTCCGGCGCGGCGGAATCTCGTAAATATATTATGGTAAACACTGGGAATGGCGAAGTCTCTGTTTACCAAAAGCTCTCTGATTTTTATTTTACTTTCCGGGGCGTTCCCATAAATTCAGCAGATGCCCATCTGCTCCCGGATCTGGATGTTGCCGCGGGATACTCTGGGGTGGTTGCCATTCTCGACAAGAATACAAAAAAACTTTCCGTGGTTCGACCGCCGGCGATGGATGTTCTTTTTGAAACGGGAGCTGACCGAATGGTTTGGTCGTCTGACGGAAAAAAACTTCTCTACACCATTGATTTTGAAATTTGGATTTATGATTTTTCCGCTGAGGAAAAAAAATTTATCAGCCGCTACGGCCAAGAGATAAAAAAAATAGATTGGGTTAACGAAAACTATATTGCCGCGCTTCTGGGCGGAGCTGTAAAAATTATGGAACTCGATGAACGCGATCAACGAAACGTTATAGACATTATAACCCCGGAAGAAATTAGTAATTTTTTTATTGATCCCGCCAAACAAAGCATTTATTTTTCCGGCGTGATTGGAAACAAAAAAGGAGTTTTTGAACTCCCATATTAAATTAATAAGTTACCCTCTATAACTCCACTGCTGAATTATCTCCGATTATCATTTTATGGCCGAGCGGCAAACTGTCGGAACATGAAGCAATGACCGCGTTATGGCCAATCAAGCTGTCAACAATTCTTTTGCCGCATTTTATTTCCGCGTTATCAAAAATAATCGAATGTTCAATTTCCGTGTTGGTGATTTTAGTGTTATTGCCGATTGAAGTGTAGGGGCCGATATAGCTATCCTGGATCACGCAATTTTGCCCAATCACAACCGGACCGCGAATTAGAGATTTTCCTCCGACAAAAGTTCCCTTTTCAATTTTTACTCTTCCTTGAATAACGACTCCCGGGGCCACATTGGCCTCATTTTTTGTATCAGACAAATCGTGCAAAATTAATTGGTTTCCCTCAAGCAAATCTTCCGGCTTTCCCGTATCTTTCCACCAACCGGTAATTTCTTCATATCCAACATTAAAACCTTTTTCAATTAAATAAGTATTGGCGTCGGAGATTTCATATTCGCCGCGCGGCGAGGGCAAAATATTTTCCACCGCGTCAAAAATGTGCGGGTCATAAATATAAATTCCCGTCTGGGCAAAATTGCTTTGGGGTTTAGCCGGTTTTTCCTCAACGCGAAGAACTTTTCCGTCTTGTATAACCGGCACGCCAAATCTTTCCGGGTCGGAGACGCGGGCAAAAGCTAAAAGGACATTAAGCCGGTCGTTTACAAATTTATCCACGAACCTTTTAATGCTTCCCAAAATAATATTGTCGCCAAGATAAAAAATAAACGGTTCATTGCCCAAAAAATCTTTGGCATTTTTAACGATATGAGCCAAGCCTTTCGGCCCGCCGGATTGTTCAATGTAGGAAATTTTTAAACCCCAGCGGCTGCCGTCGCCAAGCGCGGGCTGAATTTCTTTTTCTCCGGGATTGATATTGATGCCAACTTCCTTCACGCCCGTCTCGGCGATTTTTTCCAACGCGTAAAACAACATCGGTTTGTTAGCAATGGGAATCAGGTGTTTATTGGTTGTATAAGTAATCGGCCGCAATCTTGTCGCTCTTCCTCCGGCCGTAATCAAAGCTTTCATAAAATATATAAATTACAAATACTTTATACTCTCAAATACTCAGCGAGCGCTTCTTCCCACTTCCGCATTGGCGGAAGTTTGGTATTTAATAAAACTGAATATTTTGGTCTTTTGGCGGGACGAGGAAATCTTTCCGCGCCTACCGGTATTAACTTAACACTTTTCCCGGATAATTCAAATATTTTCTTGGCCCAACCGTACCAAGTGCAAGACCCCTCATTTGTCACATGATAAATTCCAAACGGTTTTTTCCATTCAATAATCTCTCTTGTCCGACGCGCTAAATCGCAAGCATAAGTCGGGGAACTTAATTCTTCGTCAACCAATTCCAAACAATCCCTTTCTTCGGCACACTTTAACATCACATCAACAAAACTTTTTTTCGCGCCCTCGCTTACCGCCGCTTTTCCAAACAGCCGCGACGTTCTTATCAAATAATATTTTTCATTTTTAATTTGTTGCTCACCTATCAATTTAGAATTGGCGTATACGCTCTGCGGATTTGGCGTCGCGTCTTCCTTGTATCCATCAATCTCTTTCCCATCAAAAACATAATCAGTGCTGTAATGAACTAAAATCGCGCCGACCGCCTCGGCCGCTTCGGATAAATTTCCCACCGCGTAACCATTAATTTCTTCACCCAATTCTTTGTCGCTTTCTTCAATTTTGTCCACCGCATTATAAGCCGCGGCGTTAATAATAATTTCCGGTTTTAAATCGGAGATTTTTTTATTAACCTCTTCTTTTTTTGTAATATCAATCTCTTCTTTATCCCAAGAGCTAACTTCATATCCATTTTCCCCGAATTCCCCTGCCAAAACCTGCCCCAACATTCCCTTTGATCCAATGATTAAAACCTTCATAAATAGACTAAATTTAAATATTTCTCACTCTATTTACTTTACTAAAATACCCGTTTTTCGTCAATCCTTAGCCCGCAGATAAAAAAACGCCGTCTGGGTAGCTGCGTGCTGCCAGACGGCGTAAAGTCAATCCTCCTTACTCGGATCAGGCCGCGGCCGATTACCACCACAAAACCTTGGCCAGGGCGGCAAGCGACCGACCGTCGGTGGACTGCTTCCGGAACTCGGCCGGGGTCATGAGCTCGGCTTCCGGGATGGCGTTGACCTCCACGGAATAGACCGCGATCATGCCCACGATGCGCTGGGGATTGGATTCGATGTAGCCCACAGGCTCGAGTCCCTTCTCGGCCAGTTCGCCTTTGGAGATGCTCGAGGGTTTCAGCTCCAGCATCTCGCCGTTCAGGCCCTTGGCCTTGCGGACGCGCACCTTGATCTGCCCGTGCTGGTGGTTCCACTCCACGATGACGTGACCCACGACGCGCGAGCTGCCGTCCTCGGGCTGCGAGAGGTTGGGCTCTTCGTAGAGCACGAGCTGGCCCCAGCCGCCGCGATCCACGTAGCGCCCGTCGAAGAACTTGCCATCGCCCCGACCACTCCGACCCGTCGCCGGATCGAAGCACCAGAGCTCGGCCTCCTTGCCATCCTCAACCTTCTTCGTGAGGATCGGATCGAGCTCGAGGCAAACGACGACATCTTCGCCCAAACGCCTTCGCGCCTCTTCCAAAACGATGATCTGTACCATCTCTTTCTTTCCTTCCTTGAAGCCCCCTTGGCTTCTTGTTGATATTGATAACTTAAAACAAAAAACGAATAATGTCAAGAACAGCAAAGCGGCCTTTCGGCCGCTTAATTTTTATTTAATAACCCCTATTTTTCTTCTTCCCCGCGCAAAAGTTTATGCAATTTTCGTAACGCGTGCGTTCTCTGCTCCGGCGTTCCTCTTTGCGCCAATTTTTCCAGTTCGGCAATTCTCCGTTGTTTTTCTGCGAGCGCTTCGAAAGACTTTTTTTTATCTGCAAATGCTTCAGCCGAACTCATTCCTTCTCTCATATTTTTATAATTATATTTTTTATGATTTTATATAATTTTTACTCACTTTTTTAAATTCTTCATAATCTTCAATATAGTCGCTCCGGTCTGGATTATAGTTTGTTGACGAAAGCGCGAAGAGCACGGCATCCGGTGAAAAATCTTTAAAATGATGCCAAACAAAATTCGGGACGTAAAGGGCGCCCGTTGGACCAACAAGCGGAATTTCTTCTAGGCCATTTCCTTTATCAATTACCGCCGTACAAGTTCCTTGGATTAAAACAAAAAACTCTTCTTCAATTTTGTGGCAATGGGCGCCGGTCGGAGCTTGGGGTTTCGTAATAAAATAAACTCGCTTCACGGGAAAATCAATATAATCTTTAAGTTCCACCGGATTCATCACAAATTTCGGCGTTTCTATTTTTTTAAGTTCAAAAACCTTAAATTCTTTTGCCATATTATTTGATATGCGGGTTTAACTCTTCTTTTCTCTTTTGTATCTTTTCTACCCATTCTTTATTTGCCAGATACCATTCTACTGTCTCGCGCATACCCTGCTCAAATTTATCTCGGCCATATTCCGGCGCCCACCCTAAAGCCATAATCTTTGACGCGTCAATCGCATAACGCCGGTCATGGCCTGGACGGTCAACGACATGCTCAATCATTTCTTCTCCCTTACCCATAATTTTTAACATCATCTTTGTAATTTCCATATTGCTCCGTTCGTTATCAACGCCGATATTATAAACCTCTCCCACCGCGCCTTTGTGGAGTAATAGATCTAACGCCGCGGTGTGATCAGTTACATAAATCCAGTCGCGGACATAAAGCCCGTCGCCGTAAACCGGAACTTTTTGATCGCTAAGCAAACGAAAAATAAAAAAGGGAATTATTTTTTCCGGAAACTGGTATGGGCCATAATTGTTGGAGCAATGCGTGACGACCACCGGAACTTTGTGCGTCACAAAATAAGCGTTGCACATCAGATCTCCGCCGGCTTTAGCCGCGGCATAAGGCATGTTAGGCCAGATCGGAGTTGACTCAATAAATTTTTTATCCTCATCAAGTCCAAGCGCGCCATAAACCTCGTCAGTTGAAACATTTACAAATTTTTCTAAATTATTTACGCGCACCGCGTCCAAAATCATCTGCACGCCCAAGGTATTGGTCATAACAAAATCCTTGCAGCCGCCGTGGATTGAACGGTCAACATGAGTTTCCGCGGCAAAGTTTATCACGTGCGTGATGCCATGATCTTTTATCACCTGATTTAATTTTTCCAAATCACAAATATCACCCTGAACAAAAGTGTAGTTCAAATTATTTTCCACATCGCGTAAATTATCTAAATTCCCCGCGTAAGTCAGCTTATCGTAATTTACGATTTTGTAGTCCGGATATTTTTTTAGCATTTGCCGGACAAAATTTGATCCGATAAATCCGGCCCCTCCACAAACCAATAAATTCATATTTTTACTCTTAATTTTTAAAATATTTTCTTACCATTGCCCAAGCGGCCATGGTTTCTCCGTCCCAAATTTCATTTGTTTCAATCATCTTATCAATTTCTTCCGGCGTTTTATATAAAACTTCAATTTCTTCCGACTCTTCAGGGTGGCTTTCCCCCTTTTTCAAATTTTTTGCCAAAAAAACTCTCACTAATTCTTTCGAAAAACCTCGCGACGGAGCAAACTCACCAATAAATTTTAAATCTCCCTGATAACCGGTTTCTTCTTCAAGTTCAGTTTGGGCTGCCCTCTCGGGAGTTTGTCCATCTTTAATACAACCCGAACAAAGTTCTATACAATCTCTATCAAAAAGATAACGATACTGCTTTACTAAAACAATCCGCCCGTCGTCCAAAATTGGCACGACCATACTCCCACCAGGATTATCAAAATAATAATAATCCCCTTCCTTACCATTTGGCAACTTAAATTTATCGTGCTTATAAGTCCACCACGGATTTTTATGTAAAACTTCTTCGCTTAATTTTTTGTATCTTTTCATACAATTTCTTTTCTAATTTTTTCTCCGATCTCCGCCATCTCCCCTTCTTTATACGGCTTTGTTCTTGACCACGGATGCAAGCCGTCGCCTTCAAAACGCGGAATGATATGCCAATGCAAATGCGGCACAACTTGGCCGGCAATCGCGCCGTTATTTTGTCCAACATTAAAACCCTTGAGGTTAAACGCCTTCGTCATTCCCCAAGCCACCTTTTTGATCGTAATCATTATTTCTTTTAAAATTCCCTCGTCGCCGTCCAGTAAATTTTCAAAATGTTCTTTCGGAACAACGAGCGTATGGCCGGGATTAACCGGATTAATATCCAAAAATGCCACGGTTTTATCATTTTCATAAACTTTAACCGAGGGAAGTTCGCCCTTGATAATTTTACAAAAAATGCAATCCATATTTTTATTCTTTAATTTTTTGTTTCTCCAATAGTATTGTCAGGATACCAGAAACTAAAGGAATCATCAAGAGCAAATTAAAACTAATATAAAAACTTACAAAGCCGGGCTGGAACCATTCCAAAAGTCCAAAAATAATAAAAGAAACAAAAGAAATCGCAAATGCGTCCCGGAAAATTTTATAGAAAAATTCTTTTATTGTCATAAAATTTTGTTTAACCGATCAATTATCTCTTCCAAAACTTTGTTGGCCACTTCTTTTTCCGTCATCGGCTTCCGAAGGAAAAGCGCCCTAATTTTATAAATCACAATGTCCCCAACTTGCAGCTCCGGCGCGGAAAATCCAAATCTGAATTTTTTCCCTTCGGGCGCGAGCTTTCCCAATTCAAAAATTTCCGTTTTTGTCTGAAGGGCTCCTTCGGTCGGCGGCAGTTCACGGAAATCAAACGCCCAATCGTCTTTATTTGCGAGGCCGCCGAACTTTATCGGCACGCCGGATAAATTTTTATATTTTATCGTCACAGCTACTTGGGAAAAATTACTATTTGGACTCAAGTCAAAATAAACCGGCTCGTCTTTAAAAACACGATAAGCTTCCTGGTCGGCGTCTCGTTTAATTTCCGAGACTCTATCCTTGGGATAAAGCTTGGAAATAAACGGCGTCTCGCGAGCCATGTCGTAAGTTGCCTCCATTCTTCCGCCCGGCGTAATCGCTTTCGCGGTAAGCCAGCCCAAAATAATAATGGGAATAAAAATTAAAATTACGCGGATAAATTTATGCCAAAAAGAAAGCATACTTAAAAACTCATTTCTTAATTCTCATTTTTCAATTCTAACTTATAAAGCGTCTCTGCTCCAAAATTCTTTACTTCGGTTATCTCAATCTCTTCGCGATTGATTCTGCCATCATAAAGATAATTCATTTCTCGCTCAACGAGCGGTAATCCATAATAATAAAGCGGAAAAGTTTTCGCGAGTTCGGGAATCGCGGTATAAGTGCTCTCTTCGCGAAGCGGCACAATCACCCGATGATCCGGAAAAAATATTTTGTCGGCGCGGTCAACAATAATTATCGCTTCGGCAGGAATCATCTCGTTCACCGTTTTGGCAATCGCGGCGTAATCCCAAACATTTTTATAAATATAAGCTAACCCGTCATTTTTATCAAAAAATACAAGATTCACTCCAAAAAGAATAAATATCAAACAAAGTACGCCGGCAAAAAGTTTTTCTTTCCAAGGGCGAATAAAATCAATTAATTTCGCGAGAGTAAACGCGACAAGCGGCAGCGACAAAATATAAATCGGCAACCAATAGCGCGTGTAAGAAGTTCCGATTGACGCAACCTTCGCCGGATTGTCATAAAAAACCCAGCTGCCGTAATACAAAAATAAAAATAAAGAAATAAATCCGCCAAGAGACAGATAAGATATAATTTTTTTATCTAACTTTCCGGCGATTAATCTTCTGATAAAAACTACCGCGCCAAAAGCTGCGGGAAGGGCAAACCACCAAAACATTCCCGCAAAATACGTGGAGAAATTTTTCAAAATATTTTTAATCTGGAGACCAAAAGGAAAAATAAATTTTACGGCCGGCGTAAACCACCCCACTCCGGAAACCGCCGTGCTCCCCTCTCCTAAATTATAAGCTGTTGTGAGCGGCTCGCCATAGATTGTCTGATTGTAAAAAATAACTGGAATGAAAGCCAGCCCCGCGGGAAGTAAAAAGACAATCACTTCAAGCCATTTTAAATTTTTTCTATAAATTAAAAATAATAAAAAGAGCGCCGCGCCGACCCAAATTATTTCTGACAGCCGAACAGTTAAGGCTAAACCAAAAAATAAACCAGCAAAAATATAATCGAGATAATTTAAAACCGGATTCTTTGGTTTTCCGCGCCCAACCAAAAAATAAAATCCCGCGAGTATCAGTGAGATAAATAAAATATTCGGGAAAAATCCGCGGCTCGCGTAATACCAAAAAGCCGGATGAACTAAGAGTAAAAAAGCTGACCAAAGAGCGATTCTCCGATCAAAAATATTTTTTACAATTTTGTAAAGAAAAAAAACAGCGGCAATGGCAAAAAAGGGGGTAAGCCACCAAACTATTCCCAGGGTAAAAATTTTTGCCAACCACCCATAAATTAAAATCAATCCCAAAAAACTTCCCGGGATAAGATTTCCGCCCGAGGTCGTGATGCTCCGCGGATGAACTATTCCGCCAGTCGTAAGATTCAACGGTTCAAAAACTTTAAGCGTTCCCTCCACAACGTAATTTTTTATAAAAAAATAATTGGCCGCCTCATCTGGCGAATTAAATTTCGCTGTCGCGGCCGCTGTTCCCAAATAAAACCATGAATAAATAAAGAAAAAAACGAGCGCTAAAAAAATCAACGCGGTTTCCGCCCTATTTCCCTTTATCCATTTTATGATAGAATACATAAATCAATTATGACCCTCAGATTACCTTATTGTATCATCATTTCTTTGATTTTAATAGTCGGCTTGCTCGGCAATTTTTTCCTTTGGGAAAGCCCGCTGGTCGGCCTAACTTTCGGTCCGGCCTACCTTATTTTCTTCGGTTTTCTTTTGGGTTTTATTCTCTTCCGCGGCCGCCCCGATCTTTTCAAATTTCTCTACGGCCTTCTCTTTCTTTTAGCCGGCCTCTCTCTTTTCGGCGCCCTGATTTATTTTTTTTATAAATTGAATACTCTGGCACTAGGGACACTTGTTCTTCTGCCGCCTTTTGTTTTGCTTCCATTCCTGCGTTTCGGCAATCATCCTGAATCAGAAAAACATTTTAATCCTGTCCAAATCAACCCCCATATTTTGCGAACAACGTTTCTTCTGGCGGCGTTTATCTTTTTAACAGTTTTAAACGTACGCCATCTTTTGGCTCTGGGCACTGTTGAAGCTATCCGCAGCCCTTGGAAAATTTTGCCCTTTGATTTTTTTCTGACTTATGGCGCGGCAACCATTGTCCTTTTATATTTTGTTTTAAAAAGCCAAAAAGAAGGGCTGAATTTAATTTTAATTTCCGCGCATACTTTTTTAACCGTGGCGCTTGCCCTTTTTGTTTATCGTATCGGCTACGGTTTTGATCCGTTCATTCACCAAGCCACGGAGAAAATTATTCTGGCGCAAGGTTTTATTTTGCCAAAACCATTTTATTACCTCGGCCAATATTCTCTTGTCGTTTTCTTGGCAAAAATTTTCCACACTTCGGTTGTTTGGGTTGACCGGCTCCTTCTTCCAATTTTAATTTCCACTTTTTTGCCGGCCACGGCCTATTTTTCCATCCGGCCATACACCGATCGAACCAAAACTCCCGGCGCAAGCTTAGCGGCCCTTCTTCTTTTTCTCCTACCTTTCACCTCTTTTCTCGCCACCACTCCGCAAGGCCTGGCCAATTTTTTTCTTTTGATAATAATTTTCTTTGCTGTCCTCGCCCTACGACGAGAATTTTCTATTTCCGCCCTTTGGTTTTTGGGTTTTACCGCGCTCCTCATCCATCCTCTGGCCGGCCTGCCCGCGCTTATATTTTTATTTCTCCTCACGGTTTTTACTTTTTTTAAAAAACAACAAGGCATTTTTGAATTTGTCCGCCACGTTGTTTTTATAATGAGCACTCTTCTTGCCGCCGTTGCCATCCCCTTGGTATTTCTCGCGGCGATTTTATTTTTCAAGGGACCCTCCGCGATAATTTCTATCAAAACAATTGAGGGCGCGGATAATTTTCTCTCGGCTCTCGGCTGGTCTGTACCGTTTTTAGTTGATCACTTCCGGCCGCTCTTTGACTTGGCTTACACTTACGGACAAAATATTCCTTTTCTTCTCTTGCTCGTCGGCTTTGGCGGATATTTTATTCTCCGAAAAAATTTACCGTCTATTTTAGTTTACATCACCGCTTTTTTTGCCTTAATCACCAATTACGTTTTAATAAAACTCTTTGCCGATTTTCCCTCGCTCATAAAATACGAGCAAGGAATTTTTCCCGGCCGCATTTTAGAAATCAGTTTTTATTTTTTAATTCCTCTTTTTCTCTTCGCTCTCTACAAATTTTTTGAAAAATTAATGGAAGGCAAAAGCCGCGGGCTGAAATTATTTTTCATTTTAATTTTTTCCATATTTTTAACTTTTTCATTTTACTATTCTTATCCCAAAGACGACGGCGAAGATTATCCGATTGACCGCGGCTATTCTGTTTCCCTTTTTGATTTAAACGCGGTCAAGAAAATTGACTCTGACGCCGCCGGCGCGGACTATATTGTTTTAGCCAATCAAAGTGTTTCCGCCGCGGCAGTCAAAGAATTTGGATTTAATAAATATTTTGGCCCATACTTTTATTATCCAATTCCCACCGGTGATCCGCTTTACCAATATTATCTGAAGATGGTTTACGCGCCGCCAACTCGCGCCACTGTCGCTGAAGCAACAAAATTGACCGGCGTTCGCCTTGTCTACTTTGTCTTAAATAAATATTGGACCGATTCGGAAAAAATTTTAGAAGCCGCCCGCCCCACCGCCGACGAAATTTTGGAAATTGGGAATGGAAGGATTTGGATTTTCAAATATCAGTTTTAAAAAAAATAATAAAACGCCAGAAAATAATCACCGGCGTTTTTTTATTGACAAAAAATAAAATAAATGATTAAATAATGAGTCACCAACAAAGGAGGGCTTGATGACCAACAAAGAGAAGGCCAAGATGGAAGACATTCTGATGCGGCACTTGGAGGAAGACGACCGTCTTTGCCCGATCGCCGAAGCAATGCCCGGCGACTACGTCACCGTAGTGCTTCCCTACAAGCTTTTGTGGGCTTTCCGCGTGAACATCGCTCGCCACGCGATCGTGCGCAAGCGCGACTTGTCTCGGCCCGACGACGGAGTGGAGATCGAACTTCTGAACGACCGGGCCGAAACCGATCAGCTTCCCCTGGACTATCCGTGTTTCGTGACGCCGCCTGCGACCGACGAGGAATAACAACAAAAAACCGCCGGAAAATCCGACGGCCGCCCGCCACCAGCTCAATGGTGGCTTTTTTTATAATCCTACAATTTTTTCAATATAATTTTCAATTTTAAAATTTTCCACCGACTTTACGGCGGCTGGCCGAATTTTTTGTAATTCATCGCGCGAAGTGGCGGCGTGTTTTAAGGCGCGCGACAAATCTTCCGCATTTCCGACATTAAATGTAAAACCATTTTCACCATCTTTTACAAGTTCCGCCACTCCCCCGATTTTTGCGGCCAAGACCGGCACGCCGGCGGCTAAACTTTCGTAAATCACGGCTGGTGAGTTTTCGTAGCAAAGTGAGGGAACAACAGTCAAATCAACCTGATTAAAATTTTCCGCTACTTCTTTGCCGATTAATTTTCCGTGAATCACGAATCGCGGATCATCACCGACCATTTTTTTTAACTCTTCCATTTTAGATCCGTCACCGGCGATATGAAGTTTAAAATCAAAATCACATTTTTTCAAAACTTCTACCAAAAGAAAAATTCCTTTGTGTTCCTCTATTAAACCAAGGTAAAGAAGTTTTAAAATACTGTTGTCCATCGGCATTCCCGCCGGATAAATCCGCTCTACCGGATTTGGCAGTACCACCTTTTTTGATTTTTTAAAAAATCCTTTGGACGCGTAAAAATCCAAAAGCCATTTTGATGGCGAAACAACAACGTCGGGCGAAGCAAAAAGGCGTCGGCACGCCGCTTCATAGAGTTTACGAAGCCATGTTCGCTGCTCCCAATTTTTTTCTCGGCCGGAAATAATCAAGCCGCTCGGCACGGCGAGTTGCACGTCGTGGAGCGTGTGAATATGTTTAATGCCGAGTTTGCAAATCGCGCGCGGAATTTCAAATCCTATACCCATCAAATTATGTGTCAAAACTAAATCCGGCTTTTCGGACCGCAAAATATTTTTCACTGATCTTCGGCTCTGGCAATTGAACATATCAAAAAAGTGCCAGACAAGCCGCGCTAACGCATTATGTTTGTGACCATTTAAATAATAAAAAATATTTGCCGGATAAAATCGATAAGTTTTTAAGCCATTTTCTTCGGCGGCAACCGGTTTTAACGACGCCCACCCGCCCCAGGGTTTTGTAGAAATAACAAAAACTTCATGGCCAGCAGATTTTAAACCCCGCGCCACGCGTTCAGCCACTCTTTCCGCTCCCCCGCGAAAAATCGGCGGAAATAAATTTGAAATTATGCAAATTTTCATTTTATTTCTGAAAATATTTTTTCAACTCTTCCCCCACTTTTTTCAAATCATATTTTTCCAAAACTATTTCTCGGCCGTGCCTGCCAAAATCTTTGGCCGCCTCAGGATTATCCAAAAAGTAATTTATTTTTTCCGCCAGTTCCTTGGCATTGCCCGGAGAAAAAGTAAAACCACTTACCCCATATTCAATAACACTTCTCACGCCCGGCAAATTTGAAGCGATAATCGGCTTGGCGCAAGAGGCCGCTTCAATCAAAACTATGCCAAATGCTTCAGACCCGTCAAGCGACGGCAAAACCACAACATCAGCCAAATTATAATAGTTTGGCAAGTCTTCCCCGCCGACCACTCCGGCAAAAATTATTTGATCTTTTAAATTTAATTCTTCTGCCATTTTTTCGTAATGCGCACGAAGATCTCCATCGCCCACCACCAAAATTTTGGCGGCCGGAACCATGGCCTTGGCTTTAATCAAAACTTCTAAGCCCTTAAAATAATGCGCTCGATCCAACCCGCCGACAAATAAAATAGTTCGGCCGGCGGTAAGGTTAAATTTTTTAATAAGTTCTGCTCGCGGCTCGGCGGGGGAAAATTTTTCCGCATCTACGCCAAAAGGAATTTCAACAAATTTCTCCGAATTTTTTTCTAAAATATCTTTAACATTGGAGTTTTTCGCATAGTCCAGAGATGAAACAATAATTTTATCTGCTCGCCCTAAAATTTTTGGCATCCAGTTTTTTGTATGCCAGCGGAATAATTTTCCAAGCCAACCGCTCCCCACGACGTCGTGATGATAAGTTATTATCAATTTAAATTTTCCTTTCACCACTTCCGCACCTCCAAAAAATGGATAGTGCAGATGAACCGCGTCGAAACTTTTTAATTTCCACCAAAGCTGCGGCAAAAAAGCCGCGTTACCATATCTAAAAAACGGCCTCAAACGAAAGAGGCGAAAATTATTTTCCTTTTCTTCTTTTTTCTCTTCCGGACGGCGCGGAACAAAAACCGTCACCTCGTGGCCGCGGCGCGCCAATTCTCTGGCCTCGGTGTACGCCGCCGTTCCGATCCCGCCGCGATACGGCGGAAAAACCGGTGAGACAATCGCAATTTTCATAACTTACCAAAAAATTAACTGACGAACTATTTTCCAATAAACATTCAAAATCGGATTAACAATATATTTTAAAATCGGATTGGCAATCTCCTGAAATTCTAATTTACCGACGATCAATTTTGCCAACTGCCTGTCCGACACCTTCTTTATCTTTGCCTTAGCATTTTTATTTTTAATCATTCGCTGCCAATTTCTCCAATGAAAAAAATATCCGTAGACTTTTAGTTTTGTCACAAATAGTCCGCGAAGCGCCGCATAAAAAAGCATTCCCAATTCCATAACTAAAAATGGCAAAAAAATCAAAATCAAAGTACCGATTCTAAAATTTTCAAATAACATAATCAGCCGATTCCGTTCCATATAATAAAACTGTAAAATGCTCCGAGAAAACTGATATTTATGAAACATCAATGATTTTTCCGCCAAAATTATTTTGTATCCCGCTTGCCGGATGCGCCATGACAAATCAGTATCCTCGTGATACATGAAAAATTCCCGGTCAAAAATTCCGACCTCGCGTAAAACTCGCGCGGGATATAAAACTGACGCGCCCGAAGCGTAAAAGAAATCGTTGGCTACCGGATATTTTATGTTGGATGCCACCTCTCCATATCCACGGCAAAATCCAAAACCCAAAAAATGCAGCTCGTTCCCGAGCGAATTAATTTTATCTTTTTCCGGATAAAGGCGGATCAAAGATTGCACCGCGCCGACATTTTTATCCGCCTCGGCCGCCTCAACCAATTCGCGAAGCCAATCGGGATCGGCAATCGTGTCCATATTAAAAAGAACTATATAATCATAGTTCGCACCAAGCGCCGCCTCCATCGCTAAATTATTTCCTAAAGCAAAACCTGAGTTTTTTTCTTCCAAAATAATTTCCGCTTCCGGCGCAGTTTCGCGTAAATATTTTTCCGTCTCCGGCGTCGTCGCGTTATCAACTATAAAAATCTTAAAGCTATCCTTGGGATAGCTTTGTGCTCGTAGGCTCGCGATGCATTCCGGCAGATATTTTTTCGCGTAGTCTTTATAATTTATGAGAATTACGGCAACTTTTGGCATAAACCAACTTAAATCTAAGTTTTTTCCTTAATCACATTCCGCTTATTATTTTCCACCTCATCTTTCATCGCCACGGTTCTGACGACTTTGGTAATATTTCTTTCAATTTTTTCGATTTTAATCGTCATCTGAAAAATAATGTAAAAAATCAAAACGATGGAGAGATAAACAATCAAATCGGCGCCGCGGCCCACCCCGACAAGCTCGGCCAAAAAACTTGTTGTGTCGGGCAACAAAATTATTAATCCCACCACAAACCAAAAGCCAATCCAAAAAACGACATCCTTTGAAGCTAAAATCCCTTGCTTCCATTTTATCACCACTCGATAAATGATGAGCAAAATCAAAAAACTCAAAAAATACTGAATAAGCATAACATTAACTTTTAACAGTTAACAATTAACATTTAACTTTTATTTTATTGATCTTCCTAAAAATAAATCAAATAAAATTTTTAAATAATCAGGCAGGCGCTGGCCGCGGCGAATTTGCGGGGAAAAATATTTTACTGTCACCGGAACTTCCTCGTAGCGCAAACAATGGTGGCCGATTTTTTCTAAAATTTCCGAGGCGTGCGCCATGCGGTTTTGTTCAATTGTAATTTTCTCCGCCGCTTCGCGCGAAAAAGCCCGGAAACCATTATGAGTGTCAGACAAATTCAGTCCGGAAGTTAACCGGGTAAAAATTGTTGCGCCTTTCAAAAAAAATTTCTTAACCAAAGGAATTTCCGATTTCATAAAACGCGCTCCCAAAACAACATCAGCTCGACCTTCCGCCACCGGCCGAACAACATTGTTAATTTCTTCCGCGACAAATTGCCCATCCGCGTCGTAAGTCACAATAACATCGGCCTGGCGCAAAAGCGCAATTTTTTTCCCGGTTTCGAGCGCCGCTCCCTGGCCGCGATTTAGAAAATGGGAATAAACAATCGCGCCCGCCCTTTTGGCGTGCTCCATTGTGTGATCCGCCGAACCATCATCAACCACTACAACTTCCGTCACATACTTTTGCACCTCCATCACAACGTCGGCGATTGTTCTTTCCTCGTTGTAAGCGGGAATTATCGCAATTGTTTTCATACCAAAATTACTCAATTTTTTATCTCTCGTCAACCATCCCCTGCTGGCGAAGAAGCGGTTTATAGGCTTGCGTGTAATCAATTGTTTTTTTCAAACCGTCCTCAAGCCGAACGAGCGGCACCCAACCAAGCATCTCTTTCGCCCGGCTTGTATCGGGCAAACCAAGCGCCGTCATAAAAAGCAATGGTTTTTCAAAAACTATTTTTGCTTCAGAACCGGTCATGGAAATAATTTTATTTGCCACCTCAACCAATTTCAAATCTTCATTGCTGCCCAAATTAACCGGCCCAATATCGGCCGGCGCGGCCATAAGCTTCACTAACCCGGAGATGACATCATCAACATAGCAAAGCGAAGTGGAAAAATTTTCGTCGCCGTAAATAATTAAATCCTTATTATCCAGAGCGTCAATAATAAAATCCGGAACCATTTCTCCGTCAAACAATCTTTCTCGCGGGCCATAGGTTCTAAAAATTCTCGCGATTTTTGCGTCCAAATCATGCATCTGGCGGTAGGTTTCCACCATCGTTTCGGCGAATCTTTTCCCCTCGTCATAAGAACCTCGCGGCGTGAGATGATTTACGCAACCAAGCGTGTCTTCCTTAAAAAATTCCTTATCCTCTTGCCGCGGACCATAAACCACAGATGATGAAGCATGCACCACTTTTGCCTTATATTTAACCGCCAAATCCAAAATATTTTTCATTCCTATGGAATTGGCCGCGAGCGTGGCCGCCCTAAATTCATCAAAATTTTTCGCCGAAGTTGGACAAGCTAAATGATAAATCTCCGCCACTCCTTCAAATTTTACTTTAAAGCGCTCCAATTCCGGAAAAGTTTCCAGATCAATGGACTCCGAAATGTCATGTTTAATAAAAACAAAATCCGGATGTTGAAGCAGAAAATCAATGTTTGAAACATTACCGGTGGAAAAATTATCTAAACAAATTACCCGGCTGGTTTTAATTAATTTTTCACAAAGATGCGAGCCGATAAATCCGGCGCCGCCCGTAACCAAAACATTTTTTTTCTCAAGGTTTTCCATATTTTCACGAGAACAAGATAACAAGATAACACGAAAACGATTTTGTTATTTTGTTATTTTGCCGTTTTGTTATTTTGATAAATTATCTTATCACTCCAACATTTATTCCTCCCTTAAAATCTTGGCCAAAAGCAAAAAATTCTTTACGCAAAAATCCCTTATTATTATATACCTTAACATGCGGCCCGCCGCCCGCTCCGGCGCCAACAATAATTTCCGAAACTTTATCTCCATCCAAATCACCCAAAGCCAATGTCACTCCTCCGACTAAATTAACAAACGGAGAAAATTTTAATTTCAAAGTCATATACTGGCCGTAAACCCTAACCTCGCCGCTCCCGCTCATCTTGCTTACCGCCAGCTCGGAAATTTTATCCCCGTCAATGTCGCCGACAGAAATTCGAACGCCGCTTCTGTGTTCTTTTTCGAAAGCTAAAAATTGAGTATTTAAATTTCCTTTGGAATCAAAAACTTTAATCATGGACTCCAGCCCATTGCCCGGCGCCGTAACTATGTCTGCTCGCCCGTCACTATCAATATCGCCAACCGCAACATTTACTCCCCCGCGAAAAGTTGTGGCATAGGCCATAAATCCGCCGACGGCCGTTCCGTCCTGGCGAAAAATTCTAACATGCGGCCCGCCGCCCGGCCCCGCGCCGGTAATAATTTCGCTTTTCCCGTCACTATCAATATCGCCAACCGCAACATTTACTCCCCCGCGAAAAGTTGTGGCATAGGCCATAAATCCGCCGACGGCCGTTCCGTCCTGGCGAAAAATTCTAACATGCGGCCCGCCGCCCGGCCCCGCGCCGGTCACGATTTCACCAACTCCGTCCCCGTTTAAATCACCCGAAGACAAACTCACACCGCCTAAAAATTTTTCCGGATAAACCAAAAAACTTTTTATAAAAGTGGAATCTTCTTTAAAAATTTTTACTTCTGGTTTTAAACCAGCGAGTGGGCTAACAATTATATTCCCCTTTTGAAGTGCAAAAGGAGAACTCTCCGTTGTCAAATATGCCGCCTCAATTGTCCGGCCAATATTTAATCTCCCCTTTCCCAACTTGCCAACATAATCGGGATTTTGAGCGTCAATATTATCAGCATTCACTGTTAGAAGATTTCTAATCTCCGGCACGCCAAGACTTGGATTTAAAGATTTTATAAGCGCCGCGGTTCCGGCAACAATCGGCGCGGCTACCGATGATCCTGACCATCCGCCACTGTAATATTCCGTAAATTGCGGCATACCGGGATTGTACGCAACCGTGCCCCAAATATCAATTCCCGGCGCGGCCACATCAACGCACTTTGTTCCGTAATTTGAAAATTCTGCTTTTTTGTCGTCTTTATCCGTCGCGGCCACCCCGATCACAATATTTTCTCCGTCGCCCCCGTAATAACAAACCGGGTAAAGCGGCTCCTCATCCAAATTTTTTCCCGAGCTGCCATAATTCCCCACTGCGGCCACAACTACAATGCCGGCTTTGTATGCCCTCTCCAATGCCAAAAATAAACTTTTACTAAAACCTGATCCAATAAAACTTAAATTGATAACGTCCACTCCTTTTTCCACCGCGTAATCAATTCCTTCAATCACCGTTAAAACATCACCCGAGCCGGAAGAATCTAAAACGCGGATTGGCATAATTTTTGCCTCCCAAGCCACGCCGGCCGTCCCTCGCGAATTGTTCCCCACCGAAGCGGCTACTCCAGCGACGATTGTTCCATGATCAATTCCTTCTTTGGTAAACCACCACTCTTTAAAATCCGGTCTGGCGTTATTGTCGCCCGCGACAAAATCCCAACCATTCACATCGTCAACATAAATATTTCCATCATTATCCACTCCATCGTTTTTGACTTCTCCTGGATTAACCCAAATATTATCCGCGAGATCAGGATGATCGATATCCACCCCAGAATCCAAAACGGCGATTACCGTATCTTTGTTGCCCGAAGTTTTTTCCCAGCCACTCCACACATGGACTTTATCCAAGTACCATTGCTTGGAAATAAAGGGGTCGTTTGAAGCAATTGTCTCGGCTGTCATTTTATAATTCGGTTCGGCAAATTCCACCTCCGGCCTATTTTTATATTTTAAAATTGCCTCCGACACGCTCTCGCCTGAATCTAAAACTATTTTTTCCACCCGTTCCTGATTTTTGAATTTAACCAAAATCTCGTCCGCTTTGTATGGCAGAATATTTTTTTCCAAAGCCAAAACCCCGGGACCAAAAATCGTGAAAATTAAACTAAAAATTGTCGCCAAAATGATATTTTTGCGCATAGATTTATTCATTTATTATATCACCCCTCATTTCAAAAAACAAGCCAGGTACTACAAAGGGCCGCCCCGCCAAGGACAGCCCCTTATTTCCTCTAAACTAACCTAAAACAGATCGCTTATTGTCCTTGCGGCAGCCTCAACCGAGGCCTTATTATAATCCGATGTTCCGTTAACGTCTACTCCCGCGATAGCGTTCCCATAATTTGTTTTGTAAACTTCCGGCACAGCGATAATTTTCTTTTCCCAGTCCGCGCCGTAAAGCGAAGACGCCGTACTCGCCGAAGTAATCCATCTCAATTGTCCGGTCGCAGTCAGAACGTAAACTTTTGGATCAAGGACGCGGAAGGGGGTATCCATACTGACAAATTGAACCAAATATGTCCCGGGTTTTGCGAGAACATTTCCGCCGAGCGATACTGATGTTACGGTGCTGTGAGCCACAGTTTTAATGGTAGAAAAATCTGAATACCAAGAAAAGTAAATTGCTTGGGTCGGGAAAACATGCCTTTTCCCATCATCGCCGTAATAATATACGGCGGTGCTTCCGGATTCTTTAAATAAATCTCCGTAATTCAAGTCCCCGGCAGTTGGGGTTGTAAAGGTAACCATCACTGTTTGGGATATAGTTACACCCCCAGCTACAGCTGTAAAATTTACTATTCCGGCGGTACCTGATTTAACATTAAAATAGGCTCTGCCCAAACTATCGGTGATCCCTCCGCCAGCGCCAAATGTAATTACATCCGCTACTCCAGTGCGACTAGAATACAGAGCAACCGTTTTCCCATTTAAAGGATTACTATCTGAATCACAGACCGTTACCGTGACGAGAGAAAAATCCGCCCCGTTCGCTATCACCGAAGTCGGAGAAGCAGAAACACTTGATCTTGAAGCGGAAACCGAACCTGTTGTCACGGCCGTAAATGTCACGGTTGCTGTCTGGCTGATTGTCGTGCCGTCCGCCACGGCGGTCAAAGTCGCGCTACCAGTCGTACTTGAACGAACTTGAAAAAACGCGTTTCCGTCCATGTTGGTTACGCCATTAACCACGGCGATTGTATCAATCGCCCCGCGACTGGAAGATAGCGTCACGGTTTTTCCGGAGAGGACGCTCCCTGAAGAATTTTTTGCCGTCACAATAATGCCGGAGAAAGAAGATCCGTTTGCCGTGACTGAAGTTGGCGACGCGGAAACCAGGGATTGACTCGCCGAAACAACTAAAGGAACATCCGCGGCAGTTCTAAAGCTCCATGGATTTGCCGCAGCCGGCGAACTTCCGAAAGACACCAAATATCCGGATTTATCCTCGCCGCTTGCCGTAACTGTAATATTTGTATCATAAGGAAGCGTTGATATCCTTGATCGAGTAACAGCCGTATTGTCACCGTTCCAAGAAGCCGCACCCCAACTTCCCTCGCTGATAGAAAGAGAAACCGTACCGGTCATCATTGGCTCGGAAAAAGTTACGACAACAGACGGCGTCGTAACACTAACTCCGGTTGCCCCGGAAGCCGGCACAGTAGAAACAATAACCGGCGAAGCGTTGTCATCAATATTAATAAGAGACTGATCCGGCGCAAAAACACTAAGAACCGCGACACTTCCCAAATTTTCTTGATTTATATAATCAAGATCTGCCGGGAAAAAAATTCCTGGATAACCCGTTTTATTGGCGGCTCCCCCCACCAAAAGATAAAAATAATTTGTACTGCCGTCGCAGTTTGCGTCAACTCCCGCGCCGTTTAATATCCCCGTTGGACCGGTCAGACCAACACTTCCTCCACCAAGCGCCCAATCCCCCGCTTCAAATTTACAATTTGTGACATTACCATTCCAAACCACTTTTACGCGGTCAATCGTACCATTATGATTAAAATCACTAAAAGCGGCCGAATCCATGGTCGGCGTCCAGGCGTTTGCCGCTTGCGGAAAAAAACTTACTCCACTCGCGGTCAAAGCTATGGCAACAACAAGAAAAATTCTTAATGTTTTCATAAATTTTGATTAAAATTAAATTAAGATTAGAAGGCCGCTTTTTGACCCTCTGATTATAAGACGAATAACGCACCTAAATATTTCAACTTTCATTAAAAAATTATATCACAAAAATGGATGAAACAAAATGAAGCGAGCCAAAAAGCCCGCCCCATCTTCGATTCATCAAATTCATTAATAAATTGACGTCAAGGCACTCTCCCCACCAATAATGTCCGCGCCCGGGGCGTAGTAAAGAGTTGTAGGGATTGCAAAAACGTACTCACTGCGGAAATTATTGGCGGCAAATCCAGCGGTAGTAATTTTTCTTTTTTCCGCGCCCTGGATGTAATAGATTTCAGTTGTGCCGGAATATTGGACTAACGCGCCGGTGGGGTGAGCGTCGGTTGAAATATCTGAACCAAAGGAATAGTCGCCCCAAAAAGCCAGCGGCACATCAATTATTTTTTTTGCCCAATCCGCGCCGTAAAGAGTTTTGATTCTTACCTCGGTTGGAATCCAACGGAGAAGGCCGTTCGGTTCAACCGCGTAAACTTTTGAATCAGTATCAATTTTTACAAGCACGGTTCCCGGGCGAACCGTAACGTTTTTGCCCAAAGGAATGGCCTGGAGTTCTGCCGCCGTGACGCTTCTGACGTTGCTCCAATCCGGATACCACGTCTTGTAAGTTTTTTCATTTGGAAAAATGTGGCGTTTATTGTCCGAGCCGTAATAGTAAACAGTCGTGCTCATTGGACTCTTCAGAAGATCGCCTGCTACAAGCCCGGCCGAACTTCCCGCTCCCGGCGGGGTCTCTGCTCCCGGCGGCGGAGGCGTGGTATAAGTGATGGTGAAATCTGCGTCGGAAATATCAGAAGCAACAAAAACATTACTTGCATCATACCCCTCAACTTTAACTTTCACCGTGCCGCTCGGAATATTAGGAACTGTCCAAGAATAGGTGCCGTCACTATTTTCATCGGTGGCAATTGTGTACGGAAAATTTACGCCCCGATCAAGAGAATAAAATAATTTAACTTTTGTGATTGCCGAACTGGTGGAAGACCAAGTAATATTTTTATTTGAACTGCCAGCCCAAACTTCGCCGCCGTTTGGAGATAAAACTGTAACAGAAGCCGGCAGCCCCGCTCCCCCGCCTCCGCTGCCTCCGCTTGTCGCCGCGACAGTCGTAAAGGTGTAAGGATCGGCAACGACGACGGAGCTAACATCAAGAGTTCCGTCTCCTGTAGCCGCCGAATTAATTGACCCTTGGACTAAATCAATTGAGTATATTTGTAAACCAGCCCAAGGATCATGAGAGGCAAAAGTCACAACTGTATCGCTGGCCGTCCAAGTACCATTAACGCTGCCGAGAGTAAAGGTTGGAGTTCTGCCAAGAGTGGTTGTTGTAATATCAGTCGTGGTCATGGCTTCAGAAAAAGTGATGGAGAAGCTGGCGTCCAGGGCAACACCTGTCGCAGCATCAGCCGGAGAGGTGGACATCACGATCGGATCTGCTTCATCGTTTTCCGTACCCACGGCGTCAGCAAGAGCCATCTGGTTTAAAGCCGGTGAAGCATCTGTCAGACCCAAGGTGTTGTGGTGCAAGTAAACAAGTTCCGTACCGGTAATGCCGGTTGTGACGGTCAGACGATAATATTGATCATTGGCATCCGCGTCGGCTCCGGGGTAGACAACGGTCGTGCTCTCGCCAGAGACCGCTTCTTCGCCAGTGGCATTATCAGTTGAATCGTTATCAAGTTCAAAGTTAGCGGCGACGACAGAGGTGTCCGTGATATTTTCACTGAAAGTTATATCAACGGCGTTTACGTCGCCGTCACCGTCGGTGTCTACTGAGTAGGTGTTTAAGACAACCGGGGCAGCCCCGTCAATACCGGTAGGACTTACCTCACCGTTCGCCATCTCAAGAGGAGTTAAGGCCTCATCATCAATATCCATGAGAACTCCGGCCAGGACGTATGTCGCTTCAACCGTGATTGACGTACTACCCGCGGTACAACCAGTTAAGTCGGAAAGGGTCATGGTGCTTACGCTGTTTGCGGTATAGTCATTAGTTGCGTCAACAACGCAAGAATCGGAAAGGGTGATTCCATCAAAACCATCAGCCGCTCCGTTTGTGTCTGTGATATCTACTGTCTCTGAGAAAGTAAGAACAACTCGGTCTACTGTTCCATCTCCGGTTTGGTCTGAAGATGTTGAAGTGAGAATGGCAGGTGTGGCGGCGTCAGCGGCCGTAACGGGCGCGGCAAAAGAAGGAGCTTGATTTAAATTACCGGCATCAATCACGCTCCCCTTGGGAGCGATATTGGAATAATTAATCGTTGGGTCCGTTCCGCCGCCGGTTACATCAGAAGTGGCCGCGACTGTCACTTGGATATCATTTCCCGAAACCGCGCAAGCAGATGGCGTGTTTGCCCCCACCACTGTGCCAGCGGTGGGAATTGACCAATCAGCCGCTTGGAAAGTACAGGATAAACTCGCTTCGGCAGTCATTGTCACGTCGATTCTGTCAACCGTGCCATCGCCGTTCGCGTCTTTGTAGGCGGCCGAAACCGGACGCGGCGCGGCGCCGTCAGTTAGAGTTTGTGGCCCGGTAGTTCCGGCTGGATTTAGAGCGGTATCTTTAACGCTGCCATTGGCATCACCATTATCATAAGAAATAGTCGGAGCGCTTGTCGCGCCAGTTCGGTTTGGATCGGCAGTTACCGTCACATTGATAACCTGATTTCCCCCTGCGTCATCCGCCGCCGCAGAAAACGATGCGTTCAAATCTCCGCCAACAATTGTCCAATCATCCGTCGTGCTTCCTGTCATTGTTACATTTTCCGACCACCAAGTTTGAAATGTCTCGACTGAACCATCCGAACTGTTATCGAGATACATCTGAATTCCCCCATCACCGCCCAAAACCGGCGCCGCGCCATCAGCAACAGTTGCCTGAGTTTGGCTACCCTGCAGGAGAGTTGTGTTCGCGCTTCCATCCACCAGAGAAAAAGCGTTTTGAGTGGAAATCGCCAAAAGAGTAGTAGCGTCGTAGGTAGCGATAACACTTGATTCCGTACCAAGATTAATATTGGTAAAAGTGACTGAACCAGTAACTAGGTCCGTGGCATCAACGCCGAAAACCGCACCAGTAAAACTACCAACATTGTCAAAAACCAAGTCATTGGCCGAGACAACTGAACCGATCGTAACAGTTTCCGTGTAGGTAAGCATTATCCTGTCAATTTTTCCGTCGCCATCCTCGTCTTTATAAGTAATAGTTCCAATGGTTGGAATGGCGCCGTCAGTTGACGCAACCGGCGCGCCGTCCACGGCAATGTTATTGGTATATGCATCGCCCAACGAAGAATTTACCGTAATTTGCGTATCCGGAGTAGCTCCAGTATCGAACGTTCCACCCTCGGTAAAAATGACTAAAAAGATATTGTCATTAGCCGACCCGCCGGTAGAATAGCTTTCTACAATATATCCGTTAACCGTAATCGTCAAGCCTGTAAAATCATCATCAAGGTTTTCGTTTGTGGTAAAAGTGATTCTATCAATGTGCCCGTCATTATCGTTATCAGATGTCACGCGCGAAGAGATAGTTGGGCTGGCCGAATCAATAGTTTGAGTATTGGCATTTAGGACAACTGCGTTTGTTGGGCCGTCATTTGTTGATTCCATAAACACACCAACATCGTCATCTGCTGTAGCAACCCCATCGGCACCCGCGTCATTATAAACTGGAATTTGAAATTTTAAAGTTCGGGCAGTGGTTGGCGTGGCAGTCAAATCAACTGTCACAAAAATTCTTTGGCCGACAGTCGCCGCGACTGCTTGAGCCAAACCACCCAACCTCCACTCTTTAGTATCCCCTGAATTTACGGTCATCACTCCAAGAGAAGTGTCTGTGCCAAGCCCCTGAAATCCGGCTGCTCCGGCGTCGACCCAAACTCTAACTTGAGAAATATCTGTTACGTTAACCGCCGTTCCGGTATTTTGAACTCCAATCCCAGTAAAAAGATCGTCCTGCCGATCAACCACGCTATTTGGCGTCGCGCCTCCGGCTGTTCCACCGTCAATATAAATATTGGAATTTCCGTCAAAAGCCCCCGCTCCGGTATATTTACAGGCCTCTGATCCCGCGCCCGCGCCGTTGCAATCCGCCGGAAAATTGCTTATGACAGATCCCGCTCCCGCACCAACGATATAAGTCCCATCGGCTCCGGCGGAATAAGTTAATTCTCCAACATTATTTTCATAAAAAATATCTTCACCATCATCGTAGTCGCCGTCATTATTGCCGCCCATCGTCACCGCATCGCCAAAAGCCCAAGTGCCATTTGTTTCCGTCCCCGCAGCTGTAGCATTGGTACCGATAATATAGGTGCCGTCATTAGAACCGTTATTACTGCAATCTCCGTCTAAGTCAATTCTAACTGCTGTTAAGACCCAGGGAAATAAACTATCAGCACAGACGGCCACGGCGCCGTGGCCAATATCGTTACCCATGGTTAAAAGCGGATCGCCCGCGGCGGCCGCGGGATTAATCGTGCCAATTCCTGTAGACCCTGAACCATCGGCATCAACCAAGTCATCAGCCGCCGAAGTTACAACGCTATCCGCATCCAAGTCGGCTACTACCGCCTCTGTGGTTTGAAAACCGACGTCAACCAAATCTTCAACATAACCAACGCCAGTAGTTGTCCCTATAGCCGGAAAAGCGTTTAGGGTATCCCCTTGCCAATTATCAACTACTCCCGCATCCCAATACAAAGTATCTGCCGTGTATGCCCCGCCGCTCCAGGCGTCGGGAATTGTCACGTCCATTACCAGCCGGTCGGTATAACTCGGGCCCCAGGTTGCGGTCGCCGCGCCGTTATTTGTAAAATCGGCCGCGACCGAGGCTTCGGTAAAAAGTAACGGATAAATCAAAAATCCAACCATGGAAAGGGCAACAATAAAATATGTCCCCACAAATAAAATTGGAAAACGTTTTTTGATGAATTTGGCCATAAGTTTATAATCTATAAATTAAAATTATTTATATAAAATTTAATAAACAACCAAAAATTTTCCTCTTTAAGGAGTTCTTTGTTTCTCTGACTATATTATACCAAAAAAATAACAAAACAAAAAGAGGCAAATCTCGCGACTTACCTCTTTTTTATCTATGTCAAGAACAACTTAGTAAATTCTCGTCAAGACAGTTTCTTCGGCAACAAGCGGCGTGCCCAAAGTATAAGTGATGCTCGTTGGCACAGAAAGAACATTGGATAACTGGAATTTATTGGCGGTGAAACCGGCCGTAGAAATCAAGCGCTTCTCTGCCCCCTCTACATAATATTTATCAGTCGTGCCGGTGTATTGAATCACGGCGCCGGTCGGATGTTTGTCGGTTGTGATATCGCTCCCAAAAGTATAATCAACCCAGAAAACCAGCGGCACATCAATTATCTTTGTCGCCCAAGCAGAGCCGTAAAGTGTAGAGGCGCGAGCTTCGGTCGGAACCCAGCGAAGCAAACCACCCGGCTCAACCGCGTAGACCTTGGGATCTGTTTGGATTTTTAAAAGTACTGTGCCCGGCCGGACAGTGACGTTATGGCCCAAAGTAATTCCCTGCAATTGCGAGGCGGGAATATTTTTTATGCCAGAAAAATCAACATACCAACTCTTGTAGGTTTTTTCATTTGGGAAAAGATGTCGCTTGCCGTCAGAACCGTAATAGTAAACTGAAGTGGAAAGCGAACTCTTAATCAAATCTCCCACGCTCAAAGAAACCGGAGTTTCCCCAACTGGCGGAGTTTCGCCCGGAGCCGAGAAAACAACGGAAACTGTTTGACTCAAAACCACGCCCGCGGCGGTGGCCGTATAAGTTGAAGTTCCGGCCGTGCTTGATTTAACTTCAAAAGTGGCTACGCCGTTTGCCCCGGTTGTGCCGGTCACGGTTGTAATTGTGTCAGAAGATCCGCGAGAAGAAGCAAGAGTTACAACTTTTCCGGAGAGAAGATTGGAACTCGCGTCTTTAACGGTTACTGTAACAGTTGATTTGGAGGTGCCATTGGCCACGACCGAGGTTGGCGTAGCGGAAACCGTTGAATTTGCGGTGGAGACAGCCGAGGCGGAATAAGTAATGGAAAAATTCGCGTCAGAAATATCATTTAATGAACCGGTGGCCACTTTTATTTTAACTGTTCCGGTTGCGGTGTTTGGCACAGTCCAGGTGTATGCGCCGTCATTGGTTTCGGCCGTGGCGACAGTATTGGGAAAATTAATTCCCGAATCGGTTGAGTAGTAAATATTTATGGTATCAGTAATAGTACCGGTCGTTGACCAAGTAACATTATATGTTCCCCCGCCAGTCAAAGTTTCTCCCCCGTTCGGCGCGGTAACCGTAATTGAAGCTGGCAAACCTCCGGTTCCTCCCCCGCCACCTGTTGCCGCGACAGTTGTAAAATCATATGGATTGGCGACTACGGCCGTGAGGTCAAGATTTCCATCGCCCGCGGCGGCTGAAGCAATTGTCCCGGCTAAAGTGATGATATAATTTTGAAGACCAGCCCAAGCATCATGAGAGGCATAAGTGACGACTGTATCGCTAACTGTCCAGGCGGCTGTTCCAAGAGTAAATGATGGTGAGCGAGAAATCGCGCCGGTAATTGAAGCTGTGGTCATCGCCTCCGAGAATGTTATTGAGAAGCTCGCATCCAATGCCACATCAGTCGCGTTGTCAGCCGGAGAGGTGCTCATCACAATCGGATCTGCTTCGTCATTTTCCGTACCAAGAGCGCTGCCGGTGGCCATCAAATTAGTGCCATCCGAAAGTCCGGCCGCGGTCATGTGGAGATAGGCAAGTTCAGTACCAGTAATACCGGTTGTGGCCGTGAGGCGATAATATTGATCATTAGCATCGGCGTCGGCTCCAGGGTAAACCACGGTGGAACTTCCGCCGGAAGCTGTTTCTTCGCCCGTGGCATTGTTGGTATTGTCATTATCAAATTCAAAACTTGCAACTGTCACCGTTGCATCTGAAATATTTTCACTGAAAGCAATATCAACGGCGTTTACGTCACCGTCATTGTCCGGATCGGCGGAATAGGTGTTAACAATAATCGGGGCCGCGCCGTCGGCAACTGTCACGCCCGCTGCGGTTGGCAGATCATTCCCTGCCCCGTCCTCCACACCATTTCCCGGTTGGGTATAAGAGACAACTGGAGCGGTTGTACCGCCGGTTGTATCAGTAGTGCCGGCCGTGGCCAAAGTAATGGTAACCGTTGAAGTGCCGTTCGAGGCGCAAGTATCACCCCCGGCTGCGGCCACACCAACATCGCCAGCCGTACCGACCGTAAAATCAACTCCTCCGGCAAAAGCCGTACAAACAATGCCAACATCAGTTGTTGTATTTAATCTAACGCGATCAACTTCTCCGCTGCCATCGTTATCCAAATAAGTAGCAGTCAAAACAAGTGGCGGAGCAAGATCAGTCGCGGTAAAATTAGCTGCATCTTGATTGGCGTCGGCCACCACACTTCCTGCCACACCAGCATCTGTATAATCAAGTCTTGGATTAACCGCACCGCCGGTAGTATCTGTTGTGGAGACAGTGACGGTCACATCTATAAAATCATCCGCGATACAAGAACCGGCATTTGAAAAACCCGTCACGCCAGTTACGCCGACTGTTCCAGCCACACCAACTGCCCAATCACCCGCTTCATAAGTGCAAGCTGTCACGTCAGTAAAAGTAAGCCGGATGGTCTCAACTTCTCCGTTGCCACCTACGTCTCTATACGTAACCGTAAGCGGAGCAAGAGCCGCCGCTTTTGCCGGCTCTACCGGCAAACTGTACCAAACGCCAAGCGAGATGCTAAAAATCATAAACATCGCCACTGACCATGGCAATACTTTAAAAAATCCTTTTTTGATTTGTTCGGCCATAAATTTTGATCTAGAATCTAATAAATAGAATCTAGAAGTTAATTTATAAAATTTATATTATTAAACCCATTTATTTAAACGAATTATCCACAAGGATATTACGCCCAGTCGCCATCATTATACCACAAAAAACCAGACCGGGAAAATCCGGCCTGGTTTTTATCTTATCTTTTCAGATTCTAGTAAATCCTTGTGAGCGCAGTATCCTCGGCAGTGATCGGCGTACCCAACGTGTAGGAAATCGTCGTCGGAGCAGAGAGAACATTGGACAGCTGGAACTTGTTGGCGGTGAATCCGGCGGTTGAGAGCAAGCGTCGTTCCGCGCCTTGGATATAATACTTGTCGGTCGTGCCGGTGTATTGGATCAAGGAGCCGGTTGGATGCTGATCAGTTGTGATATCACTGCCGAATGAGTAATCCACCCAGAAGACAAGCGGTACATCAATGATTCTTGAAGCCCAAGCAGAACCGTATAAAGTCAAGGCGCGCGCTTCGGTCGGTACCCAGCGGAGGAGTCCGCCCGGTTCAACCGCGTAAACTTTCGGATCGGTATCAATCTTCAAGAGAACAGTGCCCGGACGAACCGTAACATTATGGCCAAGAGCAATGCCCTGAAGTTGTGAAGCCGTCACAGATTTAATGCCGGTAAAATCAACGTACCAGGACTTGTACGTCTTTTCATTTGGGAAGAGGTGGCGCTTGTTATCAGAGCCGTAGTAATACACTGAAGTGGAAAGAGGGCTCTTGATCAGGTCGCCGACACTGATAGAGGTCGGTGTTTCGCCGGCGCCAGGTGTGGTCGGCGCGCCAACGGCCGTGAAGACAACAGAGACTGTGTCAGAAAGAACTGTGCCGGCCGCGGTCGCAGTGTAGGTTGAAGTGCCGGCTGTGCTTGAGTAGACATTGAAAGTGGCTTTACCATCCGCGCCGGTTGTGCCCGTCACGGTTGTGACGGTATCGGTTGTACCGCGACTTGAAGCCAAGCTTACAACTTTACCCGAGAGCGGAACAGCTGCCGCGTCTTTCGCAGTGACGGTAATGATGGAGAAACTTGTACCATTGGCCACAACTGAAGTCGGTACGGCCTCAACAGTTGAATTTGCAAGAGAAACAACCGGAGTAGTGTAGGCAATGCTAAAGTTGGAATCAGAAATATCATTCAAGGAACCGCTCACCGCTTTAACTTTCACAGTGCTGGAAGAAATATTCGGTACGGTCCAAGTGTATGAGCCGTCGTTTGTCAGAGCGGTGGCAATCGTGTTCGGAAAATTAATGCCGGAATCAAGAGAATAGTAGAGATTAATTGTGTCAGCCACACCCGGAGCAGACCAAGTGAGGTTATATGTTCCGCCGCCGGTCAAGGTCTCGCCGCCGTTTGGAGTTGTGACAGAGACAGAAGCTGGCAATCCTCCGCCGCCTCCGCTGCCTCCGCTTGTCGCCGCGACAGTCGTAAAGGTGTAAGGATCAGCGACTATGGCTGAGTTATCAAGGGTGCTATCGCCAGCCGCTGCCGAATTAATTGATCCTTGGACTAAATCAATTGAGTATATTTGTAAACCGGCCCAAGGATCATGAGAGGCAAAAGTCACAACTGTATCGCTGGCCGTCCAAGTACCATTAACGCTGCCGAGAGTAAAGGTTGGAGTTCTGCCAAGAGTGGTTGTTGTAATATCAGTCGTGGTCATGGCTTCAGAAAAAGTGATGGAGAAGCTGGCGTCCAGGGCAACACCTGTCGCGCCATCGGCCGGAGAAGTTGAAGCAATAACCGGGTTGGCGCCGTCAGTAAAGGCCGGCGAGGAAGCGGAGGTAAGAACTTTAGTCGCTGCGGTATTTGTACCATCAGTGACAGACGTTCCGGCAGTATAAGTAAGTGTTAAATCACCAACGCTTGTTTTAACGGTTGTAGTTGTAAAGTTGTAATCACATTCATTGGCGGCAGCGGAACCACTGTTACACTCAACTGTTCCTTCCACCAGTCCGGCAAAGTTTGCGGCGGAAGAAATTGCCCAATCCGCGACACCGCTGACTACCGCGGAAATATTTTCTGACCAAACAACTGTAATCAAATCAAGCATGCCATCGTTTGGCGCCGCGTCAGCATCATAGAAAGTAGCAGAATTTACAAGTGGCGCCGCGCCATCAGCAACCGTTACTCCAGCGGCAGTGGGTAGATCGTTACCGGCACCGTCTTCCACGCCATTTCCAGGCTGAGTGTAAGTAACAACCGGAGCTGTTACGCCACCCGTAGTATTAGTTGTTCCGGCCGTGGCTAAAGTAATAGTAACTGTTGAAGTTCCGTTTGAAGCGCAAGTATCACCGGCGGCGGCAGCCACGCCAACTGTACCAGCTGTGCCGACTGTGAAGTCAGTAGCGCCAGTGAAAGCTGTACAAGCAATGCCCACATCAGCTGTGGTATTAAACCTGACTCTGTCAATTTCACCGCTTGCATCGTTATCAAGGTAAGTGGCAGTAAGAACGCGCGGTGGAGCAGCGTCAGTCAAAGTGACAGCGGCGTTGGTTACTAAATCATTTAAGGCGGCATCTTCCACGCCGTTGCCAGGTTGAGTGTAGGCAACAATCGGAGCTGTCACGCCACCAGTCGTGTTAGCTGCGCCATCAGTGGCCAAAGTAATTGTAACCGTTGAAGTTCCGTTAGAAGCGCAGGTGTCGCCAGCCGCGGAAGCCACGACAACAGTGCCAGCCACGCTGACCGTGAAGTCAGTGTTGCCGGTGAAAGCGGTGCAAGCAATACCCGTATCGGCAGAGGTAGTAAAGATTACGCGGTCAACTTCACCATCTAGGCCAGCGCTTGAGTAAACGCCGGAGACGATGATTGGCTGGGCAAGATCAGTCAAAGTGACAGCGGCGTTGGTTACTAAATCATTTAAGGCGGCATCTTCCA
>OZ246416.1:505172-526262 GCA_965231095.1 uncultured Gammaproteobacteria bacterium
TAGGCCAGCGCTTGAGTAAACGCCGGAGACGATGATTGGCTGGGCAAGATCAGTCGCGGTAAAATTAGCTGCATCTTGATTGGCGTCGGCTATCACACTTCCTGCCACACCAGCATCTGTATAATCAAGTCTTGGATTAACCGCACCGCCGGTAGTATCTGTTGTGGAGACAGTGACGGTCACATCTATAAAATCATCCGCGATACAAGAACCGGCATTTGAAAAACCCGTCACGCCAGTTACGCCGACTGTTCCAGCCACACCAACTGCCCAATCACCCGCTTCATAAGTGCAAGCCGTCACATTAGTAAAAGTAATGCGCACGGTCTCAACTTCTCCGTTGCCGTTTGAATCAATATAAACCGTTGAAAGCGGAGCTAGGGCGGCTGCTAAAGCCGGCTTTACCTCTGGGTTTTGAGGGGTTGGCGCGGTGAAAGTCACCACTAAGCCCAAAACTAAAAGTATAACCACCGACAATGGCAATACTTTGAAAAACCCTTTTTTGATCTTTTCTGCCATATTTTTTGAAATTACGAATTATGAATTGGGAACTGCGAATAATTTTTATTCGCAATTAATTCGGAAATTCGTTTTTTTATTTTTCCCGCAGAACTAAAGTTCTCACGGGATAAGGTTTATATTTAATTAAATTTATTAGTTAAATCGCTAATCTGATAACAAAAAAATGCCTAAAATTTAAGCATTAATCAAGGTCTCTCCCCCTAGAGAAACTTAAAACTAATTCGCTCGTTTGCGAAACGACAAGCACGGAACAAAACATATTAATTAATCTTATATTCATTTTACCACGAAAAATCAAGTAGGTCAAGAGGAAAGTTATCCACAATGTCAAAAAAATATTTTACTCCGTCACCTCTGCCCTTTTATCCGCATCAATGCTACCCACCGCCTGCTCCGCTGCTAAATTATAATCAGCCGCGACGGAAATATCTCCCCCGGAAGTATAACTTGTGAAAAATGATTCGGGCACGGCGACAATTTGGCTCTCCCAATTCGCGCCAAAAATCGCGACCGCGACCTCCGCGGTTTTAAGCCAATGCACCACGCCGCCCTTGCTGACGGCATAAACTTTTGGATCCATCACCTGCCAGGGCGTATCCATACTTACAACTTGAATTAATTTTCCCGGACGAACCGTCACGTTGCCGGTCGTAGAAATTGCGGTCAGTTCCGCGTCGGAAACCGTTTTAACTCCGGAAAAACCCGTGTACCAAGAAGCATAAGTCGCGGCGTCGGGAAAAATATATTTCAAGCCGTTTGTTCCATAATAATAAGTTGTGGTGCTCCCGCTCCCCTTGATTAAATCGCCGGCGTTAATATTTGTGGAAGTAAAAGTAGCAATCGGTTGCTGGCTGATTTCCACCGCGCCGACCATGGCTTTCAAGGTTGCGTCGCCGGACGAAGTTGATTTTACGATAAAAGTCGCAATACCGTCCGCAAGAGTTGTGTCTCTTACCGCGGTGACCGTGTCGGCCGAACGACTTGAAACAAGCGTTGCCGTTTTTCCGGAAAGTAAATTTCCCAAAGAATTTTTTATGGTCACATGGACAATCACTTGCGCCACGCCATCGGCCGGAACAGTTGCGGGTGTAAGAGTTACCGTGGAAAGAGACGGCGAAACCGTGATTGCGGCGGCTTGATCAACCGTCACTGTCGTCCCCTCCCCCACAGTTTCTTTGTTACCAAGCCAATCGACTCCTTGCGTTTTAATGGTATAAGTTCCGTCAGTGATGCTTGTCCAATTATATTCCCAAGTGGAAAAATTGGCGCCGGTATTTACAACATCAACCCAAGAGCCGGCCGTGAGACCGAAATTAATTTGAATTTGCACGGTGGCCGGAGTTGAGCCGCCCTGGTCGCGGGCGGTGCCAGTAATTTTATAAGTTGCGGTGGCAAGCGTCGTGCCCGCGGCCGGAGCGGTCACCGCGGTTTTCGGTCCGCTCACATCATAATTTGAAACCCAAATCGTTTGCGTGTTGGAATTTACAATTCCCGCCGCCACGCCGGTTGTTCCGGCTAAAAATACTCCTGTGTCGCCGATGTCAAAACGGCCGACAGTTCCGGAATCCGTTAGCGCTGATACTTTAAATTGCAAAGATCTGTTAGAAGTAATCACTGACTTGGTCCCAGTTTCAATACTCACGAAAATCCGAAGCCCGGCAGCCGGCACGGTTTTCTGCAACGCCTGCAAATACCAATATCCGCCGGTTTCATAGCGTATGGCTTCGCCCAATTTTTCATCAATATCCATTCCTTGAAATCCAACCGCTCCGGCATCAGCCCAAACAACAACTTTAGAAATATCCCAACCCCAAGCCGTGCCATCGTTTTGCAAAGTTAAGGCATTCAAAACATCTGCCGCGCCGTCGGCTCGCGCCACAGTAAAATCCATCACTAATTTATCAAACTCCGAAGGATAAAAAATAACGGCCGGTGCACCGGTATTTGTGATTGTTAAAGTTTCGGCGGCGGAAGTCGGCAAGATGGGAAAAAGCAAGAAAATAATTAGAGCGAAGGCAACTCTCTTCATAATTTTTAATTTTATAATTTAGTAAAAATTATTTTTTCAATTCTTCCAACTCATTCTTCGCCGTGGTATTTGTCGGATCAAGTTTAAGCAAACGCTCATACCAACGAATGGCTTCGTCTTTTGGACCAAAATCTTTGTAGTAGACGGCGAGCGGCCCGACAAAATAAAGTTCATTGTCTGCGTTTGCCTCCAGCCCTTTTTTTAAAATGCTTGGAATTTCAATTTGCCTTTCCGGCATTTGATAACGGTAAAGATCAGCTAAACTACGGTAGGAGGCGAGCCATCTGGGATTTACTTCTATGACTTTTTGGTAGGCCTCGGCCGCTTCAGTGTATTGTTTATTTCTTATGTAAAGCTCCGCGGCATTCATCAAAAGCAAGGTGTCGTCGGGTTTTACTTCCAGCGCTTTTTCATAAAGTTCAATAGCATCTTCAAGTTTGTCATTATCTTTTTTCCAAACAGCGATTTTCATATAAGCGCTCAAATCCGACGGATCATTTTTCAGGGCATCATATGCCGCTTTAACATCTTCGGGCAAATTTTCTTCTTCGCCAGAGAAAAGGGACGTAACATAATTTCTAAGATCCCCCATCTTTCCCTGCCAACTCCAAGTTTTCCAGGCGAGAAGTCCGCCCAAAATTAAAACGACGGCAATGACGACAATGATAATTTTTGTTTTTTTGGTCATATACAGAAAAATTTATTGGACTTATAAGTCCTATTAATTTTATTTTATCACATATTTTTCCCAAAATCAAACCCCCACCCTTCGTAAAGGGCGGGGGTTTTTCTATATCAACTTTTCCAAGAGATTAGTAGCTCAAGCTTCCGCCTGTCAAAGGCAGATTCTTGGTTGCCGGGTAGGTGCCAGCCGCGAGGCCAACATCTGTTCCGGAGCTATCCTTGTAAACGGCTCCATAGAGAGAGACTGCGTTTGACGAAGGAACGTCAAGAGACATCTGATAGGTCTTGGTGGACAAGGCGCCAGTTGTGTCGCCAAAGATTCTGACGACTTTGGTGGTGCCAGCCGCAATCTGAAGATTGTCAGCTGAAGTCCAACCGCCGGCGCATGAACCAATAGCGCCATCAGCCGCCTGAACAGTACAACCGTTCGGGCCGACTACGACCGCTACGCCAACTTCGAGACAGAAATTGCCAGCCGCAATGTAGGTGTTGCAGTTTGCGCCGGTCAATGTCGCGTAAGTTGTTCCAAGATCATCGCTCTTCACGGTGAGAGAACCAGTACCGGTGATTGTCGCGGTACCGTTGTTCTTCAATTCCAACGCTCTGATTGTGACATCATCACCAGTGGCAGTAAGGTTAAGTCTTAAGACTTCCTTGCCGCTACCAGCGGTTTGAGTGCCGGAAGGAGAAGAAGCGTTCAAGCTGACCGTCAAGATACCTTTGTGGATACTGAAATCGTTTGAACCAAACACTTGAGAAGCTGCTGTAGTACCAACGCTGTTAATTGTGGATTTCAAGATAACAGCACCAGAAGCTTGGCCGTTCGCTGTAATCCAGTAATCATTAGCCGCGTTAGCTACCGCGCCCCACAAGGTGTCTGTGAGATCGGCTTCAGCAACGTTAGTTGTTGATTCAATACCGATCTGGACCACCGCGCCGGAAGAAGTTGTGACCTGAGTCTTTTCAGGTACATCAATCTTCAAGGTGATGGTCTTGTAGCTGTCCTTCGGAATAACCAAAGTACCGCTCGGCAAGACAACGGTCGCAATACCACTGGCATTCAAGGAATAGCCCGCGGTGTTACCAACCAAGACGCCGTCAGCATAGACATACACCTTAGTAACATTACCCAAGGTGCAGCTTACGCCACCTTCAGCAGCATTACTGCAGAAGAGTCTCATTTCGGTCACATCAACCGGCTCATAAGCAGTGGTGAATTTGTACTTCATCACTTCATTGGCCATTGAGGACGAAACGAGTTGAGAGGCAGACGGCATATCAGCCGCTTTTTCAACTTTCAAAGTACCAGACGCGCGGAGGGTTTGAGCCTGACCGTTACCAGTAATGGTCTTTGCCGCCGTGTTTCCGGTTGTTTTGCCAACCGCTGTTACATGTGCAGCGGTGTTCGCAACTTTGAAGGTGTGAGTATCAGGAGTTGTACCACCATCAGAATCCCAAACCGTGGTCACGTCAGCCTTAACGGTTAAGCGTGAAGTTGCGGTTTTTGAAATAACAATCGGGGTCTGGAAGGTGAAAGCAACTGTGTTGGCATTGGTCGCTGTTGAGTTCGAAGTGACCAAGCGTTCGTTCACAACTGTGGCGTCGGTGTTATCCGGATCGCCCCAGAGTTCAAGGTTATTCAAACCGGTGTAATCTGTCGCACCGCCACCCAAGGTGTCAGTGACAGTAATGGCGCTGACTCTCAAGTCCTCGCCGCCGGATGAAGCATCAAGATCAACATAAGCTAATGCCTGATCTTGAGCGTTAATCACCATACTGCCGGCAACCGGAGTCGCGACAGTCGTCACTCTAATGGCCGGACCCTGGAGGGTCATGGTGTTGCCGGTGATAACAGAGGCCGGAGGAACAGTTGAACCGGTTGAGGTTGTATAAGTAGTTTTGCCGGAATTCGCGCCCTTGCCTGTAATCGCGCTGGCAGTCATATCAACATAGATAGTGTTGCCGGCGGTCATTGAAGAAGACAAGTTTGCTTTGGCATAAACCACCGTGGTGCCGACCGGTAAGGTGTAGGCATCTGTAATGGTTAAGGTTTCTGTACCAACGCTTGTGTTAGCTGTGCTGCCATCTTTTGGACCAGCCAAAATGGAACCATCAGCTTTCATCAAAGTGAAGTTGGTGACATATGTTCTTATACCGGTTCCGCCCGTACCAGTGCCATCAGCAGTGGTATAACGAACCACCGTTTGAGTGACATTGATTGGCTCGCCAGCCACAGTGAAATCAAAAGCCATCAAAGACGCGGCGGTGCCGCCAACCGGAACATTACCGGTCGCCGGAGCTGAAGCGCTCTTTGAAACTGTTAAATAGCCCTGATTAATTGACTGTGTTTGACAAGTGCCGTTGGCCGCGCAGAAATTGCTTCTGGTCGGCGTAATGCCGGCAAGATAGGTGGCGCCCTTCACCATCATGGTGTAGGAAGTGCCATCGTGTAAGTCAAAAGCAATGGTTCTGCCGGAGCCGCCATTCATGTCGGCTCTAACTGATAATTCAACATATCCGCCTTTGGCAACAGTTAAATTCAAATTGGAGAACACAGCTCTGCCAGTCGCGTCAAGCCCGGCCACTGTGCCGAGTGAAGCGCCGGCTGTATCATTGTAAAGTTCAATATTCTTTACATCAGTGTTCGCGGCTGTGCCATTTTTCACGGCGGTAATTTGATCAATGACCAACGCTTCAGTTGAACCAGCTGAAATTTTCAGCTGAGTGAATCTGAAAGCAGTGGCTGCCGGATCAACGCCAGTGTCGGCTGTCGGGTGCAAGGCGCCATTGTAAAGAGTGGCGGTGCCAATGGATGTGTTAACCAAAGACATCACATTGCCATTGATTGGGAAAGTACCGGAAATTGTTGAAGTTGTGGTAATATCCGCAACATTGGCAATACCCAAGATGTGCTGATCAAACGCGGTCGCGGCGGCAATATCAGCGCCTAAAACAACCGCTTTTGTTGTACCGGCTGAAACAACGATTGGGCTTGAAGTCAAAGAGAATGAAGCTTGGTGAACTGAACCCAAGTTTTGGGAAGTACCCTTTTGAACGCCATCAACAAAAAGTTTGATGGAGCTCAAGTTTGAGTCAATACCAAGACCGGTTCTCGTAACTTTGAGACCGGTGATAGAAACATCAGCCGCGCCGGCAGTGAAGTTCACTTTTGTAAAGTAAACATTGGCCGCGCTCTTTGGCACTGAAGCTGAGGCTGGAGTGTCTGAAGCTAAGGAGACAGTTAAGGCTCCGCCGCCAGAAACGCCAGTTAAACCTTTGTCCTCATTGATTGAGGCAACGGCTTCTTGAGTCGCAAGGTTGTAGTCGCCAGCCGCGTTGATTTCCGCGCCAATTGTGTAATTGGTGAGGAGCGCTTCTGGAATAGCAACAATCTTTGTTTCCCAAGTCGCGCCGAAGACAGCAGAGGCAACAGCCGCGGTTTTAACCCAGCGGAGCACGCCACCCTTTTCTACGGCATAAACTTTAGGATCCATGACCATCCAAGGAGAATCCATGCTGACAACCTGGGCTAACATGCCCGGCTGAACAGTCACGTTTCCACCAAAAGGAATGGCAATCAAATCTGCGTCAGTCATAGTGGTGACACCAGTGAAGGTGGAACCATACCATGAAGAATATGACGCCTGGTATGGGAAGACATATCTCTTCGCGTCCGCGCCGTAGTAATAAACGGCGGTGCCAGTGCCCTTGATCAAATCGCCGGAAGTCACGGCATTAGCAGCTAAAGGCAAAGCCAAAGCGCCAATTCCGATTGACCAGACGATTGTGGTAAGAACAACGGCGAACGTGAAGATCTTCTTCCCGCTCTTAATCAAATCGTTCATAAATAAATTCTTGTTTTGCACGAACCAAACTAAGAGCAAACTTGCGTTTGTTTCTTGGTTTTTAAATTCGTGTTATTTTTATTAACGGCAGGAGCCTCCGATTTCGGAGTCGACCTTTTCAGCCGCTGCCTTTTTATAAATTAATTAGTTAGTTAATTTTCCAATTTCCAGTTACTAGTTACTAGTTACTAGTTACTATTTTCCAATTATTACTCCGTCGGTCCCTGTAATAAATCAATTCCCACTTTTAAAGTGCTTTCATCAATTTCCGGTTCAACCGGTGGAGGAGTTACAGCTTTAACCGGTATATATACTTTTATTGGGTTGACATTGGTTTCTGTGTTTGTAACATCTTCGGCAGTGTTCGTCAAATCAGGATTTTGCTCCGGGGCATTTTCGCCGCAAGCCTCGCCGCAATCTACTACTTCCGTTTCAACCGGAGCGGGAACGGCGGCAACCGCGTCAGTCGCGATTTGTTCCGCTTGCTTTACCAATTCCTTGCCTTCAATTGCTTTTGTTAAGGCAACACTTAAATCTTTTTGATCCAAAGCTTCGCGAGCTTCACCCAAAACAACTTTTGCCTGGTCAGCGGTTTGCTGGGCGACAAGAGTCGCAGCCGGATCAACCGGTAAGGTTAGGCCGCCAACCTGTCCTTCCATCGCGACCACTTTTGCGTCCGTGGCCTCAATTTTTTCTCCCACCCTTTGAAGTATTTCCTCTTCTGATTTGCTGGACAAAACTACTTCGCCCTGGGCATGTTTTTCCACAATCATAGTAAGTGCCGCGTCGCTTGTTTCGTCTGCCAAATCAAGGCTTTGACTTATGTTCAGCGTGGCGTCGTTAAGTTCCGGCAATTCGTTTGTGGCTAAAACCAAATCTTCTTGGTATTCGGTCGTTTTATTATCAACCATTTGAGCAACTTCAACTGTAGTTTCGGCAGACGACTCATTTTTTAAATTTTCCAATTTATTTTGGACCGTGGAAATTTCTTCTTTAAATTTATCCATGGCCACATTAATTTTTTGGACTTTCTTTTCGTTAGAATCCGTATTTTCTTTTATCTTCTTTATTTCATTTATTCTTTTACCAGCTAGTTCAACGTGCATTTTGGCTGATTCTTTTTTATCAAAAGTCAGAGCCACTTGCACTTTTTCCGAAGCAATTTTCAAACCATAAAGCGCGTCACCGGGCAAGGCAAATTGCGAAGCGGAAACTGAAAGTCCGCTTCCTAAAACAAGGGCAACTATTGAAAAGAGAGCGAAAACCGGCCGCGCCGCGAGGTTCATAACTTTCCAAGGAAAAACAATCTTAGATAATTCAAAAGCCCATTTCTCCTCTGTCGCGGGTATTGTATTTTTAATTTCAGACATCAAAAAATCCCGATTGGATTTTTTCCATTCGGTTCGCGCTTCAATTCTCTTTAGCCCCTTAAGTTTTTTGACCAAGTCATTGGCCATAATTTTGCGCTAAAATTTTTTGAGTGGCTTCTTCTTTTAGGGCGGCGACAGCTCGGTGGAGTAAAACTCGGATCGCCCCTTCCGATTTTCCCAAAATTTCCGCTGTTTCTTTCACACTCATTTCTTCCACAAATCTTAGAATTATTATTTCGCGATATTCTTCTCTTATTTTTTGCAAAGCTTTTTTAACTTCTTCCATGTCCGAAGCCAGCTCAATTTTTTCCACCAAGTCCTGTTTCTCATCAATTATTTCCACCGGCGATTTTTCTTCATCTTCTTGCGGCAGAGCAATCATTTCTTTTTGGTCTCGCGAGCGATAAAAATCTATTACCGTATTTCTCGCTGTCTGGTAGAGAAAAGCGCGCAGATTATCAATCACTTCAGAACCCATTTCATTTATATATTGCCAAGTTTTCAAAAAAACATCTCCGGTTAAATCTTCTGCCTCTTCTTTGCGGCCGACTTTAAAATAGATAAATCTGTAAATCTGATCAACGTAAATATCATAAAGTTTGCCGTAGACTTCTGGGTCGCGGGTAGTGCGTAATTTAAGGAAGAGATATTGTTCTTTTAAGCTTCTACTCATTGAGACGATTTTTTAGAATTTTGTTACAGTCTTATTGTAGGTAAAAACCGCTAAAATTACAAGTAATTCCGAATTTGCTGTTCTTTGTTTCTGATGATTTGCGGTCACTATTGTGTTAAAGATATTGTACACAAAATGTTTAGATTAATATTATCAACTTTATCCACACCCCTACTCTTTACAAATAAATTCAATGTTTTATAATATAAATGTGAACATTAATTTATACATTACCTTAACAATAATATAAACTTTTGGCAAGCCCTAAACTGCTGATTTTAATGAAAAATTTTAATATAAAATAATTAATAATAAATTAATTTAATTTTAAGCGTTACTCCAATAATATGGCCAACCAAAATCCAATCCGCGTTTCCGTCTCTGAAGCCGCCCGCCTCTTTGGCGTTAATCCCCTAACCGTTCGCCGCGCCCTAAAAGATCAATCTCTCCGCTATGTCGTCGTCCGAGGAAGATATAAAATTGATTTTGCGAGTCTTGTTAAGTGGTCGCAACAACGGCCGCTCGTAAAATATAAAACTGAAACAAAAGGACTTGGGCAATACGTGGAAAAATGGCGGATAAAAAATACTCTTTATTCTCCAAACCCGAAAGCCACTGAATAATATCTTACCTTTCCAGATTAAAAAGACTGAGGGAATCACCCCCAGCCTTTTTTGATTTATTTATTTTTATTTTGCACCAAGATAAACTTTTTTAACTTCAGAAACAACATAATCCCAATTATAATTTTCCGTGACAAACTTCCTGGCTTCCGCCCCTTTTGCCAAAAGATCGTGGCGCGCCAACATTTCTTTGATTCGTTTTTCTAGATCACCGACATTTTTATTTTGAAAACTAAGACCATATTCTTTTATCAATTCCATATTTTCCGGAATATCAGAAGCCAAAACAACTTTTCCATAACTCATGGCTTCAAGCACAGCAACCGGCAAGCCCTCCGACTCTGAAGGATGGACAACCGCCAAAGAATTTAAAAATAAATCTTCAAGCGGCCGGCCGGATTGAAATCCGACAAAAATAATATTTTGATCGCCCTTGGCTAAATCTTTGAGTTCTTTTACATAATCATCGGTAAAAACCGAATCACCGGCAAAAACCAGTTTTAAATCGGAAAAGCTGGTGTCATTTTTTTGAAGATCTTGAAAAGCCCGAATCAAATAATGCGCGCCTTTATGGCGAACGAGACGGGACACCATCAATAAATATTTATCCTTTTCCAAATTATACTTTTTCAAAGTTTCCGAGGATGGATCCGGAGAAATTTCTATTACATTTACGCCGTTTGGAACATAGGCCGTATCCACATCATAGGCTTCAGAACAATATTGCTGCAGAGTTTTGGAAACCGTAATTGTTTCATGGGCAAATTGACAAGCCGCCCACTCACCCATTCTAAGTGCGAGTCTCGCGAAAAATCCCCACTTCTGATGTTTGCGATCAATGCAATGAAAAGTTGTCACCACCTTAGTTTTTGGACAAAAAATTCTCGGCAAGAAAGAAAGCAAAGACGGGCCAACGCCATGATAATGGATAATGTCGTATTTACCGAACATCGCGTAAATCGTCGCTAAAAAAGTATGGGAAATCGCGTCCAGATGTTTGGTTTTTAAAGACGGCAAATAAGCTAAATTTATACCTTTATAAATTTTTAATTTTTCACTTTTAACTTCTGTTTTTCCATACCACGGCCGGCAAAAAACCGTCACATCAAAACCGCCCTCGGATAAGCGAGCGGCTAATTCCTCTACGTGGCGCTCAACGCCGCCGTAGACGGCCGGTATTCCTTTTTGCCCAATCATGGCAATACGCATATTTTGTTTATTTTCAGTCATTTTTATGACCCTATAATTTAACATATTTTAGAGTTTTTGTCAAGGTGTGTGATATAAATTCAAAAAGCCGGCCTTCCGGCCGGCTTTAAAACCTTTTTGCTCTTAACCCGTTACCAATTACTATTTGCTACTTTACCACCCTCCCCTTCTTTCCCGCTACACTATCATAGATTAAATTCGTCGTCAGCCCCGTCCCTTCCCTTTCTAAAAATTTTCCAGTAAATTTATCTTCTCCAAAAATTTTAATTTGTTCAAGCAGCGCCGGCTCACTGCCAATCTGCTCGGATGTTGGCGTCAGGGCTACCTCAAAAGCAACTCCAAGCTTTGGCCACTCTTCCCCCGTATAGCGCGAAACATCACCAACCTTCCAATTAATCTGGCGCCGGGCGGAATTATAAGTCAACTCCCCTAAAGCCACACTCATCTTTCCTGTCCAGAAAACATTCGCCGGCAAAATCGCGGAGGCGGAAGCATCGCTCAAATCATTTAAATTATTATTTATACTCCAAAAAATCCAATAAGTTGTCTTCTCTCCAACTTTGGGCGGCAGGGGGCCAAGGCCCAATTGGTCGCCTTCTTCCGTATAATATCTTGCTACGTTCCCCAAAACCAAATCGGAATTAAATTTATCTTCCCGCGCGGCACTCTGAAATTTTTTAGCCTCTCCAAAATCGCTTTCTAATTTATAAGAAATCTCCCACCAACTTTTCAAAAAACTTCCAAAATTCAAAACCCTGGCCGGTTCCGCGATTTGGTTTGTGCTCACCCTAAAATTTAGCTCTCCTTTCGCTCCCGGCGGCAATTTAGTGAAATCCGAAATTTGATCTTTTGTCCAAACAATCGCTCCCCCGCGAAGAGTACCCTGACCCGAGGAAAATTGAAGAAGATCAATCGGCGCGCCCTCCAAATTAATTTTTACGGCAACATCGTAGAGATCTCCTGCTCCGCTATTTTGATAAAGAATTGTGTATTCCAAATCTTCGCCGGGGTTTATAACCACTTGCGCCTCACCATTAATTTTAATTTCCGTTTTTAGCAACGACTCCGCCATCGGCCCGGAAACTCCGCGCCCTACCGTGAGGTCGGAAAAATTAAACCAAGAAAAAGTTCCGTTCGCCCGGCTAAAAAATAAATAAATATTAAAACCGAAAAGAAGCCCAATCGCTCCCAGCAAAATCAAATCCACAATAAATAATTTTCTAGCTTGGCCATATTTTTTTTCATAATTTTCCTTAAGCCCCTGATATGGCGCCGCAAAAAAATTTATTGTGCCAACCCAAAGATTTGCCTTTTTCTTTTCCGTTTCCCCTGGCGGTTCTTTTGCCGCGACGCTCACTATTCCGCCGCCCTTCGCACAGACCATTTCTTTTTTGTCCGGCGACTCCACGCAAACCATTTCTTCGAGCGCGGGCGCGGCTAATTTTTCTTTTTTATTTTTAACTTTTTTCATACTATTTAAAATTATATTTTAAAAAGAAAAAATATCTGTCGTCTGCGCGACAATCTCTTCTTGCCCATCATTATCCAAATCCCCCGCCGCGACCGCGACGCCGCCGCGGCTTTCCGCGCTGAAAGCAAAAAATTCCGTTTTTAATGAAAAATCTTCCGCATCAAAAACTTTTACGTGCGGACCGCCGCCAATTCCCGGACCGGTGATAATTTCCGCCCGGAGATCGCCGTCCAAATCAGCCATAGCCACATTCACTCCGCCGCGAAAAGACGGATCGTAAGCAAAAAATCCCGGATTCATTAATTTCCCCCCGCCGGAAAAAATTCTAACATGCGGGCCGCCGCCAAAGCCGGCGCCGGTAATAATTTCCGGCCAGCCATTACCGTCCGTGTCGCCTACCGCCACCGAAACTCCGCCGCGAAAATTTTTACCATAAGCAAAAAATCCCGGATGAATTAATTTTCCCTGCCAATTAAAAATTCTGACATGCGGACCGCCGCCGCGCAAGGTGCCCGTCACAATTTCCATTTTTCCATCGTGATTTAAATCGCCGACCGCGAAATTTATTCCCTTGTTATAATTTTGATCGTAGGGATAGAACGACGAAGTTCTCGCCCCCGCGCTATTATATATTTCAACTTTTGAATCGTCCGCCACCACGGTTTCGCGCGATCCATCCTGATTTAAATCAACCACCATCACCTGGCTCGCCGGCTTGTAATTTCCCTCGTAAGTAAAAAATCCTGTTCGTTTTAATTTTCCTTTTTCATCAAAAACACGGGCAAATGATCCATTTTGAAAACTGGAAACGGTTTCAACTTCCCCTCGGCGCAAAAGAATAATTCCGTCTTTCGGAGAAAGATAAACGCTTTTCACAACCGCCCCGCTGTTTGTCGCCTCATCTTGACTGCCATGAATTTTTTCAAACTCATCTCCCAAATCAATCGTCTTGGCCGTATCTCCGGAATTTACGAGCGCTATGCCATTTTGAAAATCACGACGCCAAACTCCGGCGACAATTTTTGTACTGCCGGTTAAAACATTGTAAGCCGAGTTTAGCGGTTTTCCCAAAGAAAGATCATATTCGTCATACCACCAAGTCTGGTTGTGGGCTTGATCACCATAATCAAAACTAAAATAACCGTCACCCAAAAGCGCGGAGGCAAGACAATATCGCATTTTCGCGTAATCATCCTGGCGGCCGGTATTTTCCGTGTTGCAATTCAAAATAGTTGCGTTCGGCGCCTGCCCATTATTTAAAATAAAAAAATAATTGTTCAAAGCTTCAGTCCAATTATATTTATGAAAATGTTCTATGGAAAGGCCATTTAAGTTTGAATAATAAATTTTGGCACTTGCCCCTCCAGCCTGATTTCCGAGCACAATTTTCCCAGGCGCTAGCTCCCTCGTTCGCCGATAGATTTTACTCATTCCTTCGCGCCATTTTTGATCTGCAGTAGTTCGCGACTCGGAGAGGCCATCCCGATTCAAATCAATTTCATCGCCCGAAGGCATCCAGGAAACACTGTCCCAAGCATTGTCATAGAAAACTCCATCCCATAAATCTGAACTCAAAATTTCTCGGGCGACAAATTCCGGCAAATAGTCATTCCATCTTTTTCCGCTTCCGTCGGTTGGCGAGCCATCGGTAACATTTAGAAGCCACGTCCCCGGCCACCAGACCAGACGGCCGCCGCCCGAGGAATTTAGCCACCAATTATCAGACATCCCGCCATACAACCTTCTCCGCAAACTGCTGGACTTCAGCCTAGAAACGCTGGAAGTAAATTCCTGTGAAGTAACGTACGCCAAAATTTTTATTTGCGGATTATACTCTCTGATTTTTCTCAAATTTTCCGGCGTATTAACTTGCGCTTCCATATCAATCACCAAAACATCCCATTTGGCAAGTTCCCGCGCTTCGCTATCCGTCACGTCCCACTTAAAAAAAAGATTCGCCAGACGAGGATATTTTTCTTCCATCTTCACCGCTTGAATTTCAAAATCCGGATTTTTTTGATCAAAAAAAATAGCCGAGAGAGCAATTGTCCCGACCACTAAACTCAAAGTTAAAAATTTAAAATATTTATTTCGTAACCAAAAAAATCCTGTCCCTACACCCGGCGCGTCATGATCAATTTTTACTTTTTGTTTTGGCATAAGCGACTTGCGACTTGCGACTTGCGACCCCGAACCATGCCGTTAGTCGTTTGTCACCAGTCGTTTGTAAACTTCCATCAATTTTTTATAATGATCTTCCGGCAAATTATTTTGAATCACCATTTCTCTTGCCCGCCGGCCCATTATTTTACACAACTCGCCGTCGCGCGAGAGCCGCAAAATCTTTTCTCGAAAATCGTCCGCGTCGCCCGGCTCGGCCAAAAACCCGTTTTCTCCATCGTGAACAATCTCCGGAATTCCGCCGATTCGCGAGCCGACCACGGCCTTGCCCAAGGCCCCGGCTTCAAGTAAGGACATTGGATAATTCTCATGCCAAACCGCAGGCAACACCACAAACCTTGCATTACGAATTAAACTATGAAGTTCCTCGCCGGTTTTATGTTCCACAAATTCTGCGTCAACTTTTAATTTCTCACTTTCAACTTTTAACTTTTCCAATTCCGGCCCGTCGCCGACAATTTTTAATTTTATCTCCGCCCCGGACAGGGCCCGAAGTAAAATATCCAATCCTTTTTCTTCCACCAATCTTCCAAAATAAATTATATAATCGCCGGGTTCATATTTTGGATCAAAGCGGTTCACGTCAAGAAAAAGCGGAATATTTTCCACCCTAGATTTTACCCGCCACGCCGCCAATTTTTCCGCTAAAAATTTTGATGGCGTAACAAAACATTGTACGCCATTTTCATAAAATTGGCAAACCCGATGGAAAAACATTTCTTTGGCCTCAACCAAACTTTGCAGGCGCGAAGCGTGAATACAGCGATGTGCCACGGCGTTCCAATATTTATATTTTTTGCAACGCTCGCAAACCGCGCCCTCGGTAAACAATTTAAAATTAGGACAAATCAATTGATAATCATGCAGGGTCTGCACCACGGGTATTTTATATTTTTTTAATACGCTAAAAATTGACGGAGAAATGTGATGGGAAATATTGTGCAGATGGGCAATGTCCGGTTTTGTTTCTAAAATTAATTTTTCCAATTTTCTTTTTGCTTCAAGAGAATAAAATGAATGCCCGATTTTTTTAAAATCGCGGAGCAATCCTTCCCTTTTCCCAAAATTCATCTCGTCAACAAAAAATTTTTCCTGGGGAGATGGCTCGTTCCTCTCCGATTTTGTACTGAAGTGAATAATCTCGTGGCCATTTTTCTCTAATAAATCAATTAAACCAAAAAAATAAGTTTCGCTTCCGCCCCGACGATAAAAAAATTTATTAATTTGGAGAATTTTCATAAAAATTACTTAGCCGCCAATTCTTTATATAATCTTTCATAAGACTCAATCATTTTTTTCATACTAAATTTTTCCTTCACCATTTCTCTCGCCCGCACGCCCATTTCCCGCGCGTCAACTTTTCCTAAAAGCATATGCTCCAATCCATCAGCCAAACTTTTCACATTTTTTGGTTCCACTAAAATTCCCGTTTTTTCATCTTCGATTATTTCCGGAATTCCGCCAACCCTCGAGGCCACAATCGGTTTTCCCGCCGCCGCGGCTTCAAGCAAAGCAATGCCCAATCCTTCCCAGAGCGAAGGCATGACGAAAACGTCAATTTGAGATAAAATTTCCGCAATATTTTTTCTTGCGCCCAAAAAAATAATTCTCTCGCGCAAATTTAAATCTTTCGCCAGCCGCTCCAGTTCCGCTTTTTTAAAACCATCCCCAATTACCCACAAAACCCAAGGAATAGTTTTAATCAAATTTAAAGCTTCAAAAAGATATTTATGGCCTTTCTGCTCTTCAAGCCGGCCCACCACACCAACGACCGGCGGATCGCTAAATTCTTTTTCCGGAATTGATGAAAATTTTTCCAGATCAATTCCGTTGGGAATAACAACTATTTTTTTCTCTTTAATTTTATCACGGCTAACAGAATAATTTTTTACCGCTCCAGACACGGCAACAATTTTTTTGGTAAACAAACTCAAAAACTTTTTTGTTTTTCTTTTTATCCATCCTTCGTCAAAATTTGTATTATGTTCTGTTGAAATAATAACCGGTACTCCGGCCAAAATCGCCGCCATCCTTCCCCAAGTATCCCCGCCAAAAAGATGAGTATGAACAATGTCCGGTTTTTCTTTGCGCAAAAATCTCCAAAGTTTAAAAATAATACCAAACCCTAATTTTCCTTTTTTCTGAAATATATGCGTCGAAATTCCCGCCTCTTTAAAATCTTCCACCAACGACCCGCCAGCAACAACCGTCGCAACTTTAATCTCAAAAAATTCCGACGACAATCCGCGCGCCAAATCCAAAAGCATTCGCTCCGCTCCGCCAAAATTTAAACTGGTAATAATGTGAACAATTTTTATTTTTTTCATAATTTTATTTTTCTATCGCCAATCCCTCCTCGCGAGCCAAACGCGCCGCGGCGAGCGCTACCCCAAGCGGCAGCCACATTTTTGAAACAAAATATGCTGTGTTAAAAAATTGAAAAATTATGCTGCCCACGGAAGTTATAATCAAAGCCAAAATAATATATTTGTAAGAAGAACTCTCCGGTATCTTTTTATAAACCCCGTAAAGCCGCCAAAGAATAAACCCGAGTAAAGCAAAAAATGTTAAAAATCCGAGCAGCCCGGTTTCCGCCAAAAGTTTTTGCACCACGCCATGCGCTTCGGACGGATTGCCAAAATTAACTATGTACCAACGATTCATCGCCACCTGCTCAATAAAAGTCCCCGCGCCCGCGCCAACCACCGGATGTTTAATAAAAGTTTCCAGAGCGATTTTTGTCAGAGCTAGTCGATTCATGTTGGAACTCCTGACAATTTCACTCGTCAAAAAAATGTAACCGTAAACCAAAAGCGGCGAAAGAATGAGCATAACAACAAGGCCGAGCTCAAAATAACTTCTGATATTTTTTCTGTATTTTATCAAAACTAAAATTAAAAGTTCAAAAGCCAAGGCAATCCAGCCGGTGCGGGAAAAAGTCAGGAGATTAATCGCCGCCATTAAAAGCACGCCCGTGATTAAAAGTTTTTTAAACCAAATTTCTTTAGCTTCCCAAATTAAAATAAAACCGATGGGAATCACGCTGATTAAAACTTCAGCGATTAGATTATGGTTTGTCCCCAAAATCGGCACGCCAAAAATCGGCAAGGGCAGAGCGCGCCGCAGGATCCCGGTATTTTCAGAAAATAAAATTGACCAAAGGCCCATCAGGGCGACAAAAATTCCCACTCCATAAAAAATTCTCAAAACATTTAAAAGAACTTTTTTGGAATTGATAACATTATAAGGTAATACAACAAACATCAGATAGAAAAAAGTCAGCGGCCGAAAAATATATTTTAAACTATACAAAACATTTTCCGCGTTAATTAAAGATAAAAGCGAAGCCGCAAAAAACATCAAGAAAAAAACAAGGCCAGGAAAATTTTCAAAAGAAAGTTTAGTGCCTTTCCCTAAATTTTTTATAAAATGCAGGCCGCCATAGGGCGGAAAAAAAATTGATCGGACCGCCCAAGAGAAAAAAACTATCATGGCGATCACGTCAACATACGGAACATTTATATTTTGCCCAATAAATAATTGCAGATAAATAAACGGGTAAAGCAAAACCATCAAATACAATCCAAACGTAATAAATCTAAAAAAGAAAAGTAAAATCAAAACCGTGGCGATGGTTCCCAAAACATATTGCCAGGGAGCAACCAAAGCGACGATCGTAATTCCAACAATCAAAACTAGCGTCCAAATTAAAAAACGCTTTTGCTCTTCCGCTGTATGTCCGGGAAATAAAGTTTGGCCAAGACGAGACAACATAAAATAACTCAAATCTCAAAACTCAAAACGCAAAACCAAATCTTAAAACCATAAAATTTTTTAGCTTTGAGCTGTAGTTTTGACATTTGACATTTGAGCTTTGAGCTTGTTATTTATAATCCACCACCCAACTCTTACCGGATGATTTTTTATCGCCGTTCTCGCCGTGCAAATCATCCAAACATCTTGCTTCGCCTCACGAACTTTTTCCCGCGCCGCGCCAGCCTCGGAGGAATCCCAAATTTCCCGAAAATTTTTATCATGTAAATTCCCCATCACGGCGTTATGGACAACTGACGGATAAACATTTCCAAACGGATCTAAAAAGAAAAAATCCGTGCCGGCTCGCGAAGGCAGAGCTTGTTTTCCGGTAATCGCAAAATCCAACAAACTTTTTGTAAAATATGCCCGCGCCCATCTCTTTGGCTGCCAGCCTCGTAACTCTTGCCTGATGACATAATTAAATTGTTCTTTCAAAATATTCACGTCCGGCGATTCTTGGACTTGTTTTCCTCCAAAGAAAAATTCCGAACTCTGCGCCAAGGCCATAGTAAATTGTACGCCAAGCTCGCGCGACAAATCATAAACTTTACTTAAGTGTTCCACGTTTTGTTTTGAAACAGTAAACGCCAAGCGTAAGTTTTTCATCCCCAATTCTTCACGGAGAACTTTTACGGTTTTTGTGGCCAAATTAAACCCGCCGGGAATGCCGCGAATTTTATCATGCATTTCATCCAACCCGTCAATAGAAACTCCGACGCCAAGATTGGGCACGGTTTTCAAAATCTCTCTCACTTTTTCTTTAATCAAATCTGTCAAATAACCGTTTGTAGAAATAACAATTTTCGCCTTCGGACAAGTTTTATGCAAAATTTTTACAAGCTCCACAATATCTTGCCGTAAAAACGGCTCGCCGCCGCTTACATTAATATCACCTAACGTCGGCGGAAGTTTTTTATAATAATCCAATTCTAATTCCGGCGTATCTTTTAATTTCCAAATATCGCACATTGTACAGCGCGAATTACACCGGTAGGTTACGGCCAAAACACAATCTATGGGTAAGTTTGTTTTTATCATATTACATATATTATAGCAGCTCATAAGAATAAAAAAAGAGGTGGGGAACACAGTGCATATCGCGTTTGTCAGACGCAACACACAAAGTGTTCCACCACCTCGCCCCAGTTTCGGGGCAGCGGATCAGCAAGGCCAACTGGCGTCGGCCTATTTGACCACAGCTTCGCACCCCGTCTGCTGGGGTGCAAGGATTTCCGGGGAGGGAGAACCGGAAACCCCTACACTCTCCTCCTCGTCCGCTATGTGATAGCGAACTTACGAATTGTCCCTCCGGAGGTTGCTACGGACGACGGTTCCGCAGGTTGCAGCCGCCCACGCGATTGTCGACATTCCAGAACGCGTCCGGAACGCCGCCAAGCGTGGCGCTGTGAGAACCCTGCAGAGTACCGGGCGGGTAGGGGCCAACGCAGCCCCAGAACGGCGGTGCAAGTTCGGCCACCGTCTGGTACTCGATGTACCAACCCGGATCAAGAGCCACGCTGAAGCAAACCGAGCTCACGCCCGTCGCCTCAACCAAGACACTCCAGGGACCGCTGCAGACCAGGCGGCCGTCAATGCCGTCAGTCGGTCCCGTGGAAATCGTCGTGCCCACGCAGCCTTCGATCGCGACTCTCGGAGCGACGGCGCCCGCGTCCCAGCAGTGAGTGTATCTGCCGGGGCCGGTACAGCCGTCGTCGACGACCGTGTCGCAGTCGTCATCCGTCCCGTTGTCGCAGATCTCGGGACGGATCACGGAGCAGCTCGTGCCGCATCCGTTGTCGATGAACCCGTCGCAGTTGTTGTCCAACCCGTCGCCGCAGACTTCCGGCGGGACGGGTCCGCAGGTACCGCAGGCATTGAGTAGGAGTTCGTCAATCGAACCATTGCAGTCGTTGTCCACGCCATCGCAGGTCTCGGGCAAACCCGTGACCTCTCCGGCGCAGACACCCCAGCGACCGCCGCTGCAGGTCTGGATACCACGGGCGCAATAGCCCATGTCCGTCCCGCAGGGTTGGGTGGTGCCATCAACGCAGGCACAGCCTTCGTCAATGTCACCGTCGCAGTCGTTGTCGAGCATGTCGCAGGATTCGGAAGCAGAAGGAGCGACGTAGCCGACGCAGACACCCCAGTAGCGTCCGTCCGTGCACGTTTCGAGCCCGCTTGCGCAAGCTCCGAGGTCCGTCCCACACACCCGGGTTGCCCCAGGCGTGCAGATGCAGTCCTCGTTGACGAGACCGTTGCAGTTCTCGTCCAACGTGCCGGTGCAGACTTCCGGAGACGGGCCAACGAAACCGGTGCAGGCATTCCAACGGCCCATGACGCAAGTCTGGGTGCCGCGAGAACACTCGCCCGTGTCGTCGCCGCAGGGCTGGGTCGTACCGTTCACGCAAGAACAGCCCTCGTCCACTTCGGTGTCGCAGTCGTTGTCCAGGGTGTCGCAGGTTTCGGAGACGGGAGCCGTGAAGCCCACGCCGCCGCAGTCGGACCACTGTCCGGCTCCGAACCCGTTGTCCAAACAGGTCCGGGTCCCCGCAACACATTCGCCGAGGTCGGTACCGCACGATTCGGAGACGCCGATGGTGCAGGAGCACCCCTCGTCAATCGAACCATTGCAGTCGTTGTCCACGCCATCGCAGGTCTCGGGCAAAC
>OZ246416.1:526362-526753 GCA_965231095.1 uncultured Gammaproteobacteria bacterium
CACCCCTCGTCAATCGAACCATTGCAGTCGTTGTCCACGCCATCGCAGGTCTCGGCGTCGGGCGCGATTCCCGTGCAGTCGGACCAGAATCCGCCCACGCAGAACTGAGCGCCGAGGGTGCAAGCACCCATCTCCTCGCCGCAAATGCGGGAAGCGGTTCCGACACACTCGCAGTCCTCGTCGATCGAGCCGTCGCAGTCGTTGTCGACGCCATCGCAGGTTTCGGATTCGGGCGTGGTGCCGGTGCAAAGCGACCAGAACCCGCTGACGCAGGTCTGGATGCCGGTCGTACACTCGCCCATTCCGATTCCGCAAGGACGCGAAGACGTTCCGACGCACTCGCAGTCCTCGTCGATCGAGCCGTCGCAGTCGTTGTCGACGCCATCGCAGG
>OZ246416.1:526853-886192 GCA_965231095.1 uncultured Gammaproteobacteria bacterium
TTTCCGAGGGCACGGAGCCGCAGGAACCGCAAGCATTGAGCAGCCCTTCGTCCACGCGTCCGTCGCAGTTGTCGTCCACACCGTTGCAGAGCTCGGCCGTCGGCGAAATCACAAACGTACATTCGCCGTAACCCGAGCCGTCGTCCAAACAACGCATCTCGCCCGCGGCGCAAGCGCCGAGGCGATCAGCAATGACGCAGGGTTCGGGCGGAACGGATGGAGACGGATCACAGGCACAGTTCTCGTCGGCCCGACCGTCGCAGTTGTCGTCGATGCGGTTGCCGCAGCTTTCCGGAAAGTCATCCGGCAGTCGCGTCGGCTCGCAGACATCGGAGTAACCCGATCCGTTCGCGAGACAACGCATCTCGCCGCCGGCGCACGCGCCGGGAATCAGCGTATTGCAGTCGATGAAACTGCCCAACGGGCAAGTCCCCTCGCCGCAAACGCCGTTCTCGTCGGTCTCCCCGTCGCAGTCGTCGTCCACGCCGTTGCAGATCTCGTCCGTGCCGGGGCACTCCGCCACGCCGGCGCAGTGGCCGGTCTCGTCGCAGTGCATCCCTTCCGGACACCGAATCCACGAACTGCAGATCATCCGACACTCGCCGCGGAAGCACTCGCCGACCACACAGTCGTCGTCGGTCTCGCACTCGTACCCAGCGTAGTAGGTACGGCTCTCGCCGCACCCCAGGTTGGCGCCGAACGCGCCCACGGTACACACGCACAACATCACGATCCAGTTCCAGCTCCTCATGTTTCTCTCCTCCATCTTCCCTTCTCCCTCTCTGTGCGGCGGAGCCGCACGCGGCCTTCCGCCGCCTTGTTCCGAACCACCAAGTTCTATTTCCAACTCCAGGGGGCGCAACCACGCGCCATGGAGAAATTCTAAAACTCTATTCAATTGTCAACGAACAGCAGTTTTTGACCTTTTAGCCCTATTTTAGAACAAGAAAAGAGGGTTTTGCCCCCTCCTTCCCAGTCAAAAACCGCACATTATAATTTAACATAAACTGCAAATTTGTCAAGAGGACAAAACAAAAACAGGGTTTTATTCCCTGCTTTGTTAAAACGTTTTATTTTTTATTATCTTACTAATCTCGCCCCGGAAAAACCAATTTTACTTTACCGCCTCTGCAATTTTCGCAAAAACTGCTGGATGATTCTCTGCCAAATCAGCTAAAATTTTTCTGTCTAAATCAATTTTCGCCTTGTGCAATGCCCCAACCAATTTGCTGTAACTCACGCCATTCTCCTGGCTCGCGGCACCAATTTTAACTTGCCAAAGCTGGCGGGCAACTCTTTTTTTCGCCCGTCTGTCGCGATACGCGTAAACTCCGGCCTTGAGCATCGCTGTTCTGGCCAATTTTATTTTACTTTTTCTCCCCCATTTGTAACCCTTAGTTTGTTTTAGAAGATTCTTTCGTCTCTTCAGGTGGTGTTTTCCTCTTTTAACTCTCGGCATAAATGAAAATTAAATAAAAAAATTAATGGACAATCGACTTCTTTACTGTCTTTGTGAAAGAATCAGAAAGGCTCGTGTCTCGTCTTTTTTTTCTTGTAGATCTTCCCGTATCGCGCGCGTTAAAATGATCCTGGCCGGGATAACGTTTCAGGACTTTTGCTTTTTTTGTAACTTTAAATCTTTTGGCAACTGCTTTATGAGTTTTTACTTTCATAATTTTTTAAATTAAATTACTTCTTGCCCACTGTTACGGAAAGCCTGCCTCCCTGAAAACTCAATGGCTGTTCAATTTTTGTAGGCACTAAATTATTAAGTGCGTTAATAAACTTATTGGCGACTTCGCGCGCCATATTTCCATATTGCCTTTCTCTTCCTTTTAAAATTATTTCCACTTTTACTTTGTCGCCCGATTCTAAAAATTCTTTTGCTTGGTTCAATCTAAAATCTTTATCATGCTGGCTGATTCGTAAAGACAAACGGATCCCTTTTATTTCCACTTTTTTTGCCTTTGCTTTTTGTTTTCTCGCTTCTTTGTCTTTTTGATACAAAAATTTTCCGTAGTCTAAAATTTTGGCAATCGGCGGGGCGGCTTTGGGAAAAACTTCAACCAAATCAAGCTCCCGCTCTCGGGCGATTTGCACCGCTGCCGGGGCGTCCATCACGCCTAAATTCTGCCCGTTTTCGTCAATTACGCGAACTTCGGGAACTTTTATTTGTTCATTAATCCGATATTGGATTATTTGAACCTTAACTTGTTTTCTTGAAATGCGCAAGGGTTTAAATTTTAATATTAAATTATTATGGTGGAGATGGCGGGAATTGAACCCGCGTCTAGAAGCCTTCGACAAAACAATTCTACAAGTTTAGCTAAATTAAATTTTTAAGACATTAAGGTATAAATTTAGCAAAATCCTTATGCCCGAGGCTTATTAATTTTCAAAAATTTTTCTAAGCCGAAAAAATTTTCTATCTCAGTTATGACACCGGGACCCGCCTACCGAGAGTCGGCGGCCGATGTGCCGCAGTTATTAGGCTGCGACAGGAGCAAAGCTCGGAACGTTAAAAACGTTCTTTACTTTGTTAAATAAGTTTGCACTTATAATTTTGCCAAAGTTTTGCGAGATTATGGCAATGCTCGACTTGCTTATTTTGTAAAGAACTCCTATCGAGGCCTGTCATCCCCGAAAACTAAACTTTCATCGCTTCGCGAATTTTTTTATCCACTTCGCGTTTTTTAATAAGATCTCTTTTCTCATATTTCTTTTTTCCTCTACCAACACCAAACTCCAATTTTATCTTATTGCCTTTAGTATAAACTCTGATTGGTACCAAAGTCAAGCCCTTTTGCTTAATTGTTCCATAGAGCGAAGACAATTCTTGTTTGCGTAAAAGTAATTTTCTCGGCCGAGTCGGATCATAATTTTGGAGCGCGCCGGCCATTTTATAAGGCGGAACGTGAGCGTTGGTAAGCCAGGCTTCATTGCCTTTTAAAGTAACAAAAGCTCCGGAGAGCGAGATGTGCCCGGTTTTAATTGATTTAACTTCTTGGCCCGTCAAAACCATCCCCGCCTCGAATTTCAGAAGAATTTCGTAATCAAAATTGGCCCGTTTGTTTATGGAAATAATTGGCATAACTCTTGTATTATAAACCACCAACCCGTTTTTTTCAATACAAAAACCGTCTTTCCGGCGCTCGCCCCTCATCATTTTTCATTTGCCGTTCACGTCATTTTATGATATTGTTAGTTTAACAATTTAACAATATAACCATTTTAAAATTATGCCGGAACAAAAACCAGCCGCTTGGAACATTTCCACCATGGCGATCGTTAAAATTATTTTCACTTTGCTGATTTTGTATTTTGCTTATTTAATGTGGGATGTTTTGGTGCTGATTATTATGGCCATTATTTTGGCGGTTTTAATTGATCCCCTTGCCGACCGTTTTGAAAAAAGAAAAGTTCCCCGAACGCTGGCCGTTCTTTTGGTTTATATGGTTTTGCTTTCCCTTGTCGGCCTGATAATTATTTTAATTGTTCCGCCTCTCGCCACTCAATTCCAACAGCTGACTGATAACTTGCCAACTTATTGGGAGAGCCTGAAATCTTTAGGAGCGGAAGATATTTTAGCCAAGTACGATCTCTCGGCTCTTCAAAATAGTTTCAAGGCGATCGGAGGAAATTTAACTGAAGGAATTTTTGCCGGTTTGGGCGGAATTTTTGGCGGAGTGGTTTCTTTCTTTTTAGTTTTGGTCCTGACTTTTTATCTAGTGGTGGAAGAAAAAGAATTAAAGGGCGCGGCGCGGCGATTAATCCCTGCCCGCTACCAACCTTATATCTTTCAGGTCGGCACCCGCATGAAGGAAAAAATGTCCGCTTGGCTGAAAGGTCAATTGATTCTCTGTCTGATAATTGGTCTTGCCGTTTTTACCGGCCTTTCCATTTTGGGGGTGAAGTACGCCCTGGTTTTGGGGCTCATCGCCGGATTTTTAGAAATTATTCCTTACGTCGGCCCCTGGGTTGCCGCGGCTTTCGCCATTTTTATCGCCCTGGGACAATCCCCCATGCTCGCTCTTTTTGTTTTAATTCTTTTCGCCGTGATCCAGTGGTCGGAAAATAATTTATTGGTTCCAAAAATTATGCAAAAGGCGGTCGGCCTAAACCCAATTATTTCCGTCCTCGCGATTATTACGGGCGCGAAAATCGCCGGATTTCTGGGCGTGCTCTTTGCCATCCCTATCGCCAGCGCCATTTCCATTTTTCTCCAAGATTATTTTAATAGAAATGAAGAAGACACAAAAGTTTAAAAATTTCTTATGCCTATCGTAGAAAATCAATCATTTGATCCCTGGATGGAAAAAGTTGATGAAAAAGAAAAATTGAAAAGGGAACTTCGCGAAGAAGTGGTTTCTGAAATAAAAAAGAAAAAACGCGGAAAATTTTTTGGTTGCTGTTTTTTAAAATTTTTTATCATTGTACTGATTTTGGCGGCCTCAATCGCCCTACTGGCTAAAACCGGCTTATTTGATATTCCTGTTTTTTCCAAAATATTTTACCAAGCGCCCGCGCCCGAGCGGGAAGTTGCCGCAAATACCGCCGAAGAAAAAAGTTTTGAAAATCTTCTTGCCCAAAAACTTGATCAAGAGCTTAGGTCGGGAAAAAATTTGGCAGCCGGAGGAGAAATTCCGGTCACTCTGGAATTTACCGAAGAAGAGCTGACGGGTTTTTTAAAAACCGCCGAGACGGGAGAAGATTATCCCTTTACGGAAGCGCAAATTTCCATAACTCCTCAAGCAATTGAAATTTTCGGGCAACTGAAGGAATTTAACCAGACGTTCCTAACTGTCGCCCTTAGACCGGAAATAAAAAACGGCGAGTTGGAAATTATTTTCCAAAAAATCAGAATAGGAAATCTCTCTTTGCCGCCCGCCATCGGAAATTTTTTAACGGATAAACTTTTAAAAGACCAACTTGACTCCGTGAAAAAATTGATCTCGGAAAATGGAAATTTGGAAAATATTGAACTTACGGAGGGCAAAATTATTTTCCAGGGCGAGGTCGCTACTGAAACTTTTACTAAATAAACAAATGATCAATCGTCTTCTTCCCATCATCACGCCAATTTTAATTTTTGCCGGTTTGGAATTATTTTTTTTCAAACCGTCTTTTATTTATTTTATTTTTATTTTCTTAATTTTAATAATCGGCGGCGCAACTTGGAAAATAATAGGCAAGGGGCTCGTGGATATTAAAGTAAGATGGCTTTATCTTTTAACTCCCCTTTCGTTTTTAACAAGCAGTGTTCTTTTTCTAATGTTTTTGGAGCGGCCGTGGGCGAGACATCTTCTCGCTCTTTCCCTCGCGATTTTTTGCGGCGTATTTTTAGAAAATATTTTTATTTATATTTATCAGCACGCGAAATACCAAGCCCACTCTCTGGAAAATATTTCCAACTATCTGAATTTGGCCGCGATGTTTCTTTTCAACGCGAGCCTTTTTGGATTCTCCGTTTTTTTAAACGTCGCGCTTTGGAAACTTTCCCTCATCTCTCTTGTTTTTACTTTTGCCTTAACTTTTCAAACTATTTGGATAAATAAAATAAATCTTCGCGCCGCTCCCCTCCAAATTTCCGCCATCTGCCTTATTCTCTTTGAAATTTTTTGGGCTGTTTCTTTTTTGCCCACCGCTTTCTATGTGAACGGGCTCGTCATTGCCATTTCTTTTTATTTGATGAATAATTTAATGCGGCTGCACTTGCTCGGCAACCTTAATAAAAAAATCATCCGCCGCTACCTTATCATTTGCGGCTTTATAATTTTTATAATTCTCTTAACCGCTCAATGGGTTTAAAAATATGAATATGAATTTTTCCAATCTAAAAATTATTATTCTCGCCGTTGTCTTTGGTTTGGGAGCGGGCGTTGTCGGACAAATGCTTGCCACGGTGTATTTTCTGCCGCCGGAAATTTTTGTTGCGGATGGAGGACTTATAAAACAAACTTCCCGCCAAACCGCGGAAAATGAAAAAATTTTTGAAGCGGCCGAAAGCACTCTGCCTACGGTCCTTAAAATTTTTCCCAAAAAAATTTCCTCCCACAGTCCGGAAAATCAAATTTATCTGCCCGGCGAGCAAATTGCCCTGGGCACTTCCCTGACTTCGGATGGCTGGCTTATAAGTTTTGGCCAAAAATTGATTGACGCGAAAAATAATTTTGTTGTTATAACCGGAGACCAAAAAGTTTTTGAACCAAAAAAAATAATTCTTGACGAAGCGACAGAAACCGTTTTTATAAAAATTGACGCGGATAATTTATCCGTAGCCAAACTGGGTTCCGAAAAAAATATTTCTTTGGGCGAAAAAGTTTTATCTTTAAAAAATAGGCAATCTTTCGGGGTTCTCCAGATTATTGATTCTTCTTACTCCCCGGCCGATCTGCCAAAAGATTTATTTAAATCCTCTGAAAAATTTTCCAATTTTTTTCTTCTTGACCAAAATGTTTTGGAAAATGAAATTGGCGCGCCGCTTGTAAATCTCTCCGGGGAAATCGTGGGAATTGTTTCTAAAACTTCCCCCGCCGCGGCGGTTCCGATAAATTTTTGGCGCGGAGCATTCTTCCAAATTTTAAAAACTGAAAAAACCGAACGGCCATATCTTGGCGTCCATTACTTGGATCTCGCGAATTCCCCGGGCATAAGCGAAGCGTGGAGCCAAGAGAGAACCGCCGGCGCGCTTATCTGGAGTGAAAAAAATTCAAAAATTTTTGGCGTAGCAAAGCCGAGCCCGGCAGCGGCATCCGGCCTTCGCGACGGCGATATTATCATAAAAATAAATAATGAAAATTTAAATCAAAAAACCGGCCTCGCGGAAATAATTTCCCAATACTCCCCCACCGAAAAAATTCAAATCACGATTTTACGAAACGGCGAAGAAAAAATCGTTGAAGCAACGCTTGATTAAAACCGCTGCTGCTTGACAATAAATGATTTTTAGAGTAGAATATCCGGTTAATGATTAAATATCCATAATTAATAATTCATTTTTTATGCCTACAAGCTACGTAAAAATTTTAAAACACGAGTGGCGAACGATTTTTTTCATCACTGGCGGCGCCCTGGCGCTCTCTTTAATTTTTAGTCTGATCCAGCCGTTCCAATACAGCGCCAAAACGCGAATCCTTGTTATTCCTTCCGGCAGCGGACTTGATGCCTACAGCGCCCTAAATTCCGCGGAAGCGATCGGCGAAAATATTGCCCAAGTTATTTACACCACTTCTTTTTTTGATAAAGTGATCCAGAGCAATTCCAATATCCAAAATATTTGGAGCGCCGACGAAAATAAAAAAAGAAAACAGTGGGAAAAAATGATCAAAGCCGAAGTTCTCTACGGAACAGGAATGATTGACATCACCGTCTACCACAAAGAAAAAACCCAAGCAACAATGCTTGCCTCGACCATCGCCGAAGTTTTATCGGAAGAAGGCCGCAATTATTTTGGCATCCCCGGACTCCAAATCATTATGGTTTCCTCACCGCTTCTTTCCAAATATCCTGTCAAACCAAATATTCTTCTAAATGTTTTTATGGGCTTGCTCTTGGGGCTTCTGGGCGGCATAACTTTTTCTATTCTTGGATACCATCCGGCAATGCGGGAAGAGTCTCCTCGTAGTCCAATAAAAGTATCTGAACCAAAAATGCATTTCCGCCATGAAGAAGCTGAAGAAAAAAAGATTGCCGAAGCGGATAAAGAAAGAGAGATTGTCAGTATGCATAATCATTATAAAAGTTAAGTCAAAAATCAAAAATCTTCTAAAAAAATCCAACGAGATCTCTAAAATGCTGGCCGCTGGAGTTATAAAATCAAAAAGTAAACCTTTATAACTTTTGACCTGAACTTTTGAATTTTGCCTTTTGCCTTTTGAATTTTTAACCATCTGTCAACTCCTCTTGACAGATTTTTTATTTTGTGGTATAGTTATTTGTTAGACAATAAAATAGTTCATTTTAAATTGAAGGCAAATTGCGTTTTTCCCGCATAAATAAAGGATTCTATAGAGTTCCAAAGCTGTTTGGCTTGGCAAATTTTAGGTGTTTGGCTTATATTGAGAAGTCAAATTTACCTCGTTCTTTCTCATTCACCAGGCCAAACGACTCTGGAATTTTATACCCCTTTTGCGATAAACCACAGTTTAAGAAATTGAAGTCACGAAGGAGCTGATTCGTCTGAATAGAACGTTATCTCACCCATCTTAAACTGCGGTTTGTTTGCAAAAGATAGATCATTGACAATTAAATACAACGGGCTTAGCTCCCCCGCCAAGGCGGGGTCGAGATTGCCTGATGCGATAGGGATTTAAACCCCTTTCACTCAGGCTTAGGCCTGTTCAAAATATAGTTTATAACCTTCGGGGCATGGTGTTTCGAGGGTTACGAGTTTCAAAACGGAACAATCAGCACGGCCCCCGCAAGAAGGCGGCGGCCAACGAGGGAGGAAGGAAGATGACGAGGATGAAGGAATTCTTGACTGCGCTCGCGTTCGGTACGATCCTGACGATCCTGGTGCTCGCGACGCCGGCGAAGGCCGACGACGTCGGCCAGACTGAAGTCGTCCACTGCGACGCCGGATACGTGCGCGTTTGCACCGAGCCGGACGGCAGCGGCGGCTTCTCGGTCATGTACCGCAACGGCACGCCCCTGTACGCGTGTTCCGAAGCGGGAGAGGCCGGAGTCGATCTCCGTTGCGTCGAGGCCGAAAGGATCTGTGGCGATGCGGAGCTTCTCTGCGAAGCCATGGGCCGGCGGAACGACCACTGGCGCTGGAACGGGAACGAATGCAGTTGCGATTACCATCGCAGCCCGCAGACGACTCCCTCTCCGACGCCTCCGGCTCCGCCCGTTCAGCCTCCGACCACCCCGACGATTCCTCCGACCACGCCGCCCGCACCGCCGACCACACCTGGTCCGACGACGGGCCCGGCCTGTCCGGATCTGGACTGCGACTTCCGATGCACGCCCCAGGATCTGCAACGGATCCTGAGCAGCGTGACCTTCATCGAGCAGAAGATCGACGACGGTGCGTCTCTCGTCCTCACCGAGGAAGAGATCCGCGCCCTGCGCGTCGAAGCGGAAAACCTGCGCGAGCAGGCCAACGAATGCCGCAACGAGGCGCTAGCCGATCGGGCAACCACGCTGGTTGCCGCGTTCGATCCCTACCACCCCGAATTCGTCCGGGTGCACGAGCACCTGGACGACCTCGACTTGACCGTCGAGGGCGAGACCGGCTGCGACACGTGGTGCGCGATCGGAATCGCGCTCGGATCCGTGGCGGCCGTCACTACCACGTTCGTGTTGGTGTACTACCTCACGGACTGGAAGGCGACCCAGGACTAGTTGTTTCGCAACCCGGGGCCGACGAGGCGGAAGCCCGTCGGCCCCACAGCAAGTTCCGCCCAAGGGGCGGGGAGGATGTAGAGATGACCAAGAAGATCATGTTCGCGATGTTCGTGTTCGTGACCGCGGCGGCCGCGTCCTGTCAGGACGTCAAACTGCCGGACACGATCGAGGTCTGCGAGGATTCGAACGAGAACGACATCTGCGACGGCGACGAGGACGGGGACCTCATCCCCTGGATGTACGACAACTGCATCCAGGTGGAGAACCCCGACCAGCTCGACTGCGACGGCGACGGAATCGGCGACGCCTGCGATCCGGTGGACAACCGGGATGCCGGCGCCGACGCGGACGCCGATGCCGATGCGGACGTCACCGATGACTACGAGGGCGACGAGACGGGCGAATGCGCCGACGACGCGGACAACGACCGCGACGGCCTGTTCGATTGCGACGACACCGGTTGCGCCGCGAGCCCGTCCTGCGACGACCGCGACACCTACGAAGGCGACGAGACGGGCGAATGCGCCGACGACGCGGACAACGACCGCGACGGCCTGTTCGATTGCGACGACACCGGTTGCGCGAGCGACCCGGCGTGCGTCGTGACTCCGTACTGCGGCGATCACGCCTGCAACGACTCCGAAACCTGCTCGAGCTGCGCGGCCGACTGTGGAGCCTGCTCCGCGACCTGCGGCGATTGGGTGTGCAACGGCACGGAGACGTGCGCGACCTGCGCGCACGACTGCGGCAGCTGCGCCCCCTTCTGCGGAGACCACGTCTGCAACAGCGGCGAAAGCTGCTCGAGCTGCGCGGCCGACTGCGGTTCCTGCTCGCCGACCTGCGGCGACGGCGCGTGCAACAGCACGGAAACGTGCTCGTCCTGCTCCCGCGACTGCGGCGCCTGCGGAACGACCCGCCGATCCGTGATCATCGACTACACGGCTCCGGCCGGTTCCACCACGGTGACCTTCTACAGCTCGTGGACATCGTGGGACTACGATCTCGACCTGACCCCGTCCGGAGCGTCCGGACGTCTGTGGGTCTCCTACGACCTCGCGCCCGGAACCTACCGGTTCAACTTCAACTTCCTGTACATCAGTCCCTACTGGGCCTGCACGCTCCCGACGCCGCCCTACCGCGTCGTCGGCTCGATGTCCGTGACGGTGGACGGGGTTCCGACCTCGACCACGCAGGTCACGAACTACCAGGAGGGCTGCAACTTCGAGTTCGTGGTTCGGTAGGACCAACCAACAACTTACCCGCCTAGCTCCTATGTTCTGACATTCGGTCGGAACAGAGACGGGTAAGTCCAGTCACTTCCAGTTTGTCGCCTAGGGCGGCGACGAACTGCTCGTATAAGGCCAGCTTTCCTTCACCGGATCGCTGGCCTTCTTTTTTTATTTATTTCCCCGCGAGGACAGATTTAACGAATTACGGCCTGAGCCTGTCGAAGGCTAATTCAGTTTCACAAAATTTTTACCCCTTCGATAAACTCAGGGAATAAAAATTTAACTTTTCGGCAAATACATAACGCTTCGCCCGTGAACTAGTTCGCAAAATTGGAGCCGGGGTTTCTACCATTATTTTAATCTAAAAGTAATATTTTTGTTCTAATCCCGTTTTAATCTTAACTGGCCAAAACCAGTCTTTTGTCACATAACCTTGACAAAATCAATCTTTTGTTATAACCTATAAAGTTAGTTCCTTAACAAACCGCGTCCGAGGCTTGGATTGATTTATAAATAAATCCAAACTTCGGACGTGAAAAATAACCCTTGCTCAAAAGAGCGAGGTAAAATATAGGTACCTGTTGAATTCCAAATTGATCGCCATCCGAGGAGGGAAACAAAGATGGCAACCGACGAAACGATCGGCAAAGTCGACGAGATGATCGGCCGGGTCTTCGCCAACCACTGGGAAATTGTTGATGCCCTCGGCGAAGGCGGGGTTGGCAGCGTCTACCTCGCCAAACATCGGGCGATGGAAACCTACGCCGCGCTCAAGTTCTTGAGCCCGAAGCTTCGGGGCGACCCGGAGAGCATCGAACGCTTCAAGAGAGAAGTTGACGTCTTGAAGCGATGCGCCCACCCGAACATCGGGGTCGTCCACGACTGCGACTTCACCGGGGAAAATCCTTTCATCGTCATGGAATTCCTTGAAGGACAAATCCTGAAGGAAGTCCTGGACGAAACCCCCAAACGGCGGCTACACCCCCAACGCACCCGGCGAATCTTCGTTCAGATCCTGTCCGCGTTGGGTGCGGTACACGACCGTGGCGTGATCCACCGCGACCTGAAGCCGGAAAACGTCTTCATTCTCCAACTCGGTGGCGGGCGAGGCAACAGGGATGTCGCGAAGCTGATCGACTTCGGGATCGGCAAGGTCTGTGCCAACGGCATGACGGCCCAACCCAACCTGACGCAAGTCGGACTAGTGGTGGGAACGCCGCTCTACATGTCGCCCGAACAATGCCGCGGCGAAAAAGATGTCGACGGCAGAACAGACCTCTACGCCGTCGGCGCCATGATCTACGAGTGCGTGACCGGCCAACTACTCTTCAACAAACCGACGCTTGCAGAAATCATGGTCGCTCACCTGAACGAACATCCGGCGGCGCCGAAGATGCTCGATCCGTCGATTTCTTCGGAGCTGGAGGCGGTGATCTTCCGGGCGCTGGCAAAGGATCCTGGCAGACGCTTCCAAACGGCCGAGGAGATGAGCGAGGCACTCGAAGCCGCGATCCCGGAAGACCTGGCTTACTACCGCAACGACAGTCGCCGGGTTCCGACGGTAGCTAGCCGCGCCATTGCAACTCCGCCGCGCATTCCGACTCCGGCCGACGACGATCAGCCAACCGCGGAACGACCTAAGCAACCACCCGACGTTTCCAAAACGCCAACAAGGTTGCTAAGCGGAAGGCGGCCGGCAGCCGGTCTCGCACATGCCAAAACCGTCACGCCCGCCGACCTGAAACGAGAAATGCGGAAAGCCAAGACGGCGGCGATGGTTCAGAGGATCGCCAAGATTGCCTGGACATGGATGGCGGCGATGGCCTGGAAAATCGCCACGCGCCTCGACCCCTGGCTCAGTAAGCCTCGGCCTCCGTACGCGCGCTACTTGCACGCTTCTCTGATTTTCCTCATCGCCCTCACGCTCACCTTCATCCTTGTTCCTCCTATTGGAGGCGAATATGCCAACGCTTCCTCCGACACGGATGCTTCCACCACGACCGGCGACCAACCCGACGTTCACGTCCCGCGCGACGTGGTCGTGATCCGGGGACCGGTTCCGATGGCACCTCCATCTGAACACGACGCGGATGCGGTCGAGACCGAGGTCGACGCCGTCGCAACCGACGCGAGCGAAGAAGACGCGACAGAACCCGAGGCGATCGAAGCCGAAGGTGAAGCCGCCGATTCCCCGACTCCGTCGGACGACTACGCCGAGCGTCTGGCTGCCGCAGAACTCAAGGAGAAGGCCGGAGACGACTTACTTCTTGAGGGAAAGCTGCGGGAGGCGCTCGCGGCCTACCGGGAGTCACTTGATCTTTTGCCGGAAGGGGCGGAGAACGACAGAATCCTCCTCCAAAGCAAGATCAATCGGCTCGAACGACGGCTCAAGTGAGCTGACCTTGCGGCTACGAAGATGCCAAACATCTCGTAGCCGCTTTTTTTATTTTATCAAAGATACTTGACAAATTTTTTATTTTATGGTTAGATAAAGGGTGCTCAAGGTGAGCCGAGGGGGGGCAAGGGGCCTCTCTTTTTCAGAGGAGGAGTGTCATGAAGCTCATGGTCGTGGTGGCAACGGTTCTTTTCTCGGCCGGCAACGCGCTGGCTCAGCAGGGCTACTCTTTCCAGTCCGACACCCAGACCGCTCTGCCTACCGTCGAGGAATGCCTGGCAGACCTGAACGAATGTCGCGAGAAGCTCGGCGCCGAGACCGGCGAGAGCATGGATCTCTTGCTCCGGCTCGCCGAGCGACTGGGGTTCGCTTCGGTCGACGACATGCTCACTTCCGACTGCCGAAGCCGACGAGGCACCTGGTCGAACGGCGAGTGCACCTGCACTTCGCCGAACTCCTGGTTCACGGAAGAGTCCCAGGAGTGCTGCGTGGACAACGCCCGCGCCTACAGCCGACGCCAGGAATCCTGCCGCGAATCGGGAGGCAACTGGTCCTGCCGCGGCGGCTGCCATTGTCCGCTCGGCACCCAGCTCCTGGATGGACGGTGTCAGGGAGATGCCGCGACGCGCGACGAGATCGACCGGATGCGCAACCGCATCCCCGAGCTCGAAGCCGATGTCGCGCGCGTCCAGGGAGAACTGGATGCGGCCCGCGAAGAAGGCGACGGCCAGGCCGACCAGATCAGTGATCTGGAAGGTCGGCTCGAGGCCGCCCAGAACGCGCTCGACGAATTACGAGATCTCCTGAGCCTTCGAGAACAGCAGCTGCGCGACGCTCTGGGAACCGTTCCGCCCGCTCCCCTTCCGGGAACCGCGGAAGCGATCGCCGAAGTCGCCGGCGGAACTGCACCCGGACCGCTCGAGCCGACTCCTCCACCGGAAGCCGAAGAGGGCAACTGGTGCACCGAGAACGGGTGGGCATGTGCCGGTATCATTATCGGCGCACTGGCCGGACTAGGAGGACTCACGGTCGGAATCGTGGAGGCGACTCGCGACATCGAAGTCACACAACAGTAGCTCTGGGTTCCTCCCACCCGGAGCCAAGGCCGACGTTTTTGATGGCAGCAATGTCTCAAACGTCGGCCTTATTTTTTTATGCCGCGAAAGAGTAAAAGACTGCAAAAACGCAAAATTTGAAAAGAGGTTTTTGTCCCCTTCCACTCCCTTGACAAAACTTTAAAAATATGGTATATTTAACTGTTCTGAAATGGATGAAAATAAACAAATTTGGATCCTAAAGTAGTTTGGTTTGATACCTGGGTTGCCTCCTCCTCAACCCCTTGGTTTTCAAATCAAACTACTCAAGGATCTGAAATATGGTCTACGCAACCCGGGAAGGTCCCGGGTTGAAAAGTTTTAGATAGAAAGGGAAGGAAGATGAGGGCGACTTACGTGGCGAACTTGAGAAAGGTAGCCATTGAAAGGCTACGACCCGACATCTCGGAAGATGTCATCAGGGGTGCGATCACCCCTCTGATCGACCCCGACGGAGAGGACAAAATTGAGAGGGTGGATCTCCGCCCCGGACCGCGTAGTGCCACGGCTTGGATCTGGTTTTACGAAAGAGAACCGGCGGCCACGGTGCTGAACGCGCTCGGGAACGACACTGACATGGCGTTCCCGGGTCTTTCCGTGGAAGGAGGAACGATCCGTGCCCACTACTACGGAGAGCGTCTGCCCTTCACTCAGGACGAACTCCTCGAAGCGCTCATCCGGCTCATGGTCGGCAATCCTTCCTTCAAGGGCCCACCGGGAGTTTCCCCCTCTCCCGCGGACGTAGCGGCGGCACTCTTGGCCGACCCGGCGTTCGTCGCGACGATTAGGGGCGAGAAGGGCGAGGACGGAACGGCCGGCACCAGAGGCGAGGACGGCGAAGACGGCACCGCGCCCACGGCAACGGAAGTCGCCTCAGCGCTCATGGCCAACCCGGCGTTCATGGCGGCGCTCAAGGCCGACCCCGGAACGACCGGCACCAAAGTAGACAAGGGTGACGCTGGCGCCAAGGGCGATCCAGGAATTCCCGGTGCGAAGGGCGACCCGGGCACGGCCGGCGTTCCCGGCACCAAGGGCGATCCGGGAACTCCCGGCGTCAAGGGAGACAAGGGTGACGCTGGCGCCAAGGGCGATCCAGGAATTCCCGGTGCGAAGGGCGACCCGGGCACGGCCGGCGTTCCCGGCGCGAAGGGCGACCCGGGTGACCCGGGCAAATCGGCCCCAAAGGGGAGTTGGATCACGGCGCTTGCCGTGGCCATCATCGCCTTGATCGTCGTCGGCCTCCACGCCACGTGCGGAAAGTCCGCGCCGAGCCGCGAAGAAGTCGCGGCAACGCTCAAGGCCGATCCGTCCTTCGTGACGGCGACCAAGGGTGGAAACGGAAGGAAGGGCGAGGACGGCAAGTCGGCCGTTGCACCCACGGCGGCAGAAGTCGCGGCGGCTCTGAAGGCCGATGCGGAGTTTGCCAAGTCCGTGGCAGCAACCGCGAAACCGGCCGAACCGCCGGCTCCGATCCCCACTCCGCCGCCGGTCGCTGCGGCTCCGACGCCGGAACCGACGGCAACGACCGCTCCGGCACCGAGACGGCGCGAGACACCTCGACCGCCGAGCGCTCCTCACACGTTTGTGAACCGCGAAGGGGAGTATGACATTACGTACGCCCTAGACGAGGCGACCGGTGCGCTCCGCGAGCTGCACCGGAGTGTGATTCGTCTTCGAGAAAGGAGGTCGCGCCAGTAGGCGCAGGGCGGACGATGCAAGGTGAAAACCAAGCATCGTCCGCCCGTTTTTTTTACTAAAAAACAGGCTACATGCCCGTCTTATTTTTAACCTTATAAACTTTAGAGCTTTTTAACTTTAAAACTAAACCTTACACCCCCAACTCCTTTTTTAATTTTTCATAACTATTTTTTGCTTTTTCAAATTCTTCTTCCACCGCCGCCCGGCTTCCACCTTTTAAAAATCCCAAAAACCTATTCAACAGACCATTATATTCTTTTAAATTTTTTTCTGCTCGGGCCAACCTGTATTTTTCAAATTCCAATTTTGCTTTTTGTTCGTCAGTTAAAATTGAAACTTTTGATGTCGCGGCCGCTCTCTCCCCCAACGGCTTAATGCCCGCCGCGGCTAGCCGCTCTTCCACGGCTTTAATCAATCTGCTTGAAACCTGGTCTAAAAAAATTTTAACGCTCGGATCGCGGATAACGGTTTGGGCGGTTTGTAAAATTTGGTCGGCCATAAAAAATTTAATTTATAGTCCGTATTTTTTTCTCAATTCTTTTTTGGCATTCTCTACCTGCGATCTAATTTGCTCTCTCGCAAACTTTTCCCGCGCTTCAGGAGTCCATTTTCCGTAAAACGAACTATTCTTAAGTTTCTCTAAAAATTCACGCAACAATCTTTTTTCCTCTACTCTTACTGCCTCATCATATATTTTCTTTCTCTCTTCCTCCAACAACTCTAATTTTCCCGCGGCCAGTTCCGCCGGCTTCGAAACTTTTACTTCTGGTTTTTCTGGTTCTTTTTTAACTTCCACTTTTTGTTCGACGGGTTTTCCCTCAGCCTTTACCGATTCTTTTTTAACTTCAACTTTTTTTGGAAAAATTATTTCATCCGATTCAAAACGGCCAACATAAAATTCCGGAACACCATACAATCTTTCTTGCTCGTCGTCCGCTTCTTCGGGTCTTGGTGAAGCCAATCTGATATAGGCCTCTTGCCCGGATTTAAAATTTTTCGGTATATCCCTGTCAAAAATTATAACTTTTGTTCCGTCGGGCGCGTTTGTCCACCACCATCCTTCCGGCGACTGGCTGACAATCGCCCTGATTCTCCTTGGCTCTACTTCCAAAAATTTATCCAACCCGGAATCTTTTTCCGGTTCAAACTCCGGGACCACGCGGCCAATCAAATCCCCCAAAGTGACAGTTAATTTTTCTCCCCCAGCCAATTTTATAAAAACACTGCCACGCACCAATTTTCCCTGAGGCAATCCGGCAAAAGTTTTTTTATCAAACGTTCCGTTGTTTAAAGCAATAAAGAAATTGTGGTTTTCCGGCGTATAACGAATCACCCCGTCAAAACCAATGCTTGCCGCGGCCCACTGCCCCTCGCCGCCAATTTTATTTTGTGTATCCACCAAAAATCTTTTTCCCTCTTCGGTTTCTACAACCCACTTCTCTTGTTCCAGCTCCCGAACAATCTCTAAGGTTTTTTTAATCTCCTTGTTCCGCGTCTCAGTGTGATCTACCATTTCTCCATCTTTCTTTTTATATTTCAGCCCAAATTTTCTTAGATCGGACTCGGTCAACACGTCTGTTATTTCTCTTCCCGAATCAGCAAAACGCAAAAGCGTATCCAGCGTCAGATGAGGCGCTTTCAAAAATCCAACCATTCTTAAATCAGAAGTTCCAAAGACGGTCATCTCTCGCAACTTTTCCGATTCAGTATTAGTTAATCTATCTTTCGGTTTGTTGTAATTCCAGCGAGACAATAAATCTACCTCGCTTTCGGAAACTTTGTCCGCTAAGCGGGGCATATCAAAATTATCCGACTGCGTCACCCATTCCACGACTTTTTCGTAATTTTTCTTTTCCCTCTCATCTTTAAATTTCAATAATCCCAATTTAGTAAAAACTTCATAAATAACTTTAGTGGCCGAAGTTCCACCGTCCGAATGCGGCCCGTGATGGTCAAAAACCGCGGAGACTTCTTTCTTTCGCTCACCGGTTTTAGGATCAACGGTTTCCGCTGATTCCACTGCCATGCCATCCGAATTTCCCGAATCAACCGTGGCTTGGCCCTGCCTTATTTCTCCCGGAGTAAGATACCCGGCGATTTTTTTTAAATTTAATCCTCTGTTAAAAAGCGCGACAGCGCATTTGCCGTCCAGATCGGAATATCTCTTCAAAACTATCTGGCCGGTTTTTTTATCAACTCCCGTCACGCCATGCGTAAACAATTCCCGTACTGCTAAAAACTTCTTGGCTTCTTGGGTAATTAATTCCCGCTCCGCTTTTTCTCTGTCGCCTCCAAGTTCTTGAATTTTCTTCTCATAATCAACGCGGCTCACCGCATCCAACATCGCACCTTTAAAAATTTCAATCTGGTCGTCCAACATTTCTTCAAAAAGCGTTCTCCCTTCTTCGATCGGAATATCTTTAATCAATTCCTCGCGCACGCCCAAACTGCGCATAAACATTTCTTCAATTTCTTCACGGCTGAATTTGTCCTCACCCTTTTCTGGTTTTTTTTCTGATTTTATTTCACCTAAAAGTTTTTCATGCGCCCGCTTTGCTTCCTCGGGAAAATCCACAAAAAATCTTTCAAGATCGTCTTCGTCAATCAAACCCGTTGCATATTGTCGCAAAAGCGCCCTGTACCATTCGTCCGCTGACCACTCTGCCATCCCTTCGACTCTCGGGATTGTTCCGGCAACGCCCAACTTAACCCGTTCGACTAGAGATGGCCTTCTTAACCCTTTATCGGTCAACCCGTGCGCCGTGGTAAAGGCTTTTATTGTTTCAACGCCCCTGCGTTGTTTATTTTTTGCCAGCCGTTCTTTAAATGATAATTTCCGAGTAGCGTCTTCGCTAAATTCGCCGATTTCATCTTCAATTTCTCCAGAGTCTATGGCGTCGGCCAATTTCCTGTAGGCTTCACGCTCTTCTTCGGGAGGAAAATTCTCTAAATAACTTTTAACGTCTTCCGCGGTTGTAGACCCCGCATTATACGCGCTCCGTAAATCTGAATAAAGCGCAGCCTCTTTGGCCCGCTTTTCTTTTATCTCTTCTCTCTTGCGTTGTTTTTCCAAACCACGACTAACCTTTTGTACTTGTTCTTTCCAACTCTTCTCTTCTGTCTGCCCGGCGCGTTCAACTTTCTCTTCTCTTCGCAATCTTCTCCTCTCCAAATCCAAATCAACCAGCGCACCGTGCTCAACTCTTTTTCCTGTGCTTGGGCTGTTACTTTTCATAAGATTTATGGCGGGTCCGAAGGGATTTGAAGGCTCCTCAGTGCAATCCTCGGCGCCGCAACTTATTTACAGGGAGAGCGTTCTCTCTACTCTGCTCAATTTGCCAAACCAATCGCAAAAGCGATTGCTTTATCAAAACGGGTCCGAAGGGATTTGAACCCTCGATCTTCTCCGTGACAGGGAGACGTGTTAGACCGGGCTACACCACGGACCCAAAATTATATAAAAAATCAAAAATAAAATACTCTTGATTTATATAACTTTACCAATAAAAAAAATATCTGTCAATGCTTTCCTAAGGCGGCTCTCGCTCTCTTGATAATAAAAAAGAGACCCCGGCAATTGAGTTCTTTACCCTTCTTGCAACGGGGTCGGTTTAGTTGTTTTTGCTTCCGCCTGCTAGGCGGCCGCCCTCCTCCTCGAGTTGGGATGGAAGTTGAGGTAGCTCTTCTTTTGCCGGACGCGACGGCGGGGCTCCGGGGTCGCCTCGGCCTCGTGACCGACCGCGATCGCGCGCCGCGCTCGGAGCATCGCCACCTCCTTCGGAAGATCGCGGCGTACCAGCAAAATCTTCCCTGCCTTGTTCCGGACGATCAACTTCCACCCTTGCGACTGTACCATTCCTTCCCCTTCTCCTTTCGCGCGGCTTTTTACCGCTTGCCCCCCCTGGAAGATGAACCAAAACAAAAACAGCAACCGATTTTCATCTTATCGTGAGTTTCGGTTACTGTCAAGTCTACCCCGCTATTTGTACCCCAACTTCTTCTCTGCCTCTAAAACTCTTAGTGTTGTCTTCAAAACTGAATCAGGATTTAAAGATATGCTATCAATTTTATTTTTTACCAAAAACTCGGCAAAGTCGGGAAAATCCGACGGCGCCTGCCCGCAAATTCCAATCTTCGTTTTATTTTGATGCGCCACTTTTATAACCGTGCGAACCGCTCTTTTTACCGCTTCATTTCTTTCATCAAAAAGACGGCTGACAAGTTCCGAATCTCGATCTACGCCCAAAATAAGTTGAGTCAAATCGTTTGAGCCAATACTAAATCCATCAAAAATTTTAGAAAACTCATCAGCTAAAATTACATTCGAGGGAACCTCCACCATCATATAAATTTTCAGCGGTTTTAATTTCGGGGATTTACCAAGACCGGACTCCCTGACCATTAAAACTACGCGCCGCCCTTCGGCGACAGTCCTGCAAAAAGGAACCATCACAATAATATTATCTAAACCAAATTCTTTGCGGACTTTTTTCATCGCCTCGCACTCCATGGCAAAAGCTTTTTCATAATTCTTGTCGTAATAACGCGCGGCCCCTCGCCAACCGAGCATGGGGTTTGCTTCGCTCGGTTCAAATTCCGCTCCGCCGATAAGTCCGGCATATTCATTGGATTTAAAATCGGAGAACCGGATAATTACCGGCTTGGGATAAAAAGCCGCGGCGATTCTTCCAACACCTTCGGCCAATTTCTCCACAAAAAATTTTGTCTTATCTTTATATCCATGAGTTAATTTTTCAATTTGAATTTTAACTTTCAATTTTAAATTTTTATTTTTTAATAAAGCCAACGGGTGAACTTTAATATAGTTGGAAATAATAAATTCTTCACGAGCAAGTCCCACTCCGTCATTTGGAATAAAAGAAAAATCAAACGCCCTCTCCGGTTCGCCAACATTCATCATAATTTTTGTTTCGGGCCGTTTAATTTTTTCTAAATCAATTCTCTTAATTTTCACCGGCAAAAATCCTTGGTAAATTTTTCCTTCTTCCCCTTCGGCGCAACTTACCGTTATTCCTTCGCCATTTTTAAAAACTTCTCGAGCTCGAGCGGCGCCAACCACGCAAGGAATCCCGAGTTCTCTTGAAACAATTGCGGCATGACACGTCCGGCCGCCGGATTCCGTAACAATCGCGCTCGCCTTTTTCATAATCGGCACCCAATCCGGATCAGTCATTTTTGTCACGAGCACTTCGCCTTCTCTAAATTTTTCAATTTCCTTAACGTTTTCCAAAATTTTTACCCAACCCTTACCGATTTTTGTCCCGATCGCCGTCCCGGTTAAGAGCACTTCGCTTTTTCTTTCCAAATTATATTCTTCCAAAATTTTACCATTTTTCTCGGCGTGAATAGTTTCCGGACGCGCTTGAACAATATATAACTTATTTTCTTTCCCATCCTTTGCCCATTCAATATCCATCGGTTTTTTATAATATCGCTCAATAATTTCCGCGAAGCGAGCCAGTTCAAAAACTTCGTTGTCAGTTAACACAAATTGTCCCCTTTCCTCACGGCTCGTTTTTAAATTAACAGTGGATTTGTTGCCCTTGCCATAAACAAGCTTCATCTCCTTTGCCCCTAAATTTTTTCCGATGAGCGGCAAAAAACCTTTCCGCAGAGTTGGTTTAAAAATATAATATTGGTCGGGAATAATTCTGCCCTTTACGATATTTTCTCCAAGGCCAAGGCCGGCGCTCACTAAAATTACGTCCCGAAAACCCGTTTCCGTATCAAGAGTAAAAATCACGCCGCTTGAAGCCAAATCCGAGCGCACCATTTTTTGAACACCAACAGAAACAGAAATTTTCGAGTGATTAAATTTATGATCGGCGGAATAAGCTATGGCGCGATCGGTATAAAGAGAAGCAAAACATTTTTTTACCGTATCAATAAAATTTTTCTCGCCCACATTTAAAAAGCTCTCAAGCTGCCCGGCAAACGACGCCACTGGTAAATCTTCGGCGGTGGCGGAGGAGCGAACCGCTACCCCGGAGCTCCCTCCGGATAATTTTTTATAAGCGCGTAAAATTTCAAAAGTAAGCGGGCGGGGAATTTTTCCCCCAATAATCAACTTCCTAATTTTCTGCCCGGCAACAAGAATATTTTTTATATTTCCGGAATCGGCGGAAGAAAGTAAATCTTCAATTTTCTTTTCCAAATTATTAAATTTTAAAAACTGCCTAAAAGCATAGGCAGTTATCGCAAAACCCTTGGGTATGGGGATATTTTTTGATTTTAAATTTTGATACATCTCTCCGAGCGACGCGTTCTTGCCCCCGACCAGCCTCACATCCCCGATCTTTATCTCATTGAACCAAAGAATTAATTTTTTATTTTTACTCATACGGCTAAATCTCCCTAATTTCAATCAAATTAATATTGCCCGAACGACCGACTGGTTCGCCGGCAATAATAATTATTTTATCGCCCCGCATTACAAATTTATTTTTTTTGATATAGCCGAGCGAGCGATCAACTAATTCTTCAACTGAACGACAAGCAGGCAAAACAAAGGGCAGAACTCCCCAGGACAAAGTTAATTGGCGCTGCACGCGCGCGCTGTCGGAAGTAACAAGAATCGGCAATTCCGGGCGGTAGCGGGCAACAATCCGGCCGGCATAACCGGAAAGCGAAGCCGCCAAAATTGCCTTGGCACGGACGGTATTTGATAAAATTTTTGCCACTTGGCTCACGGCGTCATCAATTTTTATATTTTTTACAATACTTCCCATTACCAAATCATCATAACTTGATTTTTCCGTTTCTCTAATTATTTTTGCCATCATCTCCACTGACTGAACCGGATAGGCGCCGCTCGCCGTTTCTCCGGAAAGCATTACGGCGTCAGTATGATCAATAACGGCGTTCGCCACGTCGGAAACTTCAGCCCGAGTCGGCCGCGGTTTTCTGATCATGGAGTCAAGCATTTGAGTCGCGACAATTACCGGTTTCGCTTCCGCCAAACACTTGTCAATAATTTTTTTCTGCCAAAGTGGCACGTCTTCCGGCGGGGTTTCAATGCCCAAATCGCCGCGGGCGATCATAATTCCGTCCACTGCTTCCAAAATTTCTCCCAAATTTTTTACCGCTTCATGTTTTTCTATTTTGGCAATAATTCTGATTGGCGAACCTTTCGGTATTTTTAATTTTTTTTCCAAATCGCGGATTAAATATCTCAAATCATAAATTTCTGACGCACGGGAAACAAAAGAGAGCGCGACCCAATCAACTCCCTCCCCAATCGCCAGTTTAAGATCCTCCCTATCTTTTTTCGTAAGCGGCGGAATTTTAACTGATGAATCGGGAAGATTAATTCCTTTGTGTGAAGTCAAAATTCCTCCGACCACGACTTCGCATAAAATATCTCTACCGGAAATTTTTAAAACTTTTAATTCCAACAAACCCTCATCAAGAAGAATACGGTCTCCGGGAGATAAATCTTTGTGTAAATTTTCGTAAGTAATTGAAATTTTTTCTTTATTTTTTCCCGGGGCGGTTGTCAGGGTAATTTTATTTTTGGGGATAAGTTTCACTCCGGCCTCTGGAAGTTCCCCCACTCTGATGCGCGGCCCCTGCAAATCGGCGATTATGCCAATCGGCTGGCCAAGTTCTTCGGAAATTTTTTTAATATTTTTTATGGCCTTTTCGTGCCAAGCGTGCGTACCGTGGGAAAAATTAAGCCGGGCAACATTCATGCCGGCTTTCACCATTTTTTTCAAAGTAGCCGGCTTCTCCGAAACCGGACCGATTGTGCAAACTATTTTTGTACGTTTTGACATAAAATTAAATTAAAACACCTCCATTATTATAACATAAATGCGAATAAACAAAAAGCCGAGGTAAAGCCTCGACCTTTTAATCTTCAATCTTAAATCTCAAATCTAAAATTTTTAATACTCTATTCCCCCGCCCATGCCACCATGGTTATGTTCTTCTTTTTTCGCCGGCAAATCAGTGACCACCGCTTCGGTTGTTAAAAGCATGGCGGCAATAGAGGCCGCGTTCTGAAGCGCCGTGCGGGTCACTTTGGTCGGATCAATAATTCCGGCTTCAACTAAATCCTCGTATTTATCAGCCACGGCATTATATCCATAATTTCCCGGCTGGCGTTTTACTTCTTCGGTAACGACGTCACCGTTTTTTCCGGCATTATTGGCAATTTGGCGAACCGGCTCCTGCATTGCCCGACGCAAAATATCAACACCGATCGCTTCTTCACCTTCAACCTTAACTCCGTCTAAAACTTTTGAAGCGCGAAGCAGAGCCACGCCGCCGCCAACCACAATCCCCTCTTCCACGGCCGCTTTAGTTGCCGCCAAGGCGTCTTCGATTCTTAATTTCTTTTCTTTAATTTCCGTTTCCGTCGCCGCACCGACTTTTAACACAGCTACTCCACCGGAAAGTTTTGCTAACCGCTCTTGTAATTTTTCTTTATCAAATTCAGATTCAATCGTTTCAATTTCTTTTTTAATTTGAGCAACGCGAGCCTTAATTTTTTCTTCATCGCCCTTGCCTTCAATAATAGTCGTGTTTTCCTTGGTCGCCACTACTCGTCTTGCCTGGCCAAGATCGGCGATTTCCGCGTTTTCAATTTTTAAACCCAAATCTTCAGTGATAACTTTTCCGCCGGTCAAGGCCGCGATGTCTTCCAATATTTCTTTTCGGCGATCGCCAAAACCCGGCGCTTTAATTGCCAGGGCATTAAAAGTTCCGCGAAGTTTATTTACCACAAGTGTGGCCAAGGCCTCACCATCAACTTCATCGGCAATAATTACCAATTCTTTTCGGCCGCTCTGCGCCAATTTTTCAAGTAAAGGTAAAATATCGGCCAGGGCGGAAATTTTTTTGTCAGTAATTAAAACATAAGGATCGTCATAGACCGCTTCCATCCGTTCGGCGTTTGTAATCATATATGAAGAGATGAGGCCGCGATCAAATTGCATTCCTGCCTTTTTTTCATGAGTTATGCCAAAAGTTTGTGACTCTTCAACTGTAATTACGCCTTCCGGCCCAACCTCTTCCATGGCCTCGGCAATCACTCGACCAATCTCCGCGTCGTTTGCGGAAATGGAAGCAACTTGCTGCCGCTCTTCTTTGGTGGAAATGTCTTGTTTCATTCTTTGCAATTCTTCCACAATTGCTTTTACTCCCTTTTCAATTCCCGACTTAATTAAAATCGGGTTAGCGCCGGCGGCAACATTTTTAAATCCTTCGGCAACAATTGCTTGCGCCAAAACCGTGGCGGTCGTAGTTCCATCTCCGGCCACATCATTTGTTTTTGAAGCCACTTCTTTTACAAGCTCCGCGCCAATATTTTCAAATTTATCTTCCAGTTCAATCTCTTTAGCAATCGTCACGCCATCATTTACAATTTGCGGCACCCCAAAGCCACGATCCAAAACGACATTTTTGCCGCGGGGACCGAGCGTCACTTTCACGGCATCGGCCAATTTATCCACGCCTCTTTTTAAGGCCTGCCGCGCTTTTTCACTAAATAATATCTGTTTTGCCATAATATTTTAATTTAATTTTTATTTTAAATAATCGCTAAAATATCTTGCTCGGAGATCACTAAAAGTTCCTGGCCGTCAATTTTAATTTCATCTGGGCTGTATTTTTTAAACATTACTTTGTCTCCAACTTTTACTGACATTGGTGAGAGCGTTCCGTTATCGAGCGTTCGCCCAGGACCCACGGCTAAAACTTCCCCCTTTTCAGATTTTTCTTTTTCCACATTTTCCGGTAAAACAATGCCTGATTTTGTGGTAAGGTCTTCGGTGATTGGTCTTATAATTACTCTGTCGCCCAATGGTTTGATGTTCATATTTTTTTCTAAATTTAATATTAATTTTTGAGATAAAAATCAGACTATTCGGTCTGATTTCGTATCATTGTATATTAAGTTATATTTTATGACCTGTCAAGCGGCTCGTCAAGATTTTTCTTTTCCATCCCCAAAATTAACCAAAATAATATCACTCCAAAATACAGCGTCCAAAGATAGTGGTCAAAAAGGCCGATCGCCAAAATGGTAATGAGTAATGGGTAATGGGCAATGGGTAATTGTTTAATAATGAAAAACAGCAATACCAACCATAAAAGTAAACCCATAATTCCGAGCTCTGCCAAAATTAATAAATAAATATTATGAACCGGCTGATAATCCCAAGCTCGTAAATTAGGATTAATTTCATTATGCACCGCCAAAGTATAATTGCCGAGGCCAACGCCTAGAACCGGATGATTTTTAATTAATTGCCACGCCTGATCAAAATAATTAAGCCGCTCGGCCGTAGATTTTATTTCTAATCTTTCCGCGCCATAAATTCTTGTCCCAACCGGTTCCCAAAAAATTACGGAAAAAACTGCGGCCACTACAATAAAAATTAAAATAAATTTTAGTAAATAGTTTTTTTCTTCTCTTGATTTTTTAAAAATAAAAAATCCTGCCAACCATAAAATCATTGCTGCGGAAAAACCCAAGATCACGCTCTTGGAAAAAGTCGCAAAAAGTCCGAAAGATAAAATTACAAAAATCGCCGGAAGCAAAATTTTTTTAAAACTCTTCACGGTTTTTTGATAAAGCCAAATCGTAAAAAACATTGCCGCCGCCAAAAAACCGGCGAGCATATTCGGGTGCGGTAAGCTCCCATAGGCGCGCAGCCACCGGCGAAACGCAGTCTCGACGACAAAAATCCCGGGAACCGCCGGATCGTGCAAGGCCATGCCCAGCCACTTGGAAGAAAAAGTTTCCTGCGACAAAAATTGCCAAATGCCAATCCCGGCCTGAAGCCCCGCCGACATCACAAAAGCCCACATCAATTTTGCCACGTCAAATTTTACCGCGCGCAAAACCAAAAATAATCCAACGCCCTCGGCGAGCCAGTGCCAGGCATATAATGCCAACCCCCTTGAACCAGCCCACAAGATCAAGGTCAATGAGTAAAATACTAAAAACAAGATAATTAGATAAAATAGTTTCGAGCTTTGAGCTGTAATTTTGAGCTTCGAGTTTTGAGCTTTGAGTTTTCCAATCGTCCACGCAATGCCCGTTAACAAAAAAATCGCCCACAGCAAAATTTCCGTGGCATAAATACTTATCGTTCCGTACTCCCAATACCCGTTTAAATTTCCTTCGCGCAAAATCAACCTCGTCTGCCACGGCAACAAAAACACGAAGAGATATAATCCGTATTCAGTTATTTTTTCTAAAACTTTCATAGTAATTTAGATATTTTTTCTTCCCACATTTTTTTGTACTCCTCTCGCCGGTCGTTAGCGTGAAATTTCAAAATTTTATCAGTGATAATAACTCGGCTATCACGATTGGCCATTTCCTTTAAGCTTCTTGGCAACATTTTCACTTGCAGCCAACGGAGAAAATTTTCTCCAAGTAAGTTTCCTGACGACGCGTGTTTTTGAGGCAGACCGGGCGAGGGTATTTCCTCCCCCATCATGTCCACCGCGTCTCTCGGAAAAACATTTGGCAAAAAATTTTTAATCCAAGAATTTTCCTGCCAAAATTTATGATAAATCCCACTGCAATCAAAAAGCGGCACAAGTTGGGCGACCCAATAAATCAAATAAATATCGGGCGAACCGAGAGACAGCGATTCTAAATTAAGAGAGTCAGTATCAACAAAAAAACTCAAACAAATTTTATCTTTATTATTTTTTTTACTCGGCCGCAAACCAAAAATTTGTAAAAACCCGGCGGCCCAAAAACGCGCTGTCCAAATTTTATTTGGCGCGGCCACAATAAAAAAATCTATATCGCTTTCTTCCCGCGCGTTCGCGAAAGCAAGAGTATTGCAAAGCGCGATCATTTTTACCCCGGGAATAAATTTCAAAAAATTAGCGATGCGTTTCGCCCTCTTCATTTTTTTAAAAGCCAAGAGGTATCTTTCCTCCCGCGTTTCCGCCAATCCTTCTCGATTTTTAAAAAAATAAAATCCCCGATCAGTGCTTATCAGAGATTTTAGTTTTTCGTTTTCTTCCAAATTTTTTTTTACCTCAAAAATATCTCGCCCTACGCCGTCGACTGCTCTTTGATTCGCCGGACAATACAACCATTTCCAGATTTCTCCCTCTGTTAGGGGATAATTAAAAATATCAAAATAGGCAAGGGTGGACAAGATGGATTTTCCCAAATTATTTTGAACATTCTCCATCGATTTTTGGAATATTTAAACGGCTTCCGAGCGCCGGCGCATTTTTCTCCATTCTCCGGAGCGCACGGGTGCCGCCGAGTTCTTTAACTGAGGCGTCATCCACCAACATCTTTTTTTCATCAAGCGATACGACTTGATTCCGGTTGATTATTATTTCACTGACTTCCTCGGTTAATAATTTACCAATTAAATTTCTACTTTTGACAATATAGCGCAAAATATTTTGGCTCTCACTCTCAATTTCAAAACCCCTGACCTTCCCTAAAAGCAAACCGCTTTTAGTCTCTACCGGCAAGCCAATCAAATTTTTATGGCTTATAGTCATACAAAAATTTTAACCAACTTTTTAAGAAGCTGCCTGCGGTTTTCCCTCGGCCGTCTTATTATTTTTCTTAAAATAAAAATACTGCTGGACCACGGTTAAAAGCGTGGTAAAAAACCAATAAAAAGTAAGTCCGCCCGGCAGAGTTGCGCCGATAAAAACAGTGATGAGTGGCATAAAATATAACATCTGCTTATTCATCATCGCCGTCATACCCTCATCTTTTGATCCCGGAACTTTTTCCGGCGGCTTGGCTCTCGGCATCATTTTTGTCTGCCAAAACTGCGCCGCGCCGGCAAGCACCGCCAAAATTATGTTTGGTTTTAAGAGATCAAGAAAACCCATGGAAACGGAATTGATGTGCCCGGGATTTGCGACAAAAGAATAAAGATTTTCCAAACCCTGCGAGCTAAGCCCATGAATAAAAACTTGATACACGGCGATTAAAAACGGCAACTGAATCAAAACCGGCAAACAAGAAGACAGCGGATTCACTTTATGCTCTTTATAAAGAGCCATCATCGCTTTGGACATTTCTTCTTTTTGGCCCTTATATTTGACTTTCAATTCTTCCATCTTCGGCTGAAGTTCCGCGAGCGCTTTTTGGGCGCGGATTGCCTGAAGAGAAAAAGGATAAAGAATCAATTTTATTAAAATCGTCAGAAGGACGATCGCAAGGCCAATATCATGGCCAGGAATAACGTTGTAAAACCAAACCAACAAATTAAAAAGCGGCTGATAAAAAATTGTGTTGAAGAGAGCAATCACAAAAATAAAAATTAATGATTATATTTTTTGTTCTACCTCATTCTTTTGTTTTTTTTGATTTCTTGCCTCCGGCCGGTTTTTCTTTTTTCTTTTCTTCTTCGGGAGTTTTCTCCGGGGCTTCTTCTTTAACTTCCCCCTCATTTTTTTCTGCTGCTTCGGCCTTAACTTCCCCTTCCACTTTTACTTCCCCTTCCGGCTTCACCTCGCCCGCCGCGACATCAGGTTCGGCGACAACTTCCGCTCCGCCAATATTTATTTTCCAGCCGGTTAATTTGGCGGCCAGCCGGACATTTTGTCCGCCGCGCCCGATTGCCAAAGAAAGCTGATCGGCCTTAACTTCCACAAAAGCGGATTTTTCTTCTTCTTTAATTTCAATCTTAGAAATCTTGGCCGGAGAAAGGGCGTTCGCAATGAGCTCACTCACGTCGTCGCTCCATTGAATAACATCAATTTTTTCTCCGTTTAATTCATTGATAATAGTTTGGATGCGCGTTCCCCGCTGGCCAATGCATGAGCCGATTGGATCAATATTTTCTTCTTCGGTTGAAACGGCCACTTTTGATCGAGCCCCCGCTTCTCTCGCAATCGCCCTGATTTTCACTACGCCATTCGCGACTTCAGGAATTTCAAAAGTAAAAAGTTTGCGGAGAATTTCCGGATGAGCGCGCGAAACAATAATCTGCGGGCCCTTGGTTGTCATAGAAACTTCTTTTAAATAAAATTTCAAACGCGACCCGGGATTATATTTTTCTTTTTCAATTTGTTCTTCGGGAGGCAAAAGCGCCGTCACGTGGCCAAGGTCAACCAAAACCAACTTGCCCTCCCACCTTTGTACAGTCCCCTGCAGGAGCTCCCCTTCCTTACCTTTGAACTCGTTATATAAATTATCACGTTCGGCTTCTCTCAATTTTTGAATGATCACTTGCTTCGCGGTTTGGGCGGCCATTCGGCCAAAAGCTCCCGGAACTTCAAGTTCGGTTTTAATAACTTCGTCCAACTCTGCGTCGGCTTTCTGCGCCCGCGCTTCAGTCAAACTCAAATTTAATTTTGGATTAAATTTTAATTCTTCTTCTCCCACCTCTTCGGCCCTCTCTTCTCTTTCCTTTCTTTCCTCGGGCAAACCCTCTTTAATTCTCTCTTCTCTTTCCCTTTTTTCTTCTTCATATTTAGCGGCAAGTTCGTCGGCCACCACGGTTTTTATATCAAAAACGCGGAAATCCCCGGATTCCGGATTAAATTCCACTTTAACATTTTGATTTTTTGTGCCAAAATCCTTGCGGTAAGCTGCTGCCAGCGCCGCCTCGATGGTTTCTATTACCGATTCGGGTTTAATATTTTTTTCCTCGCAAATTTGCTTGATCGCCTGATAGATGGGTGAGGCCATAATTTCTAATTTACTTTTACTTATTAAATAAACTAGTCCGGAAGGAACTAGTTACATTATTATCATAACAATAAGGCCCGAGTCTGTCAAATGCTAAAAAACTTTCGTCACCATTTTCCCCGATTTTTAGTTTCACCAACCAACTACATCTTTTTCGTGGCGGAGCGCCGTCACTTTTCCCGCCCGGTCTATTTCTATTCCAATCGCATCAATTCTGAAATCTGCCTCATACATCCGATGAGCGGAAAGATAGCACTCGGCCGTCATCGCCAACTTGTGCTGTTTTCTCGCGTCAATCGCGTCTTCCGGATAACCAAACTCCCGACTCACCCTAGTCTTCACTTCGACAAAAACGACTGTCCCACTCTCTCTTGCCACGACATCTATTTCCCCTCCCCGCGTCCGAAAATTTTGGTCAAGAATTTGATAACCCTGTTTCTTCAAAAAATCACAAGCCAATTTTTCTCCTAATTGTCCCAAATCCTGGCGATCGCGCGACATTTTTTAAGATAAGTATTTAAGATATTTTTGTTTTTTTTCCAATTCATTTTTTTCTTTCGGCATTTTTTTCACGGCGTAAAGAATAACAAAAACTGCCCAGACAACAAGGCCGATAAACCAAAACAAAAACCAAAAACGGCTCCCTAACAAATAGATCTGTTCATAGCTGAAAAACAACACGACGAAACCAACAAGCCCCATGGTGGAAAACATTTTTTTTAATTTTCTTAAAAGTTTTATGAGTGGCGGATTCTGTTTTTTGGTTTTTGCCATAGCGCCGCAAACAATCGCCAGCGCCAAAAATACGGCAAAACCAATCGCCAAAAAAATCGTTGTTTGATCGCTTGGAGCAGTGGGTCGCAAGGCAAACCAAAAATTTAAATCTAACAATCTTCCAAAATTGAACATAGTCGTTTCTTAATTTTATTTTTAATTTTTAGAAAAAACCAAACCGTAATGATATGGGCCAGCCTTGAATTCTTTTACTTCCCCCATGCCATTTTGTGCCGCCATCTGCCTTACTACATCTTTATTTAAACGCCGATCAAGTGGCGGACCAAGCGGCGCGGCAGCCAAACCCCACTCCAGAACCACGACTCTCCCACCCTTCTTTGTAAGTCTCACCGCTTCACGAAAAACTTCTTCTCTCTTGGGAATTTGGAAAAGAGTGTTTGCCAAAAGAGTTAAATCAAGACTTCCCTCTTTAATATCCGTCGCTCCGTAAATTTCAAGATTTGACCAAACGACTTTTACATTACTTACTCCCTCAAGCCTTGCCCTGCTCTTCACCGCTTCAAGAACTGATTTTAGGAGATCCACTGCGTAAACCGTTCCTTGCTCTCCGACAATTTTTGCCGCGGGAAGAACAAAGTGCCCGGCCGCGCCACAACCCAGGTCAGCCATTTTTTCCCCCACTCCCAGCCCGACTTGTTCAAAAATAAAATAAGGGTCAAGCAGAATATTCCCGCCGGAAATTTTTAAAATTTTTAATTCTTCGGGCATAAAATTTAAAAAATTAATTTATTTTTTAAAAAATTAACGTTGCCCAAACAGCGGTCCAAAAATCGCCATAAGCAATCCCTCAATCATTCCTGTCATAATCATGAGGGAAATAATAATCGTCAGCAATCCGAGAAGTTTAAAAAAAATTCGCGTTCCCCCTTCGGAGCCGAGATGAATCTCTGCCCAATTAATCCGGCCGAAAAAAGATAAAAGCCATTCTGATCGGATCACCATTATTGAGCCGACAACTATTCCAATAATTCCGACAATAATTCTTGTAATCATAATTTAATCATGGACGCTATAGGATTTGAACCTATGACCCTCCCTCACTTTCACCTTTAATCTTTTTACCTCAAGGTAAGCCAACATTTTTACAAATGGGCGGCGAGGGAGTCGAACCCCCGACCTTCTCGGTGTAAACGAGACGCTCTAACCAACTGAGCTAGCCGCCCAAGGGGCGGAGAAGATAAAAGAAAGTGAGGGATGCTCTTCCGCTGAGCTAAGCGTCCTCAAATGCCCGGGAGAGGATTCGCCCAGTCATTCGACTGGGCGTCGGGTCGAATGACCCGACGAACCCCGCCATGAGTTTTGTCCCCGCTTCTCTAATATTTTTCAAAATGCCCAGGAGAGGACTCGAACCTCCAATCCCGTGAGGGAACATGCACCTCAAGCATGCGCGTATACCAATTCCGCCACCTGGGCAAGGTATCTCTCACCTTAACACCTTTTCTCTACTTTGCCAACCCTACTTCTGTTCCCAACTGATAGCCTGCACCGGACAATTTTCAATCGCTTTTTGAATACAATCTTTGTTGGCTTTGTAATCAACTCCTTCGAGTATTTCTGACTTTCCGTCATTAAGCTTAAAAACCGCCGGACAAAGCGATTCGCAAAGTCCGCAACCAATGCACAGGCCTTTGTCTATTTGTGGTTTCATATAAATCATACGAAATTACGAAATGGATACGAAAAATACGAAATTAATAACATCCCCTCCGTTTATTTTTTCGTACATTTCATAATATTTTCGTACTTTCGTAATTATCAAAACAATCTATTTTTTCCAACTATAATTTTTAACTGGCGGGGTAAAATTTTAACTTCGGCCGGCGTGCTAATCAATCTCAAACCATCAACTAAAATTTTTGACCCTTCGCCCCCCTCCAAAATCACCTTACGAATTGGGAAATGGCTTTTCCCTTCCTTTATTAAATTTCCTCTGCCGAATTTTTTTAAAAAATTTCTTTCAGATGGCCTGATCATTGCTTCAAGATAACCATCTTCCGGATCTGCCTGTTCTTCCCGCGTCGGCAAATTATAAATTTCCACTAAGTTATTCGCAATCGACCTTACCTCGTATTCCTTCCCGTACTTCAAACTTACTTCCGAGCCCGCCTTCAGGTGCGCCAAAAAATAAACATCATTAATTTTTCCCAAATCCAATTTTCTTATCAAGCGGCTGGACAAACAGTCGCAAGCCAAAAGACCCTCCTCAACTCCCAGGCTTCTTGTTATTTCATTTTTTGGGCCAATGGGAATCATGCCCAAAGTCAGATCAAAGTCTCCTACGGCATTCACAACACGGCAAAGCGTTTCATCATTTCCCACTGCCACTATTGTGTCCACGCCCCTTTTTATTCCTTCCAAAATCAATTCTCGCGGGTCACGAAAAAGATTCAAGCGATTTACCCGCCCCCCAAGACCAAGATCGGCAAGACGGTTTTCAATAATCGTCATTGGGCGAAGATACTTTTCCTCCGAGAGGAAAGCATCATAAATATATTGGTACATAAAAAACTCAAACTCAAAAACTATTTCTTGCCATTTTTTTTCAAGGCGTCGTTATCCTCCGGACGAGGGAGCGGCAAGGCGTCACTGCCCATTGTGCATTTTCCGTTCAAAACCGCGCCAGCGGCCATAATTACGGTCTTGGCTTCAATATCCCCGTAAATTTTTGAAGTGTCGGTGAGCTCTAATCGTCCGCCCGTTTTTACATTACCTTTCACTTCGCCGGCGATAAAAGCATTCGCCGCAAAAACACTGGCGGAAATTTTTGCCCCCACCCCGACTTTTAAATCTTTTTCCGTTTTCAATGATCCGTGAACCACTCCCTCCACGGTTACGTTTCCCTTGCTTGAAAAGTCCCCCTCAACTTTTACCGAAGGTCCGATAATTGTCTCTACATCCCCTCCCTCTTTCTGGTAGTTTTCTTTAAACATAAATTTAACTTTAAATCTCTTAAATTACTATTTTATCTTACCACCAATCCATGCCCGAAACAAGCTTAATTTTTCTACATCTCCTCCGGCGCGGCTATGCCTAAAATTCCCAGACCATTAGCCAAAACAATTTTCACCGCGTCGATCAAGGCGACTCTCGCCCTCTCTGCTTCCAAGTCCGCGCCAATAACTTTTACATCGCGGTAAAAATCGCTAAAAGCCTTTGCTAAATCATAAAGATAATCTGCGAGCACGGCCGGATTACGGGCTCCCGCCGCTTTTTCCAGAATCTCGGGAAACTTCGCGAGCAGAACCATCAAATTATATTCCCACTTTTCTTGGAATTTATCAAAATCAACTTTTCCCGATATTTTTGTTCCCGCCTTGCGAATGATGGAACAAATTCTCGCGTGGGTGTATTGCAAATAAGCGGCCGTGAAACCTTCAAAATGCAGGGCTCTATCAATATCAAAAGTGATGGTCTGTTCTTTTCCCACTTTTATCATTTCAAATTTTATCGCCCCAACCACAATTTTTTTTGCCGTCTCCCGGATTTGTTCCTCGCTCCAATTGGCGTGGCGTTTTTTTATTTCACCCAGTGCCCGTTCCGTCGCCTCGTTCCATAAATTTTCAAAAGTTATGACATTGCCGGTCCGCGAAGACATCATGCCGCTGGGCAGTTTTACAAATTCATAACCCAGGTGGGTCATTTTTTGTTTATAGCCGAGCAACTCTAAAATTTTAAATAATTGCTCAAAATATAAACTCTGCCGAACGTCAACCACGTAAATTGATTCGTCCAATTTATATTTTTTAAATTTTTTTATTGCAAGCGGCAGATCTGCCACGGGATACAGCGCCGTTCCGTCGGAGCGCAAAAATAACAAAACTCCAAGATTATATTTTTCCAAATTTGCGATAACCGCGCCCTGACTTTTCACCAAAAAATTCTTTTGAAAAAGCTCATCAACCATTTTCCTCCCCTCATCAATCACTTCACTTTCATAAAAAATTTTATCAAAACTAACTTCCATCTTTTCGTAAATTTTCGCGAATTGTTTAACGCTCCACTCCCTCGTTTCCTGCCAAAGTTTATATTCCGGTCCGCGCCGACTTTCAATTTTTGCCATCAAGGCGCCAACCGCTTCTTTGGCAGTCGGGTCTTTTTCTATTTCCCCGGTCGAACGAGCGTAAATTTGTCCCAAAAAATATCCCAAATTTTCCGGCGGCTTCTCATTTTTATAAAATTTTTCATAAGCCCAAAGAGTTTTCGCCACGTGAATTCCAAAATCATTTATGTAGGACACTGAAATTGCTTTATTTCCGACGGCGGCAAGGAGCCGGGAAACCGCGTCGCCATAACAAAGATTTCTAAGATGCCCGACATGATATTCTTTGTGAGTATTGGCGTTGGAAAATTCTATCATCACTCTTTTCCTTTTTCCCAAATTGCTCTTTCCGTATTTTTCCTTATCTTTCAAAATTTTATTCAAAACCAACCTCGCCATTTTTCTTTTATCAAGAAAAAAATTAAGATATGGCCCGGCGGCGGAAATTTTTCCGACAATTCCGGCCGGCTTAATTTTTTCTCCTAACTCTTTGGCAATTTCCGGCGGAGAATTACCAAGTTCTTTGGCAAAATTAAAACAAGGCAAGGACAAATCGCCAAATTCCGGATTCGGCGGAAAAACAAAATCCTCTTCCGATGTCGGAAGCTCCGGAAAATATTTTTTAACCAAGCCGGCAGTTTCTTTTTTTATTTTTAACCACATAGATCTTGAAACTTGAAACTTATAACTTGAAACTTACTCTGATAAAATGTCTTTTCCCTTTTTGCACCAAAACTCCGTCGGCGGGAATTTCCACTACGGCGTTAATGTCATTAATAATTTTATCACCAACTTTTACGCCGCCCTGTTCTACCAATCTCCGCGCTTCACCCTTACTGGCTGCCAATTTGGTTTCCGTAAGTAAGTCCAATACTTTATACTTACTACTTGATACCTTATACTCAACCACTTCTTCCGGTGCTTCTTTTTTCTGAAAAATTTTAACAAAATTCGCCTCCGCCTTTAATGCTATGGGTTCGGAATAATACATAGCTACAATTTCATGAGCTAAACGCATCTTAGCATAACGTTTGTCACCATCTAGAATGTAATCTACTTTAGTCATCGGCACACGTGTACAAATTTCATAAGCCACGCGCATTAAAGTATCTGGCCAACTCATAACCTTTCCGTACATTTCCTCTGGACTATCTTCTAACGTCACTACATTTCCTTCGGTTTTACCCATCTTCTTCCCCATTGGATCAACTAATAATTTTGTCGTCAAAACAAATTTTTCCTTATGTTTTAAAAATTTGATCAGATGGCGACCCACGAGCATATTAAAAGTCTGGTCGTTACCGCCAACTTCCCCGTCAACGCCCATTGCCACGGAATCATAACCCTGCATTAAGGGATATAAAAACTCATGTAGATAAACTGGCTTGGGGGCTATAACGTCCTCCTTACTAAATAATCTATATTCTCTACAAATTGGACAAAAATTTTTATTATTCTCTAATCTAGAAGTTTCAAAATTTTTAATAGAGCCAAATTGGATTGGCGAGTCAGAAATATTTTTACATACAGGGCATCTCCATTTCCAAATAAGCCTTCCTTTAAACATATCTCGATCGGCCATCTGCTGAACCGTAAAGTGAGACGCGAGTTCTAGCACATCCGCAAATTTCAATTTTCCCAACCACTTGCTATTATATTTAATTTCAACTTTTTTCATGTCCAAAATTTTTCCGGCCTGTTTGGCATAATTTTTACAATTGGCCAGCACTTCTTTGCGAGTCAATTTTTTCCGCGTCGCCGTTTTGTCCGTCGGGTCGCCAATCATTCCGGTGAAATCTCCGATCAACAAAATTATTTTATGGCCAAGTTCTTGAAGTTCGCGGAGTTTCAAAAGCACGCTGCCATGGCCAATGTGCAACGTTGGCCCGGTTGGATCAATGCCATTATAAATTGTTAATTGTTTTCCACTCTTCAATGCTTTTCCAAATTCCTCGCGCGAGGGATAAACGTTTTCCACTCCCCGCGTTAAAAATTCTTGGATTTTTTTCTCGTCAGTATTTACTTTCATAAATTTATTCTAAAGATTTTAATTGCTCTTTAATTTTTTTAACCTTTTCTTTTTGCAATCCCAATTTCTCTTTTTCTCCAGCCACAAGTTCTTTGGGTGCGTTTTGGAGAAATGCCTTATTGGATAATTTATTTTCTAAAACTCCCAGATATTTTTCCGCTTCGGCCAATTCTTTTTCCAGGCGCGCTTTTTCTTTGGGAACGTCAATCAACCCGGCCAACGGCAAATAAATTTCGATGCCCCCCGCGATCGCTCCGGCCGACCACTCCGGTTTTGCCCCGGATTTTTTAATCACCAAATTTTCCACTCGCGCCAAGCTTCTAATAATTCCCGCCTGCTCTTCCAAAAATTTTGTTTTTGCGCCGCCATACATTTCAACCGAAACCCTCTTCGCCGGCTCTATCTTATAATCAGCCCGCATGGCGCGAATAGCGACAACAACATTTTTCAAAATCTCAAAATCTTTTTCCGCTTTTTTATCAATCAACTTCTTTTCCGTTTTCGGCCACTCGGAAATCATCAATAAATTTCCGCCAAAATTAGGCCACAACTCCTCGGTCACGTATGGCATAAACGGATGCCAGAGTTTAACAATTAACGAGTAACAATTAACAAGCAACAAATTGTTTGGTTGGATTTTATTTATTTCAATATACCAATCAGCAAATTCGTCCCAGCTGAAAGCCCGCAATTTTTCTCCGGCCTGGGAAAACTCAAAATTATCCAGGTGTTTTGTAACCTCGGCGACGACATCATTCAGCCGCGATAAAATCCACTTCTCCGCCAATGTTAAATTTTTACTTTTTAATTGTAATTTTGACTTTTGACTTTTGACTTTTGACTTTTCGATCACATATCTTCCAATATTCCACAGTTTATTTGTAAAATTTCTAAAACCCGCGATTTTTTCGTCACTTAATTTCATATCATTTCCCGGCGAAGTGCCAAGCACCAAAGAAAGCCGCACCGCGTCCGTGCCGTATTTTTCTATCATATCCAGGGGATCAATAATATTGCCAAGCGACTTGCTCATTTTTCTTCCTTTTTCATCGCGGATCAAGCCATGAAGATAAACATTATGAAACGGAATATCGCCTAAAACATAAGTTGTCATCAAAATCATTCTCGCAATCCAAAAAAATAAAATATCATAACCGGTTTCCAAAACAGAAGTTGGATGATATGTTTTTAAATCTTTTGTTTTTTCCGGCCAACCTAAAGTTGAAAAAGTCCAAAGCCCGGAAGAAAACCATGTATCCAAAGTGTCGGGATCTTGTTTAAGATCTTTTTGGCCGCAGGCGGGACAAGAAACCGGAGCGAATTTTATCTCCAAAGATCCGGCCGGTTTTGGATAATCAAGTTTTAAAAAATCTTTGTTGCTCGCGAGATTGGTCTTAAAGCCCTGCACCATGCGACAAACGTCACCGTGCGTTACAACCAATATTTTTTTTCCGGCATATTTTTTTGTCACCTCTTCCAAAAATTCAAAAACTCTGGATTTTAAACTTTCAAAAGATTCAATTCCCTTCGGGTTTCCGCTCTGCCAGGCTTCAAAATTATTTTTTCTAAAATTATCAAGTTCAAAATCGGGCCCGCCCTCAAATTCCCCAACCCCGACCTCGCGTAATCTTTTATCTTCAATTATCGGAAGATGAAGATTTTCATTTATAATCGCTGCCGTATCTTTTGTCCTTTTAAAATCTGAGCAAAAAATCACGCTGAAATTTTTATTTTCAATTTCCTTGGAAATTTCACGAATCTCTTTTTCCCCATTTTCGGTCAAACCATTTGTCTGCTTGGAAACGTCCGAATTTAATTTATTCGACAAATTACTCTTCGCTTCCCCGTGGCGCATAAACAAAATTTCCGTCGGCGCAAAATCGGTCACGGCCGGCTCGTTACACTTTGCGCAATACCAAACCGGAATCTGGTGCCCAAACCAAATTTGGCGGGAAATATTCCAATCGCGCAAATTATCAATCCAATGAAAATAAGTTTTACTAAAGCGCTCGGGAATTATTTTTATTTTTCCGCCCTCTACCGCTTCACGCATCAATTTTTTTAATGTCTTTCCGCCGCGCCGTTTTATTGGTTTATTAACATTAACAAACCACTGTTTTTTAATCTGTGGCTCAATCAATCCCTCGCCGCGCGAATTTATCGCCACCCGATGAACATAATTTCCATCAATATGATCAACTAAACCCTTGGCCCGAAGTTTTTCCACAATTTTCTCCCGCGCCTCGCCAATTTTCATTCCGGCAAATTCTCCGGCAATCGGAAGCAACTTGCCATCAAAATCAATAATCTGCTCTTTGTCCAAATTATGCCGCTCGGCAATTTCAAAATCTGTCGCGTCGTGCCACGGAGTAATGGTCATCACCCCGGTGCCAAAATCCATATCAATCGCCCTATCTTTAATAACGGTGGCGGTTATTTTACCGTTGATCCACTCCACCGTTAATTTTTCCCCGTGCTTATATTTTTTGTATCGCTTGTCATCCGGATGCATCACTACATATTTATCTCCGAACTTTGTCTCGGGCCGAGCCGTACTGATCACAAACGGCCCATACTTAAAATAATAAAAAGGAATTTTCTGTTCAATCCATTCCACCTCATCGTCGGAAACTGTAGTTTGGAGCGCCGGATCCCAATTTACAATTCTCTCCCCGCGGTAAATCAAACCATCATCATACATCATCTTAAAAACCGTGCGCACGGCCCGCGACCGCGGCTCATCCAAAGTATAGGCCTCGCGCGACCAGTCGCAAGACGATCCCATTTTTTTGATTTGATTTTTTATTGTGCTTTTTGTGCTTGTAATAAATTTTTCCACTTCACCCAAAAATTTCTCCCGGCCCAAATCATGGCGAGTTTTTCCTTCCCGCTCTTTCAAAAGTTTTTCCACTTTGGTTTGTGTGGCAATGGCCGCGTGATCCGTACCCGGGAGCCATAAAGTCCGTTCGCCCCGCATCCGATGATAGCGAATTAAAATATCCTCCACCGCAAGCATTACGGCATGGCCCAAATGCAGGGTGCCGGTCACATTCGGCGGCGGCATAATAATGGAAAATGATTTCCCTTGTCCAAGGCGATCTCTGGCTTGACGCGGCAAATTATCTGGATTAAAATACCCAGATTTCTCCCATTTTCCGTAAATCTCGTCTTCTACGGCTTTTGGATTGTACGCTTTCTCTAACTCTCGCATAATAAAACTTTGCCTTTATTAATTCCTAAATTTTAACAGAAAAACCCTAAAATCACAACCTTTCTTAATTGACACTATTCTCGCCCTAGACTATACTATCATACTACCCAAGAAAAACACCTAACTTTTAACTTTAGACTTTTAACTTTCAACTGATTTTGTGGCTTTAAATACAAACCAACAAATATTTGAATCACTGCAAAAAAGCAGTCATCCCCTGATCGCTTTTCGCAAAAACTGGAGCGGCGACGCCGTAGCCACTAGTTTGGCGTTGCGCGCCGTTTTACGAAAACTAGGTAAACCGATGGTTGAGGTGGCCTCGGACGGTTTTTCCGCGCCAAAAAATTTGAATTTCCTTCCGGAGATTGGCGCCATCAAACCAAACCTCAATAATTTACGAAAATTAATCATCAGTTTGGACGTCGCCGGAAATCCGATCGGCGGCCTGCATTATGAAATGAACGGAGACAAATTAAATATTTTTGTCGCGCCGGAGGAAAAAACTCTTGATGGAAAAAATATTTCCACTTCGCTCTCCGACTACCGGCATGATCTTGCCATAGTACTTGACACGCCGGATCTTGAATCGCTGGGAAGTGTCTATCACCAAAATTCTGATTTTTTTTACCGCACCCCGGTTGTAAATATTGACCACAGTCCGACGAACGAACATTTTGGCCAAATAAATCTTGTGGAAATGAACGCCACTTCAACTTCGGAAATTCTTTTTAACTTTTTGGAATCGCTTGACCCGCGGTTGATTGACGAAGAAGTCGCCACCTTGCTTTTGGCTGGCATGATTTCCAAAACCAGAAGTTTTAAATCTCCAAACGTCACCCCGCGAACGCTCGGCATCGCTTCTCAACTTATCGCCCGCGGCGCCCGGCGAGAAGAAATTATAAAAAATCTTTATCAAACAAAAACCATCGGCACCTTAAAACTTTGGGGACGGGTTTTAATGCGCTTAAAGAGTGATCCGTCCACCAAAATCGTCTGGTCGCTTTTGACGCGCGATGATTTTACCACTTCCGGCGCGGAAGTTGAAGAACTCCCGGAAGTAATTGACGAGCTGATTGCCAATTCTCCCGAGGCAAACATCGTGGTGCTTTTTTATGAAATACCTTATCTTAATTCTCCGGAAACAAAAATCTGCTGCCTTGTAAAAACTTTGCGCGGCACCACGGCCGACCGGCTAATTTCCCGCGCCGCCGACGGCGGAAAAGACTTCAAACAATTCTGCTTGACGGGCACGCGCCTCGCTGACGCGGAAAAGGAAATTATTGAAGAGATTAAAATGAATTTGCTTTTAAAAAAATAATCGTATAAAATATATAAGGTATGGGGGCGGCTAGCTCAGCTGGTTAGAGCGTTACATTGACATTGTAAAGGTCACAGGTTCGACTCCTGTGCCGCCCACCAAAAAATCCCGCTTTCTCGGGATTTTTTGTTTTGATAATTTTCTAATAATTCTGCGCCCACGGTTCGTAATACGCTCTCGGTTTGCCGCAGGCCGGGCATTTGGCCGGCGCCTCGGGGCCTTCGTGGATGTAACCGCAGTTTAAACATTTCCAACGAATCGGTTGGGCAGTTTTGAAAACCATTTTTTCTTTCACTTTTGCTAAAATAATTTGATATCTTTTTTCATGTTGTTCTTCAACTTCAGCAATCTCCTTGAACATGTCGGCAATTTCTGTTTCCCCTTCTTCGCGCGCGATTTTTTCAAAACCCGGATACATTTCATTCCATTCCCAATGTTCCCCGGAGGCCGCGGCTTCTAAATTTTCCGCTGTAGTTCCGATTGCCGGCACGCCGTAATTTTCGAAACTCGTCGTCACTTCGCCTTTCATAAATTCCTGCTCGCGCTCGGCGTGCGCCCGTTCATTATCCGCTGTTTCTTCAAAAATTCGGGCAATCCCTTCAAACCCTTCTTCTCTCGCCTTCTTGGCAAAAAAAGTATATTTGTCGCGAGCCATCGCCTCTCCGGCAAAAGCCTTCCTTAAATTTTCTTGAGTGCGGGACATAAATAAAATTTTTAAAATTTAAATTTGTTCTTCCTCTTCTTCGCCTACCGCCCCTTCCTCTTCTTCGCCGTCCATGATTTCCATTTCTTCTTCGCAACAAACCAAGGTTCCGCCGCCGACCTCAGTCACGGTTGTTTCATTACCGCAAACATTGCAATGATATTTTTCTCCGATGTTTTTGACTGACATAAATAATTTTAGATTTAAGATTTAAAATTTCAAATTTATTCTGATTTTCCTTTTAAACAATAATATCCTGAATCAAGATGATTTTCTTGATGGACAATACAATTCATGCAGATACAGCCGTTCTGAGGAGTTTCGCAGGAACTTTTGTCCTTGCCGCAGAAAAGTTTTTGGTTTCCACCGCGCATACAAGCGTTGTAGCTCGGGCACGGCTCGCAAGCACATTTTGTAAAATTCTCTTGATTGTCTTCTACCATAATTCGAAAGTTAATTGTTAATTGTTGTCACTCGCAGGCCGGAATTATATTTTTTTTGTAGTCAAACTTCGCTTCGGAAAATTTTATCACATTATTGGCTACGGCCCGGACAAACTCACGCGTCCGCTTGTCTTTGGAAAAATAATCTTTGTCTTCTTCCGTTTTAAAAAGCGCGCCATGTGTCGTGTAAGCAATGCCAAAAGGCGCCAGCACACATCCTGAATTTTGCAGATACATTAAAATATCAAAAGCCGTTTTGTACGCTCCGTCTTCATGCCCGTTTATAATTATACCACAAGTTTTTCCCAGAAGCGGGGTCGTGCCATCCACCAAAAACATATTCTGCACCGCGGTCAGCCGATCTAGAAAATGCTTAAGAAGCGCCGACATATTATTCCAGTTTATCGGTGAGACAATTATAAATCCTTTGCACTTTTTGAGCAAAGGATAAAAATACTTCATGTCATCGTCTTGGTTTTGGCAGGGATCGTGGCAAAGATTTTGAAACATGGAATAACAATGCCAGCAAAGATCCACCCGATACTCGCACAAATTTATCACCTGATAAGATTTTTTCTGTTCCCGAAAAACTTCGGCTACCATATCCGTAAAAAGCCGCGTGTTGTGGGCGCGATGTTTTGACCCGTTAATAATCAAGTAGTCAGTCGGCTTCAATTTCTTGGCCCGTTCGGACGAAGGCGTAACCGGCATCAAATCAAATTCGCCGGCTTCCGCCCCGCAGCGCGGACAATTTTTCGGCGGCTTCTCGCCGGAATGGATAAAGCCGCAATTATTACAAACCCACATTTTTTGAGCCATAAATAAAATTTATTTTACAACTACTCTGCCGGTCATGTTTGGATGAGGCATGCAGTAATAAGGATAAACGCCCGGCGTTTCAAATTTTTTGGTAAAAGTTTGATCTTTGCCAAAAAGTTCGCTGCCCCAATCATCGCCGGTCACGGTGTGATTTACCGAATCGCGGTTGGTCCAAGTTACTTCCCCGCCCGCGGCGATGGTCACGCTAGCCGGAGCAAAAGAAAAATTCTGGAGCAAAACCGCGGCTGAATTTGAATATACTTCCGCTTCTGCCGGCTGGTTCGCGTTCGCGGCTGGCGGAACATTCTCGCTGCCCGGAACTTCAATATTTATTTCCGGAGCGTTAGCCGACGGCGCGTTAACTTCCGGCGCGGGAGCGGAGGGCGTCCCGTAGCAGCCGGCGCCAAGCATTACTAACGCTAAAAGCGCAAAAATGACGAGAGAATTTTTTTTCATAAAATTTATTTAATTTGAAAATCAAAAAACCAAATTCCCAAACCCCAGTAGGCGTGAAAAAACGCCGCCAGCAGAAGCAGCGCGGCATTAACTTTATGAATTTTCAAAAGATTTATCCTGCCGCGGCGCGTCATCATTATGCCAAGATAAATTTGAAAAAGTAAAAGCACGCCCAAAATAATCCCAAGCCAAATATTGGCCGGCCGGCCCCAAAGAAGCGGCACTGTCGTAAAAAATTCCATATGTTTAGTTGTCGGTTTACAGTTATCAGTTTACGGCTTTTTATGTCCGTGAACCATTGACCGTGAATCGTAAACCCCCTAGACGCTCTCCCAGAGCCCGTGAATATTACATTCCTCCCGCGCCACCAAAATATCTTCCGGCTTCAAGTCGGGAATTTCAAAAATCGCCTCAGCCCGCCCTCCCGCTTTAAGATTTTTTCTTTCCACGAGCGCCTTATTTCTATAAAGTTCAATCCACATAATATGATGCGCCTCTTCCATCGGATGCGGCACAAGCCCAACGCGCACCAAAACGTCACCGCTTGCCCCAACCCGTTCGATCACCGGCGTGTGTTTTTGTTCAAGCTCGGTCGGATTCATAAAATCTTTCATTTTTTGAACTTCCATATTTTTATACAATTAAAAATTATTTTCTCTATTATACCACAAAAAACCGTGCCGGTGCGAACTGCGGACAAAACCTTTTTATTTACCCCCACGCCAACGCGTTGGTATGGGGTTTATTTTCTTTTTTACTTTTTTTCAAAAAACATCAGGGAAAGGATAACCCACAACCCGCCAAAAGCCGCCAGGGTAAAGACGCAGACAAACGCCCAACCGATAAATGGAATCAAGCCAATCAAACTCGTAAGCGTAATGCCCGCCACCACCGTCTTCCAGCTAAAATGAAAATCTTTTCCCTTTGAAAAAAGTTTCCAGAGCAAACTTCCCAGCGCCATGCCGCCCAAAGCCGGACTTAAAACCATCAAGAAAAAATATAAAAGCATTCCGCCCACACCAAGCACACTGCCGATGATCGTAACTAAAGAAACAATCGCCGCGATCGGCAAACAAATGGCAATAGCCAAACCGCGCAATAAATCCCAACCGAATTCTTTTGAATTTCTTTTAACAAATTCTTCCGTCTGGCGGCGGAAAATCCCATAAAGAAGCAGCCCGACCAAAAGCACCGACAAAAATTTAAAAATCCAAACACCAAAAATTGTTACCCACAGCGCATTTTTTCCTTCTCTCTCCCAACCCTCAATTTTTTTAAAATCAACCGCTCCGCCAATCGTGGCCGCTGAATCAATCTGCGCTTCCTCAATCGCCTCATAGGAAAGGGCTCCGGAAATTTCCGCGCCCGGGCCAAGTGTCAATTTTTTAACTTTAGCAAAAACATCGCCAGAAATTTTTCCATTAATAATCGCTTCTTCACCGTAAATTTTAAGGCCGCTTTTCGTCTCCCCGGAAAACGTCACCATTCCTCCGGCCAAAGCCACATTTTTTCCAAAAGTCGCTCCTTCCGACACGCTCACCTGGCCGCCCGCCAAAACCGCGTCCCCCGCGACCGCTCCGCCAACCGCCACTGTTCCGCCCGCCGCCCGAAGGTCGCCGCCGATTAAACCAATCAAACTCACTGTTCCGCCCGCCGCCGCCAAATCATCTCTCACTTCGCCGGTAAAAAGAATCGTTCCGCCGGCCGCCAAAAAATCTCCTTCAACTTTTCCGCCCAAAAGTATTGTGCTTCCAGCCGCGTAAAGATTATCAGAAATTGTTTTGTCTTTACCCAGGGTGAGCTCTTCTCCAGCTTGGAATTCCGCCGCGCCGGTCGGACTTGCGACCAAAACCAAGGCCGCGATTGCGATAATGCCAAAAATTTTCTTGCGCATAAGTGTCATAGTTAAAACTAAATTAATTAAAAAATTATTTATTCGCTTCCCCGTCCGGCAAAACCATAATTACTTTTTTGCCCCTTGACCCCAAATGTTTTGGCATCATTTGCCAGAAATAAAACAGGATGGAAAGATTTAAAATAATGGCTAAAAGTTTGAAAAAAGAAAAATCAATCGCGAGAGCCACAATGCCGTAAATTGCCACGCCGGAAAAGAAAATAATTCCTATGTCCCGGATAAGCCACGATCGAAACCAAACGGCAAGAGCAATGCCAAAATCAATGATACCCAAAATCACCAAGCCCAACCCCAAGGAAATTGACCTTTGTAAAATTCCGCTCGGATCGTGCGCCGCGAGCCAGTTTATAAAAATCCCCTGCGGATCTTCGGCAAGTTCCCGTGCGATCAGATTATGAATAAAATCGCTGGCCGCGACGTGGCGAATTAAGGAACTGAAAATCAGGGCGAGCGTTCCTAAAATAATTTCCAAGAGCCCCCAAACGCCCTTATAAAAAACTATTAAGATCAGGCCGAGCGGGCGTTTAAAATATTGATCAAGTTTTTTAAACATGAAAAATGAAAAACCGTTTATATATATGTTATAGCATTTAGAACCTAACGATTTCCTGAAATTATCTTCGCCGGGAAATTCGCCAAACCGAGGCCAGGGCCGAAAGCGTAGCGATAAAGAAAATTATCGCGAGGGCGTTTGCCGGCACACCCCAACCGTAGAGTTTTACAAGATCATAAAAAACATAAAGCGCGAAGGTGAAAGCAAAGCCATACATATACGAACGCCCGCGAAAAGCGGAGATAGCGGCGATAAGCGCGACCAGGCCTTCAAGGGCGATGGAGGCGATTTGAAGAATTTGCATGTAATTCATAAGATGAAAATTAATAATCTTAAATAAATTATCTCAAAAAATTGGTGGCGAGTCAAAGAGAGAAGGAGGATAACCCCATTAGAAGTTTATGAGAATCCACGCATTCGGCGGATCGCGGGGTAAATAAAAAAACCGCCTCTCCTCCCCCATCGAGAAACGGTTTTTGTTTCGGCTCTCTTCTCTCTGTCAGCCGTCTACCACCCGCAGCCGATGCGGCCAAGGTAGATCTCGTAGCCGCCTTCGTCGCGAACATCGGACCAGGCAAGCAAGTATTCGTGACCCGTCCAAACCAATGACAGTCCATCTCTTTGTACACAAGTTGTAGCCCGAAAACCGGAACCCGCTCTGCTACCATCTTCCTTCAATCGCATGAAGTAACATTCTGCTCTGCCAGTGGCATAATTTTCTTGCCACCAAAGACCGTAGCCATTTCCGTTCCAAGCAATAGCTGGATTAGAAGAATCGTCGGGGGTTATTGTCAGCTGTCTCTCCGTATCAATTTCCGTACCGCTTGCATCGATCCCGGCGAAGTAAATTTCTTCTTTTCCGTCCGTAAAGGCAGTCCACACCAAGGCATAGGAAGAGCCATTCCAAACAAGCATTGGGATCGCGCCCCCTCCCGATAAGGGAGCTGTGGCTACAACCGTAGTGTCTCCAATTGGTGAAGCCATGGAAGTAAATCTGCCAAAATGTATTTCTTGATTTCCAAAAAAAGTAGATACCCACGTTAATCCGTACTCTGTGCCATTCCAAACTATATTCGGGCGAGCCAGACTAGCGGCCGAGTCTGCTACAAGTGTCATCTCTGAACCGATCTCGGCACCACCAGCGGATAACCCTGCGAAGTAAATGTCACCATCACAAGAGTGTCCAAAGGCAATACCGAATTGACTTCCATCCCAAGCAATAGATGAATGGTAAGCCGAAAGTATTCCGATATGCTCCGCCAACAAAACACCACCGCCAATATCCGAACCCGCCGGGTCAAAATGAGCGGCGTAGATATCTCCGTAACCGGAGCGGTAATCTGTCCAGGTAAAACCGTATCCTCCGCCTGTCCAAACACCTGACACCGAAAAGAGTTGTGCGGGGGTGCCGATCACTCGTATATCGCCGCCAATTTTGGTGAGAGACGTATCTGCTCGGGCAAAGTAGATCTCGGTGTTGCCGTCACTCAAATATTCCCAAACAACACCAACTTCAGTGCCTGTCCAAAAAAGAACTGGCCTTCTTGGATAACCAACTGAGTCTGTAAAACGTGACCCAGTGAAGGTGTACGAAAAAACCGCAGGATCCAAATCATTACAATCATAGCCACCACAAAGGCCGTCTGTGTAAGTGTCGTGGTCGCGGTCGCGAATGCGATGTCGACATGTGCCAGCCGCGCAAGAGTCGGCTGTGCAATCATCGCCATCTCCACAAGAAAGTTCCGCCGGAGACTCATCGGTCGCGCCATCACAGTCGTTGTCTACCCCATCGCAGATCTCGGGCATTTCAGAATCCACGTTACAGTATGAACCAGAACCTCCAAGCGAGCAGACATACGTCCCGCTGCAAGGAGAAATTCCGCAAACGCTCCTGAGCTCCGGCCAGTCTTCGTCGGTCGCGCCGTCGCAATCGTTGTCCAATTCGTCGCAGAGTTCGGGTGTGCCAAAAGGAATATCAACGTCGCAAACAGTGCCGCGCTCCAAGGGTTCGCAGACCCAGACATTGCTCCGTTCGCATTCCCCCCAACCTGCTGTACAAGCAACGCCAAGCAATGGCCAGTTCTCGTCCGTCTCGCCGTCGCAGTCGTCATCAAGATGATTGCAGCGTTCAACGTGGATCTCGTAGTCTCCGTCGCAAACGGTGCCTCGATGCAGCGGCTCACAAGCCCAGACTCCCGTCCGCTCGCAAAGTGGCGTTGGCCTGAAAGCACAAACGTCGCCAAGCAAGGGCCAGGTTTCGTCGATCTCGCTGTCGCAATCTTCATCTAGGCTGTTGCAGAGTTCCGCCGCGCCGGGATGGATGCCCGCGTTCGCGTCGTCGCAGTCGCCTTCGGATTCGGTAAACGTATCGCCATCGTCGTCGGTTATTGTGGGGTCTGCTGCAGGACGTAGCCATCCTTCGACGGTGTAATTTCTGCTGTCACTAACAACGGTGTATCTTCCACTGTCAACATCCATATCCAGGCGGCGAAAACGTCCCGGGATATTATGCCAGTTCTGCTCAATGAGCGTGATGAAGTTGCTCCCCACCGCGTAGATGATTGCGATGTGACCATAACGGCCACCCTGGAAAGTGATCGCATCACCTTGCCGCGGGGCTTCCGTTTCGCCATTTCGGAAAGATCTCAGATCGAGTCTTTCCGCGCGACCGAATATCTGGTTAGCATTACCCCACCGTTCGCCGCTTCTTCCGTGGAACCTCTTCGCATATTCTACACACTGGTAGAATCCGCGCCCAGTGCCAGTACAATCGCCTCGCGCGCCGTTCGAAAACGCATCAACTCCGCTCAAGGTACCTAGTGACTCCCCGCAATTGCCACTGCACGGCGCGCAGAGATCATCTCCCCAAGCAACCTGCGGCAATAGCAAACACAGTGCAACAACCAACGTCTGCAACTTTTCCATCTCTCTACCTCCTATCTCTCAAACGTCAAGGTGGTAAGTATCTGGCTCTCGAATGCTTCGGGGGTAGTTCCGTAGTCCCCGAAGATCTCTTGCTCTTGTCCTAGTTCCGGAAAGAAAATATAATTTCTCTCCGGATCACTAAAGGCGAGAATTCCCGGGAACGCTCTCTCGTCAGGTGATTCGATTTCTGGGGTCAACGCACGAAGTTCAACGCCGGCGAGCGTACTACTAATCGTCTTGTCGCGCAACTCGAGCGCTTCACCTACACGATTGTTCGCCGTCAGCCATTCGCGAACCGACAAGTGAGACGGGTTTGAAGCAACAGCAAATGAATACGCGCTAACGAAATCGTCGCTGCCAGCCTCTTGCAGTTGAATTTCCCGCAACTCGTAGTTGTTCTCATTCCATCCCAAGGGGGCACCCTCAACTACGCGCAAATTCCACCCCTCCGGGTACTGGAACGAGAAGCCGAGCTCCGTGTTCCTGTACTCTGTCCAGTCGGCCGGAACTTCTCCGGTCGAGTCTGTCGTGACCTCTGACGCGCTGTCTGGGGAAGTTTCGGAAACATCATTTGTCTCCGAGTTTGTATCAGCGGGCGCCGCGGTCCTAGAACCGCAACCCCAACCGACCAAAACCAACGCGCCAAGCATCACGAGCGTAAACACGATTCCCTTCTTCATCTCTATCCTCCTTGTCCCGCATCCCTGCGGAACTTTTTTTCCGCCAACGGCGGATTTGTTAAAGAGCCGACCTTTCTTCCCTCCTTCAAAAAGGTTAAACAACATACGTTTTTAAATTTAAAAATTAAAACCTCTTCCATAATTTTATCACAAAAAAAATTTTAAACCAAAAAGCGGCCCGCAGGTCGCTTTCAATTCTCAATTCTCAATTCTCAATTCTCAATTCTCAATCACTCAATCACCACCGTCTCCACGATTCTGTCTACCACTCCATCCAAATCAAACGCTTCTCGCTCGGCGAGACATTCGCTTTGCGCCGGATCATCATAATTTAAACATTGCGGATAGCGCAAAACAAAATTTAGAGAAATCAATTTTCCGTCTCGCGAGGTAGTATATGTATAGGTTGTGTAAGTACTTCCCGCCGCTCCATCGTCGGCTTCCACCACGCAATATTGCCGGCCGTCCACCATCCGCGGAATCGTGCGCTCCGGCGGACCATCGCCCAAATCAATTTCTCCGCAAACAAATTCTCCATCGGCGACCTTAATTGTCGGCGGCCATTCAAAGGCGTCAATATATTTTGTCGTCAAAGTTTTTGGATATTTAAATTCAAACGCCCCGCCCGGATCGCGATAAGTTTCCCACCCCGGCTCGATCCCGACATCCGGCTCCGTGGACGGACACGCCGCAAACTCGCAAGTCGGCGCAACTCTTGAAACATAACTTCCGTCCGGACAAAGTTTCGCGTCGGCGGCACAAAAAATCGGTTCAGGTTCCGCACCCAAATTTTTCCCATCAAAATATCGCCACGCGGCAACTCCGCCCGCGGCTAAAATTAAAATCACAATAATGGCGACCAAAAATTTATTCATAGTTATTTCAATAATTACTCGTTACTCATTACCCATTACCTTATAATCTCCGTATTCGGCAGGGTGGAAACAATTTTCGCCAAATCTGCCTCGGAATAATCATTGCCCGAAACGTCCAAAATTTCAAGCTGCGTCAAATTTCCAATTTCATAAGGCAAACCAGTCAGCTCATTATTTGATAAATCCAAAATTTTTAATTTTTTCAACTGCCCAACCTCGGCCGGCACGCCGGTAAATTTATTATCGCTCAAATTCAAAATTTCCAAATTCCGCAGTTTTTGAACTTGCGAGGGCAGGGCGCCCGTCAAATTATTTCCCGAGAGATTTAATTCAGTAATACTCGTATCATTAAAAATATCAACTGACACAGACGTCAGTCCGCGATTGCTCAAATCCAGGGGATTCCATTCTGCCGGAACATTGGCGTTGCTCCCCGCGTCAACATTTCCATTCAAATTTTCCGGCGCTCCATTTTGCCCCGCGGAATATTGCCAAATCAAATATCCCCCCGCGGCCAAAACCAAAACGACGAGAAAAATAGTCAAAATTTTGTTCATATTATTTTAATTACTAATTATCAATTACCAATTAATGTTTTTTCAATCTCCATCCAATATATCAAAAGCAGATTAAATCTACGTTAAAAATCGTCACTCTCTCTGCCGCATGAGATTAAAAGTTCCCTTAATCACGCCAAAAGAAGGATAGGTCATAGTCATTGAGCCAGACATAAGATCAGTCGTAAAAGTTCCCTGCATGGTTGTAGTAATCTCGCCCGAAGTAAATGTTCCAAAATCCAGAGCACTGGAACTTACTCTGATCCGAACTGGCTGGGCTCCGGTATCGGCCACGCAAGTTTTGGGAACGGTAATGGTTCTTTTTTCCATACCCGGAATATTGACAATGGTTGTTCCCGAACCGCAAAGATTGGTATAGCGGAGCGTGCCCGAGGCAATATTATTTTCCACTTCATCTATTTTCAATTCAATATCGCCATCTTCATAAAGATTAGTCACGCTGCCCTCGACCGTAAACTGGCCGTAGAGTTGCAGGCCCTTGCCTCTTAGAGAAGAAACCCAGGTACCGCGCAAATCACGCGCCGGCGTTAAATTTCCAATCGGTGGTTTCGGGGTGATGATGCTCGCGATCTTGTCGGAAATTTCTTGAAACATTTTTGGATTTGTTTTCGCGAGATAAACAATGCTTCCCGCGGCTCCAATTAAGGCCACGAGAATAATGATCGCGACTACTCCAACTCCTTTTTGATTTTGCATAAGTTTAGATTTTAAAAATTATTTCACCTTAAACCCTTGCGTCATCTCTTCAAACTCGCCTACATCGCCCGCCCACAATTCTTCCAGCGTATTGTAAGAGAGAATCCAAAGATCATTTCCCTCCCCCCAAATAACAATCTCCAGCACATGAAAATCCAGGCCGCTTTTACGAAAAGTCATTTCCGCGGCGTAGGCTTCGCGGCCGCCTAGAGTTAAAAATTTTTCATTGGAAAAAACCACCTCGGGAATTACCGCGGCCACTTCATTTTTTACATACTCCACAACTTGCTCTTTTGTTTTTCCTTCTACCGAGTCGTAGGAAACGGCGAGGTATGTTTGGAAATTCATTTTCTTCGCCTCAGGATCGGAAATATTTTCATTGCTTTTCGCAATCATCGCGGAAACTCCGGTTATGGCCGGAACCTGGCGCCAGCCCTCGGGATAGTTTAGGGAAAAATCGTCAGTGGCAAAAACTCCCTCATCCGCCGGCGGAAAATTTTGATTTGAATTATTTTCCAAAATTCCGGAGAGGTTTAAATTATTTTCTCCGAGGATATTGCTCTCTGTAGTTAAAAACCAATAGGCCATGGCGGCAAGGACAAAGATGACAATGATGGTGATTAGAATTGAGGAGGGTTTTTTCATAAATTTTAAAATATTATTTCGGTACCGGTAAACCAAGTTTCTGCAAAGGTAAATAATCAAAGTAATATTGGCACCCCACGGAAATTATATAATCGAGTACATCCTTATATACTTGATTCCTAAACCAATCACTTAAAATATAAATATATTCTACTTCAATATTCAGCGGAGCCATTAATTTTGCATATTGCTTTCTCTTAAAATCGCACGTTTGCAATTTTTCATCTACTGAACCAGCAACTTTTTGAAATTTTACTTCAATAACGAATAAGGTATTGTTGACTATAACATATATAGCTTCATCTGGAAGCAATTTTTTCGAGATAATTTTTCGATAATCAACCCTTTTTAATTCTAAAAATTTATAAAGGGCATTCTTCTTGTAGCTACGAGCTACTTCTTCGCCATTATAATATACTGCATTGCCCTTTATCTTATAACCGCGCTTAGACTTCAAAAGAGAGAGAACGTCTTTTTCTTTTTCAAAGTTTAGTCCCGTGATTGTATTGCCCCCGCCCTTTCCTTTTTCTTTCATATTAATATAGTTTAAGATTTTTAAATCGCTTGATTGATAAGTCCAAGTATTTTTTATCGAGATCAACCCCTATAAATTTTCTGCTGTGCAAAAACGCCGCCAAACCAGTGGTGGATGACCCCGCGAACGGATCCAAAATTAAATCTCCCTTATTTGTGCTGGCCAAAATAATTCTTGACAACAGATCTGTTGGTTTTTGTGTTGGATGTTTCCCAAATATTTTTTCTTCCCGCTTTGGAGGATAAATTGCCCACACGCTCCTCATTTGCAAATTAGGTTTTTTTATAAAGTCTTCCGGCCAACTGCCATTTTTCATTAATTCATAGTTAAATTTATGTTTTGCTTCTTTGTCTTTGCGCGCCCAAATTAATGTTTCGTGGCTAGCGGTAAAAAACCTACAACTTAAATTGGGCGATGCATTCGGCTTAAACCAAGAAATATCATTCAATATATGAAATTTATTAACCTGCAGCGCAAATCCGCACTGGTAAATTGAGTGATAAGTTCCGCTAATCCAAATCGTGCCACCCGGTTTTAAGACTCGGTGACAAGCTTTAGTCCAGGCCAGATGAAACTCAAAATCTTTTTTTAGACCGTTACTTACATCCCATCGCCCTTTATTCACACTCGCCATTTTCCCGCCATTACAAGTAAACCCCCCATTAGACAAAAGATACGGCGGATCGGCAAAAATCATGTCAACTGAATTTTCTTTTAGAGTCAACAAAAAATCTAAGCAGTTAGCTTGATACAAAGTAAAGCCTGGTTTTGAGTAATAGGGTTTTATCATTTTCTATCACTAAAATAATTATTCCATTATCCCAGAAAATCGCTTGAAAGTAAAGATCTTCCTTCTTGACACTCCCCCAACAAAAATGATATAAAATAATGTACTCCCAAATGAGTGGGAGTCGGAGGGAAGGAGGAGAGATGAGAAATGAACTCGAAATCTGCACCCTGAAATTCACCTTCGGCGTCGGCGGCTACAGCTGCTCGTTCACGATCCGGAGGGGCGAGATCGTGATCGCGACAGCCCCGACTCTGCCGGCGAACAAGAAGTTCTGCCTCACGGCTCTGAACTATCTGGCGAAGGTGGAGCAGATCCCGAAAGCCGAGCTGATCGGCCTCCGGATCCAGCTGGAGCAGGCCTTCAGGGAGCGTGCCGAAGCCAGCCGGCCGCGGCTCGATATGCCCGACCTCTTCACGGATGTGCTGATCGACGTCGCTCTCGCGGACATTGCGGCCGTCGAGGAGGAGTGCACGGCGCGGCTGAGGAATTAGCCGCCGCCCAGCCAAGTCCACGAGTTCCCATCCCCAAGAGGGAACGCCCGCGCGCGTCCCTCTTTTTTTATAACAAAAAACGCGAGGAAAAATCCCCGCGCTTTTTATTTTCCAATCTTATTTTATTGTGTCTCCCTTACCGCCGGCGCCGGTTCTGTAGCCGGCTCGCTCTTCAAGATTGTCGGGGGCGGAACTACTCCGTCTCCCACTTCCGAGGTGACGCTGTCTAAAATTTCTTTCACAAGAGGAATCACGACCGCCGATTTATAGAATGATCCGTCAGTCGCGCTTGTTTCTAAAACCGGAAACACTAAAGCCGGAACAAGAAGCTCAATACTCTGATTGCCATCATATTTCCAATATCTCATATATTGAACCGACGGCGTGCCCAGTTTCACTTCTACTTCTTTCACCTGGAAATTTTCCACCGGATAATTTCCCTGCGACCAAAGGTCTCCCTGAAGCGCGAATTTCATCAAACGCTCTTTATCCGTTTCCGCGGCATAGTTTGAACTTTGATAATTTTGCGTTTGCAATCCGTAAAAGCTTGAGACTTTCATGGTTCTAATATTTATGTTTACGGAAGGCCCGGATCGTTCATAGCCGCCTTGCTCCCAAACTTCTTTTCCGTCCACAAGCAGCGGATATTGCACGGTCAGGGTGTCCGGAATCCAAATGTCCGCGGCCGGGGCGCCCAAAATTCCGATTCTCCAATTTTTATTCACTTTCGGCGCGCCGAAATTCGCGAGATTAATTCCGTAGCGGTTCATAAAATCGTTTGTCGCTTCAATCAACTTTTCGTCAGAGGGGACATCTGACTCGCGAAGCTGCGGCTGGGACTTATAATCCACGGGCATCATTCTCTGCCAATTTTCATACATGGAAACTATTCCTTCATAAGAATTGAAATCCACAATATATCCGCCCTCGCGATCTTCGGCAAGCGACAGATTTTGCACCTTGGCGCTCGTCAATTTACTCGCGTCAAAAAGTCCAAAACCGATATTTCCCAAAACCGAATTCAAGTCTCCGTTGCCAAAACCTTTTTCCCGGCGCAAGACCGTCACGGCCGAATCAGTGAAAGAAAAATCTTCGCCCGTGTAAACATAATTATATCTTGTCATGTATTCCGGCGGCAGAATTTTCCCATCCGGCGCGGGCATTGATGTAGCTGTTCCCCCGCCTCCGCCCAATCCCAAAACCGCGCGGGAAGTTGACGAAGACATTGCCTCCGGTGTACCAAGCGGCGCGGTTGGTGCCGCAGCCCCCGAAGAATTATCAGCTTCAGCGCCGACTAAACCTTGGCTTGAAGTTACCAAATTGCCAAACGCCCGATCGCCCGCATCTTCAATATTTGCCGGTCCGGAAAAAAGCGCGAGCTGGCTTTCTCGATCAAATTTCGGCAAACTGATCCAGCCGTTTCGCACGGCCGGTACAACAACCGCTATCGCCAAAACTGCCGCGACCGTGGCAAAAGAAACTCCTCGCCAAAAAACCAAATTTTTCCAAAGCGACGGACGAGCGCTCCCCGCTTTTTCCAACTCTTCCGCTCGCGCCAACAATTTCATTTTTAATTCCTGGCGAAAATTTTCGTCAAATTTATCTTCCGGTTTCTGGGCAATCATTTTAGCCATAGTGGCCTCCAATTCTTTTTGATATTTTTTAAGATCAGGATCAATTGTGAACAATTCGTCTAAAATTTCTTGGATTAAATTTTTCGTATTCATATATTTTTTATTAATAATTAGTTTAGAAAATTTGCGAAGATAAACATGGCAAACGCCGCCGTCCCGATTTCCGAACGAAGCCGCCCCATCTCGCGGGAAAAAATCATTTTACAATTTGCCTCGGAAGTCCCGACAATTTCGGAAATTTCCCGATAAGACAATTCTCCCCAAAGCCGCATTGTTATAATTTCCCGGTGCGTCGGCTTGAATTTCGCCAGATATTTTTTCACCTCGTTTAATTTCTCCCGCGCGTCTAAATCAATTTCCAAATTTTCCGGAGCGGCTAAATCCCAAACATCTTCAATGTTTGCAGTTAGCCGGGCGGCGCGAAAATGATCAACCACGGCGTGGCGGGCAATGCCGTAAAGCCAGGCGGAAAAACTTCCGCGGCCGGATTTGTACCCGTTGATATTTTCCAGGGCTTTCATAAAAACCGCGGAAACAATATCTTCGGCCGTTTCCCTATGATATGTTTTGTAATAAACAAAGCTGTATATTTTTTTAACATACGCTTCGTAAAGGCTGCCAAAACCTTGAAAGTTTCCGGCTTGGCTCGCTTTAATGATTTGTTTTTCTTGATTTGGATCCATATATTTCCGGATTAAAAAGAAGCTTCTGCAATTAAATACGTTTTAAAATTTAAAAAGTAACAACTATATTGTACCATAAAAAACATAAAGAACGGACAGCCTTTTACTCTATCATATAATATGATAAGATATTCTCGGTCAAAGGCCGCAAGCTTTGGCGAGCCAAGATCACCTTCGCTAAAGCTACGGTGATCGATGGAGGAAACAATGACACTCGGAGAACTGGCAGAACGAGAAAATCTCGTGGGCCGGGTTTTCCGGGCTCATGAGACAAACGGTTTCGCCTACCGCGGAATCGTCGCGAAGACAGAGGTTAGGGGGAAGACTGCTATTCTTTCCCTCAAAAACCACGACCGGCGCTTCGAAGGAAAGACCGGACACAGCAACTGGAAACATCTCCCGGATACCGAGATCGGCTTCGGCGCGGCAATCCAAATCCAGCAAGTGGAGAAGATCATTTCTTTTTTTGTTCCCGGAGCCATGAGCCGGATCTATCTCTACCCCAAGGGGACCAGAGTGGAGGAGGCAGAACATGCGCCCAGAATCTGAATGGAAAGGCAACGCTCTCATCTTGCTTTCGGCGCTTGGCGTGGCCGCGTTCTACGGCGTCGCGACCGGACTCGTGCTCTGGCTCCTCAACTTTCCCGACGCCGCGGAAATCGGAGGGTTTGTTTCCACGGCCACGGGCGGGCTGGCGCTTCTTGTCGCGCTTTTCATGATCATCAATTTCGCGCCAAATCGTCCGTTCGGACAACCGATGAGCTGGCTCGAACGCGGGTTCGTTCGGCTCTCCGGCATAGCGCTCTGCGTTTTGGTCGCCATTCCCTTTGTCGTGAGAACGCTCGGACGATTCTTGTGCCGAATCTTTGGCGCGAGGACACCCAAGGAGGAAAAAACTTAACGGCCGGATTCCACCGCGAACTAATCTTCGCGGTTTTATTTTGAAAAAAAGACTGGGCTTTGTTTTTGCCCAGTCATACCTTCCTCCTATGTTCTTCTCCCTCGCCGCCGCGGTCGAGGCGCCACGGATCCCGCCGGCTCCCGATGGGTCACGATTTCCCCTGGCCGGAAATTCCGGACAAGAACCTTCACGGCCTGATGCCGACCGCCGCGCGACTTCTTCACCGCGATGGCGATTTTCCGCGCGAGCTTCCGGCGAGTTTCCTCGGAAATGTCCTCGGCTGGGAAGCAGACGTCCGCCGTGACAACGATCATCGGCTGGTCGCTCCAGATGTGGACGAGCTCCGTCGGGCACTCAACCAAAAGCTCAGCCGCCCCGAGCTCAAGCTCCTTCATCCCGAGGCAGGCCTTCCGCACTGCCGCTATGCAATCCTCCGGACCGATCGGCGCGTTCAATACCCTGACCAAAAGCATTGGCCCCTCCTTCCTGCGAAAAATTTAACATTTAGAAAATAAAAAGTCAAACTCGGCCCCAACTTTTTTAAAATAAAAAAGCGCCACAGACATTTCTGCCCGTGGCGCGAAGACCAAAAAGTTGTCCTCCCCTTGCTACCCTATCGCGAGCTCCTCCTTCCCGCGACTTTGCGGCCTTTGACCGTTAAATGGTCGGCCGGAGAGCCTCCCAGACCCTCGACTTCTCCCACCGCTCGTGGTCCGACGGAGGCAGACGCGACTCGTCCCCCGGCCGTCTGGTGGGCAGCGAATCCTTGCCGAGCAGGATCTCCCACTCGCCCACGCCGTCGCAGACGTCGCAGGATGGATCACGGCCATGGCACGCGCCGCACGTGCACGGAACCCTCGCCGCCACCTTGAACGGATCCCTCGCCTTCTTCACTGCCGCCGAACCGTTCCTTCTCCCCATCTCTCCCTCTGCTCCTTCCCTTTCCCCCGCAAAAGAAAACCCGTGCCGAGCACAATATCCATAAATTATCACCTCAAAAAAATTTTGTCAAGAAATATTTTTTATTTTTTAAAATATAGTGCTATAATATATGAATATGGCAAGGAGGAAAAAACTCCCTACTCGGGGAACCGCAAAAGCAAGACCGGCCGTGAAAAATTTATCTATAAATAATAGATATTTAGCCAAAGGTCTTATGAAAAAAAATACCAAAACACTCTTAATCACGAGCGTAATTTTTGTCATAGCTGTTTTAGCCGTAGCCACGACTATTTATATAACTAAATTTGTTCTCTCCTCCGACGGCTCGGGGACAAATTCTGTTTCCCCGGGCACCTCCACCGCCGGTGCCACAGGCGACACCCAAACTTTTACCTTCACCGCGGCGGAAACCATGGGCTCGGGCGAAATTTCTATCACGGTTCCTTCGGGCTGGAGCGCGCCGCAAGGATCGTCCGGCACAGCCGGCTATACCACAGCCACTTCAGCCGCGGGCACGGTTGCTGACGTAAAAGATAATGCCGACTCGGCCACTGGCTGGGTGGCGGGCAACGCTTGCACAAACGGACTTTCGCTTGATACTTCAGTAAAACACGAAGGTGGCGGTTCGGTTCAATGTGCCAATGGCAACGAAGGCGCTGGAAACCGCTGGTATAAAAACATTACCTCGGAAAATTGGTCCGGCTATACCCGCGTCGGATTTTGGATCCGCTCTTCAGGATCAATCAGCGACACCAATCTCCGCTTTGGTTATGACAACTCGGCGAATTTAGCCAGCCCCCTGGAACAAATTTCTTTTGGCCAAGTAATTCCGGCCAATACTTGGACTTATGTCGTTTTAAATTTTGGCGCCACAACCCGCACCTCGGTTGTGAGTTTTGGTTTTGTAATAAGAGACGGAGCGGACCTGGACAATGAAAATGTTTGGATTGATGATTTATTAATCGGTCCGGGCGTTCCGACATATCCTGGCGGCAATGAAATTCGCGCGAGAATTTTACAACTTACGAGCGGACAAACCATGACCGTCACTTACGGCGCGGGCGGAGGAACTTCCGGAGCAACTGTTCCCACTGCCGCCGGCTCATACAATTTTTTAACTCAATCAAAAGTTTCCGATGCCGGCACTCTTACAAATATTGCTTCTTCGCCAACCGTCACCGTAGGCGCCGGAGCGATTTCACAATTTACTCTGACTGATCCGGGAAATATAGGAGCCGGAGAACGGCTTGGCTACACAGTGACGAGAAAAGACCAATACGGAAACACTGTCCTCTCGGGCACGAGCACGGTTTATCTTTATTCCAGTTCCGCCGGAGCCAACAAACGTTTTTACGACGCGGCCACGGGCGGAAACATTATTACTTCAGTCACGATCGGAAACGGCCAGCCGTCAAAAAACTTCTGGTATTATGATGAGGCTCCTGGAACTTACACCATCACCACTTCAGACAATACCACAAGCCCGGATGGCACCACGGGGATTGACGACGCCACCGATTCGGTCACAATTTCGGGCGGGGCCGTCGCGGAATTTATCTTAAACGATCCGGGCAATCTTACCTCCGGAGCGCGCGCCCCCTACAGCGTGTCACGCGAAGATCAATTTGGAAATTTAGTCACCACCGGCTCCACCACAGTTTATTTATACAGCAACTCGGGAAGCATGGATTACGCTTTCTATGACGCGGCCACGGGCGGAAGCCAAATAACTTCAATAAATATCGGCAGCGGAAATTCTTCGGCAAATTTTTGGTATTATGACGAGCTGGCTGACACTTGGACTATCACCGCTTCAGACAATGCCACAAGCCCCGACGGCGCAACGGGCGCCTCCGACGGAACCGACAGCATCACTGTTCTCCCGGGCGCCACTTCCCACTTTGTTTTAAATGATCCGGGAGATACGACAGCCGGCACGCGGCTTGGATATACTGTGACGCGCCAAGACCAGTTTGGAAATGTTGTCACTTCCGGGACGAACACGGTATATCTTTATTCCGATTCTTCCGGATTAAATTATCATTTTTATAACGCGGCCACGGGCGGAAGTATCACGAGCTCCCGCCAAATTACGAGTGGCCAATCTACGGCAAACTTCTGGTATTATGACGAGCTGGCGGGAACTTTTTCTATCACTGCCTCCGACAACTCTTCGACCCCCGATGGAAATTTAGGGATTGATGATTCATCAGATAGCGTAATAATTTCCGGCGGAGCGGTTTCAAAATTTTCTCTAAACGATCCGGGCGATATGACCGCGGAAACGCGGCTTGGCTACATTGTCACAAGAAAAGATCAATACAATAATCCTGCCACTTCCGGCTTTAACACCATCTATCTTTATTCAACTTCCGTAAGTCCGGCCAAAGCGTTTTTTAACGCGGCAAGCGGTGGCAATCAAATAACTTCCGCGAGTATTAACGACGGCCAATCCACGGCGAACTTTTGGTACTACGACGATCTGGCCGGAATTTATACCATCACCTCTTCGGACAATGCTACTTTTCCGGATGACGCCACGGGAATTGACGACGCGACAGATTTATTGACTGTAAATGCCATACCCATTGTGGCGACCAGATTTACAATTTTAGATCCAACTGACGGCACGGTTGACGCGCCGATCACTGTCACAATCCGAGCGGAAGATGACAGCAATAACGTTGACACAACCTACCAAAACGATGTGACATTGGTCGCGAGCAGTTCAGCTACGGGCGAAGGTTTGGTAAATATTGTAAATGGCCTTGGCACCCTAAATCTTTCCGACACAGTCGCGGAAACTGTTAATTTATCTTTGTCTGATACAGAGGGCACTGGCCTTGTTGTCACCTCCGCGCAAGGAGTAATTTTTTCCGCCGGCGCCGCAGCTAAATTTTTTCTAAACGACCCGGGCAATACAGTCGCCGGCACCCGTTTGGGATATACTGTGACGCGCAAAGACCAATTTGAAAATTTAACCACCACGGGAACCACCGTAGTTTATCTTTACACCAATTCTTCTGGCACAACTACTTTTTATGATTCAGATGTCGGAGGAAATGAAATTTTACACACCACTATTCTTTCCGGCCAATCAGACGCGAACTTCTGGTATTACGATGAACTCTCCGGCACACCAACCGTCACTGCTTCGGACAATTCTTCTTCTCCAAATGGAGCCACGGGAATTGACGATGACACTGACACACTGACAATTGGCGCCGGGGTTCTTGCCAAATTTACTTTAAATGATCCTGGCGACATGAGCGTGGAAACGCGGCTCGGCTACACAGTGACGAGAAAGGATAATTTTAATAATTTAATAACTTCGGGCGGCGCGACAGTTTCTCTCTACTCCAATTCCGCGAGCGCCAACAAATCTTTTTATGACGCGGCCACGGGAGGAAGTATTATCAATTCCACTGACATCAGCGCGGGAAATTCCGCGGCAAATTTTTGGTACTATGACGATACCGCCGGTACCTACACCATTACCGTTTCGGATAATTCTTCTTCTCCGGATGGCGTGGACGGCACAGACGACGGAACCGACGCGGTGATTGTAAGCGCTGTACCGATTGTCGCCACGCGATTTAGCATTTTAAATCCAACTGACGTAACCGTCGGCAGCAACGCGATCATCACGGTGCGCGCCGAAGATAATAGCGGCAATGTTGACACAACTTACCAAAACGATGTCACTCTGGTCACAAGCGGATCGGCTACGGGGGAAGGATTGGTGGATATTGTAAACGGCATTGGAACAATAACTGTAAGCGACAACATTTCTGAAATAGTTATTTTGTCCCTCACTGACAGCGAAGGAACTGGTTTAAATATCAGCTCAACTCAAGACATTGTCTTTCTTTCGACTAGCGGCGGAAGCGGAGGAATTTCAATTCCGGCGGAAGGGGCGCCAACTCTCCCCGTTTCCCTGACCGGCGCCACGCTTTCTTTTTCCGGCCGAGCTTTTCCCAACGCTAAAATTACAATCTTGGGCCGCGGAACTTCGCAAGACATTCCTTTAAAATCCTCTTTGGCGGACGCAAGCGGTGGATTCAATATAAATTTTGTCGGGGCTCTGCCGGCCGCCGCCATCAACGCTTACAAACTTACTTTTGAAGATAAAGAGGGCCGAACAACAGAAACTCCTGATTCCACTCCGGAGCAAATAACAAGTTTTAGCGCCACGGATATTTTTGCTCCGCCAACCCTTGGCTTTGGCAAATCAACTTTCTTGCGCGAAGATTTAATTACTCTGGCCGGCTATGCCATGCCCGGAAATAAAATTGAAATTGAAATTGACGAAAAACAAATTCCTCGAGAAATTTTTGCCGGCAACGACGGCTCTTTCAAGCTTTCTCTTACTAATTTTGATTACGCTTTCGGAAGCCACAAAGCCAGAATCCGCCAACGCGACAGCGCAAAGAGGGCAAGCGATTTTTCCTTGGATAAAATTTTCACCATCGCCAAGGTTTTCGCCCCGAACGCCGACTTAAACGACGACGGCAAATCCGACATTAGTGATTGGAGCATATTCCTCTTCCGCTGGGGCTCACCCGACCAAACAAAAAAATCTACCATTGATTTTAACAACGACGGCCGGGTGGATATTTCCGATTTCAGCATTTTTTTGCAAAGTTTAACCGCCACAAAATAAATTCATAATTATATAAGATGTATGAAAAAAATTCTTTATTCTCTAATCCTGGCGGCCGGACTTTTCACCTTCGCGGGAATTGCCGAAGCGGCAACTCTAAATGTTTCTTTGGGAAACGATGTCTACAACGTCGGCGACCAATTTAGCATTCATCTCCACATCGACAGCGAGGGGGTAAGTATAAACGCGGCGCAAGCCACCCTAACTTATCCCGCGGATATTTTGGAAGTGACCAATATCAGCAAATCAGGATCAATTTTTGCTTTCTGGCTACTGGAGCCGGACTTTTCCGTCCCCGGACAAATTTCTTTTGTCGGCGGATCAACGAGCGGCTACATTGGAAAATCTCTCCAAGTTTTGACGGTTAATTTTAAAGTGAAAAAAGCCGGGGTGGCAAACCTCACTCTTTCCGACGCCGCCATCACGCTTGCCGACGGCACGGGAACAAACGTCACAAGAACAACGGGCGGAGCAAAAATCACCACTCAAGAAAAAACCGCCGCGCCGCCGACCACTCCCCCTCCTTCCCAAATCTTGCCTCCGCCAGTACAGATTGTCCGCCAACCCGCAGTTTCAAAGGTAAAACCGGCCGGACCAAAAATTGAAGTCCCACTTTATCCTGATCCGGAAAAATGGTACAATACCGCGGCTAATTTTTTAGTCCGATGGGACCTGCCCGCCGACGTGGCTGCCGTGGCGACGGAATTAAATAAAATCCCTGATTTTGATCCAACAAAAACCGAGGGGCTGTTTGATAATAAAATGTTTGCCCGCCCGGACGACGGAATTTGGTATTTGCACGTCAGATTTAAAAATAATCTTGGCTTTGGAACAACCGGCCATTATCGCATCGCCCTGGACACTTCGCCTCCAACTTCATTTGACGTCGCGGTTTTTGAAGGCGCCCAAACCGATAGCCCCGCCCCGACCATAACTTATGAATCCGGCGACCAGCTTTCCGGCCTTAGCAAATATTTCATCAGAATTGATAACGGTGATTTGTTGGAAACGGATAAAACTTCCTACACTCTACCTCTCCAAAAACCCGGCAAACATATTGTAAGAGTGAGCGCCAAAGATAATGCTGATAATTTAACTGAAGAAGTTTTAAATTTAGAAATCCTACCAATCGTTGCTCCGCTCATTACTTCCGTAAGCCGTGATGTTTTTGTCGGCGAAGGAGGATTAAACGCGAGCGGCACAGCCCTGCCAGAGGTCACCCTGCTTATTTCTTTAAACCGCCAAAACGGCGAAGAAATTTTAAAAACAGAAACGCAATCGGACGCCAGCGGATTATGGCTTGTAAAATTTGAGGAATCATTAAAAAAAGACAAATATTATATTGAAGTGACGGCCAAAGATAAGCGCGGCGCCTTGAGTTTGCCGATAAAATCAGATATAATTGTTGTACGGGAACGGCCGCTCCTTACGATTCGCGGGACAGAAATAACCCAACTTGCGGCGCTTGTCGGTCTCATCACTCTCCTCCTGATTGCTTTTTCCACCGGCTGGTACGCCCGCCTGCTTACCAAAAAACAGCGCGGGAGAAAAATAACTATCGCCGAGCGAGAAACGACCGCGCTTTTAAACTTGATCAAAAAAGATCTTGATAGAATAATGAAATCTTTTGGCAACGGAAAATTGGAAAAAAGAGAAGCGGAGGAAATTGAACAGTTGCTCCAAAAAATTGCGGAAAATGTGAATAAAATGCAGAGATATGTTGTCCCGGAAATTGGAAAAATTGAAAAATAATTAGCAGAAAGCTATAATAATAAAAATAATCAATGGCCCTTACGCTTGGGGGAGGTTGGGGTAAAAAAATTTAAAAATTATGAAAATCCTAATCGTGGAGGACGAAGAAGTTTTAGCAAAAGTCCTTGAAGAAAAATTCTCTGAGGAAAAATTCAACGCGCAAACCGTAGCCGACGGGAAAAAAGTCCTGGCGGCGATAAAAAATTTCCGGCCGGACGTCGTTCTTTTAGATCTCTTACTCCCGGGAAAAACCGGTTTGGAAATTCTCGCCGAAATGAAGGAAACAAAAATTCTTGAATCTCTGCCCGTAATTGTTTTGTCCAACCTTGATGACGATGTAAGCATTAAGAAAGCTCTCTCGCTTGGCGCGGTTGATTATTTTGTCAAAGCCCAACATCCGATTGGCGAGGTTGTGGAAAAAGTTAAGGAATATTTGGGAAAACCTAAAGTCTAAATGAAGCCGCTCCGACAAAATCGGGGCGGTATCGTAATTTTTTGGTCTCATGTTTCTAAAAAATCTAAAATTTGGGACTAAATTAAAAATTCTTTTTTTGACCATAGTTTTGGCGTCTCTTTTCACTAATGGATACGCCAATTTTATTTTAGCCAAAAACAATATCCAAAACTATCTTCTTGATTCACTGAATCTCCTGGCCGACCTTACAAAAAACGACCTTTTATCCTTTGAGGCACAGCTTAAAAATCGCGCCATTGATTTTTCTTCCGACGGATTTATCCGCGATAGCGCCTCCCTTCTCGCAAAATCTTCCGACAGTGAAGTTGCACTCGCGCTTTGCGATCACCTCGCCAAAAATAAAATGTCGCTTGATTCGACGATTTACGGCATAAATGTTACCGACCTTTCCGGCCGCATTCTTGCTTCCACGGACAAAACCGAAGTTGGCCAGAACGAAGCGGCTCACGAATATTTCCTCCGCGGGCAAAATCTTCCTTACGGCGAGGCATCTGTTGGCGACGTAGCTTTGAGCCACCACTTTGGAAAAACTTCTCCGGAAATCGCCGTCGCGGCACCGCTTTTTGAAAAATCAAATGGCAAAAAAATCGGTTTCATTATAAATTATATTGACGCAAAATATTTAAGTGACGTTGCCAAAGCGCGAGAAAGAAGACAAGTCGCCGGAGAATCTTTATATATTTCCCTGGAACAAACAGACACTTTTGAAACTGTCCTAATCAACAAAAATAAATTACTTTTGGCCGAATCTAAATTTAAGAGCGACGAGCTGGTGCTGAAAGAAAAGATTGAAACGCTCCCCGTTTTGGAATGTGCCCAAAACAGAACCGTCAACGGCCCCTTTACCGACTATCGCGGTGAAAAAGTGATTGGGGTTTCAAGGTGCCTCGACCATGGCTGGACTTTGGTTGTAAAAGTTGATCAGAGGGAAGCCTTCGGCGATTTAGCCCAAACCAGAAATTACACAATTTTGGCAGGATTTTTAATTGCTATTCTTCTCTCTTTCGCAATTAATTTTTTCATCAAAAAAATCACGAGGCCGATCCGCGAATTGTTGTCAGTGGCGCAAAAAATCGGTAAAGGAAATTTAAATCAGCGCGTTAAGATAATCTCAAAAGATGAAATCGGAGAATTTGCCGAAGTATTTAACCAAATGACAAGCGACCTCCAAAATCTTTACGCGACTCTGGAAAAAAGAATTAAGGAAAAAACAAAAACCTTAGAAGAACAAGTTGTGGAATTAAAAAAATTCCAATTGGCCGTAGCCAATACCGCCGACCATGTAGTGATTACCGATCCCGACGGCTATACTCTTTACGCTAACGCCGCCGTGGAAAAAATAACCGGCTATTCAAGAAAAGAAATCATCGGAAAAAAAACATCCCTCTGGGGAAATCTGATGGACGAAAAATTTTATGAAAAAATGTGGAAAACAATCAAAGATGACAAAAAAACATTTATTGGGGAACTAACCAACCAAAGAAAAAATGGAGAAAAATATATTGCCGAAGTTCGCATTTCCCCGATTTTAGACAAACGAGGACGAGTTGTTTTCTTTGTCGGGATTGAACGTGATATCACAAAAGCCAAAGAGATCGACCGCGCCAAAACTGAATTAATTTCTTTAGCCTCGCATCAACTCCGCACGCCGCTTACGGCCGTCAAATGGTACGCGGAAATGCTCACGGCCCAAAAGACGGGAAAATTAACCGCCAAACAAAAAAAATATCTTGATGAAATTTATCGCGGCAATGAAAGAATGATTACTCTAGTTGGCTCTCTCTTAAATGTTTCAAGAATTGATCTAGGAACTTTTGCTATAACTCCCAAACCGGAAGATATCGGAAAAATTGCCGATAGCTCCCTCCCCGATTTCGAACCGCAAATCAAAAATAAAAAAATAACCCTAAAAAAAGAGTATAATCCCGCTTTGCCGAAAATTAACGTTGACGCGAAATTACTGCGCATTGTTTTTCAAAACCTTCTTTCCAACGCCGTAAAATACACTCCCGAAAAAGGAAAAATAATTTTATCAATTACCAGACAAAAATCGGCCGTTTTGATTCGTATAGCCGATGATGGCATTGGCATTCCAAAAGAAGCTCAAGTAAAAATTTTTACGAAACTCTTCCGCGCCGACAACGCGAAGATTACAGATCCAAGCGGCACAGGATTGGGTTTATATATTGTAAAAGCAATCGTGGATGCCTCCGGCGGAAAAATCTGGTTTGAGTCTGAAGAAAACAAAGGCACAACTTTTTATGTCACTCTACCGCTAAAAGGCGTAAGAAGAAAGGCGGGTACGGTCGGGTTGGAACTCACGCCCTAAACAAAATATTAAAAACCCCCCGCCGAATCGGCGGGGGGTTTTTGTTTTAGAAAAATTTAACTTCACTGGCCAAGCTCCTTTGCGAGCAAATCCTTTCCTTTCTCTGCCCAACTCGCCTCTCCATAATTTTCCATTTCTAAAATATAATCTGCCAAAATATTTTCTCGTTCCGATTTTTCCGAAAGTGACGAGACATATTTTGAAATAATATCATATTGGGCTCCAAGCCGCGCGTCTTCATCTTCCACCTGGAGCCAAAGATTATTAAGAAATGCCCAAGAAATAAATTCTTGGTCGTTTTTCTTTTCATCAATTACTTCCAAAAGCCTTGCTTGCGCTTCTTCTTCGGATAACCCAACGTAAGAATTTTCCGGCAGACGATCTTTGATCGGGTTTATCATTTTATCAAGATATTCGCCCAAATATTCTTCGGCGTAAGGAATATCTTGAACAACATAAGCCGGCCTCATCAAAAGACTGATCCGCTCCGAACCATTTTTTAAATCAATGGCGGAAAGCGCGTCAACTATTGCTCGCGTTTCCGGAAAAGTTAAATCAGTTTGCACTATTTTGTAAATTATATACTGCAGTGCCTGATTAACGATTGAATCTTTCTCGGGAACATATTTTATCATCATCTGTTTTATAAAAGTGGAATGATTGTGCGCCCGCTGCGGCTCGCCAATGGCGTAACCTTGGCGGTGACGAAGCCATTCTAACGTTTCCGTGGTCGGCAGCCCAAGATTTCTAAAAATTCCCAGCGCCTCGGAAAATCCGAGGACCACAAGATAGTCCGCCTTCTGTCCCAAAATTTTTTCTATCTGCCCAATTCCATATTCAAGCCCGCCCACTTCGCAAGCTTTTGATACATAATAATCTGAAGGCAAGTGTTTTTCCCCGAGCGGCAACGGCGAATATGTCCCGCGCGGTACGGCCGTAATTGTCACGCTTTGTTTATTTTTATCAATCGTAATCATCTGAATCGCGTCGCAATGTCCCTTGATATCGCCCGTTCTCCGATCAAGTCCAATAAATAATGCCCGCACCACGCCGTCTTCGCCAAAGGGATCAGCGGAATCACCTTTCCCCACCTCTCCCCGGCGTGAATCAAGAACTTGTTCAATTTCTTTATTTAAAAATTCTGTTTTTTCCCGTTCTGCCGATTGCGCCTGATATGAAGACAGCCCGTGCACCGCAAACCACGCGCCCAGGCCGAAAAAAAATATTGCTAAAATTATTAAAAATATTTTTTTCATGTTCTTTTATTGTACCTCATTAGATATAAAAAACAAATTAAGTCAAAACGTCCAATAACAAAACCGCCTCCTCGGCGGAAAATTTTTGTTAAATGGACCCTAGGAGAGTCGAACTCCTGTCTTCCGGATGCAAACCGGATGCTCTACCACTAAGCTAAGGGCCCAAGTTATAATTTATGTTATAATGATTTAAGACCTATGTCAATCAAACTCACAATTTTGGGCTCCGGGCCGGCGATCGCTATCCCTCGTCCAGGACACACAGATATCACCTGCCGCGACGCCCGAGCTCCGGGCAGCCGTTCGCGCCGAAGGAGAAGCTCACTTCTTATTGAACATCGCGGCCGCCATATTTTAATTGACGCCGGGCCGGATATTTTGGAACAATTGGCTATGGCAAAAATTAAAAGGCCTGACGCTGTTTTTCTAACTCACGCCCACGCTGACGCTTCCGGCGGCGTGGACGTCCTGGCTTCGTTTCTTCGCGGTACGAAAGAAAAACCATTTTTCTTATACGCCGAAGCTGCGGTTTTACGCCGCATCAAAAAAATCTTTTCTCTTTTTCATGCCCGGCCAAAAACTATTTTAAAAAATGTTATCTTTAAAACAATTCGGCCAAGCCGAGCAATCTCACTTTTTGGTTTAAAAATAACGCCGCTTCGAGTCGCCCACTCTCTCACGCCGGGATTCCCGACCGTCGGCTATCTTATCGGAAAAAAATTCGCTTATATTTCTGATTTTGCTTCAATCCCATCGCAATCACAAAAACATCTCAAAAAAATTGACATCTTAATTTTAGACGCGACAATGTGGTTTGGGACAAGAATGGCTGCTCACCAAAACACAGCCAGCACAGTAGAAATCGGCCGTAAGCTTGGAGTGGAAAAATTGTACCTTACCCAAATCGGCCACAACTATCCGCCGCATAAAACCGCCCAAAAAGAAATCACCGCCTACTGCCGAAAAAATAAAATAAAATTTCCGGTGATTCTCGCCTACGACGGCCTAAAGATCAAAATTTAAATTCATCACATCGGCGCAAACTCCTTGCCTTATAAGGAGTTTTTTGATATAATAACCCTAAACATTTAACTTAAATTTAATCTCAAAATACCGTAAAACCATTTATGGCAAACATCAATTTCCCCGAGATGGAAGAAAAAATTCTCGCATTTTGGGAAGAGAAAAAAATATTTGAAAAATCGGTAAATAAAAAAGCGCCGCGCGGCGACTATGTTTTTTATGACGGTCCGCCTTTCGCGACCGGCACGCCGCACTACGGCCATATTGTCGCGAGTTTGATGAAAGACGTTGTCCCAAGATATTTTACAATGAATGGCTACCGCGTAGAACGCCGCTGGGGTTGGGATTGCCACGGCCTGCCGATTGAAAATATTGTTGAGCAAGAATTAAAAATTGAAAGTAAAAAAGATATTGAAGAAAAAGTAGGCGTGGATAAATTTAATGAGCTTTGCCGCAGTAAAGTTTTGATGTTCGCCGATGTTTGGAAAAAATTTATTCCGCGCATGGGCCGCTGGGTGGATATGGAAAACGCCTACAAAACCATGGATCTGGATTATATGGAAAGCATTTGGTGGGTTTTCAAGGAACTTTGGGACAAGGGTTTGATTTACGAGGGGCATAAATCAATGCACATTTGCCCGCGCTGCGAGACAACTCTTTCCCAATCAGAAGTGAGCCAGGGATATAAAGACACGGAAGATCTGGCTGTGACCATAAAATTTTCTTTGACTGACGAGCCAAACACTTTTGTTTTGGCCTGGACCACAACTCCCTGGACCTTGCCCGGAAATGTTGCTCTGGCGGTCGGCGAGGATATTGATTATATCGAGGTTAATATTTTAAAAAGTCACACCCACGAAGAGACAAAAAACGGTGATGATGCTTGGCAAGTAAGAGATCATGACGAGGCTGGTGGAAACTTTATCCTAGCAAAAGCCACTGCGGAAAAAATTCTAGCTGGAAAAGAATTTAAAATAGTAAAGACACTAAAAGGTAAAAATCTTGTTGGAAAATCTTACGAACCGCTTTTCCCTTATTTTGACAATCCGGTAAACCGGGAAAGAGGATTTAAAATTTATGCCGCCGATTTTGTCGCGACCGAAGAAGGAACCGGCGTTGTCCATATTGCTCCGGCTTTTGGCGAGGACGACATGAAACTTGGAAAAAAAGAAAAACTTCCTTTTATCCAACACGTTGATTTTTCCGGCCACTTCACACTCGGTGTTAAAGATTTTGCCGAAGAAGCGGTAAAACCGACTATCGACCCCGGAGCCACCGATAAAAAAATTGTGGCCTGGCTCGAAGAGCGCGGAAAACTTTTCACAAAAGAAAAACACACTCACAGTTACCCTTTCTGCTGGCGATGCGATACACCGCTTTTAAATTATTCTACTTCGTCTTGGTTTGTTAAAGTTTCAGCCATTAAAGAAAAATTTTTGCGCCTCGCGGAAAAAATAAACTGGGTCCCGGAACACATCAAGGGCGGCCGTTTTGGAAAATGGCTTCTGGGCGCTGAAGATTGGTCGATTTCCCGCCAAAGATATTGGGGCTCCGTTTTGCCGATTTGGAAATGCAAATGCGGCGAACTTCATGTTTTGGGAAGCCGCGAAGAGTTGGAAAAACTTTCCGGCCAAGAAGTCCACGATCTTCATAAACACGTCGTTGATAAACTTGTTTTAAAATGTGAAAAATGCGACGGAGAAATGCGGCGCGTTCCCGACGTTTTGGATTGTTGGTTTGAATCGGGTTCAATGCCTTATGCCCAGATGCACTATCCATTTGAAAATAAGAAAAAATTTGAAGAAAATTTCCCGGCTAAATTTATCGCTGAAGGAGTTGACCAAACTCGCTGCTGGTTTTATTATCTCCATGTTTTGTCCACGGCTATAATGAACGACGTCGCTTTTTTAAACGTTATTGCAAACGGCATTGTCTTGGCCGAAGACGGACAAAAAATGTCAAAGCGCTTGAAAAATTATCCCGACCCCAATGAAGTCATAAATCGCTACGGCGCCGACGCCCTCCGCTATTATTTACTCACCTCTCCGGTGATGAAAGCCGACACGCTTAATTTTTCCGCGAAGGGCGTGGATGAAGTGTTCAAAAAAGTGATCATGATTTTGTGGAATACTTTTTCTTTTTACCAAATGTACGCCGTGGGTGAAATAAAACCTAACGTAAAATCAAAAAATATTTTGGATCAGTGGATTATTTCAAAATTACAAATTTTATTGCAAACCGTCACGGAAAAAATGAATGCCTACGATTTGGTCGCCGCGAACCGCCCGATAATGGATTTTACAAATGAACTTTCCACTTGGTATCTTCGCCGCAGCCGAGATCGATTTAAAGGAGATGACAAAAAAGATAAAGAGGCGGCACTTGCGACCTTAAAATATGTTTTACTGACTTTTAGTAAAATTATTGCGCCGTCCATTCCTTTTATCGCGGAAAAAATTTATCAAGAGCTAAAGGGGCCGGAAGAATCGGTTCATCTTGAAACTTGGCCGAAATTTGAAAAAAAATTAGTTAATCAAAAAATCCTGGATCAAATGGATTTAGCGAAAAAAATCGTGGAAGCCGGACTCGCCTCGCGCGCCGCGGCCGGAATAAAAATCAGACAGCCCCTTGCTTCTTATTCTACGACGCTCGCAAAAGAGCTGCCGCCGGAATATATTGAAATTGTAAAAGATGAACTCAATATTTTGGATTTAAAATTTGGCGAAGATAAATTGGACACAGAATTGACCGAGGAATTAAAAGCCCAAGGGTTGGTCCGCGAAATTGTCCGCACGGTTAATTCTCTCCGCAAAGAAGCTGGGCTTTCGATTGGCGACCGCATCACGCTTTATTATGCCGGCGACGAATCCGCGGAAAAAACTATGCAGGAATTTGGTGAAAAAATTAAAAAAGATACCTTAAGCAATAATTTAGAAAAAGGCCGCGCCGAGGTTCTTGGACAAAAAGAAATTGAAGGAATTTGGCTTGGCATTAAAAAAATTTAATATGACCATAAGACAAATTTACGAGCTGGCAATACAGCAGGGGATCAAATCCGATTTACGCGGCACCGCGGCTGTCGGGAAAAAACTTCAAAGAGAAAAAGACAAATTCCAAAAACTATCCGAAGAGCAAAAAACCGAATATGACCAAGAAAATCTGACTAATCCTTATGCCGATACGCGAGTTTATTTTGGCGATCCTAAAAAAGTTGTAAAACGCGTCTTGACCGGGATTGATATTGATACCGGCGAAGTAATGATGGCGAAATATTTATCACAGCACGAAAAACCGATCGACTTGATTATTGCCCATCATCCGATGGGGGCGGCTCTTGCGGGACTTGGAGAAATGCTTGAAATGCACGCCGAACTTTTGGCCAAATACGGCGTACCGATTACCGTGGCCGAAGGGTTAACCCTGCCGCGCGCCTCGGAGGTTTCCCGTTCGGTTTCCGGATCAAATTATAATCAAGCGGTAGATGCGGCAAAAATCCTGGATCTCCCCATTATGTCCACTCACACGGTTTGCGATAATTTAGTGGCGAATTTTTTGCAAAAAGAATTAGATAAAAATAAATCAAAACTTGAGCGAGTCGGAGACGTTTTGGATTTATTGAAAAAAATCCCCGAATATCGGGAGGCAATAAAATTCAAAGCCGGACCAATGCTTTTTGCCGGCTCTCCTGATCGCTATGCCGGAAAAATCGCTCTGACGGAAATTACGGGCGGCACTTCAGGCGCAAAAGATGTTTATGAAAAAATGGCCGCCTCCGGAGTCGGAACAATCATCGGCATGCACATGCGCGAAGAATGGAAACAGGAAGCGGAAAAAGCTCATATCAATGTCATCATCGCCGGGCATATGTCCTCGGACTCCATCGGCATGAATTTATTTTTAGATGAACTTGAAAAAAAAGGAATTGAAATCATCCCCTGCTCCGGCTTAATCCGCGTTAAAAGATTTAAAAAGAAATAATCTTATGATTTCCTATCTCAAGGGAAAAATAATTTACAAAGGCGACCATTTTGCCATCTTGGAAACCGGCGGTGTTGGTTATAAAGTTTTTTTGTCTGAATCATATCTTTTAAAATACAAAATCGGAGAAATGGTAGAAATTTTTACTCATGAATATGTGCGCGAAGACAGCCGCGAACTTTACGGTTTTGGCACGGCAGAAGAATTAAAATTTTTCTGGCAATTGATTGATATTTCCGGGGTTGGCCCGAAAATGGCGCATAGATTAATCTCCGCCTACAAATTGGAAAAATTAGAAAAAGCGATTTCCGAAGAAGATCTGGGAATCCTCGCCACTATTCCCGGCGTCGGTAAAAAAACCGCGCAAAAAATAATTTTGGAACTAAAGGGAAAACTCGTCACCGGAAAAACTGCTCCGGGCGACAATGAAATCGTGGATGCGCTCGTTCGTCTTGGGTATTCCAAAAACGAAGCGCAAGAAGCGGTGGGAAAAATCGGGGAAGAAGTAGAGGGCGCGGAAAATAAAATCAAAGCGGCTCTAAAAAATTTAGGGAAATAAAATGCCAGAAGTTAAAATTATTGACGACAAAACTAAGTGGAATAATTTTTTATTAAACCAGCCAACACAGACTGGGATTTTTTTACAGAGCGCCGAATGGCTTGATTTTCAGGAAAAATCTGGACGAAAAATTTACCGACTCGGCTTATTTGATGAACAAAAAAACGTCCAGGCGGCTTGCGGCGTGATTCAAAACTTATTGCCCCTTGGGAAAAAATATTTTTACATTCCCCGCGGGCCAATTGGCGAACCGACGGCTCTAACTGATGAAATAAAAAAAATCGCCCAAAAAGAAGGGGCCGTATTTTTAAAAATAGAGCCTCCTGCGGAGTTACCTCTGCCAAACTCATTTCGCGCTGGCAGTGTTCAGCCGCGACAAACACTAGTTCTTGATCTTAAAAAATCGGGGGATGAATTGCTTTCCGCGATGCACGAAAAAACTCGTTATAATATTCGCCTGGCGGAGAAAAAAACTCTAGTTTTAAAAAATGGGGTAATTGAAGATTTCTGGAAATTAATGGAGGAAACCACCGCCCGTGATAAATTCCACGCTCATCCCAAAAAATATTATGAAAAAATGCTTGAAAACGTGAGCGGCGACGGAAAAAATGAAATGCGCGTAGCTCTAAAAGTTGTCTATTTTGAAAACCATCCGACCGCCGCAGCGCTTGTCGGATATTTCGGCGACACGGCAACTTACCTTCACGGCGCATCATCGCATGAATATAGAAATTTGATGGCGCCGTATTTTTTGCACTGGGAAATTATTAAAGAAACAAAAAACCTCGGATACAAATTTTATGACTTCTGGGGAATTGATGAAAAAAAATGGCCGGGCGTGACTCGTTTTAAAAAAGGCTTTGGCGGTTTTGAAATAAATTACCCTGGCACTTTTGATTTGCCAATCAATAAAACCTGGTATACAATTTACAATCTGGCGAAAAAAATATTATAAATCGCGCCGGACTTTTGCTCCCATAGCTCAACGGATAGAGCGCAAGCCTCCGAAGCTTGAAATAGAGGTTCAATTCCTCTTGGGAGTATGGGTCTGCCGCGATTTTTTTATTAAATAAAAAAAGAGTGAACCATTGGTCCACTCACCCCCCCCACGAAGTTCAGTGCTGCTGGCCGTTCGGCAGCCAGGGATTCCTAACCTTGGTCACCTTCCCGTACTTCCACTCCCTCCACTCACTGATGAAGTGTGTGGCAGTTTCCCAGAGAAACCAACCAACCGCCCATGGCGCAAAAGCAAGGGTAGTCGCCGCTCGCTCGAGATCTTCGCTACGGAGTTTCGCAATCTGTCGTACGAAATCCATCGCTGCCCTCCTTATGTCATCAATTTAGTTTAAACTCACAAAAATGTCAACATAAAAAACCCGCCTCATCGGCGGATTTTATATTATCTACTAAACGCCCGATCCTATCTCACAATCCCCTTACCCTCGGCCCCGGGGTCGCCATTAAGATTAGAAGTCAAGGCTTCGCCAGTCTTTGTAATCGCCGCGCCAGTCGATTTATCAGTGGCCGTTAAATTTGTTCCTAAAAGCAGGGTCAAGAGTTTTCCCTTTTCCGCCGCGGTCGGCGTGACCGTTATTTCAAAATTAACTCCCAAATTTTTTACATCAAGGGGCATTCTGTTTAACGTCCAGAAAACCTCCCGCGTGGCTTCGTCAAATTTTAATTCGCCGGCCGTAATTTCACTCTTATTGGACCAATTAATATTCTCCGGCAAAATTGTGCTGATTTTTAAATTTTCTACTTCGTGCAAAGAGTTCGCCACCGTCCAAAAAATCCTATAGGCGGTAGTTTTTCCCACTTCCGGCGGCAGGGGACCGTTCCCCACGGCGATATTATCATCGTTAAAATACCGCGCTTCTGTTTTTAAACTCAAATCACTGTTTATTTTAAAATTTATCCCATTACTTTGAATTATTTCTTCGGGGGCGTCCGTGCCATTTTTCCCAATTTTTATTTCCGCTAAACTTTTAACTTCAAAATCTTTAATGCCCCAATCCTGAAATTCCGAGAATGGTTTTAACTTCAACTGGAAATTAATTGTTCCTTCCGCGCCGGGCGCCAATTTCAGAAGTCCCGGAATCTGCCTTTTTGTCCAAGTAATTGTTCCCTGCCGCACTTCGGGCATCAGCTGGGTGCCCACCACTACTCCGTTATAATCATCTTTCAGGGTGGTCCAGTCCAGCATCATTTTATTATTTCGCGAAGTTGATTCAAAAACTATTTTTATTTCAATATCGGACAAATCCGTTTTATCTTTATTTTGATAAACAATCGCGTAATTTAACGTATCGCCAAAATTCAGGGCGCGATCCCTTGGATCACCGTTTAAAATAAGAGTTGAAAGAATCGCTCCGGCCAAAACATTGGTTTTAAAAGAATTCTCTTTCTGCAGATAAAATTTATCATCCTTCATAAAACCAATCTGCACCCCCAACTCCCTCTCTCCCTCCGAGCTCGCGCCGAACGATCCGGAAAAATTGATTTCTTTTTCCTCGCCAGGAACTGCTTCAAGAATTTCCCAGCTCGTCACCTCTTTTTCCCCCTGTTTTTCCTTGAAAGAGAAATCCGCGGGAGCAATCACGGAAATTTTTAAACCCTGGAGCGCCTCCTCCCCCGTATTTTTATATTTTATTTTAAAAGATGTTTCTTTATTGGTTAAAACTCTCTCCGGCCCGGAAAGGGAAATATCCAAAAGAGAATTTTGTATTTTTGTCACCGCCGTCGCCACTTTTTGAAATTCAGAATTAAAATCCGCCGGCTTATAAGTCAACACCGCTCGAAGCATTTCTATCGAATCTTCCGCTCCATAAAGCGACCCACTAATTTTTATTTCTCCCCCCTTGCCCGCGGCAATACTCCCAATCTCCCAAATATTTTCTCCGTCGGAAGGCGCGGGGTCCTCGCTGCTTCGTGCGAAATCATCCGGCAGTCTGACGTTTATCTCCGCCTGGCCCAAGGGCACGGTCTCGTTATTTTGATATTTAATTACATATTCAATCCTCTCCCCGCCCGCGGAGGTATCGGGAGAAATTATTTCTAAATTAACATTTTCTCCGCTGAAAGCCTGGCCTCGCCCAAAAAAGAAAAAACCCGCCCAAGAAAGCGCCGCGGCGGAAACCAAAAATACGAGCACTCCCGCCATAAATCTTTTTATTTTACTTTTCTTCTTATGATAAATTTTTGACATGTCTGAAATTTTTCCGTCCTGGTCTTCGTAAATTTCCCTCAACTCTTTCTCCAACTCTTTTTTGCTTAAATGTTTTTCTCTGGGTTTGGAAAGGGCTCCGCGACGAACGCCCTCAATCATCTTTACTTCTTTTCCCGCCGGTAATTCCGCCATTTCTTTCGCCGCGCCGAGCATTTTTATCTCCTTGCTTTTCCCGCTCACAGTTTTCCCTATCACCCGACTTTTACTTTCTTTTTTCTTTTTTTCTTTTATCTCTGCCATATTTAAAATTTAATTATTTTTAAAAATTATTTATTTTGCTGAAGTAAAACCAAACAAATAAAATCTGTCTGAATCAAGCGCACTCTCCGATTCTATTGCCGCCGCGCCAACCTTAACCCCGTTTCCCGACTGCCAGGCCGGCTGCCATCCCTTGGGAAAAGTTAAACTGTTGGTAAAAGTCGACAATACGCCTGACTGCTTTTGCACAAGTAATTGATAGGTGGCGGCAGGATTTTTTTTCTCTCCAAACTTTTCTTGAATCCCGTCCAACCAATTTTTTTCCGCCACCGGAAGAGAAATTCTAAAAGGCAAAATATATTCCAGAGTAACCACCCCCGTCTCGCCCGGATCAACTTGAACCCAATTTCCAAAAACCGTTTTCCCAGATTCATTTGTTATCGTTGTTCCGGTCGTCGCATCAATTAAGGCATTTTTTTCGCTATTTTCAACATCTAAATCCACCCCAAAATCACTCTCCGGTTTTTCAAACAAATTCTCCGGGGGAGCTTCAAAGCCCGCGGCGTAAATCAAGGTACTGCCAAGCGGCGCATAAACCCGAAGATAATCAACATTTCTGACGCCCGTAAATAATTCCCTTTTTATTCCTTCGTGCGCCCTCGTGATTGTCAATTTATTTTTAACATAACCGCCCTCAACAATATTTGTCTCGAGATTGATTGTCTGTTTTATCACCCGATCGGTTTTTTGTCCGGCGATATTGGTATTAACTACGGCTAGATAATCAGTTTCTTCCGGGACAAATTTCACTTCCCCGCCCCAATCAAAATTTTTAATTTCATGCTCTATTTCCGGCGAAGTGGAATATAATAAAATATTTTTTTGACCAAGTGCCCGGAGAAGTACCGCTAAAATTTCCCCGAACTGTTTCGGCTCGGCGGCAAATAATTTAGCCAGGAGCTTCGGCGCCATATCGCTTAAAATTTTCTTTGGCTTATTTTCCACCTTGTCATATTCCATCTCCACCGCTTTTTGAATTTCATCAATAAAATTCTCTTTACTCAAAATTTTTCCGTATTCCGGCATTTCAATCGGTCCGACAATAGCCAGAAAATCGGCAACCAAATCAGCGTTCAAAGCAATAACTCCATCCACGGTTGGCCCGCCGCTTTTTTCATAAAACCATTTTATTTTTTGCGCCGAAGTCGGAAAATCAAAAAACCAATTTGCGTCCTGAAGCTGCCACCTGGCATTCACGAGCCCAAGCGGTTCGGGCGCCGCGACGCGTTCCCGAAGCGACCCTTGAAAATCATAAGATCCTCCACCCGGCACTTCCATATTTTTTATTTCTCCCTGCCGGAAATCAACCAGGGCCAAACTTCCAATAAATCCGCCGGTCGGCCGAATTTCCCCCGGATTTTGAAAAACCACCAAATATCTTTTATCCATTTCATCTCCTAAAAATTTTACCATCAAATCGGAAACTGAAATTAAATTTTTTATTCCGGAAACAAGTTGCGGCAATTTTCCTTGCAAAATTTGGAAGGCTTCTCGCTTATCCTCGGGTACAGATAAAATTTTTACGGCATAAATTTTGTCTGAAGAGGCCGCCACCTCCGGCAAGATTGCCGCCAAATCATCTCTTAAAATTTTTAACTTTTCTGTTAATTTTTTACCTCCTTCTTTCGCGGAAAAATCGGCCAAACTTCTTAAAACTTTTTCTCCGGCTGACGTTAATTTTTCCCCGGCAAAAAGCAGCGCCTCGCCTGCCTCAAGCTTTTCCCCCTCGCCCGGCATCGCCCTAAGAAGATTTAAAACTGTAGAATTAATTTGATTAATTTCCTCTCCCGAACGGGAAAAAGCGCGCGCCGCCTGGCCAAATTCATCTGCCGCGCCGGAAAAATCAGCGCTGGAAATTTTAACTCCTCCCGCCGACAAATTCGCGTAGGCTTCCTCTGCTGTTTGAAGCGTCAATTCTTCGGTTTTTTTCAATGATTCATAATAAGAAAAAGTTTGGAGAGGCAAAATAAAAAGAAAAGCCAAGGCTCCAAAGCTCAATAATTTTTTACAATCAGCCAGGGCAAACCTTAAAAATTTTAAAAATCTGGGGATCGCTAAAAACGCCAGGCCAATACTTTGAAATATTTTTTTTGGACCGTAAAAAAATAAATTTTTAAGAATTTTTGTAAAAGCGATTCTCGCGCGGACAAAAGTCAGCCGGCTGATCCTCGCGCGGGAAACCGGCGGCATAACTTTCGCGGCCGCTTTCGGCTCCTCGTCTCGCGCCACTAGAACTTTTTTCGCCATCACTTTTTTCAAATCTAAAACGTGCGGCGACGAATGTTCGCCAAGGTGCGGCGTGCTCCTCGCCTCCAAAACTTTTTCTATTTTTTTATTTTTTGCCAGCATCTTGGTAAATTCGTAAAGTTTCTTCTGCTAGCCTCCCCCAATTATATTTTTTAACTTGCTCCAATCCTAATTTTATTAAATTTTCCCGTGTTGGCTCGTCTGTCCAAACAAATTTTATTTTTTCTATCATGTCCCGCTCATCTTTCGGATCAAAATAAATCGCGGCTTCACCATAAATTTCCGGAAGGCACGATGAGCTTGACGCGACCACCGGCAGGCCATAACTCATGGCTTCAAGGCCAGGCAGGCCGAATCCTTCCACAAACGACGGAAAAACATAAACCCGAGCATTGCGGTAAAGATCCGCCAAAATCGCTTCGGAAACAAAATCCGTGAAAATTATATTTTTACCAATCTCCGTCTCCCATATTTCCTCCTTCATTCTTTTATAGAAATAATCTTCTTTGCCAACTAAAACCAGCTGGCAGTTTAAATTTAATTTAGGAAAAATTTTTAGCAGTCCTTCCAAATTTTTGTGCGGATAAGCATTGCCGACATAAAGAAGATACGGTTTTGTGATCCCAAATTTAGCTAAGTGCTTCCTCTCCGGCATTTTCAATTGGCCGTATTCCACTCCGTCACAAGCCTCGCGGGTCACCTCTATTTTTTCCGGATTTATTTTGAAAAATTTTACTAATTCTTTTTTTGTACATTCGGAAACGGTAATAACTTTTTTCGCCCGCCGGAGACCGAGGCCAATCACTATTCTGTACGCCAGATATTTTATTTTATAAAGTAATGGCCCAAGCGTTGTCGCCCGCGGTGTAGGAAATTGTAATAAAATCAGATCATGAATTGTCGCGACAAATTTTGTCGGACAAAAAATAGGAATGTTAAAGTGCGGAAAGTGGACAAGATCTAATTTTTCTTGCCAAATTACGAACGGCATTGCGACTTGTTCTTTTAAACTATACCAGGGATAATCGGCTAAAACTTTTTTGAAATTGGAAAGTTTGGGAGTGTAGTAATCCCAGTTTTCTTTTCGTAAAAAAATTATGTATTCATTTTTTTTGTCTAACTTTTCCAGGTTTTCCACTAGCCGCTCCACATATCTGCCTAAACCCTTCCCAACTGGACCGAAAAAGCGCGCGTCTATTCCAATTCTCATGACGTGATAATTAAATAATAGTCTGCAGTCTGTATAACTTTTTTTTCCACGTCTCGCCCCGTACAAAGTAAAGGTGTTTTTCTGTTTTACGCATCGCCTCTCGTTATAGATAATCGCTCCGCCGGAATTATCAATTTACTTAAACTTTGTGTGGGGTCAATGCCTATCTTCATATACATTATTATAGCAAAAAAACGTCTACAAGTAAAAGAGGGCCGCAATGGCCCTCTATCCTAAAACACTTATGCTAAAAACACTAACTGATTAATAACAAAAATTGACGCGCACAATCCTCCCAATTGAATTTTTCCGCTTGCTTTTTTCCTTTTTCAATCAAGTTCGCCCGAAAATTTTCATTGGTCAAGCATTGCTCCATGGCTTTTGCCATTTCCGCCGGGTTATTTGGATCAACCAAGAACGCCGCCTCACCCATTACTTCCGGAAGAGATGAATTCGTGCTGACAACAACCGGTGTCCCGGCTCGGGCGGCCTCAAGCGGGGGAAATCCAAATCCTTCATAAAATGAAGGGTAAACAAAAAGCCGTGCCAATTTATAAAAATATTTTTTTTCTTCCGGCGCGATGTAATCTATAAATTTTATATCATCGCGCGCCGGACTTTTTTTTGCCCGCGCCAAAATTTTTTTATAAAGCCAGCCGCGCGGACCGACAATCAATAATTTTAGATTTACGATTTCAGATTTTTGATTTCCCCTCAAAATTTCAAAAGCGCGAACTAATCCTTCAATATTTTTTCTCGGCTCAAGCGTCCCTAAAAACAAAATAAAATTATTCGGCAAATTATATTTTTTTCTAATTTTATCAATTCCCAATTCATCATTCACGATTTCTAATTCCCGTCCCACTCCGGAATAAATAACCCCCACTTTTTCCACCGGCACACCATATAATTTGACCAAATCATTTTTAGTATTTTCCGAAACAGAAATAATTTTGTCCGCGCCGCAAATTATCTTTTGGGGATTGACAAACCAATGCCACAGTCGCCGTTTCCAGGAAAAAAATCTTGGAAAAAATTCAAAAGATAGATCATGAACCGTGATCATTTTTTTAACTCCGCGCGATAAAGCTATAAAATTTAGATTTGGAATAAAAAATAAATCAATTTTATCTTTTAGTAATATCATCTTATCAACTTTTGGCCACTTCAAAAATTTAAAACAAAAATTCAATAACTTATTTGGCCAACGAAATCCGCAAAGACGAACATTAGAATTTTTTTTCCACTCCCCCAGAAAGTCTTCCTCAACTTTTTTCCAAGAATTATAAAAAAGGAAATAATTATTTTCTTTATCAATACAAAAAAGAGCGTCGAGAATCTGATAAGTATATTCTCCGACGCCGCTTCTTTCTTTTTCTAAAAGCGATCTGATGTCAACGCCGATATTCATAAAAGTCTCTTGTAGCTTTGTATGCGGTATTTTGTATTTTCAATAAATGCCAGATACAAAACACTATATACTAAACACGCTGCTCTAGCTCTCTCCAGCTATTTTCTATATAATTTTTTATTTTTTCCTTAAAGGCGCCCACATCAAACTGCGCCGCGTGCGCCCGAATTTCTTCCGGATTATATTCTTCCGGCTTGAATCTGATAATCGTATGCGCGAGCGACTCCCAGCTCTGATCCGGAAAAAAAGTTCCGGTTTTCCCCTCCACCACCGTTTCCGCCGCCCCACCCTTTGGGTAAGCAATCACCGGCCGCCCGGAAGCCATGGCCTCAATCACCATTAATCCAAAATCTTCTTCCTGCGGATGGACAAAGGCAATACACTTTCCATATAATTCCCTTTTCTCAACGTCCGAAATTTTTCCCAAAAATTCAATGTTAGCCTTTGCCATTTCTTTCAATTTTTCAAGTTCCGGACCCTCTCCAAAAATTTTTAAAGGAACGCCAAGTTTATTAAAAGCCTGAATTACAAGATCAAATCTCTTATAAGGAACAAGCCGCCCGCCGGCCAAGTAATACCTTTTTTGCGCTTCAGAAATTTTAAATTGTGAAACGTCAACCGGCGGATAAATTACGTCGCTGTCCTTTCCATAATATTTAGAAATTCTTTTTTGCACGGTTTTTGAATTGGCGATAAATTTATCAACCCGCTCGGCCGCCATCCTATCCCACATTCTAAGGCGCGGCAGCATCAATGACACCGCCCTTTTTACAAGCGACCCATGCGATAATTCTTTTATATAAAGATGCGTGTCGGTCCAAAGATATCTTGTCGGCGTATGGCAATAACAAATATGCAGCGCGTCCGGCCGCGTAATTACGCCCTTGGAAAGCGCGCTTGAGTTTGAAAGAACAACATCATAACCGTCAAGTTCATGCTTTTCCGTAGCAAGCGGCATCAGAGGCAAAAACCATTTAAAATTTTTTACTCCGCCGGGAATTTTTTGAATAAAAGATGTTTTAACATTTTTCCCGTCAAACTCCTTGCCCATTTTTTTCTTATCATAAACCAGGGAGTAAAGCGGAGCCTCCGGAAAAATTTCTCGGAAAACCCTAAGCACTCTTTCCGCCCCTCCGTCTTGCGTCAAGTGATCGTGGACTAAAGCGATTTTCATACTGAGTCTACTGAATTTTATTTTGCTCCTTTCCCAAAAAACACTACGAGCGGCGTTTTAAACAAAATATATAAATCAAGCTTCAATGACCAATTTTCAATGTAGTACGCGTCAATTTTCACCTCTTCTTCAAAATCAAGATCGGCGCGACCGGAGATCTGGGCGAGCCCGGTAATGCCCGGCCTCACAATCAAAACTTTTTTATGATGTTTTTTATATCTTGCCACTTCCTCCGGCAAATGCGGCCGCGGACCGACCAAGCTCATCTTGCCGGTCAAAACTAAAAAGAATTCCGGCAGTTCATCAATGCTAAAGCGTCGGATAAATTTTCCCACGCGCGTCACCCGCGGATCATCTTTAATTTTAACCAACGGCCCTTTTCTAAAATCTTGCTCGGCCAACTCGGTATAGCGCAAATTGTGAGTCCCTGGCTTCATGGACCGAAATTTAAAATAATGAAACGGCTCGCCGTGCTGTCCAACTCTTTGAACTGCCGAGCCATCGTCCAATTTACTCCAAAAAATCGGGCCGCGAGAATCCAGCTTGATAGCAATGGCCGTAAGGATCATAATCGGCGACGCGAGGATTATTAAAATCAAAGAACCAACAATATCAAAAATCCTTTTATAAACTCTTCCCCATCCTTCAAGCCGAGTTCTTTTAACTTCCGCCACCGGCACGCCGGCGTAATCGCGGATATCAATTTTTGCCGCTTGCACGGAAAAAATGTCGGCCGAATATTTAAAGACAAGATGATGTTCGTTGCAAAAATCTATCAAGCTCAAAGTTTCTTCTCGGCTCGCTCCGCCTTGCGATAGAATTATTTCATCAACTCCAACCGCCCGGCTGATTTCTTCCAATTCTTTCGCCGCCGCGTCGTCAAATTTTTTATATCGCTTGATAACTTTTAAACCAAGCCCGGAGTTTTTAAAAAATTCATTAACCAAAATGTCAGCGGCCCGATCTTCGCCGATGATCACAACTCGGTGGACACCAACGCCTCGGCGGAAAAGCGCCCGTTGGATAAAGCGAACTGCCAGCCGGCCAAAACTCACAAAAATAATCGCGAAAATCCAGGCGGCCAAAATTATAAATCGGGAAGAAAATAATTCTCGGTTAAAAAAAACTAAAACAATGATAGCGGCAAGGCCCGCGGAACAGGCGACAAAAATTTTTGTGAGTTCATCTAAAATCCGCCGCGTACCGCCAATCGTGTAAAGCCCGGTTAAAGCAAAAATAACAAGCCAAATAACAGCCATGCTTGCCGCGATATTCAAAAAATTCCAAAAAGGCATTTCGTAAATTACCGGACTAAATTGCGCCAAGGTTTGGAATCTTAAAAAATAAGCAGCCAGGGCTGCCAAAATAAGCATTATAAAATCCAGCGGAACTAAAATTACGGAAAAAATTAATTCTGATTTTTTGAGCATATATATTAGGTAACAAATGTGATCCCCTAAAATTTACCCGAGTAACTATAAGCCGGATTCTGTATCTCGCAGTGATGCGAGACGGTAATCATCTATCTAGGATTTTGATTGCTCAAAATCTCGAGCGGCTATTTTTGGCCTTGCACCGGATAGGTGTTTTCCACGGCGCCTGTCACCAGGCTGTCCCGCGTGAGCTCTTACCTCACGATTTCAACCTTACCTCCGCCTTTCGGCGGATCGGCGGTGTATTTTCTGTTGCACTGTCCGTGGGCTTCATTAATTGATGTTCGATTAAGCTCTATCCGCCGCGTAAACGGCAAATATAGCACAAACAACAAAACTTACTCCCCGTCGCTGTTAGCGACTATCTCTCTTTCGGCTTTATGCCGAAACGGTGTCCGGACTTTCCTCTCTCTTTTCCCCGATTTTAAACGGAAAAATGAGAGCGATTACCCATTACTCGGATAAATTTTAAGGTACCAAGTTGATATATTAAGATATCATAATTTTCCTATCTTGTCAATGCTCATGTGAGCAATAACCTCCCCGCAACCGCTTTAATTTTCAATTATCAATTTACAATTATCAATCAAGTCCTAATTTTCCAATTTCCAGTTTTGAACATTAAGTCATTTGAAAATTGATCCTTGGAAATTGAAAATTATTTTTACCCCAACCCTGTTTTCTTTTTTACTTCCGCCAGGGTTTCGGCGGCCAACTTTCTCGCCCGCGCCGCCCCGGCTTCTAAAATTTTTTGAACCTTTTTCGGATTCTTTTCTAGTTCTTTTCTTTTTTTACGGAAGTCTGCAAATTCGTCGGCGATATTTTTGGCCAAAATCTTTTTACAATCAAGACAGCCAAACTTCGCATGGCGACAGGAATCCGCGACCATTTTTATCTGTTCGGGTAAGGACATTATTTTATGCAAACTGTAGATATTGCAAATTTCTGGCGTACCCGGATCAGTCGCTCGCTTTCTCGCTGGATCTGTCACGGCTGGGGCTAATTTTTTCCAAATTTCCTCTGGCGTGTCGGAGAGTATTATTCCCCCGCCGCCCGTTTTACTCATTTTTTTTGTCGGATCATCCAAGGACATTATTCTTGCCCCCTCGGAGAGCGCTTCTTTTGGCAAAGGAAAAGTTTTGCCAAACATTTTGTTAAATCGATTGGCAATTTCTCGCGCCAGTTCAATGTGTGGCAATTGATCCTCGCCAACCGGCACAATATTTGATTTATAAATCAAAATATCCGCGGCCATCAAAACCGGATACGATAAAAGTCCAAGATTTACATATTCCGGATGAAGCGCAATTTTTTCTTTGAAAGTCGGCACGCGCTCCAACCACGACACTGGCGTAATTGTTCCCAAAATCCAGGCGAGTTCGGTGTGCTCGGGCACGTGCGATTGGACAATCAGCGTACTTTTTTTCGGATCAATCCCGGCCGCCAAATAATCCAGCACCACCTCGTATTTTTCCTTCATCATTTCTTTCGGATCATAAGGCGTGGTCATGCCATGATAGTCAACCACGGCAAAAATACAATCAGCTTCATCCTGAAGTTTTAACCAGTTTTCAATCGCGCCAAAATAATTGCCGATGTGCAATCTGCCGCTTGGCCTTATGCCTGAAAAAACGCGTGGTTTCATATATTTATATTATACCTCAATTATGACTGGAAGCACCATTGGCCGGCGTTCGGTTTTGGTGAAGAGAAATTGGCCGATGTTGTCGCGAATTTTATTTTTAATGAAAACATTGTCCGCCGCTGATTTCGGATCGCGGTCGGAAATTAATTTTTTCACCTTGGCGCGAACTTGCTCAATCAATTCTTTACTCTCGCGCATATAGACAAACCCGCGGGAAATAATATCCGGGCTGCCGATCAAATATCCGGTTTTTGTATCAATGGTCGCGATAATCACAATCATTCCGTCTTCAGCCATCATCTTCCGATCGCGAAGCACGACCTGGCTCACATCACCAACGCCAAGACCATCAACCATCACGTAATCCGTCGGAACGCGTTGTGGCGTAAGCCGGCCTATTGTGCCGGAGAGATCTTTTCCCGCCGCTTGAAATTCCATCACCTGGCCATTGTCCGCAACAAAAATATTTTTCGGATCAAAGCCGATACTCTCGGCGACTTTTCCGTTCAGTCGCAGATGAGAGTGGCTGCCTTCAATCGGAATAAAATATTTTGGATTAACCAAACGAATCATCAATTTAATATCCTCGGCTTTAGCATGGCCGCCGGCATGAATATCCATCATTTTATAGTGAACCACTTCCGCCCCCTTGCGATAGAGCGTATCTTTTAATCTTTGAATTGTTCTTTCATTTCCCGGAACAACTGATGAAGAAAAAACAATCGTGTCGCGCGGCTCAATCCTAACAAAACGATGTTCTTCATTGGCAATCCTCATCAAAACCGCCCGCTCTTCGCCTTGCGCTCCAGTGCAAACAATAATAACTTTTTCTGGAGGATGATTATGAACGTCGGCAATATCTATCAATGTTCCTTGTTTAACTTTCAGATAACCGAGCGTCTTGATAATTTCCACATTGGTTTTCATGCTGAATCCGTCCACCGCAACTTTCTTGCCCATTTCCTCGGCGATGCGAATAATCTGTTCAACTCTTGAAAGTAATGAAGAAAAAGTTCCAATAATAATTCTTCCTGAAGCTTTTTCTATTAGGGCGCGCAGATTTTTTCCGATTTCTTGCTCGGAAATTTGATGGCCCTCCTCCGGCGCGTTCGTGCTATCGCTCATTAAAGCCAAAACACCATTTCTGCCAACCTCGGCGATCTTCGCAAAATCCGCCGGACGTTCGTCAACCGGCGTATAATCAAACTTCCAATCGCCGGTGTGAATGACTGTTCCGACCGGAGTATGAACCACCACCGCCACGGAATCGGGAATATTATGATTCACGTGAATAAATTCCACTTTGAATTTTCCCAAAGTCAGAATATCACTTTCTTTCACAACCGCCGTATTCAACTTTGTGCTCTTGTAATCTTCCTGGCGTTTTTTAATAATCGCGAGCGTCAACTGCGTTCCGTAAATCGTTGGATTGCCAAGCCGCGGAATAAGATGCGGAATGCCGCCGATATGATCATAATGTCCGTGAGTGATTACTACCCCGCGGATATTTTTTTCCTTACCTTTCAAATACGAAATGTTGGGAATAATATAATCAATTCCCGGCATGTCTTCTTCCGGAAATTGCAAACCCATATCAATTAAAATGATATCATTTTCATATTCCAAAAGAGTCATGTTGCGGCCGACTTCTTCCAGGCCGCCCAGCACAATCACTTTCAATTTTGGCGCGCCGGGAGTTTTGGCATAGCTGGAAGTTTTAGTATAAAATTTTCCGGAGCCATGCCCTCTTTGTTTTTTTTCTTTTTTATAATACATCATAAATATAAATTTTTAATTTTATAATTTTTAATTTTCTATGCCCAGGGGGAGATTTGAACTCCCATGACCTTGCGATCGCTGGCACCTGAAGCCAGTGCGTCTACCAATTCCGCCACCTGGGCAAAATAAATCCGCTAAGTGTTCATCCTAATTCTCAATTCTCAATTCTACTTCCACTGTCTTTTTGTTTCTTTGTACCAATTAGAAATTCCGGCGAAACGGTCGCTCGGAACACTGATACGCGCGACATCAACCCCCAAAACCTCTGCACTCACAACATATGTGTAGCGGGGACTGTAGAGAAAAATGGCTGGGATATCGTCGGCTAAAATATTTTGAAAGTCTAAATATTTTTTGGCTCGCTCTTCCGCCTTGTCCGTTTGCCTTGCTTCTTCAAGAAGTTTATCAATATTTCTGTTCGCGTAAAGAGATAAATTCAGGCCAGGATCTTCAATCTGCGAAGAATGCCAGAAGGGATATGGGTCAGGATCAAACCCCAAAATCGTCCCAAGCATCAATGACTCGTAAGCCCGCGGTTTGATAATTTCTCTCTGAATTTTTGTTGAAGGAATTGTGTTCAATTCGACTTGCACGCCAATCTCTTCCCAGTTTGTTTTAATAATATCCGCGACCCTATTGTATTCCGGCCGATCAACTGTTGTTAAAACTATTTTTAAGACCTTATCGCCTTTTTTGCGAAAGGTTTCCCCTTCTGCCAATTTGTATCCCGCCTTTTCCAAATTGTCCTTGGCAAAACCTTGATCAAAGGCGATTTTCTTAAGATCCGGCGAATAACCTACATACCCCGGCAGAATCGGCCCATCAATAACTTCCGCTTTTCCGCCAAGCGCTTCATTAACAATTTTATTTTTATCAATTGCCAGGGCCAGCGCCTTTCTTACCACCGCGTCTTTCAAAAATTCATTATTTTTCTGATCAAAAAAAATTGCGGTGTACTGGGGCAAACTCAAAGAATATTTTATAATTTTTTTGCTTTGCAAACTGGCTTCCGTCTCTTCGGGCAAAAAACTTATTGCTTCAATATTTTGATTTAAGAGGGCAGTCGCGGCCGAATCGTAATCCGAATAAAATTTAAAAATCAGTTTTTCCAAATATGGTTTTTTGCCATAAAAATTTTCATTGGAAACCAAAGTGTAAACTTTAATGCCGCCGCTTTTATCTTTGGTTAGGGATTTGAATTTAAACGGCCCGGAACCGATCGGCTTAATATTGTACTCCGCCAAATTCGCGCTCTGCGCCGGAATATTGTACCAAAGATGTTCCGGCAAAATACCAAAAGTCAACATGCCCAAAAACGGCGCGTAGGCTTCGTCCAAAGTAAACTTCAAAGTTTTATCATCAACTATCTCTGCCGCCACGCCGCGAAAACCGGCGTAAAGCGGACTTCGGAAAAATTGATCTTTAATCAAGGAAACCGTGAAAACAACATCCCCCGCCGTTAATTTTTCCCCATCGTGCCAAGTTAAATTATCCTTGAGGTAAATTGTGTAAACTCTTTTATCGTCACTCACTTCAAATTTTTCCGCGAGGTCGGGAGTCAAAACTTGCGCGGCGTCGTATTTGAAAAGGCCGGAAAAAATCAGGCGCGATAAATCCATATCCACGTCATTTGTCTGCGCCAAAATGGGATTCACGTATTGCGGCGCGCCAACCAAACCCTCAACATATTCTCCGCCAAAATCCGGAACTATTTCCATTTTTTCCAAACTTAATTTTACTCCCAAAAATCCAAGGCTTGCCAGGATCACGATCGCAAGCCCCAGCAGAATAAATTTTTCGGAACGAACAAAATATTTTGGAAGATATTTCAACTGGCTCCAAGTCGGCACCCTTGATTTTGATAACGCAAAAACCAACTTCTTATCAAAATCGGTTTGCCGCCGAATGGCCAGATGCCCGTTTTTTTCTTCCTTTTTAAAACGATTTAAAAAAAATTTAAACATTAGATTTACTAATCTTAAACCACGACTCACACTTTGCTTGTCGTTCCTTTGCGCCTCCTATTTTTAATCTGCCACCCGAATTTTTTTACAGAAGAAAATTCGCCAGGGCGGCGCCAAAAAATATCACTGAGAGAATAATAGTCGCAATATACAGTTTCTTCTCGAGCCCTCTTTTTGTCTGATAAACCGCGTCTCCCCCACCAAAAACTCCGCCCACGCTTGCTCCCCGGCTTTGGAGAAGAATCACTACCATAAGCAAAACTGCCGCAACGAGTTGGATAATATTGATATATTTCATATTAAATTAGAGAAAATAGCTTATTATTGGAATAATACCAAACTGGCTCTATTTTGTCAATCACGGCTACCCTTCCTGCTTAAAATCTCCCTCAACTTAAAAACCCCCTTGCCGCTGACTTTGTGGCGGCGGCGTTTTTTATTTTCTCTATTTTTTCTCTCTTTTTCCAATTTTTTCTCCCATTCTTCGGAATATACCATATTAATATTTTATGATATACTTTTATTGTAGCACACTTTGATTATGTATTTAATTATTTTAAAATATGGAAGAAAATTTCACGGAAGAATTTTCTAAAAAATGGTATAAAAAATGGTGGGGCGTTTTGATTCTTGTCACGGGCGGACTAATTTTAAGCCTTACGCTTGTGATTGGCGGGCAAGTTTATTTTTATTATCGCCAAATAAAAAACGGAAAACTGCCCCTGCCCAGCCAAATCTTATTTCAAAGATCAAGTACCGCGGAAGCGGCTGGCGGCGCGCCCGATCTTTCCAAATTAGATTCTCCCGATGAGCCGGCCTCATCAACCAACGCGCCAATAAAGGTTGTCGGATTTTTTGACTTTGAGTGTCCTTACTCCCGCGAAGCCGCAGACGCGATGCGCCAAACCCAAACCATCTATGGCGACAAAATTAATTTTGTTTTTAGAAATTTCCCCTTAACTGATATCCACCAAAACTCCATGCTCGCGGCGAGCTCCGGCGAGTGCGCTCATGCCCAAGGAAAATTTTGGGAAATGAGTGATAAAATTTTTGGCGGTTCATCTCTTAGCCGGGAAAATTTTGAACTATATGCTTCGGAACTCGGTTTGGACGCGGCGCAATTTAAAAAATGTTTGGACGGTTATCAGGGCAAGGGCGCGGTGCTAAAAGATACCGTGGACGGACAAGCTCTGGGAGTTATCGGAACCCCAACCTGGTTTATTAACGGTGAAAAAATTGAAGGTGTCCTCGCGGTCACAGATTTCAAAAAAATTATTGATTTTTTTTCAGCTAACAAAACTCCCTAACTATATGATAGAAATTCGCCTGCATGGCCGCGGGGGGCAAGGGACAGTCACGGCCGCGGAACTAATCGCCCAAGCGGCGTTTCTTGACGAAAAATTTTCTCAAGCTTTTCCTTCTTTTGGGATTGAACGGCGCGGCGCGCCGGTTGAAGCTTATGCCAGAATTTCCGACAAACCGATAACGCTTCATTCTAAAATTTATGAGCCAGACTATCTTCTCATCCAAGACCCCACCCTGTTAAATTTAACCGAGGTGCGCCTGGGCGTCACAAAAAAAACTTTTGTTGTTATAAATACCGAAAAATCTCCCGCCGCTTTTAAAAAAATTTTCCCGGGAAATACCATCCAAACAATTCCGGCAACGCAAATCGCCCTCGCGATTTTAGGGAAACCCATCATCAACACAATTTTACTCGGCGCTTTCGCCGGAGTCTGCGGATTACTTGACCCAAAATCTCTAACCGCAGCCATCACGGCTCGTTTTAAAAAAGAAATTGCCGAAAAAAATCTTAAAGCCATGAACACCGCTTACTGCCATTGCAGCGCGGATTCAAAATATTGTTTTACCGCGGAAAAATGCAAAATAGCCGTGGACGGCGGACAAAATTTTTCCGTCACTTGTTAAATCTCCCATGAAAACCGCGAAAAAAATTGAACTATCTTCCCGGCCGGGAACAACCGTCGCCAATAAAACCGGCGCTTGGCGGGTTTATTATCCGATCGTTGACCACGAAGTTTGTATTGGCTGCGGCACTTGCGACCGCGTTTGCCCGGAGGGAGTTTGCTTTTCCACCGGCCAAAAAAATTCTAAAGGATTAACTTTCTACGACCGCGACCTGGATTTTTGCAAAGGCTGCGGACTTTGTGCCAAAGAATGCCCCGTAAAAGCGATCTCAATGCATTTTGAAGACAAATAATTTATGAAGAAATTTTTAGAAGGTTCGCGCGCTATTGCCGAAACAATAAAACTTTGCCGCCCCGACGTAATCGCCACCTATCCCATTACTCCCCAAACCCATATCGTGGAAAATTTGGCGGAAATCAAGGCTCTGGGTTTGGCTAATTTTGAATACGTAAAAACTGAAAGCGAAATGGCCGCGGCTTCGGCGGTACTCGGTGCCTCTGCGGCGGGGGGAAGAGTTTATACGGCCAGCGCTTCACAGGGAATACTTCTGATGACCGAGGTTTTGTTTAACATCGCCGGGCTAAATTTGCCGGTTGTTATGACTTGCGCCAATCGCGCCGTTTCCGCGCCGATAAATATTTGGAACGATCATCAAGACGCCATGACCGTGCGTGACGCCGGCTGGATAATGCTTTTTGCCGAAGATAACCAAGAGGCGTCCGATCTTCATATCCAAGCGTACAAAATCGCCGAGCAAACTTCTCTCCCGGCTATGGTTTGTATGGATGGATTCAGTTTGACTCACACTTTTGCGCCCGTTGATCTTCCGAACCAAAAATTGGTGGATAAATTTTTGCCCAAGAGAATTCCTGCCGCCGGCCAATTTCTTGATACTAAAAATCCCGTGAGCCTCGGCGGAATTTCCTCCCCGGAAAGTTATGTTCATGCTAGAAAAAATCTCCACGAAAAATTAATCGCCAGCAAGGGAATTATTAAAAAAACCGCGGCGGAATTTAATAAACTTTTCTCGCGGAAAAAGAAGGATGACGGATTTGTGGAATACATCGGTCCAAAAAATCCAAAACTGATTATTATTGCCATGGGCTCTGTTTTGGGAACAATTCGGGCGACTCTCCTTCGGGAAAATATCTCTCTTAAAATCGGCATTTTAAAAATTAAATGCTACCGCCCATTTCCCGGCGAAGAAATTTCTAAAATAATTTTACGGATAAAGCCAAAACACGTCGCCGTTTTAGACCGATCTATTTCTTTGGGCCAGGGCGGCATCCTCGCCGGCGAAATAAAAAATCTCTGCCCGATCGGCATGGTTTCTAATTTTATTGTCGGCCTCGGAGGCGAAGACGTCACGCCAAAAGATGTCCTAAAAATTGTAAAACTAAGTCTTGCCGATAAAACCCGCGCCACAAGATTTTTTACTTAATTAATAATTTTAAACATATGTCTAAACTCGACACAGTTTTAAAAGTTTTACCAAAAATATTTTTAGGCGTTTTGGTCACGCTCTTTGTTGTCCAGGTTGTCGGATTTTTTGTAATTTTTTATTTATCAAGTCAAGCCGTAAAATAATTTTATAGTTATGGCGCAAAAAATTATTAAAATTTTTCTGCTGGCAACGCTTGCTCTCGCGCTCCTCGTCTCCGCCAGTCCGGCTTTTGCCCAAACAGGTGAAGCCAACGCTCAATGCTGGTCTAGTTCAGACTGCATGAAATATACGAAAGATTGCCGGGCTTGTTTTGAAGAGAGAGCGGACATCTGCGGCGAAAACCGCGGTTATTGTTACGCGAGGCCGGTTCCTGCAACTTTGGAAATTTCTCTTGGAGGATTGACTGATGTCTATGATCCGGCGCAATATATTTCCACTCTTTATCAATGGATGGTTTCCGTCACGGGAATTCTCGCCGGTATTATGATTATGATTGGCGGCCTTCTCTATCTCACAGCCGGCGGCGCGCCCGATCGCGTCTCTAATGCCAAAGAGTATATCTCGAGCGCTCTTGTTGGTTTGATGTTAGCGTTAACTTCTTATTTTATTTTACAAACCGTAAATCCGGCGCTCCTATCTTTAAAATTTCCCAAGGTTCCCTTGATTCAGGCCGTCGTTCCTCCTGGGGAATTTTGCGAAGATCTCGCAGAAAATCCTGACATACAAATTACCTCCTCAACTGGCGGAACAAAATGCGGTGATGTTGGAATTCCAAAAAGTATTTCCGGCGAATCAAATGTTCCCACAAAATGCGCTTACGGAAATTGTTCCAATCCAGAAGAAAGTTGCGAAATTAACCCCGAATCGCTCGGTCCGGTAGCGGAATGCAAAAAAGTCGCGGGGACAAGATTGGATGTTTTTTTGGCAGAACGCCGGCAAAAATTTAACTACGCACCGACCGCTACAACAAACCCGGCGGCCTGGGCCGCGGATCCCGCGATTCTTGCCGAAAAAGAAGAGATTACAAAAGTTTGCCAACAATGGACGCCTCGATCTCAAAATGGGATAATCTACCGCACTTACGCTACGGCCTCTTGTAATTTAATTTCTGGAATTGGCGGAGCGGATTTTTTAAAAAATTCCGGAATGCAAGTCGCCATTTTCACGGGAGCGAGCAGTTTGTATAGCGGCGCAATTAGAGGCGCCCAGGCCAGGGCAGCGGGATCGACGGTCGGACAGGTTGTGGGCGGCGCCGAGGTTGGCCTCGGAGCCTGGGGAGTAAAATCGGCCGTTAGAGCCGTTATGAAGCACCCGGCCGTGGCTACTGTCTTAACGGCAATAATTGGTTCTGTTGCTATTTCTGAAGAAGTAAATTGCGGCGCAAATTCCGCCCTGCGTGGAAACGCCGCTTGCGGTCTGGTCACCCTTGATTGTAACAGAATAACCAAATGTTCGGATTATCCTAATGTTCAGATTAAAGCGGAGGAGGGGCCAATACCTTTGATTGAAATTGACCCCCGCGATTATTTAGGAATGAGTGGCAATGAAATAATTTCTGATGTTTGCAAAGATAACCCTTGCGGTCTGCCATTTTCCTGCACAACTGGCGGCGGAGAAGATTTTAGTTTGGGGTGCACGGCTGGAAGCGAGGCAAAATGTCCGGCCGACGCACACAATGATATTTACAATGGCTTTATTCAGGGCCGTCAACAAAAAGGGCAACTATGCGAGAAAGACGCGGACTGCCAATTTGGAACGTGCAGCGGCAGTTCCGTCACTATAAATGATCTTCTTACCCCATGCGATCCGGAACATCCCGATTTTCGCAGTCGATATAACGAATCGACTGGCTGCACTTATGGCATCTCACCCACACTTTTAGATTGCGGGATCCCTACCGAACAATATCGCCGTCAGGCAAATTTTTACAAGAGAGAAAATGTAACTCTTAGACATTGTCAATAATTTATGCCTCAAAAATATAAAAATCCATTTAATCATCTTCTCGCTCCGGGACATCGGGGCTGCGCCGGCTGCGGCGAACTTTTGGCCGCGCGGCACGTGATTAACGCGCTCGGAAAAGATACGGTTGTCGTTTGCGCCACCGGCTGTCTTGAAGTAACAACCACTCCGACGCCAGAATCTTCCTGGATGGTCCCCTGGATTCATTCTCTTTTTGAAAACGCGCCGTCAGTCGCCTCCGGGGTTTTGGCGGCTCTTCGCGCAAAAGGCGATAACAAAACTACGGTCGCGGTTTTTGCCGGCGATGGGTCAACTTTTGATATTGGTTTTGGCGGCCTTTCAGGCTTATGGACACGACACGAGAACATAATTTATATATGCTTTGACAACGAAGCCTACATGAATACCGGCAACCAATATTCCGGGGCAACACCCTTTGGCGCAGCCACGATGACCACTCCGCCCGACACAACTGTTTTTGGTAATGAATTTATTAAAAAAGATCTTCCCGCGATTGCCGCGGCGCACGGCGTTTCCTATATCGCCACTTCCACTATTGGTTTTCCTGAAGACATCACGGCAAAAATAAAAAAAGCTCTAACTTTTTCCGGCCCGAAATATATCCAAATTTTAGTCGGCTGCGTGCCGGGCTGGGGATATGAATCGGAACTCACCGTTTCCCTTTGCCGGCTGGCAGCGCAGTCCGGCCATTATCCAATTTTTGAAATGGAAAACGGAAAAATAACCAAAGCAATGAAAGCACCAACAACGCCTCCCCGAGTTGAGGAGTATCTGCGACCGCAAAAAAGATTTGCCCATCTTTTTAAAAACGATGAAGGTAAAAAACGGATTGCCGCGCTGCAGAGAATGGCAGAAGAAAATATTAAAAAATACAATCTTCAATAATTTTAATTACCAGTTACTAATTACCGACGGGCTCTGCCCGTCTTTTTTATCCCCAATCGCGGGCACTTGACCGCTTTTCTGATTTGATGTATACTGACTTTTAATGATTTAATAAATCCCAACTTCCAACTTTCTATTTTTAAAAACTATGCCAAACAAAATTGTAATAACCGGCGCGCGGGTCCACAATTTAAAAAATGTTAGTGTGGAAATTCCCAAAAATAAATTTGTCGTTATCACCGGCCTCTCCGGCTCGGGAAAATCTTCTCTGGCTTTTGATACAATCTACGCCGAAGGCCAACGCCGTTACGCGGAAAGCCTTTCTTCTTACGCCCGGCAATTTTTAGGCGTGATGGACAAACCCGCGGTGGATGAAATCACCGGGCTTTCTCCAACAATCGCCATTGATCAGCGCACCGTTTCCCACAATCCCCGCTCCACGGTCGGCACCATCACGGAAATTTATGATTATCTCCGGCTTCTCTATTCCACCGCCGGCATTCCGCACTGCCCAAAATGCGGCGTGCCCTTGGTTAAACAAACTTCCAAACAAATTTCCGAAAAAATTATAAAACTTTTCCCGGGAAAAGAAATTATTATCATCGCCCCGCTAAAAGACAGCCAAAATAATTTAGGGCGCGCTCTGGAAAAAATAGAAAGGGCGGGATATTCCCGCGTTAGAATCGATGGAGCCATTTATGATCTTGCCGCGGTTAAACATCAAAATTTTGGAGATAAAAAAATAAATTTGGAAGTGGTAATTGATAGAATTGTTGTTGACTCCAACCAAAAACAACTGACCAATATGGTTCTTACCGCCCTCGAACTCGGGGATGGCGTTGTCACTATTTTTGAACCATCTGCGGAGCGCGATTTAGTTTTCAGCCAAATTTTTGTTTGTCCGAAATGCGGCTATGAACTTAAAGAACTGGAACTCCGAAGTTTTTCTTTTAACAGTCCTTACGGCGCCTGCCCAACTTGCTCTGGTTTGGGCACAACTTCAAAAATTGACCCGACGCTTGTTATCCCAAACCCTCGACTGACCCTGGCCGAAGGAGCTGTGAAACCCTGGGTTAAAATTTCCGGCGGGGCTTCAGGACAATTAAAATCTCTTGGCCTCTTGGCTCCAAAATACGGATTTTCTCTTGACACGCCCGTTAAAGATTTTAAAAAAGAACAACTAAACTACGTTCTCTATGGCATCCCAGAAACAGACTACGAGGGCGTTATTCCAAATCTTGAAAAAAAATATAAAGAAACAGATTCTGATTACGTCAGAAAAGAAATTGAAAATTACATGCGAACGGAAGTCTGCCCGAGCTGCCGCGGGGCGAGATTAAAACCGGAAGTGCTGGCTGTAACTTTTAATGGAAAATCCATTGCGGAACTTGCAGCAATGTCGGTCGGACAAATTGAAGAATTTTTGGGAAGCCTTGGCAGCAGGAAATCACCGCTTTCGGCCCGTGATCTTAAAATTTCTTCTTCAATCACAAAAGAAATTTTAAACCGCATAAAAAATATTAATAATGTCGGCTTGGGGTATTTAACTTTGGACCGAGCCGTCGCGACACTTTCTGGCGGCGAGGCGCAACGGCTGCGCTTGGCGAGCCAAATCGGTTCGTCGCTTTCCGGAATTATTTATGTTTTAGACGAACCGTCAATCGGCCTGCACTCACGCGATAACACAAAACTTATTGAAACATTACAAAAATTAAAATCTCTTGATAACACCATTATTGTTGTTGAGCATGACGAGGCGACAATTCTCGCGGCTGATTATGTTTTGGATATCGGGCCCGGCGCCGGAGAGTACGGCGGCGAAGTTGTAGGCCGCGGCACTCCGGCGGAAATTAAAAAAAATAAAAAATCTTTGACCGGACTTTATCTTTCCGGAAAACAAAAAATTGATGTTCCCAAAAATTATCGCAAAGGAAACGGAAAATTTTTAACCATCACGGGCGCCGCGGAACACAATTTGAAAAATATTGATGTTAAAATTCCTCTGGGCAAATTTGTCTGCGTCACGGGCGTCTCCGGTTCGGGAAAATCAACTTTGATAACCGATATTTTGGGAAAATCTCTGACTCGCGCTTTTTATCACACAAAGGACTTACCCGGAAAACACAAAGAAATCAGGGGTATAAATTTATTGGACAAGGTGATTACGATTGACCAATCACCCATCGGCCGCACCCCGCGTTCAAACCCGGCAACCTATACCGGCGTTTTCACCTACATTCGCGATCTCTTCACGGAAAACCAGGAAGCAAAAATGAAAGGCTATGACGCGGGAAAATTCAGTTTTAATGTTAAGGGCGGCGGGCGGTGCGAAACCTGCGGCGGCGAAGGAGCGGTAAAAATTGAAATGCAATTTCTGCCCGATGTTTATGTTGAATGCGAAGAATGCCACGGCGCGCGCTATAATGCCGAGGCCCTAGAAATTCATTATAAAGGGAAAAACATCGCTGACATTTTAAACATGACCGTGCTTGAAGCAAGACAGTTTTTTAAAGACGTCCCGGCGGTTTATGAAAAGCTTCAAATTCTGGCAAATGTCGGGTTGGGTTATATGCGCCTCGGCCAGGCGGCGACAACTCTCTCCGGCGGTGAAGCGCAAAGAATTAAACTGGCAACGGAACTCTCACGCCGCGCGACCGGAAAAACCCTTTATATTTTAGACGAACCTACGACCGGCCTGCACTTTGATGATATCAAAAAACTCCTGGCGGTCTTAAATCAACTGGTTGACAAGGGAAATAGCGTTTTGATTATTGAACATAATCTTGATGTTATAAAATGCGCCGACTGGGTTTTGGATCTGGGGCCCGAAGGCGGAGAAGGCGGCGGATATCTTGTAGCAGAAGGCACGCCAAAAGATATCGCTAAATCCAAAAAATCTTACACCGGACAATATCTGAAAAAATGAAAATTTAAATTTGCAAAAACAAAAAGACACCGAATTACTCGGTGTCTTTTAAATTTTTCTAAATCACTTACGCCGCAACTTCTTTTAACCGCTTATTATACCCGCGGAGAAAATAAAGTTTAGCTCTCTTAACTTTGGCTTTTTTTACCACCTCAATTTTAACAATCGTCGGCAAATTCACTGGAAATATTTTTTCTACGCCGACACCATTGGAAATTTTTCGCACGGTAATTGTAGCCCCCGCTCCCTTGCTCCCCTTGGCGATAATAATTCCCTCAAAAATCTGGACTCTTTTCCTTTCCTTGGTTTTTGATTTTCCTTTTTCCTCGGTCATTTCAAGTTCCTTAATTTGCTGATGGACACGGATAGTCTGGCCCGGCTTTAATTCGGGCAATTCAACTTTTTTTAACTCTTCTTTCGGCGCTTCTTGCGCTCCGTCTTTTTTTTGTTCTTCCATATTTTTAGTTCAGTGATGATTTTTGATACCACCTGCCTGATTGTTAGATTAGTTGTATTAATGACCAAATCATAGCATTCCTCGCAAAAACAGTCAACCCCATAATACTTTTTATACCTTTTTTGGCTTTCCGCCATTCTCTTTTGAACCATAGACAAAACGCCCCCGACGGTCTTTTTAACCTCTTCATCCGGCCTTTGGTTTTTGAAAATCCTTCTTGCCGCGGCCTCTGGACCAACATCCAAAAAGATTTTAAAAGAATGGGGAATGAAATGAAAAGAAAGCCACCCCTCTATAATAAAATTATTTTCCTTTTTTCCCAACTTTTTTTGAAACTCATCGACCTCTTTGTCCGTCCAACTTTCTTTTTTCCCTATTTCATTAAGCTCATCAATTGTCATCCCGCGCTCCATCGCCATTTTCCCGCGCAAATCCCCCATTGAGTAAAATTTATACCCCAATCTCCTGGCCAGAGCGCGAGCAGTTGAAGTTTTTCCGGCTCCGGAGCGGCCGCCGATCGTAATAATCATAAACTCTCTAAAAAAATTTTTAATTCTTCCGGCAAATCACTTTTAAATTCTTTTGGCTGCCCATCCAAATCAATAAAAGAAATTTTTGAAGCATGCAAAAATAATCTCGGCATTATCGGCTCCTTTGTTTTTTTTGACCGATAAAGTTTATCGCCGACCACGGGATATCCGAGCGCGAAAAGATGCACTCTGATTTGATGCGTTCGCCCGGTTTTAATTTTTACTTTCAGCAAAGTAAATTTTTTAAATCTCTCAGCGACTTCGTACTCTGTAATTGCCATCCGCCCAGCCTCTGACCCAAGCGGCAGGGCGGCAAACCGTCCGGAATTGGCGCGAGCGATGGGAAATTCTATCGTTCCCTCTTCTTGCGTCAAATTTCCTTCCACTAAAACCGTGTATTCTTTTTTTATTGTCCTTTCTTTAAATTGTTTGGTGAGTAATTCAAACGCCGCTTCGGTTTTCGCCACGACTAAAAGTCCCGAAGCGTTTTTATCCAAACGATGAACAATTCCGGGCCGCGCCGGATCCGGGCCGACTTTTGCCACAGCCGGATATTTTTTTATCAGCCAATCCACGAGCGTCAGTTCTTCTTTTTCTTTCTCTCTTTCTTTGGCAACCTCAAGACCAGCGGGTTTATCAACCACCAAAACATCTTCGTCTTCGTAAATTATTTTTGGTTCTTGCTCTAACATTAATTATTTATTTTCTTCTAAATATTTTTTTTAAAACCTCAAATCCTCTTTTTTTTCTCTCCTCAAGGGGCTCTTCTTCCGTGCCGACCTCGCCTGAAAGTTGGGCCTCGCGCAAAACCGTGATTAACTCTCCAACTTTTTTTCCCGGCTTGATTTTAAATCTTTTCATTATTTCATCTCCATTCAAAATCGGCTTGGGCAACCTGTCTCTTTCTTTTACCAAAGATCTCAATTCTTCAATTCTTTTTTTCATCGCATAAAAATTTTCCAAATCCGGTTCGCCATCTTTAGGAATTGTTGCCAGGGCATCGGCAAAAGTTAACTGCAACAAACTATCCCCGGGAAAATTGGGATTAAAAAAATATTTTTCAATTGTACTTGGCTTCATCTCTTCAATCTTCCCTTGCAAGAGCAACATATGCTTACTAATCATCTGCCCGACTTTTTTTGGTTCAACTCTAAGCGCCGAGTCTTCTGGCAAACTGTCCAATTTCATCCGCCGACAAATTTCTTCCGCCGCTTCCGCTCCGGCAACATCATGCCCGTCAAAACGAATGCGGTCCGTGCCATCTCGCTCCGGCGTCTTTTTGGTCAAAGGCTTGCCCAAATCATGAAATAAAACCGCCATGACCACCTCCGCGCTCGGCCGCTCTTCGCCAAATTCTTTTTTAAATTTTTCCAAGTAGAGATTTGCCAGAGCCATTCTCGTGTGCGTCCAAACATCTCCCTCTGAATGAAAATCCGGGGGCTGCTCGCAACCGCGCATAGAAAATAATTCCGGCATAAGTTCGTAAAGCGCGCCGCTTCGTTCATATAAATCCAACGCCCGAACCGGGTCGCGCCAAAACGCTTTCAATAATTCCTTCGCCATGGTTTCATGCGGGACAACCCTTTCCTTTTTCCCGGCACGTACTCGTTCATCATTAATATGTTTCATCATATCCTGAATCGCCAAAAAAGTTTTTCCTTCAATTTCAAAACCAAACTGCGAGGCAAAACGCAGTGCCCGAAGCATTCTGGAATAATCTTCCTTAAATCTCGCTTCCGGTTCGCCCACGGCTCGCAACACTTTTGCTTCCAAATCCTCCAATCCGCCAAAGGGATCAACTATTTTTCCGTTTTTCAAATCCAAGGCCATGGCATTGATTGTGAAATCACGCCGCGCCAAATCTTTTTGAACATCCATCGCCGGATCAGATTGAACTTTGAAATCACGATAGCCGCCGCCGGCGCCGAGCGAATGTTCTGTTCGTGGAAGAGCAACATCAACCGCTTCCTCAAGTTTCACGCCAGCCGGCATAAATTTATAAACTCCAAAATTTCTCCCAACTAAAACCACTTCCCCGCGCTCCGATAAAAATTTTTCCAATTCTTCTGCCGGGACATTTCGCACGACAAAATCAAAATCTTTTTGTTTGCCCGCGCCAGAGGCCGCGTCGCGCACCGCTCCGCCCACAAGATATATTTCACTTTTAGGAAAAGCTGCTAGCAATTCTTTGGCAAAACCAAGACCGGGCTCCTGTTCCAATTTAGCGCGGAACTCCGCGAGCCTTGTTTCATAAATTGCTGTTCTATTTTTTTCCATATTTTCTAACATAGTTTTCGTTATAGAATACTATCCCTCGTATGGGCGTGGATGGACTCGAACCATCGACCCCGGCTTTATAGCGGCAACCTTCATCTTAAAAAAATTTAGGTAGTTGCCGATATATCAATGACTACATTATAATCTTATTCCTCGGGTGGGCGTGGATGGACTCGAACCATCGACCCCGGCTTTATAAGAGCCGTGCTCTAACCGGCTGAGCTACACGCCCCCCCGAGAAATATATTCATTTTTGAAAAGTCATCGCTATAAGAACCGTGCTCTAACCCGCCTCGATGAGCCGAAGCCCATCTTCGGCGAGGCGGGCCGACTCTAAGCTAGCCACCCACAATTTATTTAAATCATAGCGGAAAAGGGATATTTTTTCAAGCCTAAAATCCCAGGCCGACTCGGCGAGTTTTTTATTTTCAAATTACCAATTACCCTTTACCATTTACCAATTACCAATTTTTTGTAATTGACTTTTTTATCTTTTTAAAATAAACTCATACGAGGGCTATATTCCCGAAATCATGGAAGGAGGAAGAGGGATGGAAGAGGGAAAACCAAAAAAAACGTGCAGCGATGCTCCGGTTTGGTGGCACCCGAACGGAATGATGATGCGACCGATGTCGGGATACCAAGAGCACAAGCTCCAAATCTTTAGCGACAGAGCCGTTCTTACGATCAGCCCCGCCGAAGATCCCCGCGAACACAACATCTGGCTTCTCGACTGGAAAATCACCCGCATCTCGGCTTTCACTATCAGCGTCAAGCTCAAAATCCCGGAAAAAATTCTCCGCCATGCCTTCGCTCTTGATGACGGACCATACGAATCCGATGAATGGCTACTCAAACACTACGGCGCCGATGCGGCAGAGCGAGGATATTACGTCCGCGCCGGAAATTACCTGAATATTCCCGGCCCGGGCACCGGCCACGACGGAGATTCAAATATCTCCATCTTCCTGCGCCCCGATATCAAGGAGGCAGTACGCCAGCTCCTCGAGCTGCTTCGGTAAACTTTCCCGCCCGGCTGGCTTCGGCCGACTCGGACGGCTCCCACACTCTTCACTGAAGTGTGGGATTTTTTTTAATTACCATTTACTGATTACTAGTTACTTAAATATCTTACTCTTGACATAAAAATAAAATTATTGTTTTATTACTTTATAAGGAGGAACAAATGAGCGCTCGCCAAAAAAAGAAGCAGGCGCTAAAGAGTGCCCGTCCGGAGTGGTGGGAACGTCCCACTTTTTACATTTCCTCCTCCGGCTCCTGGGAAAACGCCACGAAGAAATCACGCGTGGAGTTGGTCCTCCCCGATGCCACGAAAGTTGATCTCGGCTATTTCTCTGCGGCGGTAAATTCCGACGAACTCCGTCGCGAGGTGGCGGAAAAATTCAGAGAAATCTGGGACCCGACAAAACGCTGCCGGCGGACACCGAAACCTTAGCCCGCGTTTGTTTTTTAAAGAAACAACGCGGGATTTTTTATTTATTTGTTTAAATTTTCTAGGCTTTTGCCGTTGAAAATTTATCTACAAATAATTAACCCCTTCACTAATTTTATTTTATGTTTTTCCGACAATTAATATTTTAAAATGAAAAAAATATTTTTTCTATTAACAATATTTTCTAAAATTAGTGAAGGGGTTCTCGATTTTCCAAATTCGCTGCGCTCACGGAAAATCGGAAGTTATCCACATCTTTGCCCTTTTTTCCTTGTTGACAACAAAAAAGTGCTGTATAATAAAGTTATATTTAAAAAATTTTCATTTTATCTTTTCCAAGAAGGAGGTGAACCAACATGGCAAAAAAGAAAGCAAAAAAGAAAGTCGCGAAAAGAAAACCAGCAAAAAAACGAAAAGCGACTAAGAAAAAACGAAGATAACGTTTAAAAAACTTCTCCTGCGTGCGCACGGAGAAGTTTTTTTTATTAATTTTCCCGCGAAGACGAGTCGGGAACGAAGTCCGAGCGGCTGAAAATTAATAACCCCGCATTCATTGCGGGGTTTTCTCTTTTTTAAAAAAGTGTTTCCTGTTTTATTTTTTCTTTTTCTTTATCATTAAATAATCTCACTGTTCCATAAACTCCGTCGTAGCCCGGCTCAATTTTTACTTTTCCTTCTCGATTTCGGCGGATAGCTTCCACAATTTCCGGCAAGGTAATTTTGGCTAATTCTTCATAAGATAAATCCAGAAGTACCCGAAATTCACTGCCGCCTTTACTGATTAAATTTTCATATTCACGCGTTACGGCTTTCGTGCGCCGGCCAAAAACTCCTAGCGCTTCGGCAATCGCGTCGTCCAACCCCACCAAACTTTTATAATCAATGGCATTCTCCGGTCTTTCGCCTTCCGGCCGATCAGCTAATTCTTCCACTCGATTTAATACACCAACCGTCACTGGCCGCCCGCAAACCGGACAAATTCCTTTTCGTTTTTTTGTTTCTTGCGGCGTCATTTTAACTTTGCAGGCCCGGTGCCCGTCAACATGGTACATTCCTTCTTCCGGATAAAATTCCACGGTGTATAAAAATTTTTTTTTATCTTTTTTCCGGATGATCCGGCAAATTTCATCATAAAAATTTTTTACTTTATCACCGATTTCAAAAACGTCCGCTTCGCGTCCAATATTTTCCGGCGAATGCGCGTCCGAATGCGAGACTAAAGTTATCTTATCCAACTTTTTTAATCTCCAATTCATCGCCGGATCCGAAGAGAGCCCGGTTTCTATCGCGTAAATTTTTGGGGTCAATTCATCAAAACATTCTTCCATTGAATCAAATCCCGACTTGGATCCAAAAATAGCAAACCACGGCGTCCAAGCGTGCGCCGGAATTATCATACATCGCTCATCAATTTCAAAAATAATTTCCGCAAGTTTTTTTGCGTCCAATCCCAAAATCGGCCGACCGTCAGAAGCCAATTTCCCGAGTGTCCCCAACTTCGCATTAATTTTTGCCGCGACTTCAAGCGTTGGCGCGAAAATAATAATATGCAGCCGCCGACATTTTCCACCCTTTGAATAAATACAACTTACTTCCGTGGAAATAAAAAAATAAACCGGCCGCACAGCCTGATTTTTATCTTCCACTAATTCATACAAACCATTCGGCGCCAATTTCAATTTGCTTTTTAATTCAGCAAACCATCTTGGGTGAGTAAAGTCCGCGCACGAAACAATGTCCACGCCTTTTTTCCGGCACCATTCCGCAATAATTTCCGGAATAAGCCGCGGCGAACAAGCGCGAGAATATTTTGAGTGAATATGCAAGTCGCTGATGTAACGCATATTTTTATTTTTCTATTAACGATTGCGCTAAGCCCAGTTGCTCCGGTGTGTTGACCCCCACGGCTTCGGTCGGATCATCGGTTACCAAAGTTTCAACTTTAAAATTTTCTGAAATGGCCATCTTTACAAGATCGGTAATATAAAATTCTCCTTGAGCATTATCGCAATTTATTTTTGCTAAATTTTCCCAAAGCCAATCCGCCCTAAAACAAAAAAATGACGGATTAACTTCCGCTGTTTCCAGCTGTTCGGGCGTCGCGTCTTTTTTTTCCACAATGGCAGCCACCTCCCCCGACGAATTTCTAACTATCCTGCCAAAATCATAAAAAGTATTCCGCCACTCTCCAAAGTCCGGAAGGCGAAGCGTCACCATTGTAAGCGCCGCCTGATTTTTTTCGTGCGCCGCGGCGAGTTTTACCAAAGTTTCCGGACGTAAAAATGGGACGTCCCCATTTATCACAATAATATTATCTACTCCGACCAAATAACTCTCCGCCGAAGAAACCGCGTGAGCCGTTCCCAGCTGCTCTGCTTGCAAAACATAACTGCAACTTGTCCCTAAATATTTTTTAATAATTTCCGTTCCATATCCAACCACAACCACCGGCCGCCCCGTCACGCCCGATTTCAAAACCGAATCCACGACTCGCTCAATCATGGTTTTGCCTCCGACTTCACGTAAAACTTTTGGCAGGCCCACTCCCATTCTTTTTCCCTTGCCCGCCGCTAAAATAACAACTTGAGTCATATATTTTTAAAAAATATTTTAAGGCTCCCTCGGCGCTTGTTTTACTCACTTACATGTAAGATTACCTGATTCACAAAATATTTTCAAGACTAAAAAACCGCCCGAAGCAATCTCGGACGATTTTTTTGTTTTTAACTTGAAAACCCGGCACTGTCCTACTTTCCCCAAAAGAGTATCATCGGGGCTGAAGGGCTTAACTTCCGAGTTCGGGATGGGATCGGGTGTGGCCCCTTCGCTAGTAGCACCGGGATTTCAAGCTAAAAACGCTTGAAATTTATTTTTGTATGTTTGCACAATTCTTGTGGTTAGAATCGACCTATTAGTACGGCTCGGCTCAAATCCTTGCGGATCTTACACCTACCGCCTATCAACCTTGTGTTCTTCAAGGGGTCTAATGAAATTTAATCTTGAAACCGGCTTCGCACTTAGATGCTTTCAGCGCTTATCCGTTGCCGAACGTAGCTACCCAGCTATGCCCTTGGTAGGACAACTGGTACACTAGAGGTTCGTCCTTCCCGGTCCTCTCGTACTAGGGAAGAGTTTTCTCAAATTTCCGCGCCCACGACAGATAGGAGACCGAACTGTCTCACGACGTTCTGAACCCAGCTCGCGTACCGCTTTAATTGGCGAACAGCCAAACCCTTGGGACCTTCTCCAGCCCCAGGATGCGATGAGCCGACATCGAGGTGCCAAACCTCCCCGTCGATATGGACTCTTGGGGGAGATCAGCCTGTTATCCCCGGAGTAGCTTTTATCCGTTGAGCTTCGACCATCCTATATTGGATCGTCGGATCACTAAGTTATGCTTTCGCAACTCAGCGACTTGTAAGTCTTTGAGTAAAGCTGGCTTGTGCCTTTACGCGTCCAGCCCGGTTTCCATCCGGGCTAAGCCAACCTTTGTAAACGCCTCCGTTACTTTTTAGGAGGCAACCGCCCCAGTTAAACTACCCACCAGACACTGTCTCCCGAACCGGATTACGGTCCGAGATTAGAATTAAAATTAAATAAGGGTGGTGTCTCATTGGCCCCTTGCGGGTCCCACCTACGCTGAACATATTTAGTCTTAATCCAATATCAAGTTGTAGTAAAGCTTCACGGGGTCTTTTCGTCTAGCCGTGGGTAAAGGGCATCTTCACCCCTCTTGCAATTTCACCGGGTCCCTCGTTAAGACAGTTCTCAAGTTGTTATGCCATTCGTGCGGGTCGGAACTCACCCGACAAGGGATTTCGCTACCTTAGGACGATTATAGTTATCGCCGGCGTTCATCAGCGCTTAAGTTCAAGGCTGCCCTGTCTTGCGACAGATGACCTCTCCCCTTAACGTTCTGACACTGGCCAGGCATCAGCCCCTATACGTTGCCTTGCGGCTTTGCAGGGACCTGTGTTTTTGGTAAACAGTCACTTGAGATATTTTTATTGCAGCCTCGATTGCTCGAGGCAAGGCTTATTCCGAAGTTACGCCTAGTTTTTTTGCTTAGTTCCTAAACGAGGGTTCTCCCGTACACCTTAGGCTTCCCGCCTTGTCCACCTGTGTCGGTTTACGGTACGGTCTCCGTATCCTTAACGTCCATAAGCTTTTCTAGGCCCCTACTTTGCAAGAATCGGCTCCACCTTGCGGCTTCACCTATGAACCGTCCACGATAAATCGGAACGGCCCAAGCGCGTAACCAAATCACTCTCTTGCCACATAGAAGCGCACTTACAGACAAAAATACGGAGGTGCAGGAATATTAACCTGCTCTTCCATCGCCTACGCCCTTCGGCCTCGGCTTAGGATCGACTAACCCTGGGTCGATTTGCGTTGCCCAGGAAACCTTGGACTATCGGTGCTCTGAGTTTTCATCAGAGTTTTTGTTACTTATGCCAACATTCTCACTTCTCGAGCCTCCACCGCTCCTTACGGATGCGACTTCACTGACTCGAGAAAGCTCCCCTACCGATCTACGATAAATCGTAGATCCCGTGTCTTCGGTACCGAATTTAGTCCCGATTATTTTCGACGCAGAAAAACTCGACTAGTGAGCTGTTACGCTTTCTTTAAAGGATGGCTGCTTCTAAGCCAACCTCCTAGTTGTTTGAGTCTTTCCACCACCTTTAACACTTAATTCGGATTTAGGGACCTTAGACGACGATCTGGGCTGTTTCCCTTTTGACTAGTGAAGCTTAGCCCTCACAGTCTGACTCCCGGACTAAAAATATAGTATTCGGAGTTTGATTGGTGCAATCGACTTTCGTCGAATTGAACCATTCAGTGCTCTACCCCTATATTGTATATCCGAGGCTAGCCCTACAGCTATTTCGGGGAGAACCAGCTATTACCGAGTTCGATTGGAATTTCACCCCTAGCCACAACTCATCCCCATGTGTTGCACAGCATGTGGGTTCGGGCCTCCAGTCCGATTTCTCGGACCTTCACCCTGGTCATGGCTAGCTCACCCGGTTTCGGGTCTCGTGTGCGCGACAAACGCCCTATTAAGGCTCGCTTTCACTTCGGCTTCCTCTCCATGGGAGATTAACCAAGCCACGCACAGCAAACTCGTTGGCTCATTCTTCAATAGGAACGCTGCAACCCTTGCGGGCCGCAACTCCTTGTAAGCGTATGGTTTCAGGTACTTTTCATCGGCCTAACCGGCCTGCTTTTCACCTTTCCCTCACGGTACTAGTTCACTATCGATCACTAAAAAATATTTAGTCTTGGCACATAGTCGTGCCGGCTTCCCACGGGATTTCACGAGGCCCGTGGTACTTAAGTCAATCACAGCAAGATTACAGCTCCTTTTGAGTACAGGACTTTCACCTTCTCTGGTCCCTGTTTCCACAGGAGTTCTTCTAGGAAAGCTGTCCCGATTGCTCGGGCTTTTCCCTTGCCTGTCTTATTGGGAAGACAATCGCAACTGACTCGCGTATCCTTATTAGCAACGGCCCAAACCTTTAATTAGCAGCGGCCAAAAATCTTGCGACTCCCGGCCATCCACTAAAACACTAATAAGGTTTTTGACTCTTCCCCGTTCGCTCGCCACTACTTGGGGAATGGAAACACACAAATATCTCTGCGAAAGCTCGCAAAGATATTTGAATGTAACTTTGTTTCTTTTCCTCCGGTTACTGAGATGTTTCACTTCACCGGGTTGCCTTCGCTACCCTATGAATTTAGATAGCGATGATCCGATCTTCAATCGGACCGGGTTACCCCATTCGGAGATCTCCGGATCAAAGGTTGCTTGCCACCTCCCCGAAGCTTATCGCAGGCTACTGCGTCCTTCATCGTTTTTTAGTGTCTAGGCATCCACCATACGCCCTTATATCTAACCACAAGAATTGTTAAAACATACATTTTACAATTCTCATTTACTTTTTTGGTTCTCTTTCTTATGTTGGGTATTAAGATGCTCTTTTATTCAATTGTCAACGAACAATTTTTTTCTGTTTCTCGCCTCTCGTTTTATTTAGAGACCAGAGGCGGGAGCAAAAAATAATTTTAAATTTTTGGAAAAAGGACTAAAAAACCGCTCTTTCCGAGCGGCTTGGTACGACCAAAAAATAGGTTAGCCACTCGGGAACTTATAAGTTAAAACTTGTTTTACCATATTTTGCCCAATATCAGAGAAAAATTGTCAGGTGTAACTCTGGATAAAATGTGGACAACTTCCTCCGTTTTCTTAGTACATTAGTATTTTAATACTACTCAAAAAAGATGTCAAGGGGAATTTTTTATTTTCTCTCCCTTGCGGTCTTTCGCGTTTTTGCGTAATAAAAAAGTGGGTTGCCCGAAAGCTTCCCACTTGTCCCTCCATATTTTTCTAACGGCTCGCCGTCAGCTCCGCAGACTCTTGAACCAGCGGGCGATTCGCCCCAAGACGACCACGGCCACGAGAGCGACCATGACTGTGAGGCCGAACCGGAGTGCGATCCAGTCCTCTGTCCCGCAGATGAGCGCGAAGACAATCGCGGCCGCTCCTCCGAGCAACGCGACGGTCAGCTCCTTGCCGAGCACCGACCGTTCCTCCCAAAACTCTTTGATCCCCATCCAATCCTCCTCCCTCTCAACGCAGGTTGCGCAACTCCTCGCCGCGCTTCCTCTTCTCGAGCCAGGCCAAAAAGATCGTCAACGCGAGAAGAACGAAGAACCCGATGACGAACGGAACGACGCCTGGCTGTTTGAGCTTCAACCGGTACAGCCCGATCGCGAGCGAAACGTCCGAGAGAACCGCGGAGATCGTCGCGGCGATAACGAGTCCCCAATTGGGGTTCATGTGCACGTCCTTTCCTCGCCGGCCTGCCGCCGCTTGCCATACCACACCTTGAGATCCGCGCCGTGTTCCCAGTGCTTGGCCAAAGCAACGACCGCCTGGCAGAGCTGGATGTCCGTGAGGCGAAGGTTGGTCTCGTCCTTCGTCTCCAGGGCGATGTCTCCCATCGCCTCGAATCCGCTCGCGAGCCGCGCTTCCATCCGCAAAGCCCAACGCTCGGCGAAACGGAGAATCCGCCCCCCGTAACTATCCTCGGGGTTTGCCTCGAGTACCCGCTCCCACTCTCCCTGATTTTTGACTTTCATTTTTCTCCTCCCTCCGCCGCGCTAACCGCCGGCGAGCAGACGCCTGACTTCCTCCGGCAATTTTTCCTTGCCGTTGATTTCAAAAGTACAACCGGCCTCCACCATCATGTGCCGGAATTTCCCGTCGCTCGACATAGCAATCACCGTACCGCCGAAGGTCAAACGAAGCTCGTCAATGAGCGGCAATGTGTCGGGCTTGTTGCCCGGGACACGACGCAAGCAACCATCCAGAGCAACAATCCGAACGTCGGGATGTTCCGAGAAGAGCCGCCTTGCTTCTTCGACCGTACGAGCCTGCAGAAGCGTAGCCCAACCCGCAAACTCGCGGACAAAGTACGACTGCCACGCCGAATGATCCTCTACCACGAGTACTTTTGGAAGCCCACTCATCCTAACCCTCCTTCTTCCTCCCCATTACAACCTGACATATTAAATTATATCAAAATTATATTTTTGTCAACCCCGTCAGCCGAAATATTTTGTATCAAAAAATGCCCGGGGTGGGACTCGAAGCGCCCTGGCGCCATCCCTAGCCGTGCATTTTACGGTGTACGGGCAAAGCCCGCGATCTCTTGCAAGAACCCTCACTTCTTATTTTCTAAATGGGCAGGGAGGGAGTTGAACCCTCAAGCTCTTTCGAGCACAAGCTCCTAAGGCTTGCGTGTCTGCCAGTTTCACCACCTGCCCAAAATGAGTAGAGTCGGGGCGCGCTTGCCCCGTCGGATGACGGGGTATACCAGTTCCGCCACCCGGGCATAAATTTTATTTCGGCAAAAAATTTGCTAAAATTAAACTGTAGTATAATCTTAATTTATTTTTAACCAAAAATCAAGGAGGGCTATGCGAGGGAAAATTTTGCGTTCTTTTTTAATTATCCTAATCGTTGCAGGGGGATTTTTTATTTTTGGAAAAAATTCTTTGGCGGCAAGCGGCGATATTGTTATCAACGAAATAATGTGGATGGGGTCAACCGCATCAACTGCCGACGAATGGATTGAACTAAAAAATACGACTGATGCCGACATAGATTTGTCCGGCTGGACAATTGAAGGTGCTGCCACAAGTGGAGGCGCGATTACAATTGCTGCTTCTTATACAATAATACCAGCTCACGGTTATTTTCTAATCTCCAACTATTTAGAAACTGACTCAAGTTCTAAATTAAATATTGCGCCGAATTTGGTAACCACAAGCGTCTCGCTTCCCAACACTCAGCTTTTATTAATTTTAAAAGATTCAACCAACGCGGAAATTGATCGGGCTGACGATGGGAGCGGCGTTCCACTAGCGGGCGATAACACAAATAAATATTCTATGGAAAGAAACGATGTGCCCGGCGATGGTTCGCTCGCAATTAACTGGCACACCGCCACCTCTTCAAGTGGTTTTGATGCGGGTGCAACAGAAAAAGGAACACCGTCCTCAGCTACTCCGCCACCTTCCGGACCAATTTGCGGAAATCTTGTTTGTGAAGCTGGAGAAGATTATTTAAGTTGCCCGGCTGACTGTGCCGCTCCGCCGCCGCCGACAGAAATAAATCCCGGCGACGTTGTGATTAACGAATTTGTTTCCGACCCGGCCGAAGGCGAAGAATGGATTGAAATTTTTAACAACAAAGATTCTGATATTGATTTAACTGGCTGGAAAGTGGAAGATGGGGTTGGAACAATCGTGACGCTCGGCACCACCATAACGGCCGACGGATTTCAAACCATTGATTTTACTTCAAGCAAACTGAATAATTCCGGCGACATTATTATTTTAAAAAAATCCGACGGGACAATTATTGACCAAGTCGCTTACGGAAATTGGAATGATGGAGATGTTGCCGACAACGCACCAAAGGCCAGCGACCCAAATTCCGTGGCAAGAAAAATTGACGGCGGAGATACTAATAATGATCTTGCTGATTTTTCCGTGACCACAACTTTAACAAAAAATTCCGCGAATACCATCACGACTCCGCCATCCGAAGAAACCGGCGGGGTGAGTACTCCAGAGGAAACCACTCCTTCGTCTCCCCCTTCCTGGCCGGTCGGGGCACTTTTGATAAATGAACTTGTCGCCGATCCAACTGATGGCGAAGTGGAATGGATTGAATTTTATAATCCCGGAAGCGCGACCATAAATTTAAATAATTGGAAAGTCGAAGACGGCGGAGAAACCGCGACCACTCTTTCCGGCTCAATCGGCCCGCTTGGATTTTTTGTTTTGGAAAGGCCCAAGGGCCTCTTAAATAATTCTGGAGACACGATTGTTCTAAAAGACCCTGCCGGCATTATCATTGACCAAATCGCTTATGGAAATTGGGACGACGGCGACGCGGGAGACAACGCTCCGGCCGCTCCCGATCCAAATTCCACGGCCAGAAAAACCGACGGACAAAATTCCACTAATGATTTTAATGATTTTTCTGTCACAACTCCGACCCGAGGATCTTCAAACGCCGGAGGGCTGCAACAAAATCCGAACGGCGCTTATTCGCACGATATTATTATCAACGAAGTTTTGCCGAACCCCAAAGGCGACGACACCCAGGGAGAATTTATTGAATTAAAAAATGTTGGCGCGACAGACATTGATTTGACCGGCTGGAAAATCGGCGACGCGAGTTCTAAAAGATATACTATCAAAGCCAGCGACTTCACTTCCATAATTTTAAAACCAAAAGAATTTTTTGTTCTCTACCGAAAGACAACTGGCATTGCCTTAAATAATTCCGGCGCGGAATCGGCAAAAATATTTTCTCCCGACGGCGCGCTTGTCGGAACGCTTGAATACTCCGGCGCGGCGGCGGAAGACGAATCTTTTGCCCGTGAAACGGAAAATTATTTTTGGACTTCAACTCCAACTCCAGGAAAAGAAAACATCATCACTCGTAAAAATCAAACTCCGGCCGCGGCCATCTCCGCTCCCGAGGGCGCGGAAATCGGCGAGGCAATAAATTTTGACGGATCTGATTCCACCGATCCGGACGGCGATGAATTAATTTTTTCTTGGAATTTTGGCGACGGAGGCGAGGCCGCGGGTGCGAATGCAAACTACATTTATTCCACGCCAGGAAAATACAAAATAATTTTAACTGTTAAAGACGCGGCGGGTGCCGTGGACACGGCCGAACAATTTATCATCGTCACGAATCACGACGGCGCGGCCGACATTCTTCCGCCCGACGAACAATTAATTTTTATCAATGAAGTTCTGCCAAATCCTAAAGGTTCTGACGATGCCGAGTGGCTTGAAATTAAAAATATTGACATTGAACCAATTGATCTTTCCGGCTGGAAACTTGACGACGACGAGGGCGGTAGCCGGCCATACAAAATTCCCGAAGGGACAATAATTTCACCCGGGCAATTTTTAATTTTTAAAAAATCCGAGACAAAATTGGCGTTCAATAACACCTACGACGCGGCGCGGCTCTTGGACCCGGACGGCGAAATATTTTTTGAAACAAGTTACGACGAAGTTCCTGAGGGTGCGTCATGGGCGCGGGGCGATGACGGAAATTTTAAGTGGACAACACGGCTGACACCGGCCGCGGAAAATATTTTTCAATTTCAAGAAAAAGCCGCGAAAAAATCCAGCTCAACCTCTGCCAAAAAATCTACAACTTTTACAGAAACAACTCTTGAAGATATCAGAAATCTTGATTTGAATGACGGCGCGCGAGTCACGGGCCAAGTGATTGTCGAACCGGGAATTTTGGGCAGCCAAATTTTCTATATTGCCACCCCCACTGGCTGTCCCGGAATACAGATATATATGTATAGCAAAAATTTTCCGGAATTAAAACTCGGCGACCTTGTGGAAATCACCGGAATTTTATCGGAATCGGGCGGTGAGAAGCGTGTTAAAGTTTCCGAGCAATCTGATATCAAGGTTTTGGAAAACCAAGCACCAGCCTCACGAATTCCAATTAAGCTTTCTGAAGTTGAGGAGGGGTTGGAAGGATGTTTGATCTCGGCCACCGGCGAACTTACAGAAAAAAGCGGCAGCAATTTATATTTTGCCGATGACGATGGAGAATTAAAAATTTATTTCAAATCAACTTTGAGTTTTCCCAAACCAAAAATTGATATTGGCGACGAAATCGAAACTGTAGGAATTGTGAGCCAAACCAAAACCGGCTTCCGGCTTTTACCGCGCTACGAAACGGATTTAATAATCAAGGCGCCGTCCGGGGAAATTAATTTATCAATTGCTAACGCTTCAACAAAAGACGGAAAAAACGACATCAATTTATATCTCGGCGCGGCCACGGGTCTGCTTGGCCTAACTTTAGTCGGTCTCGGAATCAAATCCGGAACTTTGGGAAACTGGTGGAAAAAGATAAAAGGAATATAAAAAAAGAGGGCCTTGATCTTTGGCCCTCATTACTACTGGCTATGTCAGAATTACCAATCGGGTTTGGACGATCCGCCGCAGCGATCGCACTTGCTTCCACTCCCTCGCCCCATATCCACCCTGCAATCGTCGCAGAAGGCGTGAATTTCCACCTTGTAACCCTTGCCGTCGCAGGCGGAACACTCAATGTACACCGAACCCCCACGACCCGAACCATCACATCGACCGCAGACCTTTTCCCCACCGAAAAAACCTTGCTTCCAACCCTTGCCGTCGCAGGCGGAACAACGCCCGTCGTGAGAAAATTTCTGCCCGCTTCCTCCGCAATTCTCGCACTCTACACGCGCCGTGTCCTTTGACATGCTTTGTATCCTCCCCTATAAAGAGGATAGGGCTAAAGCATAAAAAAGTCAAACAAATTATTGACATCAAAAAAAGTTGTTGCTATATTTGTAGAATAAATTTCCGGTCAGCAAGCGGGCGTCGTATAGTGGCTATTATGTGTCCTTGCCAAGGACAAGACGGCAGTTCGATTCTGCTCGCCCGCTTATTGGTCGGAACTTTCATCAAGGTCTCAACGGCTTTTCTAAATTCAATTTTTTAACAAAAGCAGAAGCGAACTGGGAAGGGGTCGGGAAACGGGAGTTTCCCGATTTGCGGAAATATTAAAACCGCAGGGTTTTAAAACGCAGTCCTGCCGAGGCAGGACGAGTAGTGAGATTCTCTCCGCCCGCTTATTGTTCGGAAATCATTAAAGACCTTCGGGTCTTTTTTTGGTATAATAAGATAATATGACCAATTTAGAGATCGCCAAAATTTTCCGAGAGATTGCCATTCTCTATGAAATTCAAGAGGTGCCCTTTAAGCCGCGCGCTTACGAACGAGTCGCGGCGAGTTTGGAATCGCTCGGACGAAACGTGGCTGAGATTTATGAAACCGGCGGGCTTGGGGCCTTGGAAAAAATTCCCGGGGTAGGAAAAAATACGGCGTTCCACATTGAGGAACTTTTAAAAACCGGCCAACTGAAACTTTACAAACAGTTAAAAAAATCTTTGCCTATTGATATTGACGAGCTGACTTCGGTTTTGGGGGTTGGGCCAAAAACTATCCAGGTCTTGTATAAAAAATTAAAAATAAAAAACGTGGCCGATTTGGAAAAAGCGGCTCTCGCGGGAAAAATCGCCGCCCTGCCGCACTTTGGCGCCCAAAGCCAGGAGAAAATTTTGCGCGGTCTTGAATTTCATAAAAAAAATACCGGAAGATTTTTACTTGGTCATGTTCTGCCAATGGCGCGAGAGATTGAAGCGCGGCTTCGGAAAATTCCCGGCGTGGATAAAGTTCAAACCGCTGGCTCAATTCGCCGCCGCCAAGAAACGATTGGCGACATTGACACGTTAATCACCGCGAAACATCCGGAAAAAGTTATGAAAATTTTTACGCGAATGCCCGAGGTCGCGGAAATTCTTGCCCGCGGTCCGACAAAAACTACTGTTAGATTAAGATCCGGCATCCAAGCCGACGTTCGAATTCTCCCGCCCGAAGATTATGGTTCGGCTCTACAATATTTTACCGGTGACAAAAATCATAATATTGAAATCAGAAAAATTGCCATCAAAAAAGGTTTGAAACTTAATGAATACGGAATTTTTCGCGGCAAGAAAAACTTGGGAGGAAAAACCGAGGAAGAAATTTATAAAATTTTAGGAATGGAATGGATGGAGCCGGAACTTAGAACAGCGAGCGGAGAAATTGAAGCGGCACAAAAAAATACTCTGCCAAAAATAATTGGCTACAACGATATCCGCGGCGATTTGCATGTTCACACAAAAGGGAGCGATGGGCTAAACACCATAGAAGAAATGGCGCTGGCCGGAAAAAAATTGGGCTATGAATATATTTCCATTTCTGATCATGTCGGAACTCTGCGTATCGCGAACGCCATGGATGAAAAAAAAGTTTTGCGGCAAATTAAAGAAATTGATAAAATCAACGCCGAGTTTGCCAAGAAAAAAATTGGGATAAAAATTTTGAAAAGCGCCGAGACAAATATTTCCGCCGGTGGGGACATTGATTTACCGCACAATATTTTGGAAAAAATGGATATTGTTTTGGCCGCGGTGCATGATCATTTTAATTTGTCCAAAGAAAAAATGACCGCGCGAATTATCCGCGCCATGAAACATAAAAATGTTAATGTTATTGCTCATCCTACCGGCCGGGTCATTTTTGGAAGGCCGGCATATGAAATTAATTTGGACAAAATTTTAAAAGCCGCGAAGGAATTTGGCGTGGCTATGGAAATCAACGCATTTTTTGATCGCCTAGATTTACGCGATGAAGATATTAGAAAGGCCGTTGGCCTCGGCGTAAAAATGGTAATCAATACCGACGCGCACAACAAAAATCAACTTGATCTAATGGAGTACGGCGTTGCTCAAGCGCGCCGCGGCTGGGCAACAAGGAAGGATATCTTGAACACGCAACCCCTTGATGTTTTGCTAAAATTTTTCCATTCGAAAAAAAAGTAGTTGTTCGCTCGGCACCAATACATAGGTGTGTCAATTTTAATTTAAAAGGGGCTTCCGCCCCCTTGGCCACTAGAAAAATTACTTGATTGGTTTAAAAAGAAGTGATAGGATAAAAAATAATTTGCCCGGGTGGTGAAATGGTATACACGCAAGACTTAAAATCTTGTGACCGAAAGGTCGTGAGGGTTCGAGTCCCTCCCCGGGCATTTAGAAAACTATAAATTTTATTTTGACTCTGCCCCTCTTATGGGGTTGCTTTTTTTATTATTATCTTTTAATATATAAAGTCGCCATAAAAACATCCTCGTCAAAAGAAAGGAGGAGCCAATGAGCGACTCACGAGAACTTTCGGTTGAAGAAGCTCAGGGCCCCTGCGGCGATAGTCGTCACCGTTGGCGATTCGCTAACCCTCCGCAATACCGATGGAATACGCGCCAGGTTCTTGCCGAATGTACAAATTGCCACGGCACCTACTGGGCTCAACTCTCACCCGAAAAATGGCAACGGTTTCTGATGTATCTGGGAGCAAGCAGAAAATAGGCGGCAGAGGAGGGCTGTATGGAGAACGAAACGCTGACCTTTTCTGACCTCGAACCAGGACAGAACTTCGCTGTTCTGCCTGGCAAGGGATATAGTCGCCGGCGGGACGGCGACTGGCTCCGGGCGAGTAACCTCTTCTTGAGAGTCGCGAATCCGAACGGCAACGCCTTGCGAACCTGCGACAACGAGATCTTCAAGATTCCCGACTCCGTACCCGTGATCCGAGTGAACATCAGCGGCAAAGCCGCTAGAAGAAGGAGGGGGAGATGAGTGCTAGTGAACCCGTGAAGCCAGAACAGACGGTCTGCGAGAAGAACGTAGACGTCCCGACTCTTCTGGTCGAACCTCTCTCGGCATCGAGTCGGCCGATCCGAGAAACTTTCGTCCAATGGTTTGGCCGGGCGAACGGCGCGGATCTCGGAGAAAGACAGTTCCGTTTCCCTGTGCCGCTACACCACGCAGACCGGCACTGGGAGGGGAATCCTCTGTTTTGGAAGGTTACTTTTCTCGGTACATTCCAAAAGTTTCCTTGGAATCCCCGGTCCAGGGAAATATACCGTGAAATCGCACCGTTTAGAGATAACCCTGACGCCGAAATCTTGGTCGCTCACCTTCGCGAACCAAGACACCCCGAAGATCCTGAACTGGACTCTTTCGGCCTCATGATCCCGATGACGACTCACCTGACAGACTCCGCGTACGGGATCATCGCGCCACGAGAGTACCGCGACAGGACTATTTTTCCATAGAGGAGGTTCGACAAAAAACAACAGAGCACGACCTGCGGGTACGGCTCTTTTTTATTGCTTTTTTATTCTACTTCTTCTAAGATAGCCAGATCGTTCCTTGAAAAAAGGAGGAAAGATAAAAATGGATCACGAACTTGCTTCGTGCCAGAATGTCCTAGCCGATCGCGCAACGCGAGACGAAGACGCCAGACGGCGTTATCCCGAGTCCGAGGACGATGATGGTTGGCTCATGGATCCCTCGAACGTTGTCTCGCCCTATCTAATTGATGTTTCAAAGATCATGAACTGCCGGGCGCTACGGCGAGGGGGCGACAAAACCCAGGTCCGACCACTTGAGCCGAACACACACATCCGGCGGCGCCTTTCCCATTCGCTCGGCGTAGCGGGACTTGCTGTGCCGGTCGCCAAATTACTTGGTCTCCACCCCGATCTCACGCACGCCGCGGGTCTTGGCCATGACATAGGCCACACCCCTTTCGGTCACACGGGCGAAGTCACCCTCTCTCGGCTTTCCGGAAAAAAAATCTGCCACGAAATTCTAGGTGTCGTCATCGCTCAAAAAGTGGAACGCCGCGGCCGCGGTTTAAACCTCACACACCAGACACTTCTCTGTCTCCGGGATCACTCGCGCGGCGACGGCCAGTTTGGCACCGAAACGTGCGAGTCGGAAGAGAGCGCCCTCGCCATGCACACCGACAAGATTGACTACTTCTGGGCCGACTATCACGACGTCTTTGAACGGGGTGATTGTTTGAACCCATCGGACTATCCCGAACTGGTCGGACTAGCCCAGTGGTTCGGCAAGGGATATCGCTCACGTACGGCAAAATGCCTTCGGGCGCTCTGTCTTGAATCAAAGGCGGCCGGCCGGATTTCTTTCGGGCTGTGCGAAGAGGCGATGCGGCTCACTCGAGTCAAGGAAATCATGTACGGAAAAATCTACAACGTCGTGAACCGCCGGACGGAAATCATTTCCTTGATCGAGAGAGTCTATCGGGCGCTTGAGAAAATCGCACCCCACCTCGATCCCGTGTTCTTCATCGCGCTCTTGGGTGACCAAGAACTTCTTGGTCTCGCAAAAAAAGACAACCTTTCGCCTGCCGACCTTGCCGGCCTCTCGGCCACGGAGATTCTTGCGAACCTCAAGGAGACGAAGCTCGACCTCACGAACCCTGACTTGGGGTGGTGAGTAGCCTTGGTCCATAACCGTCCCAGGAGAAATGGGGCGGTTTTTTTATTGCCAAAAAGGGAGAAATAAGATAAAATTGGAGAATAAAAATATGCCTGACGAAAGAATTGTCACCCCAAAAGAACAAAATGAAGACCAAGCGTTTGACGCGACGCTCCGGCCGAAAGTTTTGGCTGAATATATTGGCCAAGAACAGATTAAAAAAAATCTGGAAATTTTTATTTCCGCGGCGAAAAAAAGAAAAGAGCCGATTGAACATGTCCTGCTTTACGGCTGTCCCGGCCTTGGGAAAACAACTTTGGCCCACGTCATCTCAAATGAAATGGGCGCCCAGATCCGCATCACTTCCGGTCCGGCGATTGAGCGCGCCGGCGACCTGGCGGCAATTCTCACCAATCTCGGTGAAGGCGATATTTTGTTTATTGATGAAATCCATCGTCTGAATAAAGTGATCGAAGAAGTTTTATACCCGGCCATGGAAGAATACGCATTGGATCTGGTAATTGGAAAAGGGCCGGGGGCGAGAACCGTGCGGCTCGATTTACCGCGCTTCACAATTATCGGCGCCACGACAAAAGTCAGCATGATTTCCTCGCCGCTCCGCGACCGCTTTGGCGCGACCTATCATTTAAACTTTTATGAAGACGCGGACATTGGAAAAATTATTAACCGTAGCGCCAAAATTTTAAATATAAAAATTGATGAGGGCGCCATAGAGCTTCTCGCGAGCCGCGCCCGAAAAACTCCGCGCGTCGCAAACCGTATTTTAAAACGCGTCCGCGATTACGCTGAAGTGAAAGCTGATGGTATAATAACAATAGAGCTCGCTGAAGTTGCCTTAAAAAACTTGGGGGTTGACCAATTCGGCTTGGATCAAATTGACCGCCGAATCCTTGAATCAATTATTAAAAAATTCCAGGGCGGCCCGGTCGGCCTGAACACCCTTTCGGCGGCAACCGGCGAAGAACAAGCCACGATTGAAGAAGTTTATGAGCCATATCTTTTGCAACTTGGATTTTTAAACCGCACCCCGCGAGGCCGAGTGGCGACCGAGACGGCGTACAAACATCTCGGGATTGCTCCGCCGCAAAATTTACAAGAAAAATTAGTTTAAATTTATGACCCTCTCTGTCTTCCTCATCGCCTACTACATCTTTCTCGGTCTTTTTATTTTATTTTCCCTTTTCGCCATTTATCATTTGATACGCTTTATTCCGCCGACTTCCGCCGCCTTTTTCACTTTATATATTTTCCTCGCGGGCGCAGCCATAATTATTTTTGCCACCTGGCAGGAGATACAAACAATTGACTGGACGCAAATCTTTTTCACCTTAAATTTTTCTCTATGAGTATTTACGTAAAAAGATTCATCGCCCAAAAATCATACGAAAAAATAGTTTATTTTTTGCGGCGTGATACTATTGTTTATCTAAAACAATTAATTCTTTTTATTTTTCTCTTGGCCATTCCGGTCGGACTTTATTTTTTCTTTCAAAACGCTTTTCCCTCACTTTTCCAAAATTCCATCTTCTATCCTCTGCTCATGCTTCTCGCGAGTATTTATTATCTGACTGTTTGGCTCGTCGCTTTCACCGCTTTTATTGATTACTATCTTGATTTTTGGGTTGTGACGAATGACAGAATTATCAATGTTGAGCAACGCCTCTTTTCCCGGACAATTTCTGAACTTGAATTATATAAAATCCAAGATGTCACCGGTGAAAGCAAGGGCTTTTTGCAAACAATGTTTAATTATGGCAATGTCTATGTGCAAACCGCCGGTGCGACTGGCCGATTTACTTTTGAAGAAGTCCCAAATCCCCGCGAAGTGGCAAGTAAAATTATCGCCCTAGCTGAAGAAGATAGAAAATATCATATTAAAGAATCAAATCCTTCCGGCGGAACGGTTTAGAAAAATAATTATCAAAAAAATCACCTCATCTCGGGGTGATTTTTTATATCTTTTATTATTTCACACACTAATAAATCTTTTTCACTTCTACTCCCGTGTAATAATGTTTTAAAATTTGCTCAAAGGTACTTCCTTCTAATGCCATGCCGCGCGCCCCACGAGCCGAAAGTCCAACGCCATGTCCAAAAAGATTCATCCCGGCACAATTCGGATCTGGCCGCGAAACAAGCCACGGTTTCCCCGTTCCCCACCAAACTTCTTCCCAGGCTCTCGTTCGCCCATCACTTTGAGAAAAATATGGAGTGACTACGATTTCATTATTATAAATTACCACTATACCGCGCGTATCTTCCACGGCTTTCACAAAATTTGGCAAACGAATTTCCGCATTGTAACCGCGATAAACTTGGTCGTAGGAGCTAGCGTTCAAATGAAAATTTCCAGCCGGATGTTTTCCGCCGATATTAATGTTGTATTGGGCAAAAGTGCGAGCGGCAATGGCCAGCGCCCGATGATATTCCGCCGGATTATTATTTGATGATTCAGCCAAACCTTTCAAATATGTTTCAAGCGGCAGCTCGTTTATCATATATAATTTTTCCCGATCCTCGCTCCAGCGCAACTCTAAATTTCCGCGAAATTTGTTGTCATTCAACGAAGTATTCCAAGCCGGACGGTCTTCAAAACTTGTAATTTCAAAAATCGTGTTCAAATCCGGCGGGATAAATTTTAGATAAGATAAATTATCTCTCACTACTCCTTCCAACGCCGCGGAATAAGTTTTGGCCGTGAAATTAAAAGCGGCAGTGACTGTTACTCCGGCCGGAACGGAAAAAATTAAATTATTTTCCGCGTCGCGAAGTTCAAAAGCGGCGTTGGCGCGAATGGTTTCCGCGGTTGTGGTGTTATAAAGCCCAACCCGCATAGTTGTTTCGGGAACGGCCGGAGCCGGCGCGATAATCGGTATTTCAACCGTTCCGGAAATTTTTATCGGCAGCGCCACTTCTCCGCCAGTGATTGTTTTATCATTATTCATCAAAACAAAGGTTGGCGTAAAATCCCCGCCCAAATTTCCCGTGAGAGAAAAACTGAAATAGCCGATCTGCCCGGGTAAAGTCGTGGACGAAACCGCTGCTGGGCAACCTGTCGCGAGCCAACTTGAATCACGGTAGGCCTCAGTCGCAGTGTTTGCCGCAACGCAAAGTTTAACAAGATTTCCGCCGCTTGTCTCCCAAGCTGTTTGTCCAATATTTTTAAAACCTACGTTAAAATTAATTTTAGCGCCCCCCGCGAGAGCCACCGATGCGCTGCTTTGAATTAATTTTGTCGCTCCAAAATTTTCTGCCGTAGCCGTCGCCGCGGAGGTCGGATTACTCGCGACCGGAGTTTGCGTCACAGTCGTTCCATTTGTCACATTGATTGGCAAATCAATCACTCCGCCCGAAATCCATGTCAAGTTTTCCGCCGCCAATTTTAATTTAATGGTGTAAAGTCCCAAAAGTTCCGGGGCCTTGAGAGCAAAACGGAAATGAGCCACCCCGCCGGGCGCGACTTTTGTTTCCAACATTTTTGCCGGCTGTTCAATTGTATACCAATATGAATGGCGAAATTGCCGGCCGAGACTGTCAACATAAAGAGAATTATAATTACTCCCGGAATTTATCCAGGTCACCGTGCCGGTGTTTTTAAAGGCCGCTTCAAAAGTAATGGCTTTGCCCGGAGCCAAAGCCAGCGAGCCGTAACTTTGAGAAACTTTTTGCGCCGTGTATCCCGCCACTGCCGCTTCCGCGTTTTGCGGCGTAAAACCAAAAACAAAAGCCAGGATTGCCGCAAACACAAATCCTGACAAAAATTTTCGCCCCCGACCAATTTTTTTATTTTTATTTATAATTTTCATCGCGGGCTTTAAAAATTATTTATATTAATATTATATCAAAAAATAAACCACGGGTCAATTTACCTCTCCCATTATTTAAGACGAATATCTGGCCAATAAATTACAATCTATCACGCACGGTCTTAAAATGATATAATAAAAATAATTCAAAAAGTCAACTGTTAATTGTTAACTGTCAACTGTTGCCTGCTATGTCTCTCACCCGTCAAGTCGCGCACAACATGATTTATCAAGTCGGTGGAAAAATTCTTTCCACTATTTTAGGTTTGGCGGCGCTCGCTATGATGACGAGATATCTGGGCCAAGACGGCTACGGCGGATACACCACTATAATTTCTTTTTTGCAATTTTTCGGAATTTTGGTTGATTTCGGTTTGACCTTGACCACGGTGCAGATGATTTCCGAACCAAACGCCAACCTCAATAAAATCACCAGCAACATTTTTACTTTAAGATTTTTTTCCGCAATAATTTTTTTGGGCCTGGCCCCGCTCGTCGTTTTATTTTTTCCCTATGATGCGACTTTAAAGCTTGGCGTAGCCATTACCGCCTTTTCGTTTTTGTTCATCGCCTTGAACCAAGTTTTAATCGGCCTTTTCCAAAAAAATCTTCGCATGGAAAAAGTTGCGATCGCGGAAAATCTTGGCCGAGTCGTCCTTGTCGCCGGAATCGCCATCGTCACATATCTCAAGGCCGGACTGCTCGCCGTCTTGCTCGCGGTAATTTTGGGAAGTTTCGCAAATTTTTTGATGAATTTTATTTTCTCCCTGAAATATGTCCGAATCAGATTTGTTTTTGACTGGCCGATTTGGAAAGAAATTTACCGCCGCTCCTGGCCGATCGGACTTTCCATTATTTTCAATCTTGTATATTTAAAAGCTGACGTGATTGTTTTATCTCTTTTCCAAAGCCAAGCCACGGTCGGACTTTACGGCGCTTCTTACCGGGTTTTAGACGTCTTGACCACTCTGCCGATGATGTTTACGGGGCTTGTTCTGCCAATCCTCACCGCCGCGTGGGCGGAAAAAAATTTGGAAAGATTCTCGCGGCTGGTAAAAAAATCTTTTGATTTTTTAATGATGATAATCGTCCCGATAATTTTTGGCGCGATGATACTTGGCGAACGAATTATGAGCGCGGTAGCCGGAGCTGATTTTTATCTTTCCGGAACAATTTTAAAAATTTTGATTTTGGCGGCCGGGGCGATTTTTGTCGGCACGCTTTTTGGCCACGTGATAGTCGCGATCCAAAAACAAAAACAAATGATCTGGGCCTACGCGACAGTTGCAATTATTTCTCTCCTCGCTTATATTATTTTAATCCCTCGCTACAGTTTTTGGGCGGCGGCCTGGATTACCGTCGCCTCGGAAGGAGCTATCGCCCTTGTTTCATTTCTGGTTGTCTTCAAAAATACCCGCCTGCTTCCTTCGGGAATGGTTTTAGGAAAATCAATCATCGCGAGCATTTTAATGAGCGCGGGAATTTATTTTCTAATTGGGATGAATATTTTATTTTTGATTTTACTCGGCGCGGCAATTTATTTTTCCCTTCTTTATTTACTTCGGGGATTTAGCAAGGAAACCGTTTTGGAAATTATAAAATTAAAATGATTATACTTTTACCAATTTTATTAATTTTATTCTTCTGCGGCTTTGCCTATTTGGCTTGGCGTAATTTACTTTGGGCCACCGCCGCGCTTCTCGCCCTCCTCCCATCTTATTTAATCAGATTTTCCCTTGGTTCAATGCCCATGACCTTGCTTGAAACAATGATTCTGATTCTCTTCGCGGTTTGGTTTTTAAAACTAAAATTAAAAAAAGAAAAATTCAGCTCGTCCCTCAAAATTTTAGAAAAGAAAAATTGGACGTGGCTGATTTTCGCCTGGCTGATTTTTGCCATGGTTTCTCTTCTCATTTCTCCGGACCTGCGCGCCGCCGCGGGAATTTTTAAAGCCTATTTTTTTGAACCTGTTCTTTTCTTGCTCGTTTTTTTGAGCGTCGTCAAAACAAAAAAAGATTTGGATATAGTTTTTTACGCCCTGGGAATTTCCGCGCTCGCTGTTTCCGCCTTCGCCATTTACCAAAAATTTACCGGCTTTGCCATTCCCAATCCAATCTGGCAAGCGGCGGCGACAAGACGTGTCACAAGTTTCTATGGATACCCAAACGCCATCGGACTTTATCTCGCCCCGATTGTTGTATTCTACGTCGGCTGGCTGATCTCAAAATTTCAAGCTTTAAGTTTTAAATTTCAAAAAACTTTAATTACAAATTTTAAACCATTAATTTTTCAACTCTTTGTTATTGTTCTCTCCCTCGTGGCCATCATCTTCGCCCGCTCCGAAGGTGCCTATGTTGGAGTTTTGGCCGGGTTATTTTTTCTTGGATTAATGACAAAAAAACTGCGCTGGCCAACGGTTGCCCTCGCGATTATTTTTGTTACGGTTATCGCGCTTGTCCCGCAATTTAGGCATTACGCCGTAGAGCAAATAACTTTTCAAAACGATTCGGGAAAAGTTCGCCAAATTATGTGGCGGGAAACTTGGCGAATGCTTCACGATCGAATTTTTTCCGGCGCGGGCTTAGCGGGATATCAAGAAAATTTTGCCCCGTACCACAAGGCACTGCATATTGAAATTTACCTCTACCCTCATAATTTATTTTTAAATTTTTGGAGTGAATTGGGCCTCGGCGGTTTGATTGTTTTTTTATTAATGATGATAAAATTTTTCAAAGACAGTATCAAAAACTTATTCGTTATTCGTTACTCGTTACTCGTTACTCTAATGGCCGCCATGATCACAATTCTTGTCCACGGCCTGGTTGACGTTCCCTATTTTAAAAATGACCTGGCGATTTTGTTTTGGCTAATAATTGGCTTGTCTCTTTTGGAATTAAAAAAGATGGCGAAAAAATAATTTTAAATTACAACAGAAAAACCTCCCCCGCGAAAAGCGGGTTTTTGTTTTATTTTGAACGGGATTGACATTTTTCTTATTTTATGTAAGAATATATTGTTTGGGACGTTCCAACTAAACGGAAGGAGGGGTTAGATGGAAACCAAGCTGATGGCGATCGTAATCGCCCTTTTCGTGGCGAGCTGCGGACTGGACACCGAAGGCCTGGGCGAACCCGACGAAGGGACTCTGCCCGAAGCGTCCGACGATACGGAGCCCGACATCGGCCCGGACGAAATCGTGGCCGACGTTCCCGGAGAAGACGCGGCCGAGGAAGACAGCGGGCATGACGAAGCGACGCCCGAAGAGACGACTGAAGACACCGTTGACTCCACCGAAGATGCTGAGCCGGAAGACGCGGACGACGCCGAAGACGTAGTCGACGACGCGGCCGACGAAGGCAGCGAAGCTGACGCGGAAGACGCAGGAACCGAAGATGGCGATGCCGAAGACGGAGCAATCGATCCCTGCGCTCTGCCGGAAATTCCGACAACAGGAATCTTCATCTTCTACTGCTTTGACTACGATCTCCTCTCCCCATTCGCGCTGGAATTTCAAATCGAACAAGGGGGCCTTCCGGTTGTCAGCTGGCGAGGATCGCCCGAGTGCACGTTCACCTCTCGCTCTCGCCGATTCGAATGCACTCTCACCCCGCTCGTCTGGGATGCGACCTACGTCTGGAACATCCGGCTTGACCCTGGGGTCGGGATCGGTTGGTCGTGCGGACCAGAACTCCTTGAGATCTGGGGCACGCCACGAGCCTGGCTCAATGGAGTCGAACTGGCCGTCGACCCGGTGACAAACGGCGACGGCGGCTGCAACCACAGCTTCACGACGCCACCTCCTCCCTAACTGGGAAACGGGCGCCCGAGTTAATCACTCCGGCGCCCAATTTTTTACTAAAAACTGGACAAAATCAGCGAAACGTGCTATAATATAATAATGTAAAAGAAAAATCGGCTTTTTTATTTTTGTCTGCTGAAATTATAAAGTAAACAAATTAAAAAAGAGGGGGATCTTTTGCTAAATTCGTTCTTTTTTAAAATTTGCCCGCCGTCCAGGCGGGGTAAAAATCAAAACAAAAACAAAAATAAGGAGCCGTCGCGCTCTTTATTTTATTTTTCCTTTATTTTATTATAAAAAAATGTTAAATTAATATCATAACTTGCTCAGAGCGGAGGAGTGGCCGAGCGGTTGAAGGCGCGGGTCTCGAAAACCCGTATACTTGAAAGAGTATCGTGAGTTCGAATCTCACCTCCTCCGTTTTGGGTAAGTTTATTAACTCCTAAGACTCCTTTTATGAAACTTCGCGGCACAAAACTTAAATACTATTTTCTCCAAGACATTAATCCCGTCGTCCGCTTTTTAATAATTTCCGATACTGTCATTATGGGAGCGGCCGGTTTGCTTGGCCCGATTTTCGCACTTTTTATTACTGATTTCATCCGCGGCGGAAACGAAGCAGTCGCGGGTCTCGCCGCCGGAATTTATCTTTTAACAAAGAGTGTCTTTCAAGTCCCCATCGCCCACTTAATAGACAGAATCCGCGGAGAAAAAGATGATTTTTGGCTTATGTTTATTTTTTCGGCCTTAATCGCCGTTATCCCCCTTTTGTATCTTGTAATCAACGAGCCATGGGAACTTTATGCCGTACAATTTATTTTAGGCCTCTTCACTGCCTTTACTTTTCCAACTTATATGGCGATATTTACCCGCCATATTGATAAAGAAAAAGAAGGAACCGAATGGGGCGTTTATTTCACCTTGACTGATTTAACTGGGGCGGCGCTAGCAGCCCTCGGCGGATACATCGCGGCTATCAGCGGTTTTCCCATTCTTATTATTACGGTTGTCGTCGTTTCTTTTCTTGGCTCGCTCTTACTTTTACCAATAAAATCTTACATTAAAAAACCTAGTTAAAATTTAACCCGCCCTGGCGCGCAGTTGACAAAATAGTTTTTCTATATTATAATTCAAGATTGAAGAAATTAACTTTCTGCTTTCCGGCGGATTTTTTATTTAAATTATGAACAACATCAGAAACATTGCTATTATCGCGCACGTTGACCACGGCAAAACTACCCTGGTCGACGCCTTACTCCATCAATCGTCCACCAATGTCGGTAAAGATAATATCGGCAGGATTTGTATTATGGATTCAAATGAATTGGAGCGCGAACGCGGCATTACCATTTTTTCCAAAAATGCGTCAGTGCAGTGGAATGATACAAAAATAAATATTATTGACACTCCCGGCCACGCTGATTTTGGCGGCGAGGTGGAACGAGTTTTAAATATGGCCGACGGCTGTTTGCTTTTGGTTGATGCCAAAGAAGGGCCGATGCCGCAAACGAGATTTGTTTTAAAAAAAGCTCTGGAACTTGGACATAAAATTATTGTGGTAATTAATAAAATTGACAAACCGCACGCCCGGCCGGATTTTGCTTTGGACAAAACTTTTGATTTATTTGTGGAACTGGGCGCTTCGGACGACGCTCTGGATTTTCCCGTGATTTACGCTTCGGCCAAACTCGGCCTCGCGGGAACCGAACCGGACATTTCTAAAATGAAAGATATCACGCCAATTTTTGAAACAATTTTAAAACACGTGCCGGCCCCCATCGGCGACGCGAATGCACCCCTGCAAATGTTAGTGGCAAATATTTCCGGCGATACTTTCAGGGGGAGAATAGGCATTGGCCGAGTTTATAACGGGACATTAAAAGTCGGCCAAGATGTTGCCCATATCAATCGTGAAGGACAAATGGCAAAATACCGTTTGGTTTCTTTGATGACTTTTTGCGGCCTGGAAAGAGTTGAAGCAAAAGAAGTCGCCGCCGGAGACATCGCGGCAATTTCCGGCGTACCAAATCTCACGATCGGCGAAACAATCGCCGACGCGATAAATCCAAAAGCTCTGCCGGTTTTGAGTATTGAAGAACCAACCGTCAAAATGACTTTTATGATTAACGATTCTCCGTTTGCCGGAACCGAAGGCCAGTTCACTACCTCGCGGCAAATTCAAGAACGTCTGCAAAAAGAATTGGAAAATGATATGGCTCTCAAAGTTTCTGACGCAGCCGAAGGCGGATGGATTGTTTCCGGACGCGGCGAATTACATTTATCAATTTTAATTGAAAGAATGCGCCGCGAAGGTTTTGAACTCCAAGTTTCCCGTCCAAAAGTTATTGAAAAAGAAATTGATGGAAAAAGAATGACGCCATACGAACGCGTTTTTGTTGAAGTGCCTGAAACGCACTCCGGAATTGTAATTCAAAAATTGGGCGGACGAAAAGGCGAATTAAAAGACATGAAAACGGTTGACGGCATTACTTTTTTAGAATTTTTAATTCCTACCCGCGGACTTTTTGGTTATCGCAGTGAATTTTTAACTGATACCCGCGGCCTGGGAATTATGAATACAAATTTCGCCGAGTATCTTCCCGACCCGGGCAATTGGCGCGAACGCGATCAGGGTTCACTTGTGGCGCATGAATCCGGAACAACAAATCTTTACGGCATGTTGAATGTTCAAGACCGCGGCGTATTTTTTATTGGCCCGGCTGTTAAAGTTTACGAGGGACAAGTTGTCGGACAAAACGCGCGAACTGGCGACATCCGTGTGAACGTTTGCAAAGCCAAAGAACTTTCTAACATGCGTTCCAAGGGCGACGGTTCGGCTGAACACTTTAACGCGCCAAAAGAAATGAACCTTGAAGCCGCGCTGGAATATATTGGCGATGACGAACTGGTTGAAGTAACGCCAAAAAGTACTCGCATCAGAAAAATTTATTTGGATGAAATCACGGCGAAGAGAATGTCGAGAACAAATCGAGAGTAATTAATAACAAAAAAGACAGCCCCAGAAAGGACTGTCTTTTTTGTTATTAATACCAACTTCCGCGGTTTCGCGTCTAGAACTTAAACATATCAGCAAATTTTCCAACCACCGGTACTGGTTCTTGTTTTCCGCCCGCGGCGTTAACAATTCCCAAAATCATGAGCACCAAAAGTCCGAGCTGCAACAATCTCACCACCCAATAAAAACTAAACCACCAATACCACGGAATCATCATCCCAATAATCCAAATAATCACGCCTATACAAAAAAGAACCAACCCCTGCTTTACGTGATATTTAACAAACGGGTCTTTGTGCGCGCCAGTCAAAAGCGGAATAAAAAACAAGATGTAGGCAACAATTGCCATGCCCGTGTTTTTCTCCGACCCGCCAGATTGCGCCTTCGGCGGCTCTATCGCCGGCATTTGCGGTTTTTGCTCTTCCATAAGAATTTTTGTTAAATTAATAATCTTTATATTATTATATCAAACTTTCAGTTTTATTGACAGAAAAATTATGCTATAATGAATCAAAGTTCACGGCTGACTGTTAACCGCGAACTGCCAACTGTTAACTATTTTATTTATGACTCAAAAAATTCGTAAGGTTATTATCCCAGTTGCTGGTTATGGTACGAGGTTTTTGCCAGCGACCAAAGCTCAGCCGAAAGAAATGCTCCCGATTGTTGATAAACCGGTCATTCAATATATTGTTGAAGAAGCCGTAGCTTCGGGAATCACTGATGTGATTTTGGTGACCGGCGCTTCAAAACGCGCCGTGGAAGATCATTTTGATTACAATTTTGAATTGCAAAGTTGGCTTAAAAAACAAGGCAAAGAAGTAATTCGCCAAGAATTAAAAAATATCGCGGACATGGCGAATTTTATTTATATCAGACAAAAAGGTCCGTACGGCAACGCCACGCCGGTGATGAATTGCCGACAGGTTGTGGGAAACGAACCGTTTGCCGTGCTTTCTGGCGATGATTTGATTTTAAACGGTATAAAACCTCGTCTCAAACAGTTAATAGAAGCTTACGAAAAATATTCCGACCCGGTAATCACGGCCATCAAGGTCACCAAAGAAGAAACAAAAAAACACGGCATGCTTGACGCGCAAAAAATTGAAAAAAATATTTATCAAGTCAAAAAAATTGTAGAAAAACCCGGACCAGAAAAAACACCGTCACTTCTGGCTACGCTTTATGGCTATGTTTTAACACCTGATATTTTTGATGAACTGGAAAAATTAAAACCCGGAGCGGGCGGAGAGCTCTGGCTCCCGGAAGCTATTGATAATTTACTTAAGAAACGGCCGATTTATGCCTGTGAAGTTGATGGCACTTATTACGATTGCGGTTCAAAAATCGGCTGGCTCAAGGCCAATGTTGATTTAGCTTTAGCGCGCCCGGAATTAAAACCAAGTTTTTCCAAATATTTGAAAAAATTAAAAGTATAGTTTTATGAAAAAACTCCTACCGCTTTTTTTACTTTTATCCTTCATCATTACCGCCGGACCAATCTGCAAGGGAACGCCGCAAGCGGCGCTTGAGGCAACAAAACCGGTCAACCTTGTTTATTGGCGGGTTTTTGACGACCAAGACGCTTTTGACGAAATCGTCACCGCCTACAAGGCAATTCATCCAAACGTTTCCATCACTTATCGCAAACTCCGCATGGAAGAATATGAAGAAACTCTTCTCGACGCCCTGGCTGAAGACCGCGGACCGGATTTATTTTCTATTCCCAATACTTGGGTGCGGGAATATCAGACAAAAATTTTACCCCTGCCAAAATCCATCACTCTGCCGTATCAAGTGACGACCGGAACCATAAAAAAGGAAACCACCATACAATTACAAACCGTGCCAACTCTTTCTCTTAGAGCCCTGAAAACAGATTTTATGGATCAGGTGGCAAAAGACGTTGTCCTAAAACATCAAGCAACTCCGGAGACCGCGGCCGAAGACAGAATTTTCGGTTTGCCTCTTTATCTTGATACCTTGGCGCTTTTTTATAACCGCGACATTTTAAATGCTTCAGCTATTCCCGAACCGCCCCGAACCTGGTCGGAATTTTCCGAAGACGTTAAAAAAATAGCGAAAATTGATAAACAAGGAAATATTTTACAATCGGGCGCGGCGTTTGGCACAGCCAAAAACGTTGAGCGCGCCGCAGACATTATTTCACTTTTAATGATGCAAAACGGAACAGCGATGACCGATGAGAACGGCAACGCGACTTTTGCCGCCATTCCCCCGGGATCATCTCTACCAAATCCGCCCGGAGAAGACGCCCTTGGTTTTTATACTGATTTTGCTTCGCCCTACAAAGAGGTTTACACCTGGAACGGCAACCTGCCGAATTCGCTTGAAGCGTTTTCGACCGGCCGCGCCGCTTTTTTCTTTGGCTATTCTTATCATATCCCGCAAATCAGAAATCTCGCGCCAAAATTGAATTTTGCCATCTCCAAAATGCCGCAAATTGAAGGCAACCAAGAAATAAATTTTACCAATTACTGGGTGGAAACGGTTTCCACCAAAACTAAAAATCAAAATGAGGCTTGGGATTTTTTACAGTTCGCCGCCAAAGCCGAGAATGCCGAAAAATTTTTGGCCAAAACAAAAAAACCGACCGCTCTCCGCTCGCTTGTCGCCAGCCAAATTGAAGACCTTGATTTGGCCGTCTTCGCTTCTGAACTTTTGACCGCCAAATCGTGGTATCAAGGAATGGACGCGCCGGCCATGGAAAAAATATTTAGTGAAATGATAGAAAATGTGGTTGCCGGCACGCAAACCCTGAAGGAAGCGATCGGCTTGGCGCAAGGAAGAGTTAACCAGACAATACGACAATAAAATTCCCGATTTCCAATTACTAATTTCCAATGAAATTTAAAAAATTAAATAATTTGTCATTAAACATTTATTAGAAATTGGAAATTAGATATTAGAAATTTAAAAATATGCTTTTAAAACACAAAACCTTAATCACAATTATAATTGTTGGGTTTGGATTACTTGTCGCCCCCCCAACTTTTGCTTCCTGGCCGGCCACCCCGCTTTTGCCACCATGCACCACGGATGGCAATTGCGGTTTTAATGATTTTATTTTGCTCGGCGTCAATTTCACCAAAATGATTTTGGGTCTGGTCGGATCATTAGCTCTGCTTTTCTTTATTTATGGCGGCGTGATGTTTTTACTGGCCGGGGGAAAATCGGAAATGATTGAAAAGGGGAAAAAGATTATTACCAATGCCGTGATTGGCGTCGCCATCGTGCTCGGCGCCTGGATAATCGTGAACTTTGCTATTGCCGCGCTTACCGGCACGCCGGTTAGTGATGTTAAAATTTTTGGCACGCAAGATTGGTGGCGAACTCCAGGGGAAGAATAATCTGAATTTCTAAAAAATAAAATATGAAAATCTTTAAAATTTTAGTTTTGGGTTTATTTGTTTTTTCGAGCTTCGCCTTTTTAATTCCAACAGCGCTGGCCTTGCGAACCTGCAGTTCCGGAACCGGCTGCGGACCGGGTGAAACTTGTGCCGAATTGCCCGCCGCAGACCAATGCGTTGACTCTTCAGGAGATAGAATTTACTACATTACCGGACGTTGTAGCGGCTATCCTTCTGTCGCTTGCCCCTCTGGATTTACCTGTCAAACTATTCCTACCAGAGGATCTTATTGCATCACAAATGAAGCGGGAATGGCGTCTACAAGTTGTCCGGCAGGACAAGAGCTGGTAAATGGTTCTTGCCAAGCAGCAAGCCAAGCCACCACCGGTCCGGTGGAATTTACCTCACCAATCGACGCCGTTTCCCCGACTCAAATTCTTGGTACGGTCATAAAAACCGTTTTGGGAATTCTCGGCGCGATTGCTCTCGCGATGTTTGTCTACGGCGGTTTTGTTTGGATGACTTCCGGCGGCAGCCCGGAGAAAATAAAAACGGCGCGCACGACGCTCGTCTGGGCGGTGATTGGTATGGTTGTAATATTTTTAAGTTACGCCGCGGTTGATTTTGTCCTTTCAGCTTTTGGCGTTTAAACAATGAAAAAAAATTTAACAAAAAGGAGTACGACTTTTTCCATCTGCTTGTTTTTAATTTTAAGCAGCTGGATTTTTATTTTTAGCAGCTCGCTAGCCGAGGCGACTTGCATTACAGGCGCTGAATGTCCCGCCGGACAAGTTCGCGGCGCCGGCCCTTGCCCTGATGCCGGACAAATAAATTGCGTTTCCGAGCCAACTTCTTCAACCTCTGAAACGACCGGTACTCCAGAAAAAGTAAAGTTAGAAAATCCCCTCGGCGGTACGGGAACAATCGGCGAGGTCACTTCCCCCACCAAACTTATCGGAAATATTATAAAAACTATTTTAACGATTGTCGGCGCCTTGGCCCTCGCGATGTTTGTCTACGGCGGGTTCACCTGGCTCACCTCCTCCGGAAGTCCGGAGAAAGTTAAAAAAGGAAAGGATATTTTAATTTGGGCGGTCATTGGCCTGATAGTAATTTTTACAAGCTACACAGCGGTAGATTTTGTCTTAACCGCCTTGGGGGTTTAAATGAAAAAAAACTTTACGAAAATTTTTATCTGTCTCTTCGCGCTCTCTCTCGCTGGACTCATTACCGCACGCAATGCGGCGGCGGAAGAATTCGGAGCCTGCGAGTGCGTAGAAGATACCTCCATCACTGTCGGGGCTTGCAGCGAGTGCGCGACGGCCTGCGCAACTTCTTTTGAAGCTGAGGGCAGACCTTTTACCGTAAAGTCTTGTGAAAATTCCTCTGTCCCCGGCGCGAAAGAGTGTTTTTGTCATTTAATAACAGCTTCTATACGCCGCGAAGAATGCCGTATCGGCTGTGTTGGTTATACTTATAATTTTACTCCCGCGGCAGAGCCCGTGCCCGTTGACGAAAGAGATGCTTGCACCCGTCAAGAAGATTGCGTTGGGACAGCCGGTGACTGCGGCGCGACTCGCTGTTTTTGTGACACCACGGCTAGTATTTGTCGATTTAAAAAAGACAGCGGCTCGGTTTGTTCGGGAAACTTTGAATGCAACTCAAATATTTGCACGTCTGTTCCTGGCAGAGAAGGAAAAACTTGTAAAGTCGGCGGGCTCACTCCTCCGGGCGAAGAGACTCCTGCGCCCACCGGCGAAGAAGACGTTTTTCCGACTTATCAAATAAATTCTCCTATCGGCGAAGTTACTGGACCGCAACTTATCGGCCGAATTATTAAAGCAATCCTTGGCCTGGTCGGCGCCTTAGCGCTCGGAATGTTTGTCTACGGAGGGTTTACTTGGTTGACCTCGGCCGGCAGCCCTGATAAAATAAAGAAGGGCAAAGACATTTTAATCTGGGCGACAATTGGCCTCATCGTAATTTTTACAAGTTATACCTTGGTGGATTTTCTCCTGCGATCGTTTGGATTATAACCTTCCATTTTAAATGGAATCCCGAAAGGGGGTGAAGAAAATGTTAAAAAAAGTATTTTTCTGTTTAACCATCTTGAGTCTTTTGACTCCAGTTGTGGTCTCCGCACAAAATGACATCTTGGGCCTGAATGTCATTAACAATGCGAACATCGGCTTGCAAGCTTCAGATCCGAGAGCCGTGGCCGCGAGAATCATTAACGTGGCGTTGGGTTTCTTGGGTATTATCGCCGTGGTCATCGTCTTGTACGGTGGCTTCATGTGGATGACAGCAGCTGGTAATGAGGAAAGAATTTCCAAAGCAAAACAGATCTTGACCGCCGGTGTTATCGGCTTGGTCATTATCGTTATGGCTTGGGCAATCGCCTCTTATGTTGTGAAGACTTTGATGAACGTTACAAACACCTAAAGATTATAATGGGGTGGGGTTAACTCCCCACCCCATTCTCGATTATGTTAAAAATAGAAAAAGTAAAAATTTTAAAATTTTTTTGCGTCGCGGCAATACTCTTTATAATTTTTGGCGCAAACTTTGCTCTCGCCCAACCCGCGGATGAGGATACAAGTGACACAAGCGGCGTTCGCTCCGGACTTGGCGAAGCGGCAAATATCGGGGGGATCCCCCAGACCGGCGGCGAAGAAGCTATCCCAAACTTGATTGGCAATATTATTATGGGTGCGCTTGGTTCGGTCGGCATTATCTTTTTAATTTTAATGATTGTCGGCGGAGTAATGTGGATGACCGCCTCGGGAAATGAAGAGCGGGTGACTAAAGCCAAAAGCTTGATTACAAACGCCGTGATTGGCATGGTCATTGTTTTTTCCGCTTACGCCATCACTTATTTTGTCACGGAAACTTTACTTAACACGAGATGAAAAATTATAAAAAAATCTTGGCTGTTTTTCTTTTTCTGCTTGTCGGATTTTTTATTTTTTACGGAACAGCCTCTGCCTCCATTTTTGGCGGCCTTGATACGGCGCGCGAAACTGCCGGCTATTCAGAAGACACTAATATTTATTCCACCATCAGTCTGATAATTTCCGTCGCCCTTGGCTTTGTTGGCGTGGCTTTTTTAGGGCTCACGCTTTATGGCGGATTAATTTGGATGCTGGCCCGCGGCAATGAACAAGAAATTGAAAAAGCAAAAAGATTAATTGAAGCGGCGGTGATCGGTCTGGCGATTGTTTTTGCCGCTTACGCCATCACTTATTTTGTCACTGAAAAAATTCTTTCTTCTACCTCCGGCGGGGGAGAAGGATTCACTTGCGCTGAAGGTGAGGTTTCGTGTTCTTGCTCTGGTGACTCTTACCCCGAATCCCTTTGTGCTCCGCGCGCTGAAGATTGTGTTTGTACTTCTTTTTAAATTAAATTTTCAAAAATAATTACTATGAAATCTTTTAAAAAAAATTTTATTTTTGCCTGTTTTACTTTAGCGCTTCTCACCCTGGCTATGCCCCTTATTACGAATGCCGTGGCCGCCCCCGGCGACACTTTGAATAGATTGAAAGAAGTCGGCGGCGAAGCTTACGGCACCGGCGAGGAGCCGCCAAAAGATGTGACGGAAATTGTCGGTGGAGTAATTAAAACCGGCTTGAGTATTATGGGCGTAGTCGCCGCGATTTTAATAATTTATGCCGGCTATCTTTGGATGACAGGTCGCGGGAAAGAAGAAAGAATCAACAAGGCCAAAGAAACTTTGGAGGCGGCAATTATTGGTTTAATTATTATTCTGGCGGCCTACGCCATTACTTATTTTGTGGTGGATAGATTGATGCAGGCCTCCTCGGGCTCGCCATCCGGCGCTACACCGCCCCCTACCCCATAATTTAACAAAACTATGAAGACTATTTCTAAAAAAATTTTCGTCTCTGCTCTGCTAAGTCTAATTCTCGTCATTTTTGCTCTGCCGGTCTTTGCTCAAGTAGGAGAATTACAAAATTTTGGTCGAGCGGCTTATGGCGAAGCTGAAGCGCAATATCAGGAAACCCAAGGACCCCTCGTCATTGCTGGCAAAGTTATCAACATCGCCCTGGGAGCTGTCGGGGTAATTGTAGTTATCTTATTTGTTTACAGCGGATTTCTCTGGATGACCGCCGCGGGCAACACGGAAAAAATTGAAAAAGCAAAAAAAATTCTTGGTAACGCAATTGTTGGGACAATGATTGTCATTATGGCTTACGCCATTTCCTATTTTGTTATCAATCAATTATTAAAAGCTGCCGGCACACCAGTCACGCCGTAAATCATAATTTAAAGATTTTAAAATCCTCCAAGTAATTGGGGGATTTTTTGTGTAAAAAAACGGGCGTTCCAGTTTGAACTGAAACGCCCTTCCCTCCTTACCACGGGTTCCCGATGTTAACCCTTTGTTCCTCCCACCCGACACAGAACAGGTGTTCCGTATCGGACCTCGTGACTGGCCGATCGAAGTTCGGGGCGAGGTACTCCTCGAACTCGAAGTGGTGCCGCTCACAACCGGTCCGGAGATCGGTCTCGGCGAGCGGGGCGTAGAACTGCCCCTCGGTGTGCGGCGGCAGAAGTGGCAGACCGGCGTAGAGGTCAGTAAAGGACAGGTCTGCCCCGTCCATCCTGACCCTGACGTACCGATCCTTGTTGTTCACGACCCGCACGAGATGCGGACCGCGCCACTGGTTCGGATAACCGTGGCCTTCCACGAAGGCCAAGTCCGGCGGCGGGGGCGGCGGAACGAAGTATCCGCCGCCGAAGCCGCCACCGTATCCCGAAGCGCCGTAGGCCGCGGGCGGAGTGTAGTTCGGGTAGCCGTAGGCTTGCCCGCCCCAGATGCCGCAGCCAAGCGAAACGAACGCGGCGAACGTCATGATGACGTACTTCATGGCTCGCTCCTTTCCATTGCCTCGACTTCCTCGGAGATCTCCAGAATCACTTCGGTCATCTCCTGGATCTGGTGGACGATCGCCTCGGTTTCCACTCCGCTTTGCCCATACGGTGTTGTGCCGTAGGACGGGGAGTACCCGTAGTAGTTCGGGTCCACCCGCGGCATGTACGTCTGACCGTAGCCGCCGTAGTAGCTCCCGCCGTAGCCGCCATACCCGGTGCCGTAGCAACGCCGAGCATCGGCGTAGTTGTGCATGCACTCGGCGAAGGCCGCTTCCTGGAGGGAAACCGGCATCATCCCGATCTGCTCGAAGGTGAAGCTTCCGCTCCCCATCTGCATCCGAGAAAAACACCCGGCCGTCGCGAACACGGTCACGAACAACATGAACCACTTCATCGCGTACCTCCCTTGGGGCCCAAAGCCCCTTGTTTTAGAAGAAAAAAGAACTTCCGTACCTCCATTAAGAGGCAGGACATTTCACTTTAGCATAAAAGATAATTTTCGTCAAGGACTTAAAAGACTTTACAGTTAGCCAAAATTTTAATTTTTCCCAAACTATTTTTTCCTTTTTCCACACCCTTTTGTGGATAAATTGTTCATAACCCCTAAAAATCCTCTTGACAGCCTTAAAACACCTTGCTATATTAAAGATAATAATATAGGTCCCCTACTTTACTTGTTGTAAACATACGCAAGGAACACCCAGGCAAATCGTCCTGGAAGTTCAAAAAAAGTGAGGGATAATCCTGCCAAAGCCTCGCGAAATCCGCGAGGACGCAACAATAAATGCATACAAGGCAGTGGAAAAAACTTGACTTATCCTCTTAAAGCTCACCCCAAAAGAGGAGGGAGCTCTTTTTGTGTTTTTTTGTCAAAAATTAAGAATTGATAAAAACGCAGCTCTTGCCCGAACTGGATTTGGAGAACCGACAACTTATAAAATTAATAATTTATCTTTTATAATTTATAATTTTTATGTCTACATCCACCGAAATCGTGCCGCGCAAAGTTTTTACTAAATTATCAGAGGCCATCCCCCTGCCGGATTTAATTGAACTCCAAAAAAAATCTTACGGCTGGTTTTTTAAAAAAGGTTTGGCCGAACTTTTTGAAGAAGTCTCCCCCATCCGCGATATCATGGGGCGGGATCTTGAATTATATTTTACCGACTACTATCTTGATGAACCAAAATTTGATGAGATCACGAGCAAGGCAAAAAATGTAAATTTTGAAGCGCCTCTTCGCGTCAAGGTAAGATTGACCAATAAAAAAACCGGCGAACTAAAAGAACAAGAAATCTATCTCGGCGACATGCCCTTGATGACCGATCGAGGAACTTTTATTATCAATGGCATTGAACGCGCGGTTGTTTCACAGCTCGTCCGTTCCGCCGGCGTTTTTTTTACTTCAGAAGTACATCACGGAAAAAAATTCTATGGCGCGAAAATTATTCCAAACCGCGGCGCCTGGCTTGAAATTGAAACAGATCAATCCGGAGTTATCTGGGTAAAAATTGACCGCAAAAGAAAAGTCGCGATCACCTCGCTCTTGCGCGCTTTTGGTTACGGCATTGATGACGAAATTATTTCTCTTTTTAAAGATGTTGATATTGATAAAGAAATCAGTTTTATTAAAAATACTTTGGAAAAAGATATCGCCCATTCGGAAGATGAAGGCTTAAAAGAAGTTTATAAAAGAATTCGCCCGGGAGACCTGGCAACGGTTGATAACGCCCGCTCTTTAATTTACGCCATGTTTTTCCGCTTTGACCGCTATGATTTCAGCATGGTCGGCCGCTATAAATTTAATCAACGCTTCGGGGTCGCCGGAGAAGTGGAAGACACAAAAGAAAACAGAATTTTCCGCCGAGAAGATCTGGTCACCATTATCAAAGAAATTATCAGATTGAATATTACCCAGGAACCGGCTGATGACATTGATCACTTGGGCAACCGCCGCATCAGAGCCGTCGGCGAATTGGTGCAAAACAGATTCCGCATTGGTTTGGCCAGAATGGAACGCATCGTAAAAGACAGAATGAGTACGATTGATATCGTCGCCCTCACGCCAAACAAACTTGTGAACGCAAAACCGGTAATCGGCGCGGTCAAAGAATTTTTTATGTCCTCCCAGTTGTCCCAATTTATGGATCAAACAAATCCCCTGGCCGAACTTGAACATAAACGCCGCCTTTCTTCCATGGGTCCGGGCGGCCTTTCCCGCGAACGAGCTGGCTTTGAAGTCCGCGACGTCCATCCAACTCACTACAGCCGCATTTGCCCGATCGCCACTCCTGAAGGCCCAAACATTGGTTTGGTCGGCCACCTCGCTTCTTACGCCCGCGTTAATGAATATGGATTTATTGAAGCGCCTTACCGAAAAGTAATTCGCGAATTTCCCAACGATGGAAAATCCGCGATCGGAGAAATTTTACGGGAAGAAGTTGGCGGAGAAAAAGCGGAAACACAAATTACAAAAGAAATCGCCGCGAATTTAGCCAAAGATAAAAATTTAAAAACTATTCAGGTTAAGCCGCACGTCACGGACGTGGTGGTTTATTTAAACGCCTTCACGGAAGAAAAAGCCGTCACCACTCCGGCCACCACTCCAATTGATGAAAATGGATATTTTTTGACAGAAAAAACCGGCGTCAGAAAATATGGCAAACCGAGCGTTGAGTATGTTTGGAATATTGATTATATGGATGTTTCCCCAAAACAAATCGTGAGCGTGGGCACGGCTTTAATTCCATTTTTGGAACATGATGATGCCATTCGCGCCTTGATGGGTACAAACATGCAACGCCAGGCCGTCCCGGTTATCAATCCTCAAGCGCCGATTGTCGGCACGGGAATTGAAGGACGAGCCGCGAGAGATTCCGGCCACGTTAAAATCGCCGAAGAAGACGGAAGAGTTGTTGAAGTTGAAGGTGATAAAATTCATGTTTTGGAAAAAAATGATAAATTTAAAGTTTATCGGCTGAATAAATTCGCCCGCTCCAACGCGTCCACTTGCATTAATCAACGGCCGATTGTAAATAAAGATCAAAAAATTAAAAAAGGCGATGCCCTGGCCGATGGTCCGGCCACCGACGGCGGAGAACTCGCGCTTGGCCAAAATATGCTTGTGGCTTTTATGGCTTGGGAAGGATACAACTATGAAGATGCTGTAATTATTTCTGAAAAAGTTGTCCGCGACGACCGCTTCACTTCCATCCACATTGAAAATTATCAAATTGACATCCGCGACACAAAACTCGGCCCGGAACTTGTGACCAATGACATTCCAAACGTCAGTGAAGAAAAATTAAAAAATCTTGATGAAAACGGCATCATCAGAATCGGCGCCAAAGTTTCCTCCGGCGATATTTTGGTTGGAAAAATTACGCCCAAAGGCGAGACTGAACTTTCCGCGGAAGAAAAATTGCTTCGCGCGATTTTTGGAGAAAAAGCCCGCGACGTCCGCGACACTTCACTTTATTTGGAACACGGCGAACACGGCAAAGTGGTTGATATTAAAATTTTCTCCCAAGAAACCGGTGACAAATTACCTCCTGGAGTTATCAAATCAATTCAGGTTTCTGTGGCTGACATGAGAAAACTCCAGGTCGGAGACAAATTGGCCGGCCGCCACGGCAACAAAGGCGTGGTTTCAAAAATTGTCCCGATCGAAGATATGCCATTTTTGCCAAACGGCGTGCCAATTGATGTTATTCTCTCGCCGTTGGGCGTTGTCTCTCGTATGAACATCGGGCAGATTTTGGAAACTCATCTTGGCATTGCCGCCAAAACTTTGGGTTACAAAACCATCACCCCGATTTTGGACGGAATTCCGGAAGCAACCATTAAAGAAGAACTTATAAAAGCCGGATTTCCGGGAGACGGAAAAATCACTCTGCAAAACGGCAAGACCGGCGAAACTTTTGATAAAAGAACTACCGTCGGACAGATTTATATACTGAAGTTGAACCATATGGTGGAAGATAAAATTCATCAACGCTCCATTGGCCCGTACTCGCTTATAACGCAGCAGCCGCTCGGCGGCAAGGCCCAATTCGGCGGCCAGCGTTTTGGTGAAATGGAAGTTTGGGCGCTTGAAGGTTATGGCGCGGCGCACACTCTGCAGGAAATTCTGACGATCAAGTCCGATGATGTGCCCGGCCGCTCCAAGGCGTATGAATCAATTGTTAAGGGTGAAGCGATTAAAAATTTAAATATCCCCGAATCATTTAATGTTTTGGTCCGCGAACTGAAAGGTCTCTGTCTTGACGTGGAATTGTTGAAAAAGAAAAATGGCGGTGAAGAAATGGCGCCCGCCGTTCCGGAAGAAAAAAAATAATATATTTTATTTAATTTAATTTTGCATTTTTAATTAGATATGTACACTCCTCCAAAACCAATTGAATTTGACGCCGTAAAATTGAAACTCGCCTCTCCAGAAGAAATTCGCTCCTGGTCATACGGCGAGGTGACAAAACCGGAAACAATTAATTACCGCACTCAAAAGCCGGAAAAAGACGGATTATTTTCCGAAAAAATTTTTGGCCCGACGCGGGACTGGGAATGTTATTGCGGAAAATATAAAAAAATCCGCTATAAGGGAATCGTCTGCGACAAGTGCGGTGTGGAAGTGACGCACTCTCTTGTCCGCCGAGAAAGAATGGGGCACATTGAATTGGCTGTCCCGATTTCTCATATCTGGTTTTTGCGCGGCGTGCCGTCAAAGATTGGTTTGATCTTAGATTTGTCAGTTCAAAATTTGGAGAAAGTTATTTATTTCGCCAACTTCATCGTGACCTCGGTCCGGGAAGATCTAAAAGAGCAAACCATTATTAATTTAAAACAAGAATTTAAAAACAAGAAAAAGGTGATCACAAATGAGGTGGAACGGCAGGTGAACCAATTTAGAAATGAAAAAGCAGAAGGAGATGATGTCGGAAAAATTGAAGCGCGGATCGTGCAAGCAACTCTGGATCGCGATGAAAAAATCAAAGAACTGGAAGAGGAAGCAAACGGCGCGGAAAAAGAATTGAAGGAATTGAAGCCGATGAAAATTATTTCGGAAATGACCTACCATGATTTGTCGCTGAAGTACGGCCATCTCTTTGAAGCCGGAATAGGCGCCGAAGCTGTCCGCCAACTGCTCACAAAGGTTGACCTTGCGAAAGAAATGAAGCCCCTGGAAGAAGAATTAAAAACCGCCCAAGGAATTAAAAAAGATAAATTAATCCGCCGGGTAAAACTTTTCAAGAGTTTGATGATAAATAAAATCAACCCCGACTGGATGATTTTAAAAAATGTTCCGATTATTCCTCCCGACCTTCGCCCGATGGTACCACTGGATGGCGGACGTTTCGCCACAAGCGACTTAAACGATCTCTACCGTCGCGTCATCAACCGCAATAACCGCCTAAAAAGACTGGTGGAATTAAACGCTCCGGAAGTTATTTGCCGCAACGAAAAAAGAATGTTGCAGGAAGCTGTTGACGCCTTGATTGACAACTCCGCGAGGCACAGTAAAACCGTGGTTGCTTCAACCGGACAGAAAAGAATGTTAAAATCAATCGCCGATGTTTTGAAAGGAAAACAAGGCCGCTTCCGCCAAAATCTTTTGGGTAAAAGAATTGACTACTCCGGCCGTTCGGTTATTGTCGTCGGTCCAAGCTTGAAATTAAACCAATGCGGTCTGCCAAAAAGAATGGCGTTGGAACTTTTTAAACCATTTGTCATCCATCACTTAATCGCGCGAGAATTGGTCCATAACGTCCGTTCCGCCTCTCGGTTTATTGAATCCGGCCGGCCGGAAGTTTGGGATATTTTGGAAAACGTTGTTAAAGACGCCTTTGTTCTCTTGAACCGCGCTCCGACCCTGCACCGCCTGGGCATCCAAGCCTTTCAACCGATTTTGATTGAGGGCAAGGCGATCCAAGTCCACCCGCTTGTCTGTACCGCCTTTAACGCCGACTTTGACGGCGACCAGATGGCTGTGCACGTACCGCTGACCGAAGGAGCAAAAGAAGAAGCAAAAAATTTAATGCTTTCCACCCATAACCTCCTGAAGCCGGCCACGGGAAATCCTATCGCCACTCCGAACAAAGATATTGCTTGGGGCTGTTATTATATGACCGACACCGGAGAACCAACGGAAAAAATTAAGTTTTTCTTTTCCACTAAAGACGCGATGCTCGCCCATAGCTTTGGCCAAATTACTTTGCAGCAAAAAATAAAAGTTAAGTGCGACAAGCCTCTTTTGGACAAAACCAAAAAAGAAAAAATTGAAAATGGATTTTTGGAAACAACTCTTGGCCGCCTGATTTTAAATCAACACTTGCCGCCGCTAATCCCCTATATCAACGAAGTCACTAATGTAAAAAAACTCTCCGAGGCCATTAAACTTTGCCTGGAATTTTACGGCGAAGAAAAAACCGCCGAAGTTTTGGATGTCTTGAAAGAAACCGGATTCAAATATTTAACTCTTTCCGGTTATTCCTGGGGCATGGACGATCTTCCAACGATGCCTGACCGCGATAAACTTATCGCCCGAGGTGATGAAGAAGTTGATACCATTCAAAAACAATTCGAATCCGGCTTGCTTACGCAGAATGAATACCATAATAAAATCATCGGCGTTTGGACCACGGTAAAAGATGACATTATCAAATTGACCAAAGAAAGTTTGGACAAACGCGGTCCGGTTTTCTCCATGATTGACTCGGGCGCCCGCGGTTCTTGGGGCCAAGTCACTCAGATGATGGGCATGAAAGGTTTGGTTTCAAACCCTGCCGGTGAAATTATTGAATTGCCGGTCAAGGGAAATTTTAAAGCCGGCTTTGATGTTTTGGAATATTTCATCTCCACCCACGGTACAAGAAAAGGCTTGTCCGACACGGCGCTCCGTACCGCCAACGCCGGATATTTAACGCGCCGCTTGGTTGATGTTGCCCAAGATGTAATTGTGATAGAAGAAGACTGCAAAGACACGGAAGGCGTTTTGATGACAAAAAAAGAGAGCGAAGAAATGGGTGAAACTTTGCTCGCAAGAATTTTGGGCCGCTTTGCCGCGGAAGATGTAATGGATGAAAAAGGGAAAAAATCAATTGTTAAAAAGAACGAACTCATTACCGAAGAAATCGGCCGAAAATTGGAAAAACTGGATTTGGAACAAATTAGAGTTCGCTCAATCTTGTCTTGCCACCTTAAAAAGGGTGTTTGCCAAAAATGCTATGGCTATGATTTAGGTTATAATAAACTCGCGAAACTCGGCTCGCCCGTCGGCGTAGTCGCGGCCCAATCCATTGGTGAACCGGGCACCCAGCTCACGATGAGAACTTTCCATACTGGCGGTGTGGCCGGACTGGATATTACTCAGGGTTTGCCACGAGTTGAAGAACTTTTTGAAGCGCGTTCGCCAAAACGCAAAGCCTTTATTTCCGATGTCACGGGTCTTGCCCAGGTGGAAGAAGACGCGAAAACAATTATCGGCCCGACCGGTGAAATTATTACCAAGGGCATTCCGGGACAAAGAAATATCAAAATTAAATATTTGGAAAAAGAAGAAATAAAATATTCTGTCAGCAAAAATAAAAAAACCGCTTTCAAAAAAGGCGACAAAATTGTTAAGGGCGAACTTCTTGGTCTGGATAAAAACGGAAAAGAGCTTAGCGCGTCGCGCGATGGCATAATTGTTTCTTCCGAAGAAAATTTGGTGGTGGTGGAAGCCGAAGCGGAAAAAGTTAAAGAATATATAATCCCGCCGGGCTACACGCTCTGGATAAAAGATGGGGCCATGGTTTCTCGCGGCGACCAGCTGACCGAGGGTGACCTGGATTTGCACCAACTCTTTAGTTTGAAAAATAAAGAAGCGGTACAAAAATATCTGACTAAAGAAATTCAACATATCTATACTTCGCAGGGCCAGAAATTAAATGATAAACACATTGAAGTGATGGTTCGACAAATGTTCTCCCGCGTTTATATTAAAGAATCCGGCGACACAGATTTGCTCCCTGGCGAAATCGTGGAAAAATCGCAACTTGAGGAAGCCAATAAACTTGCTAAAGAAAACAAACTTGAACCGGCTCTGGGCGAAGAATTACTTTTGGGCATCAGTAAAGTTTCTCTTTCCACGGAAAGCTTCTTGTCCGCCGCTTCTTTCCAAGAAACCGCGCGCGTGCTGATCAACGCCGCCATCACCGGCAAAATTGACCGCCTTGAAGGCTTGAAAGAAAATGTTATCATCGGCCGCTTGATTCCGGCCGGGACAGGATTCAACAAAAAATAATTTCCAGTTTCCACTTTATGTCCAGACATTCCAAGTGGTCAAAAATAAAACACCAAAAGGGCGCCGCTGACGTAAAACGGAGCGCCCTTTTTACGCGGCTTTCTAAAAATATCACGCTCGCGGCGCGCGAAGGCGGGAGCGGCGATCCCAAAATGAATTTCAAATTGCGCCTCGCCATTGACCAAGCGCGCGCAGTCAATTTGCCAAAAGACACCATTGACCGGGCGATTCAAAAAGGGGCGGGAGCGGGCGCCGACGGCGCGATAATTGAGCGCGTCCAATACGAAGGGTTTCTCCCGGGCGGCGCGGCGATTATCATTGAATCTTTAACCGACAGCCGGAATCGAACGAGCGGAGTGGTAAAAAACTTACTTGGCAAACATGGCGGCAATATGGGCTTGCCAAATTCCGTGGCTTGGATGTTTTTACGAAAAGGAGTTATAAAAATTTCCAATTATAAAAACTTTGTCAAAAATTTTGATGAGTTCCAGCTAAAAATGATTGATCTTGGCGCCGACGATTTCGAAACCGAAGAAGACGAGCTGACGATTTACACCGCGCCGGAAAATTTACAAAAAATTACCGAGGGCTTGGAAAAAGAAAAAATCACGCCGGATGAGGCGGAAATAGAATTTGTGGCCAAGGAAAAAATGAACATTACTGATCCGGCGCAAAAAGAAAAAATTGAAATTTTGCTGAACGAGCTGGATGAAGATGAAGATGTTGATAATTATTATACAAATCTTGAATAAAAAAAATATAGAAATAAAAAATCCCGCGACTTCGCAGGATTTTTTATTTTACTTTATCTTAGTCAATTCGAAATATTGACAAAAACAATCTTATTTGCTAAACTAAAATGCTCTCAATTCATTGCCAACCCCGTAGAGCAGCGTTACCTGCTGACGAAAATCAGCACAACAAGGAGGTTTAAAAACATGGCAGGAGAAGTCATTCCCGGTATCAAATTGATCAGGCACAACGCCAGCCAAGTGGACTTGCCCGACGACCCCTCTTTCCCCTTCAAGTTGGAGGTCAACCTGAGGCCGCCTGAGCTCATGATCGTGGCCTTCATCGGCCTCTTTGGCGGAAGCGAAGAACTCGTCATCCGCAGCATGACGAAGGAGGCCTTGGACAGGTTCATTGAAGCGAATCATCTGCGCGATCACCCTCGTCTCCGCCGCTTCACCATCACCAGCCCCGACGGTATCGTGGAGCACGTGGACAAGGTGCCTCCGCTCAAGTAGACCGACCTCCTACACTCGACCGCGGTCGTTAAACAAAAAGAGCCTGACCAGCTCTTCTTTTTTACTCCAAAATCTCCTGAACCCGGCCGACTTGGCCGTCTGTGAGCCGCACTTTAATTCCCCGCGGATGATGCGACGATGGTGTTAAAATTTCTCCCACAATTCCTTCAGTCAGCTCCCCCGTTGGCTGATCTTTTTTCAAAACTATTTTTACCCGAAGCCCGGGTTTTATGTCGTCTCGATTGGTTGGATCCATATTAAATATAAATTATTCTTTGATAAAAATTCTGCCATCGCCTTTTTCTATGGAAAATGATTTTGATTTTTCTTCCGTAGTAACATCTGTATATTCTTCATTAAAAGAAACCTTAGCATCAGAGTAGGGGGAACTCACGACAAGACCATTTTCAAAATTTCTCCAGTAAGCATTATCCTTTTTATAATATTCCCCCAGGGGTTTTCCCAAATCCGCGTCATACTCGGAAAACCACCAATCTTGACCATGATCGCGCGGACCAAAATCATAAGTAAAGTAAGCATTGTCGTTCAGTAAACTAAGCGTCAGCCCAAGACGCATTTTTTTCAAATCTTTTTGGCCGGTATCGTTAGTATCAACTCCATAGATAACTAAATATTTACTGTCAGCCGCCGACAGCCCATCATCAAAGGTGGTTTTCATCTGATCACCCATAAAATTTTCCATCAAATACCCGTCAAAATATTCTCCGAATTCATTAATATCGCTGACGTCTTTTCCGGCATTAAAAATAACCAATTTATTTTTTGTATTCAACTTTTCTATTTTTGAAAAAATATTTTTTGTGGCACTAAGCCATTCCGCGTCACTAATTGCTTCGGGACACCACCACTGTTTCTCCGTCACCATGTCAAAAATAATTCCGTCGTGCGATGCCTGATCCAAAACGTTTTTGTAAAAAGAAGTTATTAATCCAATCCATTTTTCATTTCTCGGATCCATGGCGTAAATTTCTTCCTGCCCCCATTTTTCGGAAGCCCAACCAAAAGCGCATCTTTCACTATCGGGTTTATGCAAATACATCTCCTCCGTTATTTCTATTGGGTCTTTTTTCCCATAATTTGCCACTGTTGCCAAAAAACTCATCCAGTCGCGGTTATCCCAAACCCAATTGACGGATAATCCTGCCAAAATTTTCGCGTTGGGATTCGCCACTTTTATTTTTTCTGCTTCCTCGGGGGTAAACCAAGCCGTCATAACCAAATCGTAAGGGTGTTTGCCGGCGATTATTTCATCCTTTTTCGCAAGCCAGCTCGCGATCTTTGGAAAATTAAATTCCGCCCCCGTTTCTTGATTAGTGTTTTGCGGCACGCAGCCACTTAAAAAAATAATCGCCAAAATTGCGAATGTTAAAATTGTAAAATTATAATGTTTTATTTTCATTATTATATTTCGCCTAACGTTTGCGTATATCTGATGTTTCGAGGAACGTAGCGGAGCAAAATATAGGTAAAGGCTCTCTCAAGAGCCGTAACCAGATATACGCTGTTAGCTGATGTATTCCTTTTCTTTTTATAAATCTTAATACCAGAAATCAAATATTCTTTTAAATACTATTCTATCAACGAAGGCTGCAAGAACAACGCCCAAAGCATACATTACATAATCCAAAGGATCGAAAACTCTCGCCAAGGCATAAATGCCAAAGTATTGTAGAGTTTCAGACAAAGCACATAGAATAAATACTGCGCTTGCCTTCGTATACCATTTTTGGAATGGTTTATATTTGTCTTCTACAAGCACTAGGAGCAAGTAATAGCAGAATGGTATTGCAATATCGGCAAAATAGCTATGAAAAAGGATATGTAAAGTTTCATTCGCCCAATCAGCTCCAACTACAAAAATAGCAGCGATAATTAGTGATGTTATAACTACAATTGTTTTCTTGTTTTTCATGTTTTTGAAAAGGAATATTTCAGCTAACAGGTATTATATAAACTAGTTATTTTTTTGGCTTAAACCCTCAATTGTGGTATGATTTATAAAGGATTTATATGTATTTTAACAGAATTAAACAAAAATGATAATACTCGGCATTGACCCAGGATTTGCGAGAACGGGCTACGGAATAATTGAAGAAAAAAATAAAAATATCCGCATGCTTGATTATGGCTGTATCACGACCCCGGCGGGTGTTCTTTTTGAAAAAAGATTAAAAAAAATCCGCGAAGAAATTAATGATCTGATAAAAAAACATAAGCCGGATATCTGCGCCGTGGAAAAAATATTCTTTTGTAAAAACGCCAAAACCGCGATTGATGTCGGGCAGGCAAGGGGCGTTGTCATCTTGACTGCCGCAGAAAAAAATCTAAAAATTCTCGAATTTACCCCGCTCCAGGTTAAACAATTTATCACGGGCTACGGAAAAGCGGAAAAAGGACAAATCCAAAAAATGGTAAAAATTCTCTTGGGGCTAAAAGAAATCCCCAAACCCGACGATGCGGCCGATGCCTTGGCGCTCGCCATTGCCGGTTCAAATAATTTTCTTACTAAATAATCTATGGCCACAAAAATTACTAAAATTTCCGAAAAACAAATCCAAAAATTAATTGAAACTTCCCGCGAAGTGATCCGCGACTCGGCGCTTGAAAACGGCGCGATTGTCGCGACCAATACCGACCAAACTTATTATCCCCGCGAAGCGGCAAATTATCGTTGGGTTTGGCCGCGTGACGCGAGCTATATCTGCGTGGCGGCGGAAATTTTAAAAATTCCCATTCAAGAACCGTTTTTTGACTGGCTCTATTCCCGCCCGAAAGATTTTAAAAAGGAAAAACTCCTTTTTGCCAATTATTCCACCAACGGCCAGTTCGGCAGCATGGGTCGCATTCTTCAAATTGACCAAGCCGGTACGGTTCTCTGGGCAATTTATGAACATTTTAAAAATGATCTGAAGAAAGCGCAAAAATATAAAGATTTGATTGAACAACTTTCTGATGGAATAGCGGCCAATTGGAATAAAAATTTTTTCCGCCCGCACACGGTTGATCTTTGGGAAGAACCGCACCGCCAAACTTCCACCACCATAGAAAATAATTTTACTTACTCGCTCGCGGCCTCGGCCCGCGGCCTTCTTTTAGCCTGCGAAATGCTCCCTAATTGCCTTTGGAAGGAAGCCGCCTCGCAGATGATTGAAAAAATAAATGACGCTTATAGCCCGGCCGAAAAATATTTTTTGCGCAGCAAGGGGAAAATTTCCGACAAAAATGTTGACGCCTCGCTTCTCGGTCTCGTTTGGCCGTTTCAAATCTTTGAGGCTAAAGACGAGAGAATGGCAAATACCATCGCCAAGATGGAAGAAAAAATTGTTATGGACGGCGGCGTGCATCGTTTTGAACAAGATTATTTTGACGGGGAGGGCTCGGCCCAAGAAGGCGGCGGCGCTTGGCCGCTATTAAATTTTTGGATGGCCGTTTATTTCGCGAAAAAAGGCGACCGCGAAAAAGCTCTATCGTATTATAATTGGGTTTTGGAGCGGATTGGAAAATTTAAAGGTTTTATTCCCGAACAAATTTTTGATGATTTCCGCGTCGGCGTTTATCCCCTTGTCTGGTCCCACGCTATGTTTATTATCGCTTCGCGCGAGCTGGGTTTTATTAAGTAAAGATTAACAATCATGAAGAAAAAGTTAAAAATCGCCGTAGTCGCCGCGGAGGTCGCGCCTTTTTCCAAAACCGGCGGGCTGGCTGATGTCACGGGCTCTTTGCCCAAGAGTTTCCAAGAAATGGGAAATGATATCGTTGTGATTACGCCGTTCTACGGAAAACTAATTGATCCCCAAAAACATTCCCTGATTCTTTTAGAGAAAAATTTTTTTATTCGGCTCGGCAAAAACCAAAAGATAAAAATCTCTCTCTGGCGGGGAGAAATTGAAAAAAATCTGCCGGTTTATTTTATTGAATACAAAAAATATTTTTCCAAAAAACAATCTCTCTACGGCTCGACTCATGAAAATTCCCGTTTCGCCTTTTTTAACTACGCTGTTTTGGAAATTTTGAAAAAAATAAATTTCGCCGCCGACATTATTCATTGCCACGACTGGCACGCCGGCCTTATTCCGTATTTGTTAAAAAAAGATCCGCTCTACGCGAAAGATGATTTTTTCAAAAAAGCCGCCGCGGTTTTTACCATTCATAATTTAGCTTTCCAAATGGGGGGAAATTGGTGGAATCTCCCCGCGGAAAAAAGAGATTCCGGAATAGAGCCATTGCCAAAAATCCACACCAAGGCAATGGAAAAAATTAATTTTGCCAAACGGGCGATTCTTTTTTCTGACGCGCTAAATACTGTTTCAGAAAAATATGCCGAAGAACTTTTAACTCCGGAATTTGGCCAGGGTTTGGAAAAAAACTTGCAACATCGCCAAAAAGACTTCTTTGGAATTATAAACGGCATTGACTATTCCGTTTTTAATCCAACCATAGATAAAAATATTTCCGTAAATTACGACTGGAATTCTCTCCGTTGCAAGAAAAAAAATAAAGTTTATCTGCAAAAAAAATTAAAGTTGGAACAAAATGTAAATATCCCCCTGATCGGATTGGCCAGCCGGCTTGCCGAACAGAAGGGATATAATCTTGTCATCGAAAGCCTCGACACTCTTTTAAAACTTCCTTTGCAAATCGTTATCATCGCGAGCGGCGGCAAAGAAGCAAAAGAATACTCGGATACTTTCAAAAAAATTGCCAAAAAATATCCAAAAAAATTCGCTTTTGTCACTCCTTACACCGAAGAAGAAGCTTCGAGGGTTTATGCCGGTTCGGACATGCTTTTGATGCCCTCGCGTTTTGAACCATGTGGACTTTCTCCGCTCATCAGTTTGCGTTACGGTTCCATTCCAATTGTCCACGAAACCGGTGGCCTCGCGGAAACCATCACTGATTTTGATCCCAAAACTGGAAAGGGCAATGGCTTCGTTTTTGAAAATTATACCCGCGAAGAATTTTTAGCCGCGCTCGTCCGGGCCTTGGAAAATTTTAAATATGAAAAAGTTTGGGAACATTTAGTTTGGCGGGCAATGAAACAATCTTTCTCTTGGGAAATTCCCGCGGAAAAGTATATCGCACTTTTTAAAAAGGCAATGAGAAATAAGTCGAAAAAATAATTTTTAACTTTTCATTTTTAACTTTTAATTTCGCGAAGCGATGTATTGGGCCAACCTCCTCCACATTTACCAGCCGCCCGGCCAAAAGAAAGAAATTACCAAAAAAGTTGCCGCCGAAAGTTATTGGCGGATTGTTGATATTTTAAAAAAACATCCTGAGGTGAAAATTAATTTAAACATCAACGCCTCGCTTACTGAACAGCTACCGGCCGCGGGTTTAAAAAAATTAATTGACGAAATTACCGCCCTCGCTCGACGCGGCCAGATTGAATTTACCGGCAGCGCCAAATACCATGTCATCTTGGCGCTTTTGCCCGAATCGGAAATTATCCGCCAAATTAAACTTAACGACAAAACAAATAAAAAATTCTTCGGCGCGCTCTGGCAACCAACCGGATTTTTTATTCCCGAACTTTGCTACAGCGAAAAAGTAGCGCGCACCGTGAAAAAACTCGGATTTAAATGGATTGTTTTAGACGAAGTCGCTTACAACGGAAAATTTAATAAAATAAAATTTGATAAACTTTATAAAATCAAGAACGTCGGCCTGCCGGTTTTTTTCCGAAACACAAAAATTTCTAATCTTTTTTTCACGGCTGAAGCAAAAACCACGGCTGACTTTTTTAAAATTTTAAAAGAAGACGGACGCTCGGAAAAATATCTGCCTACGGCCATGGACGGCGAAAATCTTGGCCATCACCAGAAAGAAATGGACAAACTTTACGCCGATCTTTTGGATACTGGAAAATTCGAGGCGATAACTTTTTCCGATTTACTTAAAATATATAAGTCATCACAAGAAATCGCCCCCGCTCCTTCCAGCTGGTCGTCGCGAGAAGAAGACATAAGAAGAAAAGTCTACTACCCGCTTTGGAAAAATCCAAAAAATGAAATCCATCGGCTACAGTGGCAGCTGACAAACCTCGCCATTAAAATCGTCAATAAAAACTCGGCCGATACAAATTTTAAAAAATCCCGCGCGCTTCTTGACCGGGCGTTACACTCCGATCAATACTGGTGGGCCTCCGCCAACCCCTGGTGGTCGGTGGAAATTATAGAAAATGGAGGCAACATGTTGCTTAATTCTTTAAAATCTTTAAAAACCTTATCTCCAAAAATTTTACAAAAAGCAGTTTTACTTAATAAAAAAATCTCGGCCACGGCGCATAATTGGCAAGATACCGGCCGAGCGAAAAAAATAAAAGAAGCGTATTTAGCCGGAGAACCCTACGAGCGTTACTTTGCCGGCAAAGTGATAAAATAGTTTTTAATTGTAATTTTGCCTTTTGAATTTTAAATTTTGAATTTACTATTATGTATTGGGCCAACTTTTTACACATTTACCAGCCGCCGAACCAAATGCCGGATATTTTGGAAAGAATTGCTAATGAAAGCTATAGAAAATTATTTCGCGGCTTGCTCGCGAACCCCAAGGCGAAATTAACTTTAAACATCAACGCGGGATTGACCGAGCAATTGGACAAGTATGGCTATCACGATATTATCCGCGATATAAAAAAACTCGCGGAGCGCGGCCAGATTGAATTTACCGAAAGCGCCAAGTACCATCCTTTTATGCCGCTCACCCCTTGGGAAGAAAACGCGCGGCAAATAAAACTAAATAACGAAACTAATAAATTTTATTTTGGAAAAATTTATAAACCCCTTGGATTTTTTCCGCCGGAAATGGCCTACAGCCGAAAAATCGCCGATCTTGTTGCCTCGCTGGGCTACCACTTTATGGTTGCCGATGAAATTTCCTACAACGGAAAAACCGAACAACTATCTTACGACAAAGCTTATACTATCAAAGGTCTCGGTAATTTTAAAATTTTTTTCCGTGATCGACGGGTGAGCAATCTCGTAATGTCGGCCATCGTGCGCACGGGAAAATCTCTCCTTGAAGCGGTGGGCGAAGAAAAAAATAAAAACAGATATTTACTGACGGCCATGGACGGAGAAACTTTTGGCCATCACCGCCCGGGATTAGATCAGCTGCTTTTTGAAATTTTATCCTCACCAAAATTTAGGAAAATCACTCTCTCGGAAATCGCCGAACATTTTAAAACCCAAGAAATTGTTGACCCGATTGATTCAACCTGGGCTTCCTCTGAAGAGGACATCGGGCGCGGCGTGCAGTTTCTTTCCTGGAACGATCCGGAAAATCCCATCCACGCCTGGCAATGGGAATTTACCGGTTTTGTTTTAAAAATCGTGGAAAATTTGGACAAGAAAAAAGCTTATTACAAAATCGCCCGCGCCAAAATGGATGAAGCGCTCCACTCCTGCCAATATTGGTGGGCGAGCGGAAAACCGTGGTGGTCGCTTGAGATGATTGAGGGCGGCGCTTGGAAATTGCTTGACGTTCTCTATCAAATTCCGGATGTTTCCCCAAAAAATTTGGAAAAAGGAAAAGATTTTTACGGGCGGATTGTTCTCAAGGCTTTTGAGTGGCAGCGTACCGGCTACATCAGAAAATTGGCGGGCGAGCGCGGGAAAGAGGTAAAAATTCCTTTCAAAAAACGCTCGCTTCTTGCGGGAAAACCGGAAGTCTACTATGCTTTCATCAAAACTATGGATAAAGAAATGAGCAAGGCCATAAAAAATAAAGAATTTGAAAGAGCCATTCTCTGGCGCGATGCCATTCTAAAAATTGAAAATCAAGACGATATTTACGACGCGGTGCATGCCACCGACCTCCTCCGGATGAGCGTACCGGGCGGAGATTTGGAAAAATTAATGGATAAATACAAGACGCAATATAAAAAAATGCGCGGCGGCCAGCCGGAACAGCGCGGCTAATTAAATTTACTAAAATGAAAAAAATAAATCATAAAATATTTTTAGATAACGCCTGGGCGATTGGATTTATGGCTCCGCGGATTAAAAAATATTGGCCCGAAGCCAAAGAACTTCTCTCCTTGAAGATTGATGTCGTCAAAATATTTCTGGATTATGTCCGCTTTACCCTGCGCTACCGCGTTTTTATAAAAACAGTCTCCGGAAAAATCTTAGAGAAAAAAATAATTTTAAAAGTTGAACGGCCGAAAAAATTTTCCTGGCCGCCGCGCATCGGCCGCGTAGAGCGAGATTTTTTGGCCACAAAATTTTTAACAAAACACGGGCTCAAAAATCTGCTTCCCCGCCCGCTTGAATTTCATAAACCCCTTCATGCCTATCTTTATGAAGAAGTGGGCGGCGTAACTTTAAAAGAATTTATCCGACAGGAAAACTGGCAGGTGGATTATTTTTTTAAAAACGTCCCCGCGGCCATTCGCGCCCTAAAAAAAATCCACACCATAAAAATAAAACCTCCTTACGCCAACGGCAACCACAAAAAAATAATTGAAGATGGCATCCGAGAATGGTTTCTTATTATCTCCAAATATTACCCGGCCGGACGAATCCGCGGCAAGGCGATTGTTCTGGCGCTTGAAAAAATAGAAAAAAAATATAAAAGTTATTTTTTCAGCCGAGAAAAATATTCTACCACGCACGGCGATTTCCAGGCTGACAACATTATTATCAGCCAGGACGAAAAAATTAAATTTATTGATCTTTCAGACAGTAAATTTTTCAATCCCTTAGACGACTTGGCTTCTTTTCTCGTCCAGGCTGAACTGCACTTCAAATATGTCCAGCCAAAAAATCATAAAACTCTGACGGAAAAATTAAAAAAAATAACTTACGCCGCATATTTTGGCAAAAAAATTAAAAAAGAAAATGAATTGCAAATAGATTTCTTCGCCGCCAAAGACGTTCTGCGCATTATCACTTTTGTTTCTTTCACTCAGCGCTCTTGGCAGACAATCCAAGACCACAGTAAAATGATGGATGAACTTTTAACTTTTACTGAAGAAAAAATTTCTGAAATTTTGAAAAAATACCTATGAAATACATTGATCTCCACCTCCACTCCACTTTTTCCGAAGGCGACCTCTCGCCGCGGCAAATCATTGAACGCGCCAAAAAAGAAAATTTCGCCGTAATTTCTTTGGCTGACCACAACACCATCGACGGTGTCGCTGCCGTGATTCAAGAAGGGGCGAAAGAAAAAATTGAGGTCGTCCCTGGCGTGGAAATTTACACGGAATTCTCCGGAAAACGTTTACATCTTTTGGGATATAATTTTAATTTGGAGGATAAAAAATTAAATGACTTACTCTGGCAATCGCAAATCCACCATTTAGAATGGGCGAAAAAATCTTTAAAAAAAATGGCGGAAATTGGGCTTCAGATTGATTTTCCGGATTTAGAAAAATTAAAATCAAAGTATTGCGGCTTTCGGCACCTAAAAACCATCGTGGAAAAATATCCCGATAACATCCAAAGAATGATCGCGGATATCCGTCCGCAATTTGGCAAACCAACCTTGTTTGAATTTATAAATTTTTATTTTGCCGAAGGAAAATTCGCCCATATTCCGGAAATAAATATGCCAATCGACACGACGCTGGCGATAAAAATTATCTCCGAGGCCGGCGGCCTTCCGGTTCTTGCCCATCCGGGCCAACAACTCTCCTGGGGCGATGATCATTTAATTTCCGAATTAAAAAATGCCGGCCTCCGCGGTTTGGAGGTTTTGTCTCCATATCACAATTGGCACCAAACCGAACATTACCAAAAATTGGCCAATGATTTAGACCTCGTGATTACCGGCGGCTCGGATTTTCACGGCGACCTTGTGGACTTTTCCCTCAAACACCAATTTGTCAAAAGCGCCTGGGATTATTTCCGCGTCCCCTGCGCCGTTTACGAAAATTTAAAAAGATATTTATAAAATTTCTCAGGATCGGCTTCAAAAAAGAAGTCGTTTTTTTTAATTAAAAAAGCTGCGCAACTTTTTCTTGTCGCGCAGCGGTTTTTGTATCCTCCTCGAGATCTATCCCGTCTTCAACCGACCGAGATAGAAGATCTTCGGTTCTCTCCAAAAATCTTCTCGCGCCGCCCCGATGTTCAAGGTCCTCCCCCTTAGTAACGGATAGTACAGGCCGAACTCCTCCTTGGAGATCGGCGTACCCAGGGCAACCACGGGAATTTCCCACGAAAAAACTGAGTCCCAGCGGGCGAGGCGCAGAAGATCAGAGAGCGTTCCAGGAAGAAGGTTCATGCCCCTGAGGCGCGCTTCGATTTCCAGGACGGTCCAATGGCCCGGAACATTCTGCACTCTAAGTCGTTCAAGCTTCTCGCCTCGCTCGTCCGTTTCCTCCGGCTTCCAGGGGAAGTCTTCCTCTCGAAGACCATCCGCGAGCGCCAGATTGCTCGTTATGAGCGCTCCACTAAACGTAGGTATGTCGCATGGCCTGAGGCTGTTGAACCAAACCGCGTCCAAAACCCGCCAGGGATCTTCGAGGAAGAACTGGAAAAGGTCGTGGTGCATCTGCCCCACCCCGACCATCTCGTGAAACTTTTCCATCTGCTCCATGCTCGGCTTTACGAACTGCCCGGTTCCTCTTATCATCGTTGCCGCTCCTTTGACCCGCCAGTAGTCAGACCGCGACAGAGCCCCATGCTCCGACTTCGGCTGATACGCTGGGCGAGACAGTTGAATTTTAATCTCCTTCTTGTCCGCTGTCAACCGCCGCAAAGGGGTTTGCCAAAAGGCCTATTTTTTGTTAAAATAAATACAATTTATGAGCTTAATCGCCAATTACTAAGCAATGTCCTTAGCCCACAAAACCCAATCCCCGCAGAACTGGAGAGAAAGACCTTCTCGCCGGATTTTTAATAAATTAAAACTTGATAAAGTTAAAGAATTTTCCGCGCGGCTTCTGGGTTCTATAAAAAATAAATGGTCAAAAAATCTGTCGGCTGCTTCTCCAAATTCATCCACGGCGCGACCAACTAATGCTCCTCTTACTCCACCCCTCCCGCCTTCCGCCGACCCAAAAAACTTTTTTTCTAAAATATTTCAAACTATTATTTTTATGGCAAAAAAAATTCGCTACAAGGCCGGAAGCTACCGCCGTAAATTCGGCTGGAATAAAATTATCGGCTATGGCATTGCCGGCATTTTATTTTGTGTTTTAATCAGCGGCGTCGTGGGCGTCGGGGCTCTGGCCTGGTTTTCCCGCGATCTTCCCGATCCTGACAAATTGCTTGACCGCCAAGTGGCGCAAAGCACAAAAATTTTTGACCGCACCAGCGAGCACGTACTTTATGAAATTTACAGCGACCAGAAGCGCACCATGATTGAACTTGAAGACATTCCTGAATACGTAAAACAAGCGACCATTGTCGCCGAAGACCGCGGATTCTATACTCATCATGGTTTTGATTGGAAAGGAATTTTGCGTTCCGTCTGGCTGGATATTTTTAAGGGACAAAAAGTCGGCGGCTCAACCATCACTCAACAACTCGTGAAAAACGCCATTCTTTCTCCGGAAAAAACTTTCACCAGAAAATTTAAAGAGTTGGCGCTTTCCATCCAGATTGAAAGAAAATTTTCCAAAGATCAGATTTTAAAAATGTATTTTAACGAAATTCCTTACGGCTCAACCGCTTATGGCATTCAATCCGCCTCGCAAACTTATTTTGGAAAAAATGCCAAAGATTTGGATCTCGCCGAAGCAGCCTTGCTCGCCGGAGTGCCCAAAGCTCCAACTTACTATTCTCCTCGCGGCAGCCACACTGACGATTTAATTTTTCGCCAGCAATATATTTTAGACGGTATGGTTGAAGAGGGTTATATCACCGAAGACGAAGCCGACGCGGCAAAAAAAATTGATATTCTTGCCAGAGTTATTGATAAAAAAGAATCAATTACCGCGCCGCACTTTGTAATGTATGTTAAAGAATTGTTGACGGAAAAGTACGGTGAAAAAATCGTGGAGCAAGGGGGTCTCAAAGTTTATACCACCCTTGATTTTGATAAACAAAAATTCGCCGAAGAAGCGATTGAGGAAAACGTGGAAAAAAATTCTACCAAATATAATGCCTGGAACGCGGCGCTCGTGGCTATTGATCCAAAAACCGGACAGATTCTTGCCATGGTCGGCTCCAAAGATTATTTTGCCGAGCCGGAGCCGGAAGGATGCGACCCGGGAGTAAATTGTAAATTTGAACCGAACGTCAACGTCACTCTTCGCCCGCGCCAGCCGGGATCTTCTTTCAAGCCAATCGTCTACGCTACGGCATATCAAAAAGGTTTTACTCCGGAAACTACGCTTTTTGATTTGGTGACAACTTTTAAAACCGACACCAAAGATTATACCCCGCACAATTACGATGACAAAGAACATGGCCCGGTTTCTATGCGGTCTGCTATGGCCGGCTCGCTGAATATTCCCGCCGTGAAAACTTTGTATCTCGCGGGGATTGATAATGTCCTAAATTTGGCTCAAGCCATGGGCTATACAACCTTAAACGACCGCTCGCGTTTTGGGCTTTCTCTTGTTTTGGGCGGCGGCGAAGTGCGCTTAATGGAGCACGCTGCGGCTTTCGGCGTTTTCGCCAACGACGGAGTACTTCATACTACAACTCCAATTTTAAAAATTGAAGATGCCAAGGGACAAGTGCTTGAAGAATGGAAAGAAGACGCGGGCAAAGAAGTGATGTCAAAGCAAACCGCGCGGCAAATTCAAAGTGTAATGTCTGACGACGCGGCGCGCGCTTTCATCTTCGGAGCAGGAGGTCCGCTTACTCTTCCCGGCCGGCCAGTCGGCGCGAAAACCGGTACGACCAATGATTGGCATGACGGCTGGACAATGGGTTATACTCCCTCGCTTGTCGCCGGCGTTTGGGCGGGAAATAATAATAACGACGCGATGAAGCGCGGAGCCGACGGGGTGTTTGTCGCCGCTCCGATTTGGAACGCGTTTATGAAAAAAGCGCTGGAAGGAACGCCGGTGGAAAATTTCCGATCGCCAGAACCGACGGAAACCGATAAACCGATTTTAAAAGGCGAACTGGGCGCGGAAACTATTATAAAAATTGACCGCATCTCGGGAAAATTAGCCACGGAAAATACTCCGCCCTCCACAACTATTGAAAAAAAATTCCGCGAAGTGCATACCATTTTATTTTACATAAATAAAGACGATCCAAACGGCCCGCCTCCGGCAAATCCGGCCGACGATCCGCAATTTGCCAATTGGGAAGCGCCGATTGCCAAGTGGGCCGAGGAGCAAGGATACACGATTAATACCCAAGAAATTCCGACCGGCTACGACGACGTTCATCTGCCGCAAAATAAACCAACTGTTTCTATTACAAGTCCCGCGCCGAATGCGACGATAAACTCGCGCGAAGCAATTGTCTCGGTTTTCGTCTCCGCGCCGCGCGGCGTAATTTCCCGCGTAGAATATTTTGTTGACGGACAAAAAGTGGGGATGTCTAATGTTACGCCATACACTGCGACGCTTATGATCCCAAATTCTATCAGCAATGGTTACCATACGTTGCGCGCCACGGCCTACGATGATATTGATAATTTCAATTCCGCGGAAATTACAATCAACTTGCTCGCGGAAAATCTCCCGCCGCAAATTAATTTTACGGCCCCAAGAAACGGCGCGAATTTCTACGCTTCCATGTTTCCTCTTTCGGTCACCGCCGAAGCAGATGATATCGGAAACATCGCGGAAATTTCTTTTTATGCTAAAGGTTCCGGCGAACCGGAATTGCTGAAAACATATTCCGCACCAACTGAAACCTCTTTCTCTTTCCGTTGGGACACTTCTCCCGCGCCGGGTTCTTACCAACTCTACGCCGAGGTAACCGACAAATCCGGCGCCACCACCCGATCCAGACCGATTTCGGTGACGGTGTTGTAATTAAAACAGGCACTTGATTACATAGCTTGAAAAACTTTTTAATTAAAATTAAATAAAAAAATTAATAGTTTATATAATACCCGTTAGCTGAAATATTAAAAAATTCTTTTCGGCCTTTGCGGGCATTTAATCGGGGCAAATTTATTTTTAAAGATTTAGAATTCGGAAAATTATGAAATACATAACAGTAAAAAATATCACCAAGAATAATCTGAAACGATTTTCAGTTAAAATACCATTGCAAAAACTGGTCGCCATTGTTGGTCCGAGCGGAAGCGGCAAGTCTACGTTGGTTCATGAAGTGTTATATAACAATTCAATCAAAAAAGAGTGGGATATAAAAAATCTACCGAAAATTGTTGATATTCTTGAACAAAAAGTAATTCTTCCAAGGGATTCAAAGTTGAGTCTAGGTGAATTTAACTTTGATAAATTAAAAAAGAAATTATCCGCAATTCATAAGGAAGATTTGTTGATTGTTGATGAACCCTGTGCTGGATTTTGTGAGAAAGAGCGAAAGACAATTTTGAAAATGTTAAAAGATAAAGTTAAGCAGGGATATTCAATAATTGCAGTTGAACATAATAAGGAAATTATTGCTAATGCTGATTATGTAATTGAGCTTGGTCCCGGGGCTGGACGATATGGCGGAAAATTGATTTTTGAGGGAAATCTAAATGAATTTAAAAAGTCTGGCACAATTACGGCTGAACATGTTTTTAAGGCAAACAAAGACGCGGTAAAGCAAGGAACTTTTGAGAAAGGCAAAGAAGTTACAATTTCAAAAATATCTGCTGGAAATTTTAAAAATTACAGTTTTACATTTCCGCTCATAAGTATAGTTTGTTTAACTGGCTGTTCTGGTAGCGGAAAATCAACCTTATTGGATGTCGCTTATCGTGCTTTATTTAAAGGAAAAAATGCTTGGAAAATTAGATTAAAAACGGTTAACGTTAATGGAAAAACTAATGTACGTAGGTCGTTTATTGTTCCACAATCTTCGATTGGAGATCATCCATCAAGCACGCTCGCGACCTATGCAAAAGTTTGGGATAACATAAGGGAGATTTTTGCGAATGAAAAACTGGCAAAGCAGTTAAGATTAACGAAATCAGATTTCATTATTTCAAAAAGTATTTTGGAATCAAAAAGTGATTTTTCAAAGGATGTTTTAAAAGTTTGCTATCAAAGGAAAAATATCAAAGAAGTTGCAAATCTTACGATTGATGAGGCATTAGAAATATTTGAAACTGACACTCTAATAGTGAGAAAATTGAAATTTTTACAGGAAGTAGGCTTAGGCTATTTGGTGCTTGGACAAAAATCAGGTTCTTTAAGTGGTGGAGAAGCTCAGCGAGTAAGAGTTGCAAAAATTCTTTCAAAAAAACTTGGCGATAGGTCTGTCTATATTTTTGATACTCCAACCAGAGGATTACATCTCAAAGATATTCCAGTACTAATAGATGTTTTTAGAAAAATTATAGACAAAAATAATACAATTTTAATAGCAGATAACAGAGAGGAAGTATTTCATTATTGTGACTATCGGATAAATCTTTAAAAATGCATTTGCCCCGATTAAATCTTTTGCCTTTAGGTAAAAGCCGAAAAGAATTTTTTAATACATCAGCTAACAACGAGTATCTGGTTTCGACTTTTTACAAAAGTCTCCACCCAAATGCTACGCACTTCAGATACTCGTAACGTTAGGCGAAATGATTCATTTATCACCCACCATGTCAAACACTATCCTTCAAGAAAAAGACAGCGTGATTTACGCCAATTGTATGGCGGAATTGAAGGATCGTCTAAACAAAATAGAGTCTTCGCTGGATAAAAATTTTTCATTAGATATTTTTTTACTAGAATTTATTTGTCTACAATTCAGAAAAATATGCGAACTATTCGCTTTCGGAACTTTGATAGCTAGTAAAGATCTTTACAGACAAGTCAGAAAAGATTTCAGTAATGATTGGAACTTTGCTAGAATATTAACAACTGTAGAAAAAATTAATCCACGATACTTTCCAAAACCATTAAAATATGAGGGCAACAAAGCCTTTGCCGTCGTAACAAATGACTTTCTACTTCAAAAAAATATTATAGATATTTACGATGAATGTTCCGACATGATAAATGCCCAAAATCATTTCAAAGATTTGAAAAATTTTTATCCAAATAGTGATGAGAAAAGAGATATTTGGCGTAAAAAATTCACAGAATGGAAAGAAAAATTTATTAAATTATTTGACTGCCATACAATTGGCATAAAGACTGATTTATATACAAAAGTTTTTATCACCTTCATGTATATAAATAATCCGAGCAAAGATATCAATGTTATCGCAGCGGATGTCATTCCAAAGCCAAAAGATAAATAAATCACATCTCCTCTTCTCGGACGTTAAATAAAGTGGCCAAAATGGAAATCGCTATCCCTTCGCCAGAAAATCTAGAAAAACTAAAATCCGCTATCCGAAATGATGGGCCGGAAAATTTTCATGTTCTGGCTGACTTTGATCAAACTTTGACCAAAGCTTTTATCGGCGGGCGGTTCGTGCCATCGCTTATTTCCGTCTTGCGCGATGGAAGTTATCTAACCGCCGACTACGCAAAAAAATCACATGAACTTTTTAACAAATATCACCCGATAGAAATTGATACTTCTCTCCCGCCCGAAGTTAAAGACCGGGCAATGGTCCAATGGTGGAAGGAACATTTTGAAATTCTTTTCCAGGCCGGGCTCAAGAGAGGAGACGTTGAATCAATTGTTAATTCCGGAAAAATAAAATTGCGCGAGGGGCTTTGCGACTTTATCCATTTTCTCGGCAAAAGAAAAATCCCGCTTGTCATCATGTCTTCAAGCGGCTTGGGCGGCGACGCGCTTGGAATGCTTTTGGAAAAAGAGGGGTGTTCCAACGGTAATACCTTTTTTATCACGAACACTCTTATCTGGGACGACGAAGGAAAAGCTGTCGGCGTCAAAGAGCCGATAATTCACTCAATGAACAAGGACGAAACCATCCTTAAAAACTTTCCCGCTTTTCAAAAAATAAAAGACAGGAAAAATGTTTTGCTTTTAGGTAATACAGTTGAAGATGTTGGCATGGCCGCCGGAGTTCCTTACAAAAACCTTTTGAAAATTGGATTTTTAAATGAAAAGGTGGAAGAAAATCTGGAAGAATTTAAAAAAACTTTTGACGTTGTCTTGACGGGCGATCCGGGAATGGAATATATAAATAATTTATTAAAAGAAATTTTTTCGCACTAACCTATGTTAAGCTCATCTCTAAAAACCGGTTTGAGTTTTGGCCTGACCTCCGGCGTGATCACCACTCTCGGACTTTTGGTGGGCCTTGCGGCGGGCACTTCCTCGCGCCTCGCCGTCCTCGGGGGAATTTTGACGATTGCCTTGGCCGACGCTTTTTCCGACGCGCTCGGAATCCATATGTCCGAAGAATCGGAAAACGTACATACGCCCCGCGAAATTTGGCAATCAACTTTCGCCGCCTTCTTCACCAAACTTTTCTTTGCCTTAACTTTTGCCGTCCCGGTTTTATTTTTGGATTTAAAACTCGCAGTCATAATTTCCGTAATCTGGGGATTTTTAGTTCTTACTATCACTAATTTCCTTATCGCCAAAATGGAAAAAATCGCCCAATGGAAAGTGATTGGCGAACATCTCCTAATCGCCGCGGTCGTAGTCGTCGCGACTTATTTTTTGGGCGGCCTCATTGCCCAACTCTTCGCCTAAAATAATCTTCATAAACAAAACGCCCACCAACTTCGGTGGACGTTTTTTATTTTCTAATTACTAATCACTATTTACCAGTTACTCAATTACTTTTTTATCGGCATGACGATATAGAGATAATCAGATTTTTCTGTTTTTGACCGGAGAAGGCACGGGCTTTCGCTGGAAGTTAATTCCAGCGCCACCTCTTCCACCTCCATGGCGCCGAGCCCGTCTAAAAGATATCTGTAATTTAAAGTTATTTCATTTTCTTTTCCCTCAACTTCCGCTTCAAGTTTTGCTGTGTTTTCGCCAAACTGTGAGTTCGCCGAGGATAAAACCAACTCGCCTGATTTTTCTTTTCCCGGTTTAAAACCAAAAGTGACATCAAAAATTCCGGGCTTGGCGAAAAGACTGGCGGTTTTTACAACCTTAATCAGTTCGTTGCGATTAAAGCCGGCCTTGGTTTCATAACTCGCCGGAATAATTTGTTTGTAATCGGGATACTGGCCGTCAATTACCCTCGAGACAAGATCCACCCCGTTTAGGGAAAACATAATTTGATTTTCCGCCAGATATATTTTCACCAAATTTGGCGCATCGGGATCATCGCTCTCTCGAAAAACGGATAAAATTCTCAAGACTTCTTGCATGGTTCTGGCCGGGACAATCACGTCGCGGGAATTTTCGTTTTCTTTTCCGGTGAGGGCCAGGGTTTTTTCCGCCAAGCGGTAACTGTCGGTCGCGGCGACCACAACTTTCATCCCGGCTCCGTCAAAATGCATTAAAATGCCGCTGATTTCCGGCCGGATTTCGTTGGTGGACGTCGCGAAAACCACCTGGGTCACTGCCTCACGAAATTTTCCCGCGTCCAGGCTGTACCCGGCGGTTTTTTCCACTTCGGGGATCAATGGGAATTCGCTCGTTGCCGCGCCGCGAAGCCGCGTCTCGTAATTTTTACATTTTATTTCCAGGGTTTGGTCTTGCAAATCCAAATCAATTTTGTCGTTTGGCAGGGAGCCAACGTAATCGGCAAAAAGTTTTGCCGGCAGAGTTATTGCTCCGTCAGCTTCAATTTTCCCCCGCACCTCGCACTTAATTCCAATCTCAAGATTTGTCGCGATAAGCGTAATTACTCCGCCCTCGGCGCGAAATAAAATATTATTTAAAATGGGCAGATTAACGTTTTTGCTCGCGATGTGGCTTGAAATTAAAAGCCCCCGATTTAAATTTTCTTGAGTACAGGAGAGTTTCATAAAAATGTTTTAGTTTTATTTGTTGGTTGTATGTTTTGCACAATCAATCTTTTGTTTTATATTTTTAAAATATAGTAATAACAAGCGTTTTGATTTTTGTGGATAGTTTTTGAAAAACGTTTTTGTTTAAAGAAAATTTTCATCTAGGCGGCTGTGGAAGAAAAATTTTTAGTTGTGGAAGTTTGGTGGAGAAAATTTGTGCCTTGGAGTTTTTTGGTTTTTTATCCCCATCTTAACAATTTTCTTCCACACAATTTTCCACCGAGTTTTGCACAGCCACTTTTTATTTTTAGTTGTACAATCTTTGTTTTATTTGTTCTATTTCTTGTTTCAGCCGGTCGCTTGTTTCCACCTCGCGAGTGATTTTATCAAAGGCGTGCATGGCGGTTGTATGATCGCGGCCGCCGAGCTCCTGGCCGATCGCCGGGTATGAACTTTCTAATTCTTTTCTCATCAAATACATCACAATTTGTCTCGGAAAAGCCAGGCGTTTCTCGCGGGATTGTCCCAAAAGATCGTCAAGCCTTAAATCATAAAATTCCGCGACGGTATTTATCAGTTGTTTTGGTGTGGCGGATTTTCTTCCGGAAACGACGTGGCTTATAAGAATTTTTTTTACTAAATCAAGCGTTAGCGGAACATGTTGGAACTGTTCGTAAGCAATAATTTTGTTTAGGGCGCCCTCAAGTTCTCTGATGTTGTTTTGGATAATGAGCGCAATGTGATCAACAATGTTTTGATCTAAAATAAGCCCCTTTTCAGCACATTTTGCTTTTAAAATAGCAATGCGCGTTTCATAATCCGGTTGGGAAATATCTGCAATCATCCCCCACTCAAAGCGGGAGATAAGCCGTTGTTCAAGCGCCGGAATCGCTTTGGGCGGTCGATCGGAAGACATAACAATTTGTTTGTCGGCTTGATGTAGGTCGTTAAAAGTATGAAAAAATTCTTGCTGGGTTCCGTCTTTCGCGGCCATGAACTGCACGTCATCAATTAAAAGAAGATCGGGGGTGCGGTAAGTTTGTTTAAATTTTTCCGTGGTTCGGGAGCGGATGGCCTGGACATAATCATTGGTAAATTTTTCGCTCGTGGTATAAAGAACTTTTTTGCTCGGGTCGGCTTCTAAAATCGCGTGGCCGATTCCTTGGAGAAGATGCGTCTTCCCCAGCCCCACGCCGCCATAAATAAATAAAGGATTGTAAGTGCTCTTCCCGGGATTTTTGGAAACAGCTTGCGCCGCGGCATGAGCCAATTCATTATTTTTTCCGACAACGAAACTCGGGAAAGTATATTTTGGATTTAATCCGAAGCGATTGCTCGGGACTTCGGCCGAGGCTGTTGGTTTTTCGGTTGGTTCGTGCGTCGCGGCGGAAGGAATTTCCACCCGTTGTGTTTGAGGCTTTACTGCCTCCACGCGATAGGCAACTTCCTTGATGTGGCAGCCGACGATTTTTTGTAAAGTTTTTAAAATGGATTGGTGATATTTATTTTCCAACCACGCTTTGGTAAAAGTATTTGGCACGCCGACCGTAATCTTTTCTCCATCAATAAGAGAAATAGCGGTGTTTTTAAACCAAGTGGTAAAGTTGGCTTTTGTGAGAGAGAGTTCAAGCTCGCCCAGAACCGCCTGCCAAAGTTGAAGGTTTGTCATAAGGAGAAGAGTTATGATCTGCTGTCACCTTTTCTAATATATCACAGATAGAGAAGTGATAAAATGGGGTGTAAAGAGGTAAAAAGTGAATAAGGTGTTGATGAGTTGGGGAAAACTATTTTAAAATTTCTTAAGAAAAAATTAAAATCAGATTTTTCTATTTTAAGGGGTCAAAACCACCCTTGGAAAATGGATTGCAGCGCATGATTCGCCAAAGAGCCTTCGCTCCTCCGCGGAAAACACCATATTTTTCTATTGCCGCATAGCCAAATTCAGAGCAAGTCGGGTGGAAACGGCAAAAACCGTGGGGAAAAAGGGAGGAAAAGAAGCCGTGATCAAAAGAAAGGGTTTTTTGATAAATTTTAATGATTTTTAGGACGGTTTTTCTGGCGATAAGGGTAGTAAAAATCATTTTTTGGTTAGATTAAAGTGCTCTAATCCCGAAATTACGTCTTTTTTTAGATCTTCGTGGGTTTTTCCCGGGGCTCCCGACAAAACCGTGATGACAAAATCATATCCCGGCGGGATTTTTCCCATTTTTTCTTTAATTATTTCCCGGATTTGCCGCTTTAGCCGGTTTCGTACGGTCGCGAGTTTGGAAATTTTAGTTCCGACGACGATTCCAAAACGAGAAACGGACAAATTATTTTGTAAAACCCTGAAACCAAGATTTTTGGTATAAAAACCCAGTCCCCTTTTCCAAATTTTTTGGAAATCCTTGTCAGATAGTAAACGATGGGGTTTTGGGAGCATGATTTTGGGAAAATTTTAAACAGTCAGTTTCTTTCTTCCTTTGGCCATTCTTCTTTTTAGGACATTGCGGCCGCCCGGCGAAGACATTCTCTTTAAAAATCCGTGCACCTTTTTGCGGTGAATTTTTTTGGGCTGGTAAGTTCTTTTTGTTGCCATAAATTTTTTTATTTATAATTAATTTTTTATAATTTTTCCAATATTTTTAACTCTAGTTTGTCGGTGGAGGTATCGTAAACCGCGAAAGTCGCTTTGTAAAACATTCCCGCGAGCGTTCCGGGATTTACGAGCCGAGTTTTACCGATTTTTTCTTCCCACGGTTTGTGCGTATGGCCGTAAAAGACAAAATCAAACACATTTTTTTTGGCTAATTCAAGGGCTTTTTCCGGGAAATGGGTAAAAGCGATTTTTTTATCATCAACTTCAATTTCTCCGATCATTCCGTGGACTGCGACATTTTTAAAATTCTTGGCAAGTTCTTCCAGAAGATCGGGATCGCCGACATTTCCGTGGACAAAATGAAATTCCCCGGAAAATTTTGGCGCGATGACTTTAGGGAGTATTGCCGGCGCCGCGAGATCGCCGCAGTGGATTATGAAATTGATTTTTTCTTTGGCGATCCAGTCCAAAAACTTAAGAAAATTAGGGACGTTGTCGTGGCTGTCGGAGATAATCGTAAGGCGCATTATTTTGTGGCTAAGTTTTTGAGGATGAGAACCGCTTTTCGGTTTTTAATAATATTTCCAAGGTATTGTTTTGATTCCTCCGAGCGCACTCGTTCCAGAAGATCGGGCTCGTTTTTGTAAGCTTCACATAATTTTGTTATCTCTTCATCAATTTCCGCGTCCGTCGCTTCAATTTTTTCCGCGGCGGCAATTTCTTTGATGGCCAGCGCCGTTTTTATCCGCTCCACCGCTCGCGGAGCAAAGTCTAACATTAATTGGCCTTCGGTCTTTTTGATATTTTTTAAATAATCATCAAAATTGACCCCGCGTCCCGCCAAAGATTCTTCCAGTTCATGCACCATCTTGTGCGCCTCGGAATTAACAAGGGCTTCGGGGATGTCTTCCACTCTGGCTCCGGCGACAACTTGTTTTAAAACCTCTTCTTCCAGTCGCGCTTCTTCCTCGTTTTCCATTTCTTTAAGCAAATTTTCGCGGAGCAGATTCTTCAGTTTATCCATAGATTCCTGCCCCAAAGCTTTGGCAAAAGCATCGTCCATGGCCGGCGGCTGGAGCTCAAAAACCGAACTGATTTTTATTTTAAAATCAACATTTTTTCCGGCAAGATTTTTTTGATAATGCTCTTTGGGAAAAGAGAGAGAAAATTCCTTGCAATCTCCGGCAGAGAGGCCGATTAATTGATCGGTAAGGCCCGGAACATAATAGGCCTCGGCCATATAAATAGCGTGATTTTTTGTTTGTCCGCCTTCAAGCGCCACTTTGTCCAAAAACATTTCCATATCCAAAACAACTTTGTCGGCTTTTCCCGCCGGACGGCTGGCTAAAACTTCTTTGGTCTGCATTTTTTGTAAATCATGAAGTGCGGCGTCAATCTTTTTATCATCTACGTCGCTTTTTTTGCGGGAGATTTTTATTTTATGGTAATCACCAAGCTGGATGTGCGGCAGGAGAGAAACTTTAGCCTTGTAAACCAGAGGATTTCCCGGCGCAAGTTTTAAAACAGAAATTTCCGGAGAGCCGAGCGTTTCCAGATGCTCATCTTTTACAATTTTTGGATAAGTTTTTTCCACGGCGAGTTCCGCGGCCTTTTCATAAATTGTCATTTCGCCGACGTGTTTTGCCAGAACGTCAAAAGGAATTTTTTCCGGGCGAAAGCCGTCAATTTTCACTTCAAGCGCAAGGGCGGCGGCAGCTTTATCCAAAAAAGGTTTTAGCTCTTCGGGGGGAATTTCTATTTCCAGCTCCGCGGTATTTTTTTGTAGAGTTTTTGAGTTTAGTTTCATTTTGATTGGGGGAAAAATTGATTAGGTTTTTCTTTGATAAGTTTAAAGAAAAACTGTTTTTTTGTCAACAAATTTAGAGAAATCCACAAAATATCCACAGGGGGAGATTTTTAATAAAAAAGCCCGGCGATTTGTAGTCGCAGGGCGGGGAGGCCGGCAGGGGCGTCAGCTGCAAAGAATCTGGTGGCAGCCGTCTTCGCCCGGATCGTTGGGACAGCCGCAGCGCGGGCAAAGATGGGCTTCCGGCGATTGCTCCTCTTCGGGCAGACCGTCGGGAGGCAGGTATGTGCCGGGCAGACCGTAGAGAAGCCATTCGCCGACTTCTTCGTCCGTCACCCCAGAGGGAGATGGTTTTTGCAGCACTCTCTTGCTTGCCATGGTTTCCTCCTTTCCGTGGCATACAGATTAATATACTCGGGAAGAGGTTGTTTGTCAAGGTTATAAATAAAAAACAGGGCGGGCGATGCATTGGCTTCCGAAGAAACCTTGCATCACCCGCCCGAGCTGTCAAGCCGCCACCGTTGAGGCGGCCTCGCTGTCCTCCTTCTTGGGGAGAAAGGTCGTGGTGGCCCGCTGGCCATCCCCTTTCGCCCCCCTCGCCGCGTCGAGCACCAGGCTCACGGCCGTGAGCCGCCGTCCGACCGTCTCGGTATACGCCCGTTCCGCGGGGGTCCACTTTTCCGGCTCGCCGCCGAGCAAGAGCTCGACCTCTTCTCGGAGAGTGGCGAACTCCGCCTCGCGCCTCGCCCTGATCGTCTGGATATCGGTGTCCGTGAGCTTGGCGGCCCACACCGCGAACCAGTCGACCGGACCCTTGCCGCGCGTGACCTGGGCCGCGAGACCCTGGGTCACCGCCAACTCGTAGATGTCCACGATTGGCTCGGCCTTCGGCTTGCCTCCGAGTACCCCTCCCAGCCACTGTCCGAGCTCCGTGTCTTTTCCGCTCATTTTCTCCTCCTCCCGTCTGGCGGAAAGCTACTTTTCCGCACAATTTGCCAATCATGTAGCTTTTTATTATATAATAAGGTTAAGATTTTGTCAAGAGCTTTTGACAAAAATGGTTAAAAATAGCTTAAATTAGAGAAAAAAGAGGTGTTTTTATCCAAAAACAAAAAACGGCCCTTCGGCCGTTAAATTTTTGTAAATTTATGTTTAATTAAGTCCGGAAATTTTCTTTTTTTTCACTTCTTCTTTAAATGCTCCTGCGTCTTGCTCCGCCTCGGCGCGGGCTTCATTTAAAATTTTAGTAATCATTTCGCGCGGTAGAATATCAGAGTTATCCAGGGAGTCCAAATATCTTTCGTACGCTTCATGTGCTTTTTCCGTCTCAATGTCGTCGCCCCTTCCAATTTGTGAAAGGTAATAGTTAAACCAAAAATCTCCGGCCAGCGTCCTTAATTTTTTTTCCGCCGCTTCTCTTTCGGGATCATTTTCTTGGTCAGGATTTTTTGGTTCCCTTTCCGCCATAAATTTATTTTTTAATAATTTTATCTACGATTCCGTACTTCAACGCTTCCTCCGCCGTCATAAAATAGTCGCGGTCTGTGTCTTTATCAATTTTGGCGATCGGCTGACCGGTGTGTTTGGCCAAAATTTCATTCAAGCGATCTTTAATTCTCAAAATATGTTCCGCTCGAATTTTTATATCAACGGCTTGGCCTTCGGCGCCGCCCATCACCTGATGAATCATTACTTCCGCGTTTGGCAACAAAAATCTTTTTCCTTTCGCGCCCGCCGCCAAAAGTGTCGCGGCCATTGACGCGGCCATGCCAACGCAAATTGTGGAAACATCTGGCTTGATGTATTGCATGGTGTCGTAAATCGCAAGACCCGCCGTGACTGATCCGCCGGGGCTATTGATATACAATTTAATATCTTTATCTTTGTCTTGGCTTTCTAAAAATAAAAGTTGGGCAATGATCGTGTTGGCCGCGCCATCATCAATTTGGTCGCCCAAAAAGACAATCCGGTCTTTCAAGAGTCGGGAATAAATATCATAAGCCCGCTCACCGTAAGTTGATTTTTCAATCACGGTCGGGATTAAATATTGTGAATTCGGTTCGTTATTTTTTGGAGTCATATTTATATTAAATTTTTAATTTTTTAATTTTTAAAGAATGTCTTAATTTTTAATTTTCAAAACTTTACGCCGCTTCTTTCCGCAGTTCTTTTCTGGTCGCTTCTCGTCCGGGCTTCGCTGGTTTTTTCCCATGTCGATGACCTCTTCTTTCTGCCCCTTCCCTCTTCCCTTCATCGATTTTTCGCGATTGATCTTGTTTGGCTGCCACCTCTTCGTATGGGGGAGTTTCGGCAGATATTTTTTCGTGTTGATATTCTTTTTCTTCAAATTCTCGGCGGCGTTCGGCATCTTTTTGGAGACGTTCTTTTCTTGCGGATAAAGCTTGCTCAGCCACTTCTTCCGTGAATGGGCCTCGCGCGGCTAATTGTTTGCGGCGTTTTTCTTCTTCTCTTTGGCGCACGCCCCCTTGAAATTCAGCTCTTAGCCGAGCCCTTTCTTTATTTTTAGCCATTTCTTCTTCGTTGGGGGAAAAGATTTCTCGTTCCATCTATTTAGTAATTAGATATTAGAAAATTTTTTATTCTACCATCCATCCACCGTTTATTTTAACCAATTTTCCCGGAATGGTAAACCCGGCGGCTTTGGCATGCCCGCCGCCGCCGAAAGTTTTTGCCAGGCGCGAAACATCAATTCCCGGGGTTGTCGTTCTAAAACTTCCCTTGATTTTTCCGTCTTCCAGGGCTTTTAAAACTAAAACCATTTTTGCCCCTTTTAAATTATTCAAAAAATTCGTCACGCCCTCAAGCGCTTCTTCATCCAAGTTTGCCAGTTCCAAATCTTCTTGCGTAATGACGGTCGTCACAATACCCAAGTCTTTGTTTTCCGTCAGCCGTGACAAAATCACTCCCCAAAATTTTAAAACATCCAGAGATTTATTTTGTAAAACATTGGAAGAAATTTCTCCAAGCTTGGCTCCGCGGGCGAGAAGTTTTCCGGCGGCTTCAAGCGAAGAAAAGGTTGTGGCCGGGTTGCTGAAATTTGCCGTGTCGGTGATGAGGCCGGTCAAAAGCAATGTGGCCGCGTCTTTGCTAAAAGAAAAATTTAATTGTTCGAAAAGGGAAAAAACAATTTCTGCCGCGGAAGAAGATTCGGGGTCAACAATATTTAATACTCCAAAATTTTCATTGGTTTGGTGATGATCAATATTGATAATAGGAAATTCGGCGGGCAGGGTGCGGAGCTCGGGCTCAATTCCGGTTTGTTTGAAATCGCCGCAATCCAACATTATAATCAAGTCGTAACAAGAAAGAGAAATCTCATCAAAATCATCTTTGATTTTTTTTCGGCCGGGCAAAAAATCCCCGGTGGAAGAAATCGGGCCAAGGGCGAAAAAGTCATTCTGCTTTCCAAGTGCGTCTAAAAATTCCGCGAAAGCCAAGCCGGAACCCAGCGCGTCGCCGTCCGGTTTTTGGTGCGTCATGACTAGGATTTTTTTGGCGGCTAAGATTAGCTGCTCTAATTTGTTAATTAATATTTGGTTCATCTTCTTTAACTTGGTTAATCAAATTTTCCACCACTTCGGCCTTTTTCTCGGTGATGTCAATTTTAAAATTTATCCTCGGCGTAAATTTGGTGTTCATTTTTCTGAATAATTTTTTCTGAAACTCGCGGACGGCGCGACCGGCGATCGCAAGGCAGGTTCCCGTGAATTTATCGGGCAAAACTGAAAGCCAGACCGTGGCGTATTTCAGGTCGTCGGAAACTTCGGCTCGGGTTAGGGTAACCAAGCATTCAAGGGGAAATTCAACTTCCCGCGCGAAAAACTCGCTAAGTTCCCGGATAATTAATTCTTCAAATTGTTCTGTTCTTAGAGACATAAAGAAAATTTCTAATTTCCAATTTCCAATAAATGTTCAATAACCAGCGCCCGGATTCAAGCTTTGTCATTTAACATTTTAAATTTTGATTTTATTAGAAATTAGGCATTAGTAATTGGGAATTAAATTAATGGTCTATCTTAATACTATCACGAATTTCTGTCAAAGGCATGAGGACGGGGGTGAAAAGATAGCGGGACATTTTTATCTGTGGGCGGGTGCTAATTCTTGCCAAAGAATCCGTGAAAATGTAAAATACATCAATATGTATTTACAGAAACTAGAAATTCAAGGATTTAAGTCTTTTGCCAATAAGACCGTTTTGGAATTTACTCCGAAAGATAAGGGTGGAAAAAGTATTACGGCGGTGGTTGGGCCAAACGGTTCGGGCAAATCAAATATTGCCGATGCCGTTCGTTGGGTTTTGGGCGAGCAGAGTTTGAAATTGCTTCGCGGAAAAAAGTCGGAAGATGTGATTTTTTCCGGATCGCCCAAAAAGCCGCGCATGGGTTTTGCTGAAGTTTCGCTGTATTTGAATAATGAAGACGGCTCCTCGCCGATTGATTTTCGCGAAGTGGTTTTGACCCGCCGGGTTTATCGCTCGGGCGAGAGTGAGTATTTGATAAATAAAAGTAAAGTGCGGCTTTCAGATGTCTTGCTCCTTTTGGCGCAATCAAATTTTGGCCAAAAAACTTATGCCATCATCGGCCAAGGAATGGTGGACGCGATGTTACTTGCCACGCCGCTCGAGCGCAAAGAATTTTTTGATGAAGCAACCGGCGTTGAGCAATACCAAATGAAACGCGATCAGGCGATGAATAAATTAAAAGCCAGTGAAGAAAATTTAGGTCAGGCGGAAACGCTTTTCGCGGAAATCGAGCCGCGGGTAAAATCTCTGACGCGGCAAATGAAACGCCTGGCCGAGCGGAGCCAAGTTGAAGCCGAACTGAAAAATTTGCAGAAAAAATATTATAGCCATCTTTGGAAAGAGTTGAACAGTAAAATGAAAACCGAGGAAACACGACTCGCCCCGCTTTTAGCTAAAAAGAAAAAATTGGAAGAAGAAGTTGCCCTAGCCGAAGGAAAATTAAAGACCATGGAAAAAGAGCAGCCGACCTCCGACGTTTTTCGAAAACTTCAAACTGAGTACGAAAAATTATTTGAAGAAAAAAATCATTTGCGCGAGCGGGATATGGCCATAAAAAATAAGATGGCGCTCGCGGAGCACGCGGAACTTGTCCGGCCCATGGCCATGCCGGCCAATGAAATTGAAATGACCGTGGAAGATTTGTTTAAAAGTTATGAAAATTTTGTTAAAAAATTAGTGAACGCCAAGACCGAGGGCGCGATCGCGGATTTGAAAAAAGAAGCGGAAGAATTGAGGAAAGAATTCGCGGCTTTTTTTGCCAAATTAAAACGCGAGCCGGCCAAACGCGAAGCAACAAAGATTGATCCGTCGCTTCCGAAAGAACTTGAGAAAATTTCCGGAGAAATTGAAAATATAAATCGGGCGTTAACCGAGGTCCAAGTAAAAATTGAAAATTTTAATCGCGAGCAGGAAGCCGAGCGGAGAAGTTTTTTTGAGCTGCAAAGAAATCTCCAATTAAAACAGCACGAGCTTTATCTTTTATCTTCGGAAATTAACGCGATTCAGGTGGAGGGGGCGGGCGCGGCGGCGCGGCGGGAAGATTTGGAAAGAGAAATTAGGCAGGAAGTGGGCGAGCCGGGGGAACTTGGCGAGCCGGAAGGATTTGAGCCGGATTGGCACGAGAAAATTTTTAAATTTAAGCATCAGCTGGAGTTGATTGGCGGAATTGATCCGGAAACGGAAAAGGAATATAAAGAATCAAGCGAGCGTTATGAATTTTTAAAAACCCAGATCGGGGATTTACGCGGAGCGATTGATTCTTTGATGAAAGTGATTGGCGAGTTGGATGGAATTATTAAAAAACAATTTGACACGGCTTTTCATAAGATCAACGACGAATTTGAAAAATATTTTAAGATTTTGTTTGGCGGGGGCAAGGCCCAATTGATTTTGAAAAAAGAAATTAAAGTTCCCGAAGAGGAAGCAGCGGCTGAAGGAGAAGAAATGTCAGCGGAAGAAAATGAACCCGCCTCCGCTAAAGCTACGGCGGACAGGAAGAAGGGTGAAGAATTTATCGCCGGAATTGAAGTTGAAGCGACTCCCCCGGGAAAACGGCTAAAAGGAATTGGCATGCTCTCGGGCGGCGAACGGGCGCTAACTTCTATCGCACTTCTCTCGGCAATTATTTCCCAGAATCCCGCGCCGTTTGTTGTTTTGGATGAAGTGGACGCGGCGCTTGATGAATCAAATTCCATCCGCTTTGCCAATGTTTTTGATGAGCTGACCGCGAAGACCCAATTTATTTTGATCACTCATAATCGCGCCACAATGCAAAAAGCCAGTATTTTGTATGGTGTGACCATGGAGGCGGACGGCGTCTCGCGGCTTTTGAGTTTAAATCTGGAACAAGCGGAAAAAGCGGTACGGTCCGCTTGACAAAAAAGCGGCAATATAGCAAAATAGCAATACGGTCAAAATAATTTTTTAAAAGAGAATAATTTAACAGAAAAAGAAACTATGTTGGTAATTCGTTTATCGCGTACGGGCAAGAACGCGCAGCCAAGCTACCGCGTGATTGTTTCGGAAAAATCTAAAGATCCTTGGGGAAAATATTTAGAAATCCTCGGGCATTATTATCCAAAAAAAGAAGCCAAATTAGTTGATCTTAAAGAAGAAAGATTAAAATATTGGATTGGCAAGGGCGCCCAACTTTCTGAAACCGTGAATAATATTTTGGTTAATCAAGGAGTGGTAAATGCGCCAAAAGTTAGAATGGTAAAAATCAGTAAACGGCGCGCGGCTAAGGCGGCGGAAAGTAAAAAAGCCGAAGCAGCTACCTCGGCGGCTCCGAAGACTGAAGCTCCGGCCGAAGCGGCGAAAACAGAAGCGCCGAAGGCCTAATAGAGATCCCGGACTTGACTTTTTTTGAAAAAAATGTTATTGTAATAATATAAATAGCTCTTCTGTGCATGGTCGAACAGCAAAGAAGCTATCTTAAGAACATTAAACAAAGAAAAGAAACGTATGGCAGAACGAGATCAAGAGTTCGTTGAATACATCGTGAAGCAGATCGTCAATCATCCGGAAGACGTCAAGACCGAAAGAACGGTCGACGAAATGGGAGTTTTAATCACTCTCAAAATCAACCAGGAAGACATGGGTTACGTGATTGGCAAGCAGGGTCAAACCGCTCGCTCAATCAGAACTCTGTTGAAGATTGTCGGCGCGAAAGAAAAAGCCAGAGTCAATTTGAAGATCTACGAACCGGAAGGTTCAAGGATGAATCGAAGAGGCCCGGCTCCTTCTTCTTCCGATGTTGACGCGGATGTTGAAGACTTGAAAATCTAAAACATCAATATATAAAAATAACACACCACAAGCTGGTGTGTTATTTTGTTTCAGGGCTCGACAGGATACGGTAAAAACAATATAATAAGACCATGATAAATTTTGACATCATTACAATTTTTCCCGAAATTTTTAGTTCTTACTTTTCCGAGAGCATGATTTTGCGTGGGCAAAAAAAGAAGTTGATAAAAATAAATATCCACGATTTGCGGAAGTGGACGACCGACAAACGTAAAACGGTTGATGATAAACAGTATGGTGGAGGCCCCGGAATGGTGATGAAACCAGAGCCGATCGCCAAGGCGCTCCGTGCATTGAAAAAAAATAAGAAATCAAAAGTGATTTTATTCTCCGCCGGCGGGAAACAATTTAATAACGGCGTGGCGGCGGATTTTGCAGAGAAATATGATCGCCTGATTTTAATTTGCGGACATTATGAAGGGGTTGATGAACGGGTGAAAAAAATAATTAAAGATTTAGGTTTTGAATTTTCGGAAATTTCCATCGGGCCGTATGTTTTGACCGGCGGAGAGCTTCCGGCTATGGTTTTAGTCGATGCCGTGGCGCGACAGATTCCCGGCGTGCTCGGCAAAGCAGAATCGCTTGAAGAAAAACGTTTGGGTGTCGGCGTGCCGGCCTACACCCGCCCGGAAATTTTTAAATTTAAAAATAAAAAATATCAAGTGCCGAAAGTTTTATTGTCCGGCGATCATAAAAAAATTGAGGAGTGGCGAAAGGGACAAATAAAAAAATAAAAAAACACCCCGGGAGCGTATGACGTTCCAAGGGTGGCAAACGGTCGACGTGACGAACACGCGAAGCGCGACACCTCCTATCGCTTCGCCGCGGGAATCTGCCGCAGCACAGCTTCGGTGCAGGGAACATTGGCCAAGGCTGGCCCTCCTGTCCCACCGGTGCCGAAGTAGGCGAAACAGAGGTCGGTTCTCGGATCCTTCGCGTAGACCATGTTCCCGACCCAGTAGTTGACCTCCCCGCCGAGTTGCTCGGACACTGACACTGGCGGGTCATAGCAGCTCGCGCAGAATGTGAAAACGCCGAGCAGAAGAGCTAACGCCAAAAGCGACCAAAACTTCTTCATCTCTCTTCCTCCTCGTCCAGGGAAGATGATTTTCACCCAGACAAACCAATGTAACACGATCTTACATACAAGTCAAGGTTAGTGTAGGAAAAATGATTGTGGAAAAACTGGGGAAAAGCCCCTTGACATAAAAAAATAAAGGAGTTAAAATACACGTGTTCTTGAAAGTTGTTGCGTTTTTTACTTTATTATTAAAGAAAAAAACAGCCGAACATACATTTCACGATTGACAATTTAAAAAGAACGTTTTAATATACTATTGTCGCTAGAAATAGCGACATTTAGTATCCGTTTCTTTGACAACTTAAAGTAACAGAAGTACGCCAATTTGTTCTAGTTCTCAAACTAGAACACTCCGTCGAAAGACGGAGCCTTAAGTATTTAAATTTTTATTTGAATACTCTTTTTGAGAGTTTGATCCTGGCTCAGGATGAACGCTGGCGGCGTGTCTAAGGCATGCAAGTCGAACGAGTACGGTCCGCAAGGATCGTGCTAGTGGCAAACGGGTGAGTAACACATTGGTAACCTGCCTCAAAGTGTGGAACAACCCTCCGAAAGGAGGGCTAATACCACATGTGGTTTTCTGACATATGTCAGAAAAAGAAAGGCTCGCAAGAGTCGCTTTGAGAGGGGCCTATGGCTTATCAGCTAGTTGGTGAGGTAATGGCTCACCAAGGCTATGACGAGTAGCGGGCGTGAGAGCGCGACCCGCCTCAGTGGAACTGAGACACTGTCCACACTCCTACGGGAGGCTGCAGTCGAGAATATTCCCCAATGGACGAAAGTCTGAGGGAGCGACGCCGCGTGCAGGATGAAGGCCTTCGGGTTGTAAACTGCTTTTCTCTGGGATGAACACTGACCGTACCAGAGGAATAAGAGGTTGCTAACTCTGTGCCAGCAGCAGCGGTAATACAGAGACCTCGAGCGTTATCCGGATTTACTGGGCGTAAAGGGTCCGCAGGTGGTTTTGTAAGTCTTCGGTTAAATTCTTGAGCTCAACTCGAGAACCGCCGAGGAAACTATAAGACTAGAGACTGGGAGAGGCAAGCGGAATTGCCGGTGTAGTAGTAAAATGCGTTAATATCGGCAAGAACACCAAATGCGAAGGCAGCTTGCTAGAACAGTTCTGACACTCAGGGACGAAAGCGTGGGGAGCGATACGGATTAGATACCCGTGTAGTCCACGCCCTAAACGATGGGTACTGGGCATTGGGAGTATCGACCCTCTCAGTGCCGTATACTAAAGCTAACGCGTTAAGTACCCCGCCTGGGGAGTACGGCCGCAAGGCTAAAACTCAAAGGAATTGACGGGAACCCGCACAAGCGGTGGAGCATGTGGTTCAATTCGACAATAAGCGTGGAACCTTACCAGGGCTTGACATGCTGGAAGTATTCACCCGGAAACGGGAGAGGACCGTTAAATCGGATTCCAGCACAGGTGCTGCATGGTTGTCGTCAGCTCGTGTCGTGAGATGTTCCGTTAAGTCGGGAAACGAGCGCAACCCTCACGGCCAGTTATTATATCTGGCCGAACTGCCCCGCACCCAATGCATTTGTGAAAACAAGTGCCTTGAGTGCGGGGAGGAAGGTGAGGATGACGTCAAATCAGCATGGCTCTTACGTCCTGGGCGACACACGTGCTACAATGGTCGGCTACAATGGGTTGCCAAACCGTAAGGTGGAGCTAATCCCATAAAACCGATCCCAGTTCGGATTGAGGTCTGAAACTCGACCTCATGAAGCCGGAATCGCTAGTAAACGCGCATCAGCCACGGCGCGTTGAATACGTTCTCGGGTTTTGTACACACCGCCCGTCACGCCAAGAGAGTCGGGGGTACCTGAAGCGGCCCGCAAGGGCAACGAAGGTAAACTCGATAATAGGGGCGAAGTCGTAACAAGGCACCGGTAGCGGAAGCTGTCGGTGGATCACCTCCTTTCTAGGGAGAAAAAAATATTGTCCCCCTCACGGGACAAGATTGGTCGAAGTTTCATTTATTTGAAACTTTCAAAGTTATTAGGTGTGAAAAGATAAGAAAGCCGTACTTCTGTTACTTCAAGTTGTCAAATGCAAAAATGATTGGTAAACTCTTGCAAGAACCAATCATTTTTGTTATCATTTTAGAAGTATATTTCGTGGGCGCGTAGCTCAGTCGGTTAGAGCGCGTCACTGATAATGACGAGGTCGGAGGTTCGATTCCTCCCGCGCCCACCATGAATTTTTATGAAAGAAAGAGAACACGGACCAGAAAGAAAGTTGAATAAATATACCTATTGTGATAATTCGGCGAAGGGTGAAGTTATTTTTGAATGCGTTGCTGAAAATATACTTGAAGCGGATAAACTCTACGAGGCGGCAACGGGCAAAAATCCGGAAAAGCAAAATCATGTTGGGTGCTCCGTAGAAAAAATAGAAGAAAATAAAATTTAATTATTCTTGCCGGGGTAGCTCAGTGGTAGAGCGAAGGACTGAAAATCCTTGCGTCGTGAGTCCGATTCTCACCCCCGGCATTTGGCATTTTAAAACCGGGGTGTAGTACAACGGTAGTATGCATGCTTTGGGAGCATGAGACCCGGGTTCAATTCCCGGCACCCCGATAAAAGTCCCGTGACGGGAATTAAATTATGGAAAACGACAAAGATCTCGAAATTTTACCCCCAGAAGAAGTAGCGGAGAAAATAAAAAATTTTCCCGGTTGGATTTATGCGAACGATAAAATAACAAAAACTTTTTTGTTTCCGACTTTTGATGATGGGCTGGCTTTAGTCGGCGAGCTCGCGCCTTTTTCCAATAGAATTGATCACCATCCGGATATTCATATTTATTATAAAAAAATAGTTTTTGATCTGCAGCGTTTTAGCGTTGGCGGAAAAGTGACTGAGCGAGATTTTACAGTCGCAGAAGAAATCGAACGTTTATACGCGGCGAAAAATTATAATTTATAAAATTGCGGGCGTCGTATAATGGCTATTATGTCACCCTTCCAAGGTGAAAATGCCGGTTCGATTCCGGTCGCCCGCTTTTGAAAATAGTTTATTTGTATTATTTTAAATGAGTTATTTAATTATCATTAGAGGTCCGCTTGGCTGCGGCAAAACAACGATAGCAAAAAAATTAGCTTCTCGGATTGGTGGTAAATATTTTTCCGTTGATAGAATTCTTAAAAAATATAAGCTGGGGTATGATGTTGAGGATGGTAATATTTCTCAAAAAAGTTTCTTGAAGACAAATGAAGTACTGTTCCCGGAAGCTAAAAAGTTTTTAAATAAAAATAAACCGGTTATTTTTGACGGAAATTTTTACTGGAAATCTCATATTGAAGATTTAATAAAAAAGTTGAATGTACCTTATTATATATTCACACTGCACGCTCCACTGGAGATTTGTATAGAACGTGATAAAAAAAGATTTAAGACTTATGGAGTCGAAGCCGCTATGGCGGTTTATGGAAGATCCACGGCATTAAATTATGGGGTGGAGATTGATACTACTCAGCCGATTGAACATACAATTAAAAAAATTATAACTTTTTTACCAAAACCATAGTATAAGCTCTAACGCCATTCGATAAAGTGATTTTTTTAAAATAAATTTTTTTATGACTCCCCTATTTTGGATAATCGGCAGCACGGTGGTTGTTAGTTTAATTTCTCTTATTGGTGTTTTAACTTTGGCGTTGCGAGAAAAATATTTAGAAAAAATTCTGCTTGTTTTAGTAGCTCTCGCGTCGGGCGCTCTGATGGGTGGGGCGTTTATTCATCTTCTTCCGGAGGCGGTAGAAAAAAACGATGGTCAATCGGTTTTTCTTTGGGTGCTTATTGCCTTTGTAGTTTTTTTTATCGTAGAAAAATTTTTTCAATGGCGGCATTGCCACGAAGAACATTGTGAAGTCCACACTTTTGGATACATGACTTTGATTGGCGACGGTTTGCATAATTTTATTGATGGTTTAATTATCGCCGCGGCTTTTGTGGAGGGCACTGGTTTGGGAATTGTTGTGACCGCCGTAGTTGTTTTGCACGAAGTACCGCAAGAAATCGGTGATTTTGGCACGCTTCTATATTCCGGTTTCAAAAAAAGAAGAGCTCTTTTTATGAATTTTTTGAGTGCGGTGACGGCAATGGCGGGCGGAGTGATTGGTTATTTTTTGGCCAACGCTTCAGAAAATTTTATTAATATTTTACTCCCCTTCGCGGCTGGCGGATTTATTTACATCGGAGCCTCGGATCTTTTGCCGGAAATCAGAAAAACAACAAAGTTAAAAGAATCAGTGGGCACGTTGGTGATGTTTACTTTGGGAATAGTTCTTATTTATTTAATGAAATTTTTGGATGTTGAGTAGGAGTTCAAAATAGAAGATGTGCGATTTGAAATAATTTATAAAGAGGGAGGAAAAAAGAAGGGTTGACAAAATAGCCAAAATATGGTATATTAAAAAGTCCCCAAAATAAGGGATTTTTTAAATCTAAAACCAAAATGAAGAACTTAACTCAAATTATGAAATCAAACAAACAAAAACCAAATCTTGTCCATTTTGTTGTTATTTTAGCCATTGTGGCGGACTTATTGTTTCCTAAGGCCACGGCGGCCGATAGCATGGTTCCGTCTTTTACGGCCATGGGCAATGAAGCTGTTTTAGAGGTTATAGAGAGCGAGCCCGCTCATCTTGTGCGCGCTCATGATCGTGAGCCGAAAAAGGTAATTTATGTTACTGTGACGGCGTATTCTAGTACGCCGGACCAGACTGACGACTCGCCGTTTATCACAGCCAATGGCACGTGGGTTCATGACGGAACTTTGGCCGCGAATTTTTTGCGCTTTGGGACAAAAGTTCGTTTGCCGGAATATTCCGGAGACAAAGTTTACGTAGTTGAGGACAGAATGAATCAACGCTATGATTACCGCGCTGACATCTGGATGGAATCGCGCGAAGCAGCCAAGCAGTTTGGAGTGAAGTATTTAAAAATGGAAATTTACTAAAGAAAAATAAAGAAACAAAAAGGGTTGCCAAAAGCAGCCTTTTTTGTTAAATTTAGTAAACGGCCACGTAGCCAAGTGGTAAGGCAGGAGTCTGCAAAACTCCTATACGCCGGTTCAATTCCGGCCGTGGCCTTTTTAAAATATGGAAAAAAAATTTATTATCATTGATGGCAATGCGATCTTGCATCGCGCCTGGCATGCCCTGCCGCCGCTTACAACGCCGACAGGTGAGCCGGTAAATGCGGCATATGGTTTTACTTTGATTTTGATGAAAGCAATAAAGGATATCAAGCCAGCGTACGCGGCCGTAACTTTTGACCGCAAAGAAAAAACTTTTCGTCATGAAATGTACGCCGAATATAAAGCGACGCGGGTGAAACAGCCGGATGAACTTTACGCCCAAATTCCCATCATTAAAAAAATTGTGACGGCGTTTGGTTTGCCGATTTATGAAAAAGAACGTTTTGAAGCCGACGATGTAATTGCCACAATTTGTAAAAATAAAGAAGTTAATAAACCGGAAGTGGAGTCAATCGTCGTGACGGGCGACATGGACGCGCTGCAGCTAGTTGATGATAATACAAAAGTTTACGCGTTGCGCAAAGGAATTACCGACACGGTAATTTACGATGAGGCCGCGGTTTTTCTAAAATACGGATTGAGGCCGGATCAGTTGAATGATTTTAAAGCAATGCGAGGCGATCCGTCGGATAATATCCCGGGCGCGAAAGGAATCGGCGAGGTTGGCGCGGCGGCACTTATTAAGGAATTTGGATCAATCGAAAAAATGTATGAAGCGATTGAAAAAAATGATGCACGTTTCCAAAAATTTAAACCGCGGATAATTGATATTTTGAAAAAAGAAAAAGACAATGTTTTTTTAGGAAAAAAATTGGTGACGTTGGTTTTTGATGCGCCGGTGGATTTTAACCTCGAAGCGTGTAAAGTAAAAATTGATCCGAGTTCTGTGGTAGAAATTTTCAAAGACTTGGGTTTTACCTCGCTTCTTAAAAAAGTTGATGAATTGGCCGGCGGCGCGCAGAGTAATTTGTTATAAAATTTTCGGCGAGAGTTTATTTATATGATTACGGAAATTATTGATAGTCAGAGAAAAATAAAAGATTTAGAAAAAAAGCTCGCTAAACAAAGAGCTTTTGTTTTTAATATTGAAACGGAAGAACAATCACCTTTTACTTCAAAAATTTTAGGCATGAGTTTTTGCTTAGAGGAAGGAGGCGCGTTTTATGTCCCCTGCCCTAAAGCGGAGATTTTGAATTTTAAATCCATTTTAGAAAATTCAAAAATTGAAAAATACGGACATGATTTAAAACATAATCTTCGAGTGTTGCGTGAGAATGGCGTAAATTTAACCGGCATCGCGTTTGACACCATGCTCGCCGCTTACTTACTTAATTCCGGCGCCAAAAATTATGAATTGCAAGACTTAGTTTCAGTGAAGTTTGGAGAAAAAATTACGCCGATCGAAAATTTGGTTGGCGAGGGGAGAAAAAAAATTAGCCTCGGTCAAGTGTCAACAGAAAAAATAGCAGCTTATTGTGGGGAGCGGGCGGAAGCGATTTGGCGCTTGGTGGAAGTTTTAAAAACAGAGTTGGAAGAAAATAATCTTCTAAAACTTTTTTATAATTTGGAAATGCCGCTTTTGCCGATTTTGGCCGAAATGGAATCCAACGGCGTGAAAATCGACGCGGAGGTTTTGAAAAAAAATTCTAAACAAGTAGAAAAAAGGTTGGCAAAAATTTCAGAAAAAATTTTTAAACTGACAAAAACAAAATTTAATTTAGATTCCCCTATTCAACTTCGAGAAGTTTTATTTGAAAAATTAGAAATCAATCCGGCCGGCCTGCGGCGCGGTAAAACCGGTATTTCTACCGAAGCGGGTGAGCTTGCTAAATTAAAGGATAAACATCCGGTTATTGATTTAATTTTGGAATATCGCGAATTGGCAAAGCTGCTTTCAACTTATCTTCTCGCCCTTCCAAAACTTATAAACCCGGCTACAAAAAGAATTCATACAAATTTTAATCAAACGGTGACAGCTACCGGCCGACTTTCTTCCTCAAATCCAAATTTACAAAATATCCCGGCTAAAGGAGAAATGGCGGAGGCGATTAGAAAAGCTTTTGTCGCGCCGCGCGGTTTTAAAATTCTGGCCGCGGATTATTCTCATATTGATTTACGGGTTGTGGCCTCGCTCGCCAACGACCCGAATATGATTAAAGCTTTTTGCGCCGGCGCCGATATCCATCAGGAAACTGCTTCGCAAATTTGGAATATTCCTCCGGAAAAAGTTACCCCCGAACTTCGCAAGGCGGCGAAAACTATTAATTTCGGCGTGACATATGGGATGGGGGCAAAGGCGCTTGCTCTTGGCGCGGGCATTACTTTTGATGAAGCAAAACAATTCATCAGCAAATATTTTACTGTTTATGAGGGCGTTAGAAATTTTCTAGAAGAAACGCGGCAAAAGGCCCACGACCTAGGGTTTGTGGAAACTCTTTTTGGCCGACGGCGTTATTTGCCGGAAATTTATTCGCCCGTTCCCCAGATCGCCGCCGAAGCCGAGCGAATGGCGATTAATATGCCGGTTCAAGGCACGGCCGCCGATATTATGAAATTAGCAATGATAAAAATCGTCGCGGAATTGCCCGAGGTCAGCCCTTCTTCCAAAATGATTTTACAAGTTCATGACGAATTGGTTTTTGAAGTTCCGGATAAAGATATAAAAAAAGTCGCGAGTTTTGTCAAAAAAACAATGGCTGGCGCGACAAAACTTAAAGTACCACTCGCTTCTAAAATTGAAGTTGGGGAAAATTGGGGAGAGATGAAGAAGTTGGAATTATGAATTAAGAATTAGGAATTATGATTTTTTTTCTTTACGGCGAAGATAGTTATAGTTCGCGAAAAAAATTAAAACAGATTGAGGAGAAATTTAAAAAAACCGACAAGAGTCGGGTGAATTTTGTTAGGATAGACGGGGAAAAGAATTTATGGAAAAATATAGAAAAAGAAATTCTATCTCCGCCGTTTTTGCATGATAAAAAATTATTAGTGGTGGAAAATTTTTTGAAAAAACGCGGACAAAAATTTGATGAGGCAATAGCTTTTTTGAAAGGAGAAAAAATTCCCGCCGGAACAGTGGTGGTTTTTTGGGAAGATAATAAACCAGACGAGCGCACGGCGATTTTTAAATTTTTGGCCAAGCCGAGCCAGGCGGAGAGATTTAATTTTCTCGACGCGCCAAAATTGAGAAAATGGATTGTGGGAGCGGCCGCGGAAAAAGACTTAAAGATTAACGCTGGAGCCATAGAGGAGCTGGTTGGTTTAATTGGTCCGGATCTTTGGCAGATGGCAAGCGAGCTTGATAAATTAGCGGCTTATGTTCGCGGAAGAAAAGAAAAAGACGACATTGTTTCCGCCAAAGATATCGCGCTTTTTGTGAAAGGAAAATTTGATGAAAATATTTTTTCTCTGACGGACGCCCTTGGTTCTAAAAATAAGAAGTTAGTTTTTAAAATATTAAATGAGCAAATTGAGGCCGGTCTTGGCGAAGGATATATTTTTGCGATGCTCGTGCGGCAATTTAGAATTTTGTTGCAGATAAAAGAATTAGTCGCCGTTGATTTTCCTTTTCTTTCGGCGAGCGACCCCGGCATAAAACAAAAAATTTCTTTAGAGCTCGGATTGCATCCGTATGTTATTCAAAAAACTCTTTATCAGGTAAAAAATTTTTCTCTTCCGGAATTGAAAAAAATTTACGGAAAATTATTGGCTCTTGATATGAAAATGAAGAGAGGTAATTTTAACCCGCGGGCGTTTTTAGAGTTATTTATTGCCGAAGTTTGTTCTGCGTAATAAAATAGATTATAAGTATAGCGCTTATTATTTTTTAAAAAATATTTTATGACAACTTTTTTCTTTTTGGAGTTGGTTGTTATCGCCCTGTTAAATGCCGCGGCGCAGGTTTTTATCAAAAAAGCGAGCATTGTTAATTGGTTTGACTGGTCAACGATTTCCAATAAAAATTTATGGCTGGGGGGATTGCTTTATGTCGCGGGGTTTTTCCTCTGGGTAAAAGCTCTGAATCAAGGAGAGCTTACATTTATTGTCCCTCTTACGACAAGTTTAATGTATATTGCCACGATATTTTTTGGTTGGTATTTTTTTAAAGAACAAATGACGTTAATCAGGGTGGTGGGAATTTTTGTGATTTGTGCAGGGATGTTTTTGGTGATGAAAAAATAAATTTTATTAAAAATAAAAAACTACCCCGCATAATTTGCGGGGTAGTTTTTGTAATAATTTTATTTTTTCATCAGAGAATTGAGTTTTTTCATCAATCTGGATTTTTTTCTGCCGCCGGTATTTTTTTTGATAATACCTTTTGAAATCGCTCGATCAATTTCCTTGATTGCCTGTTTGATGATTTTTTGGGCTTCATTAATTTTTTTTGTCTCAAGCAGCTTTTGCGCCCCCTTTAGATTTTTTTTCAGGCTATTTTTTATTTTTAAATTACGGGCCATTCTTTTTTTGCTTTGCCTCAAATCTTTAAAACTTGCTTTCTTAATCGGCATGTTCCTTCGCTTCGCTCAGTCAAATGCAAAATGAAAAATTCAAAATGTAAAATGGCTGAGGGAATATTGATTTATCAAATATTAGTATATTTAGATTAGCAAAAGGCTTTATTTTTGTCAACCGCCTAAGCGTCCGTTTTTGGTTTATCAATTAACATTGGCTCTATTTGACTTTCGCCGCCGGCGATTTTAATAACATCCTTATCTATTTTTTTTAATTCGCTGGAGGCGGAATTATAGGCACCGACGGTGGTGCCAAGATGATTTCCGAGTTTTACAAAATATTCATCATAGGCGTTTAAGTGTTTTCCCAAGTCCCCTACTCTTTTTATAATTTCCTTAACTGACTCGCTAATTTTCATCCGGCGCAGGCCTTCGGCAAAAAGTTGAAGATAAACATGAAAGGTTGTTGGGGAAACAATAATGACGTGTTTTTCGCGGTTCGCATATTCCACAAGATCGCGAGTGTTAATTTTTATCGCGCCGATTTGATTTACCAGCAGATCATAATAAATTGCTTCGGCGGGAATGAACATAAACGCGTATTCAACGGTTCCCTCTTCGGGCCGCACGTATTTGGCCGTTTCATCAATTCTGTTTTTTAAATCTTGTTTAAAAAGTTTTTCAAATTTTTCCCGCTCCGTTGGGTCGTGTTCCGCGATAATTTTATTATAATTTTCTAAACTGAATTTTGAATCTATGGGAATAATTTGTTCGCCCAAAAAAATCACGGCATCAACAATTTCTCCATCTTTAAATTTATATTGCATTTGGTAAGCGGTCGGCGGCAGAACATTTTTTAAAACAGTTTCCAAATAGTATTCGCCGAGAATTCCCCGCTGCTTTGGATTTTTTAAAATATCTTCCAAGCTTTGAAGTTGTCCGGCAAAATTTACGATTTGTTTTCCCGTTTCATCAAGTTTAGTTAATTTTTCGGTGACCTCTTGGATGATTTTTGTGCTAGCGCCAAACTGTGCTTGGACAGACCGGTGATTTTCAGATAATTTAGTATCAACCGTTTTAACAAGCTCGTTAATTTGATTTTGTAGAAGGAGGAGGGATTTGTCATTTTGGGCCCCCTCTTTAAGCTCGCGTATTTTTTGGCTAAGGAAATAAAAAATTAACGCCAGGGCGGCAACAATTACAAATGCGGCGATAAAAATATAAGTACCCATGCTTTGACTTTTAATCAATTCTTTATTAAGATTATATCAGAAAAAGGATGTGGCAGTAAAGGGCTTATTTAAAAAATAAGAAAATTTTTGTAATAGTAAGTAAAAGATTAAGAAAAAAAGAGAAGAAAAAACCTATCTTATATTTTACGACACTTGATTTTATTTAATATAAGGTAAAATTTAAGGAAGACGTTCAAAATATAAATTGTTCTCCCCTGCCCTCGTAGCTCAACGGATAGAGCAAACCCGTCCTAAGGGTGAGATGGGGGTTCAATTCCCTCCGGGGGCAAAAAATAATCTTATGGCCGGAAAAGATAGATATATTATCGCTAAAAATTGGCCATTTGTTGTGGTTGGCTGTCTTGTAGTAAGGGGCGATAAAGTGCTTTTAGTCAAGGAGGCGAGAAAAGAAGCCGGGAGTTGGAATCAGCCAGCCGGTTGGTTAGAAAAATATGAAAATCCTGTTGTTGGGGCTAAAAGAGAAGCAGAGGAAGAAACAGGTTTTAGAATTAAAATTAAGGGGTTTTTGGGAGTTTACAGTTTGGATCGTAGAAAAGTAAAAAGATGGCAAAGGGCGGGGCCAGTTGATCTACATGCTATTAAATTTTTATTTATCGCAAAAGTGGTAGGAAGGGGGCAAAAATTAAATCCTCTAGAAATTGCCGAAGTTAGGTGGTTTAGTTTAAAAGAGATTAAAAACCTTCATAAGCAGAAAATTTTGCGCGATCCGGATATGATCAATGAGGTTCAAGATTATTTGGCGGGTAGAAGTTATGACCTTAAATTAGTTCGTCATCTTATAGTTTAAATTATTTATTTCGCGGGCCCGTAGTAAAGTGGTATTACGCCGCATTCGCATTGCGGAGGCGGGAGTTCGATTCTCCCCGGGTCCACTTTAAAACCCACCAATTATGGTGGGTTTTAAAATTGTTTCACGTGAAACAATTTTGATAAAGAAAGGTTTTTAAAGCAATTGTTTCACGTGAAACAATTAATAAATTACATATTTTAATAAATTAAATGTTTTTAATTATTATAAAATATAGATTATTTTTTTGATTAATGATAAATTTTTTATTTGTGAAAAGAACGATGACATTTTGTGGATAACTTGTAAGTAAAATTTACCGTATCGCTAGGAAACTGGTTTTATCGGCGTTGGGGGGGGTGGGATAGAGGGTGAGTGGTGTCGAGTGGTTTTTAACAAAAAAGTGAACATTAATCTTAACACAATGTGTAGAATAACTTACACATAGTCAATGAACTAAAAAGTTGTTCACATCTGCGATTGACTTTTTCGTAAAATCGTGGTATAATAATTATGTAAGTTATGATAGTTAATAGGGAAAGGAGATTTTGTTTCTTTTTCCTGATAGTTATCAACAATTTAATATAAAAGGTAGCAGAGGTTAAGGTTTCTTTCCCAATCAAGGTCGTTTTCAAAAACGATCTCGTCCCGGAGGCGGCGTTTGTCGGCCGGGAGTGCCCGTTAGTACCCCAAAGGTGCTTGTACCCGAGTACCTTGGAACAGAAATTTTAATCTTAGGTTTACCTTGAAATAGGTGATCGACGTTGTTTATGAAATATTTTTTCATAAAACTCATTATAATCACTTTTGTTTTTATTTCTCTCATTGCTCTGTGGAAGGCGCCAGTTAGCTTGGCCCTGATGAATTCGGAGAGTTATATTAACTGGATGGATTCGCTGAATTTTGGGGGAGAAGAAACCTCCACTTCAACAAACTATAGATTCCAAGATACTTTAGGAGAGATTGGGACAGGGGAAATTTCGAGCACCAATTATGCCGGCTTGATAGGTTTTCGCCAATCTGACGCGGATCCCAAGATGACTTTTTCCATTTCCGATACTTCAGTGGACTTTGGTACATTGTCTACGAGCGCGGTTTCTTCGGACAGCATTACGATTACAAGTACGACAAACGCGGTGGATGGATATATTACAACAATTTTTGAAACAGAAAATTTAAAAACCGGGGCAGGTGCGGATATTGATGATGTGGCCGATGGAACAGTGACGGCCGGTTCGGAAGAATACGGTGTCAGAACTTCCGGCGCTGACGGACAGATGAACGGGGCGGACACGGGGATTACAACTTCGCCGCAAACAGTTGCTTCTAACGCGAGTTGGATAAATGGAAGCGCGGTGACAATAACTTTTAAGGCAGCAATTTCATCGCTTACGTCCGCAGGGGCTTACGCGCACAATGTCACATTGATTTCCACCGGAAGATTTTAAAAATTCGCAGTTTATTATTTTTTAAAAATATATGGAAAGAAAAAAATTAGTTAAAAAAATTGTTTGGGGGACTCTTCTGAGTTTAATTTTGATGTTGGGTTTTCCGTCGGTTCCGGCGCGCGCGACGCACAGTGTTATTAAAGATACGATGAGCCGCCTCAAGGCGTCCACCGCGTCAAATCACACAATTACTTTTACGCTGGATGCGTCAACAAATATTATTGAGAATGAAACAATCACTATTACTTTTGCCGCGTCTTGGGTAGATGGGTTAAACAGCATTGATTGCGAGGATATTGATATTTTGGATGATGGTGTGGAAGAATCAATTGCTGAGGTGGCCGTAGAGGCTTGCGCGGCCGATGCCGATGAATGGGGGGCTGTGGTTGCGGGAGATGTTCTTACTTTGACTGCTCCGTCTACGGGCTCAACTTATATTGATGCGAGCTCGGTAGTAATCATAGAAATTGGTACAAATGCAACAGAAGAACATACTGGCAATACGCAGATTACAAATCCGGTCGCGGCTAATAATTTGGTTGTGAATATTGGCGGTACGGGTGATAGCGGAACAGATCCGGACGGGCAATTCGCGGTTTCGATTATCGCGGAAGATCAGGTGACAGTGACGGCCACGGTTTTGCCGACTTTTACTTTTACAATTAGCGCAAGTACGTGTGCCCTAGGGGACTTGACTCTTGGCACAGTGCAAACCTGCGGTGTAACTTTAACAACGACAACCAATGCCAACGATGGTTATGCCACGACGATAGTTGGAACGGCTTCTGGCGCAGAGATGGTGCATTCCAACGCCACAGATAACATTGATAATGCCGGGGGTACAGTGGTTAGTCCTAATTCGGAAGAGTTCGGCGTGAGCACGAGCGATTCGTTGGTAGATATTGAACAATTAACTACGCACGGTAGTTGTGTATTGGCCGATGGTGTCGCTGTTGATGTTAGTGGTGTATCAATTGATACACTTGGCGATAATACGGCCGCTTCAATCGCCTCAAATACCGTTCCGGTTTCCGCGGAAGCAACAACCGCCTGCTTTGTCGCTTCTGCCGCGGCAACAACGGCTGCCGGCGAATATTCTTCTACGGTAACATTTATTTCTACCGGCACATTTTAATTTTTATAAAATAATGTTTTTCCCCGCGGTAATTTACGCGGAAAGAAAAACCATAATTTAAAATAGGGGGACTATGAAAAAAGTTTTTTTCGCGATTACTCTGGCTGCTTTAATTTTTGGCTTGGCGCCGGCGATCGCCTCCGCGACAACAATTTCTCCGCCGGTCATAGAATTTGACGCGCGGCCGGGGGATACAATTGTTGATGTTATTAAATTGTTTAATGAGACGGCTGAAGAAGTTACCTTGACCGGAGAGGTGAGAACTTTTAAAGCGTTGAATGAAACCGGCGCGCCGTCATTTCTTCCCCCTGAAGAATCAACTGATTTGGCAACTTGGTTAAAACTTGACGAGGCGACAGTCACTCTGCCGGCTGACGAGAGAAAAGATATTTTGTTTAGTATTAATGTTCCGGAAAACGCCGAGCCGGGCGGACACTTTGCCGGAATTCTTTGGACGCCGACTGGCGCACCAGCATTAGAAGGAAGCGGAGTTGGCATTACCATGAAAACCGGAACTTTGGTTTTGGTTCGCGTGGCAGGAGATGTTAATGAGACCGGACGGCTGGCGAGTTTTACGGCCGACAGAGCTTCTTATAATTATTTGCCTGTTAATTTTTCAGTTCGTTTTGAAAATTTAGGAAATGTTCATTTAAAACCGGCGGGCGTGATTGAAATTAAAAATTTGTTAGGAAGAAAAGTCGCCGCGCTTCCGGTGAATGGAGATTTATCAAACGTTCTCCCCGAGTCAATAAGAAAATTTGATGCGACTTGGCAAAAAACAGAAGTGCCGCTTGGCGCGTCCGAATGGCAAAGAGAAATGGACAATTTTGCTTGGGGAAAATATACCGCCACGCTTATTTTGGATTATGGAATAGATGGGCAACAAACATCCGCCTCGCTCGCTTTCTGGGTTTTTCCGTGGCGCGTGACTCTTTTCTATCTGGCCATAGCGATAATAATTATTCTCTTAATTATCATTGGTATTAGAAGCTATAATAAGTGGGTTATAAAAAAATTCAGTCAGCAAAACAATCAACAAAATAATCCTCCAAGCGATTTGCCAACCGACGGAGTTGACGATCAAAAAATGGAGTAGGGGATTCGCGCGGAAAAAAAGAAATTTATAGAGCTTAGATAAAAGCGTAAAAACAAAAATCAAAATTAAAAAACGTCAATGGGGGAGTTTGTAAGAAAAAAAAGTATTGGTATTTTAATCACGGTTCTTACCCTGACAAGTTTTTTCGTTGGATTCAATCAATCTGCTGCCAGCAAACTTTCTTCGGTCAGCGACACGATGAGCAGGCAGAAAATCGGAGTATCCGCCAATCATGAAATTATTTTTACTTTAGCCGGCGGATCGGCAGTCACGGAAAATGAAACGATTACGATTATTTTTCCGACTGGTTTTGCTTCGGGGTTAAATAGTATAGAGTGTGGTGATGTTGATTTATTGGATGATGGAGTTCAAGAAAATTTTGCGGCGTCGCCCGGATGCGCGGCGGATGCGGACGAATGGGGCGCGGCGGTCAGTACAAGGACATTGACACTTACGGCGCCGTCTACGGCCGCGACTTATATTAATGCGAGCTCAGTTGTCACTTTGCGGGTTGGAACAAATACAACAGAAGAAGGGGTAGGCAATGCGCAGATTGTTAATCCTGGGAGCGCGGGAAGTAAGGTAATAAATATTGGGGGAACTTTTGGCGATTCAATCGAGATTGCCATTGCCATTGTGACAAATGATCAAGCCGCGGTTATCGGGACTATTCCGACAGGCGATACTCCGGGCGGCGGTTCACCCGGGTCAGACACGACGCCGCCAATTATTTCAAATTTAAGAGTGGAAAATATTTTACAAACTTCGGCCACGGTTCTTTGGGACACAAATGAACCGGCGACTTCAAGAGTGAATTATGGCTTGACGAGTGGCTATGGATCGTCCACTACGGGCGACGGCGGAGGATTAGTTCTTAGCCATAGAGTTGATCTGACCGGACTCACGGCAGATACAATTTATCATTTTAATGTAGTGACAGCCGATTCGCTTGGACATACAACGACTACAGTTGACGATACTTTTAGAACGCTTTCCGGCCTAGATATTACCGCTCCTGTAATTTCCAATATTCAAGTTATAAATATTACGGAGACCGGCGCGACTGTGACATGGACAACAAATGAGCCGGCAAATTCAAAAGTAGAATATGGTTTGACCGACGCGTATGAATTGGGAGAAATAACCGCCGCGGATTTTGTGGCTTCGCATAGTTTGCCGCTCGCGGGATTAACAGGAAACACAACATATCATTTCCGCGTGACGTCGGCTGATTCTTCCGGTAATGCCGCGACTTCTCCTGACGGCACTTTTACGACAATTGCTCCGGCAGACCTGACAGCGCCAATTATTTCAAATATCAGAGTTATAAATATTACAGAAAATTCCGCGACTGTTACTTGGGACACGAATGAGGCGGCAAATTCAAGGGTGCGATATGGTTTGACGGCAACTTACGGATTGGGAAATATTTTTTCCGCCGATTTAGTTTTGGCACACAGTATAAATTTAAGTTCCTTGACTCGCAGCACAATTTATCATTTTGAAATTACTTCATCTGACAGCTCGGGGAACACGGCCGTTTCCGGAGACAGAACTTTTTCAACTTTACCGGATATAATTCCGCCGGGAAATGTGACAGATTTTTTAGCCACGCCAACTGCGGCGAGAACAATTTTATTGACCTGGGTTAATCCAACTGATACTGATTTTGCCGGAGTTTTAATTAAGAGAAGTTTTACTGGGTATCCGGCAAGTCCGGCTGACGGAGAATTAGTTTTTGACGGAGTAGCAACCTCCTTTCCCGATACAGCAATCACTCCCGCAAATTATAACCGACCAATTTACTACACAGCTTTTGCCTATGACACAACTGGAAATTTTGCTTCAGGCGCTCTGGCAGAAGCGACGATTGAAGTGTCCCTGACATTAGACGTTAAGGCCTGGCCGGAAAAAAGATGGCCGCGAAGCGGAAATTGGTCAACCAGAGGCGCGGTGGAATTGAGGGATGTGGCAACATCAAATATTTTATATGAAGATACTGTTGCGACCTCAGACCTTGGTTTGGGCTCGGTGGAATTTCCCACGGCACCGATTGTAAATTATGATATTAGCTTTAAAGGTTTGTCGCATTTAAGAAAAATTTTGCGCGACGCTCCACTTTCGGGCGGAGTAAATTCATTGGATTTTACTTTAGCAAATACTTTTTATCTTTTGGCCGGAGACGTTCATCGCTCGTCTGATAATATGGTAAACGCCCTGGATATTTCCACCCTGCTCGGTTCTCTTTCCACCGGCAACGAAGTTACTGATTTGAATCATGACACCGGAGTCAATTCTTTGGATATAAATATTTTATTGGCCAACCTGATGGTCAGGGGAGACGAATAAAGATATGAGGAGGATAATTTATACAATTGCTGCGATTGGTTTCAGTTTTCTTCTCGGCCAAGCCGCGCTTGCCGCTCGCTTTGAATTATCTCCCGCTTCAACTGGTTTTATTACCGGATGCGATTCGGCGGTGAGCATTGAAATTGATACTGAAGGAGTAACTTCTGATGCGGCAAATGTTTTGGTTCATTATGATCCAACAAAAATTGAAATAGTTGATACAAATCCATCGGCAGCCGGAATCCAAATCAGAAATGGAAATGCTTACGAGGCTTATGCTGACAATACTGTTTTGTCGGGAAGCGGAGTGATTCGCTTAACTGGATTTTCTTTTATAAGTCATCTTTCCGGCCGAGCAACTTTCGGAACAATTATTTTCCGCGGACGACCCGGAGCAGCTGATGCAAATTTCACAATTGAATATGTGGCAGGTAGCACAACCGACAGCAATATTGCCGAATATCTTACAAGTGATGACCTTTTAACCGGAGTAGGAAACGGCGCTTACACTTTTCGCGGCGGATCGTGCGTGGCCGACGTTGTCCCACCAAATGTTTTAAACCCAACTCCCGCACCAGATGAACGCGACGTGCCGCTTGATACAAATATTACTTTTGATATTCGCGACGCTCAGTCCGGAGTTGACTTGGATACCTTAACAATAAATGTTGACGGAACAATTTATACGCGCGACGGATTAAGCAGATTTTCTTTTGTCGGGACGCCGGCGTCCTATGCCGTGGCAATAAACCCCAACACAGATTTTATTTTAGGTTCGCCGGTGCTTGTGGAAATCAATGCTTCTGATTTTTCCGGAAACAGCATGGCTCCGTATCGTTATATTTTTAATCAGCCGGCCGCTCCGCCGCCAGTTCCGCCATCATGCGCCGCGCTTGGTTGCGCCACTCCGACTGAATGTACCGCCGATCCGGTTTTGCCGGAAGATATTGATGAAGAACCGACCGTTCCTGAATCGCAACAACTTTCTTTCTCGGATTTTTCTTTTTACGGCGCTGATGGAACAATCCAACTTTTACCAAATCGAAATAATGAAATAACAACTCTCGCCGGGAGCTCGGTAATTGTTTCCGCCGCGGCGAGCAAATTTCCTCGTGAGGTGGCGCGGGTCGTCATAACCCTAAACGGTCGGTCGTATCTTCTCGGTTATAATTTGACGGCAGATGCGTATCAAACAATTTTGCAAATGCCCGCCGCCGGATTGCATTCTTCAATAATTTTGATTGATTACGCGGACGATTCGCACGATCGCGTAGAGGGCGCTTTTTCACTTTTATCCCAAGGTTTTGTTTGGCAAGGAACAACGGCAAATAAATTATCCGGCGCAACCGTCACGCTTTACGAAAGTTCTCCCGCGTCTCGCGTTTGGGATGCCGCTCTTTATCGTCAAGATAATCCAATAACAACTAATGCGTCCGGCCAATTTTCATATCTCGTTCCGTTAGGTCGTTATTATTTAGTAATTTCAAAAGAGGGCTATCGCGACCAAACCACGCCGGTTTTTGAAGTCGCAAACAATGTTGTAAATCCGAGCGTGGAAATTCTCGTCGTCCCTCCGCCGCTTGCCGAAGTTTGGGATCCGGCCGCGCCCGTCACGGAAAATTTACAAAATGTTATTGAAAATTTAGGCCAAAAAACAATTTACGCAAGTGAAGTTTTACAAAAAGATGTTTTGGATAATCCGGCGGTGGAAGAAAGTACGGAAAATATTGCCGCGCCGGCCGTGGCCGCCGTGGCCGTTGTCACTTACGGCACCGCCATTTCTCTTGGTTCGCTTTTGCCATTTTTACAATTACTTTTTACCCAACCGATTTTACTTCTTTTTCCAAAACGGAGAAAAGGTTGGGGAACGGTTTATCATTCTTTATCAAAAATGCCGGTGGATTTGGCGATTGTTCGTTTGTATGAAAAAGTGACAAATCGCTTGGTGCAAACTCGCGTGACGGATAAAGAAGGGCGCTTCGCGTTTTTCGTCCAGCCCGGACAATATTTTATCAAAGTAATAAAACCCAATTTTTCTTTCCCGACAAATTTTTTGAAAAATACAAAAGAAGATGTTAAATATTTTGATCTTTATCACGGCGAAGAAATTACCGTGACGGAAAAAAATACTCTCGTCACGCCAAACATTCCGATTGATCCGGAGGGAGAGGGGAAAATGTCGCCTGACAAAAAAGTTCTCTTTGTTCATTTTGGAAGAAAAATTCAAAACATTATCGCGCCGTTGGGAATTGTCGCCGCCACTATTTCAGTTTTGGTCTCGCCGCAAATTTGGATGGTCGCGATTTTGGCCGGACACTGTTTACTCTATGCTCTTTTCCGACGATTGGCGAGAAGTAAAAAACCAAAGAGCTGGGGAATTGTTTATGAAAGTAAAACTAAATCTCCGGTCGGACTCACTGTCGCAAGAATTTTTGAAACCGAATACAACAAACTTTTGGAAACACAAGTGACCGACGGCCGCGGCAGATATTCATTCTTGGTCGGCTCGAACGCCTACTACGTGACTTTCAGCAAACCGGGTTTTGAACCGAAGAGAACCGAGACGGTTGATCTTCGCGGAGCAAAAGAAGGAGGAGCGGTGGGGTTGGATGTGGGGTTGGATAAAGTATAGAAGCAGATTCAGTAGTTCCCCTCCCTTGATGGGAGGGGATTGAGGGGAGGGTGGTAAATGAATCATTTAATCACATTTGCCAAAAATTTAAGAGAAAATTCCACTGACGCAGAGAGATTATTGTGGCACTACCTTAGAGCAAAACAATTTGGTGATTTAAAGTTTAGAAGACAGCAGATCATTGGAAAATATATCGTAGATTTTGTTTGTTTTGCTAAGAAGATTGTTATTGAACTTGATGGAAGTCAACACGCAGATGTAGATAACAAACTAAAAGATAAAATAAGAGATAGGTGGTTAGGAAGTCAAGGATTTATTGTTCTTCGTTTTTGGGACAATGATGTTTTAAAAAATATTGAAGGAGTTTGGGGTGAAATTGAAAAGCAGTTACACCCCTCTCCCTAACCCTCTCCCACAAGGGGAGAGGGGAAAAACACAACGTTCTTCGGCAGAGATTTCATCGTTTAGTTGTTTCTAAAAGTAAGACAAAAAGGTAGAAATAAAAACCCCGCCTTCGCTAAAGCTATGGCGGGCGAGGAAAAACAAAAACAAAAAGTACCCATATGTTTAGTCCAGGAGGAGAAAAACCTAATATTGTAATTAAATCCCAAGGCGGAACCAACTTGACTCTGTTGGTGTTTGTCTTGGGTATTTTGTCATTAACGAGCGTTGGAATAATGACGCTCTCGGTCGTGGAGCAACTCCGGCCGGTGGCTTTTACGGCAATCAATAAACAACTTAATTATCAAGGCAAACTGCAAAACGCGGGGGGTATCACCCTTCCAGACGGGAATTATTCAATGAAGTTTTCCGTCTACGACGCGGCCGCGGCCGGCACGCGGCTTTGGACAGAATGCGGTACGGTCGGCACGCCAACGGCGCGAACCGTCGCGGTCGCGAACGGAGTTTTTTCGGTGCTGCTCGGCGATACGGCTTCCGGCGCTTGCCCGGGCCCGGCGAATGCCAACGCCATCACTTTGGATTTTAACAGCGACGCATATTATCTCGGTTTGACGGTTGAAGCCGACTCGGAAATGACGCCGAGAAAACGTCTCGGCGCTTCGGGCTATGCTTTTAACGCCGATTTATTGGACGGCCTTAATACTTCCGCCGCCGGCGGCTCAAACGCTTTCGTGCCGGTGACGGACGCGAGCGGCCATTTAACTTTGACACAAAATTTAACTTTGGGCGGAGTGTTTAAAAATTCCGACGGCTCTGCCGCTTCGCCTTCCTATACTTTTACGAACGATCCCAACACAGGTTTTTATAGCGCGGCGGGAAATAATATTGGAGTCGCGGCAAATGGCGCGATGATTGCATATTTGATGGCGACGACCAATTACACTGATTCGTATTTCTATTCTCCAAGATTTATCACGCCGGCAACAACAAATTACCCGATGACTTTGACCGGAAGAATAGATGATGGAGCAGCCGCGGTCGGAGTGATTTTAGACAACTCCACAACTTTGGCAACGGCGGGCGCGAAGATTGTCTCCTTTAAAAACAACACCACCGAAAAAGCCGCCATAGGTTTGAATGGCGAAGTTATGGCAGGGGCTGGGACGGCTTTATTGCCCGCCCTTTCATTTTTAGGAGATCCAAATACCGGTTTTTATACCTACTCGGCAAATCAAATAGGAATCGCCAACGATGGAGGAATCACCGGCGTCTTTTCTTCGGGTTCTCTATATATCAATTATATATTGGCGCTTTCCGGGAACACTTTAAACCTTACCGGTTCAATGGCAGACGGAGGAACGGCAGTTGGCGTGAAATTGGGTTCTTCTGTAGACCTTACAGTTGCGGGAAGTAAGATTGCTTCTTTTGTAGACAATAACACGACCGAAAAATCCGCTATTGGGCTTAATGGCGAAATAATGGCCGGAGCGGGAACAGCGTTGTTGCCTTCATTAAGTTTTCTCGGCGACCCGAATTCTGGAATGTATACTTACGCTTCCGATACTTTGGGTTTTGCCGTAGGGGGGACAGCAGTCGGAGTCTGGGACGGCTCCACGATTTATGTTCCGGCGGTTCATCCTCTCGCTACTACGGCGTTGACTTTGAAGGGTAGGGTAGCAGACGGCGGAACCGCGGTAGGCGTGATTTTGGACAACACAACTTCCCTGACAACTGCAGGAGCAAAATTAGTTAGCATTAAAAATGCTACAGTAGAAAAAGCATATATTGATAAGGATGGTAACGCCTACCTCCCCGGATTAAATGTTTCCGGCCTCACCGCCTCTTTAGCTGTCTACACCGACGGATCAAAAAATTTAACCTCAACCGCTCCGACTTCCGGCGCGATTGGATATTGGTCTCGCGCCACGACAACTTTGTCTCCAACAACGGCGAATGATAATATTTCGGTTAGTTCAAATGTTACCGGAGCGGCGATTACCGGAACAGCTTCCGCCACCGGCGCGGTCATAAACTATGGCGTCTACGGCACTGCCGCAGGCAACTCCGCCAAGGGCGTTTACGGAAGTGCCACCGCCACCGGCGCAGTGTTAAATTTCGGCGGAGATTTTTACGCGGCGGGCAATAGCGGCCAGGCCGTGCGCGGAACGGCTTCCGCCACCGGCGCGGTGACAAACTACGGCGGCGTTTTCTATGCCGCGGGTGACACGGGTTTTGGTATTGTTGCCGACGCGACATCAACTAATGCCGGACAAAATTTTGGCGGATATTTTTATGCCAGAGGCACTACCGGCGTTGCTGTTTTTGGCAATGCCCCGGCCACCGGTGCTGTCACAAACTACGGCGGTAGTTTCCAGGCGGCGGGCAATAGCGGCCAAGCGGTGCGCGGCAATGCCACGGCCACCGGCGCGGCGGCAAACTATGGCGGCACATTTTATTCAGCGGGTAATTCCGGCGTAGCGGTTTATGGCTCGGCTTCCGCCACCGGCGCGGTCACAAACTACGGCGGGCAGTTTTATTCAGCCGGCGATACTGGTATGGCCGTTTTTGGTTACGCCACCGGCGCTGGCCTAAACTATGGCATTTATGGTTCCACAAATTCTGCCTCCGGATGGAGCGGATATTTTAACGGCGGTTTGGGTATGTATGCTTCCGCGGCGAGAATTAATTCTCTCACCGCTTCTTCCGCGGTCTATACCGACGCGTCAAAAAATTTAACTTCCACCGCTCCGACTTCCGGCGCGATTGGATATTGGTCTCGGAGCAGTACAACATTAAGTACGGCTACAGCCGGCGACATAGTTTCTCTTTCCGGCGGTTTGAATATGAACGCGAGTCCGATTACCGCTTCGTATATTTCCACAAATCCTTGGGGAACAAACTCGGTTGGTTCGGCAAACGGCGTGGGCCTGCAGATGAATCGGTTGCTCGGCGCGAACACCGGACGCTATACCGTCACTTCAAGCGGCATTAATACAACCTCTGTTTTGTTTGATAATTTTTATGATTCCGCGGGAACCATTGCGGTCGGGGACACGGGCGTTATTACAGTTGATTTTAATCCTCAACTTGCTTGGACAGCCAGCACGGCAACAGGTTTTGTTTATCAGAACGGAATAATTGTAATGAGTTTTTATAATACAGTTATACCGACCGACGTGACAGTGGAAGTTTATAGATGTTCGCCAAACGTTGATTGCGCGGCCGGGACAGGAACTGACGCTTGGGTGACGATTTACAGCACAACAACCAACGATAAAAATCCTTTGGTTATCAGCCCGACTCCGTCTGTCAATTATATTAAGAGAATAAGATTTACTTTTGCCGATGGCGATCCGACTTATGGTTCATGGATTTCTGAATTGGAATGGTTTCCGACTCGTGACGCTTCGGCAAACCAATTGGCTGTTCTTCCAAAATATTTCAACCAAAGCCTAGACGTTTCCTGGACGAGTTGGAATATGAAAAAAGTTGCCGACTGGAGCACGACCGCGACAATTTCAAACGCCGGCGCGGCGTATTTTGCCGGACCGGTTGGTGTAAATGATGCCGGACCCGACGCTTCTTTGGAAGTTGTAAATGACGGCTCGGGGGATTCTTTCTTGGTCGCCGATACTAATGATGGAGATGCTACGCCATTTGTGATTCAAGCAGATGGGGATGTTGGTATTGGAACAGCGGCACCAGCTGCTTTATTACACATAGCAAAAGACTCAACATACAATAGTGAGGCAGCGGCAGGCATAAAAATAACTGATTCAACTTTAACTGATACTGGTCTTCTTTTGGGCGCCGACGCGACAAACGATATTGCCTACATCCAATCAATGGATCCGGGAACGGGTTACACTAGGGCGCTTTCAATAAATCCTAATGGCGGAATGACAAGATTATTTATGAACAGGGGCGCAGCGGCTGGAACAGGTATTTCTTGGTATTTACCAACTTTTACGGCGTGGGCGGAATACATGGCTCAGGCGACGCAAACCCTAGCCGGTCCGACGGCAAACATTACTGCTCCTTCGGGAACGATTGTTACCTCGTGGGCACTCAGAAGTTTTATTGAAAATGCCTCTAATTACGGTTGGACTTTTGAATCGGGAACATCAACTGGTCAGCCGAGTGTAGTGGCGGAAATTAGATCTAGCGACGGAACAATCAGATCAAATACTAGCGTTCTCGCTGCCGTGAGTATGGGCATCGGCGACGATACCCCCGACGCTTCTTTGGAAGTTGTGAACGACGGTTCGGGAGATTCGTTCTTGGTCGCCGATACAAATGATGGCGACGCTACGCCTTTTGTAATTGACCCCGACGGAGATGTTGGCATTGGAACAACAGGACCTCTCACTAAATTTCATGTAAATAGCGCGAATACATTAACCGGTTCTTATCATCAGGCCGTGATAACCTCAAGTGATACGGCGGCGATTGATAAGGGCGGGTCAATTGGTTTTGGCGGAGCTTATACGGGAACAACCCTGACACAGTGGGCGGGCATCTCGGGAAGAAAGGAAAATGTGACGGCCGGAAATTATGCCGGCTATCTTGCTTTGGAAACAAGAGCAAATGGTGGAAATCTTACGGAACAAGTGCGTATTGATTCCGCGGGAAGTGTTGGTATTGGAACAACCGGACCGGACAGAAAATTGGATGTGTTGGCCGCCTCAAGCCCGCAATTGCGTTTGACTCAAGTTGACAATACCACTTACGCAGATTTTCAAGTTGATTCCAACGGTGATTTGATAATGAATGTTGATGGCATCTCAAGCCAACTGGTTTTAGATAATGGCGGGAATATCGGGATTGGAACCGCGGCGCCGGCCGGGGCCTTGGATATAGTTTCCGCAAACGCCCCCACCTTGCGTCTCGCGACGAACGCGACCGACGCTACGGTTAAATACGGGTATGTCGCTTCTCGCCATTATACGAATGCCGAGCAAGATCTTATGGTATTTATGAGTGGAAGTTCCGCCACGGAAAATAGCATTCGTTTGGGCGGAGGATCAGGATCTTTTAATGCGACAAATAGAATATCTTTTTATACGGCCGCGGATCAAATAACTTTGGACGGAACCGAAAGAATGAAGATAGATTCATCGGGCAACATTTGGATAAATTCTCTTGACGCCTCTTCAATCGTCTACACTGACGCTTCAAAAAATTTAACTTCAACTCCTCCGGGTGCGGGAACGATCGGATATTGGTCTCGAGGTGGGACGACTTTATCTCCGGCGACGGCGAATGATGTGGTTTCCGTTTCGGGCACTGGCGCGACAGCGATTACCGGCACAAGTTCAGCCGCGGGAGGCAAAGGAATTTATGGCACAGCGACCGACGCGACTGCTGTTGCAAATTACGGAGTTTATGGAACAGCCGCTGGGACAGGAGCTCTTTCTGCCGGCGTTTACGGCGTAGCTTCGGGCGCGGCGAATTCCGTTACCGGCGTATATGCTGAGGCTTCGAATACGGGCGCTTATGAAAATTACGGCGGAGCCTTTTTTGCGCGGGGAGAGACCGGCGTCGGCATCTACGGCGAAGGAGTTTCTACTGCCGCGGCTGTAAATTACGGCGGAAAATTTTCTGCTCATGGTAAGGCCACTGGTTCAGCCGCTGTTTACGGTGCGGCGCCCGAGGCCGGAGCGTTCACAAGTTATGGCGGATATTTTACGACAGTTAGCGATACCGGCAGAGGTGTTTACGGCTCGGCTACGGCTTCCGGCGCAGTCACAAACTACGGCGGATATTTTACCTCGGCCGGAACAGGCATTCTGACAAGTGGTGTTTACGGAGAAGCTTCTGGCGCGGCAAATAATATCGCAGGAATTTATGGCAAGGCGTCAAATACAGGGGCTTATACAAATTTCGGCGGGGTGTTTTACGCCGCCGGAGAAACGGGCATTGGTATTCGCGGTGAGGCTACTTCCACCGCGGCGGCCATAAATTTTGGCGCAAAGTTTTACGCGAATGGCGCAGCATCAGGTACGGCTGGCGTTTATGGACAAGGCGTTGATACCACTGCCATCGTTAATTATGGAGGATATTTTAATGCAAGAGGAACCGCTACCGGAGCAAGCGGTGTTTATGGAGAAGCAAGCGGCGCGGGCGCGGTTTACGGAGTTTATGGAAACGCTTCAGCCACCGGCGCAGTCACAAACTACGGCGGCGTTTTTTACGCCGCAGGTGATTCCGGCAGAGGTCTCTATAGTAACGCCACCGCCACCGGCGCGGTCACAAACTACGGCGGTTATTTTTCCGCCGCGGGTAATTCCGGCGCTGGTATTTACGGCACGGCCACCGCCACCGGCGCGATCACAAATTACGGCGGCGTTTTTTACGCCGCGGGTGATTCCGGCGCTGGCGTGTACGGCACGGCGACGTCTACTACGGGGACAAATTTCGGCGGATATTTTATTGCGGCCGGAACGGGTAGCGATACGGCCGGGGTTTATGGTTCATCTACCGGCACAGGAGGGACCAAAGCGCTCTATGGCGGGCGTTTTATCGCGGCAGGGGCGGTTACGGGAACAGCCGGCGTTTACGGTTCGGCGTCCGGCGCGGGAACGGTTTATGGCGTTCAGGGAAATGCTTCGGACACCGGCGCGGTGACAAATTATGGCGGATATTTTACGGCGGCGGGCGATACCGGTCGCGGCGTCTACGGCGCGGCAACCGACTCGGGTGCGGTTGCAAATTACGGCGGATATTTTACAGCCGCGGGGACAAGCAGTGCGTCCGGAATTTATGCTGAAGCAACGGGCGCAGGTCTGGTTAGCGGTGTTTATGGGTTAGCTAGTGACGCGACTGCCGGAACAGCTAATTTTGGAGGGTATTTTGAAGCTAGGGGTCCTCACAGCTGGAGTTATGGAGTCAAAGGTTATATTCCGAATAGCGTTGGTGGCAAAGCCGTTTGGGGCCACGCCGCGGAAACAACTTCAACAAATTACGGAGGTTATTTTAAAGCGGATGGCGCGGGTGCCGCGGCGGCTGGTGTTTATGGCTGGGCTTCGGGGGCGGCCGCGGTCTACGGCGTTCAGGGGTATGCTTCAGATGCTACCGCCGTGACAAACTATGGCGGGTATTTTTCTGGTGGCGGGCAAACCGGGCGCGGGGTTTATGGTTCGGCCACTTATACTGGTGCGACGACAAATTATGGTGGATTTTTTGAAGCGGCTGGAACTTCTTTCGCGACGGGCGTTTATGGCCGAGCGACTGGGGCGGGCACGGTCTACGGTGTTCAGGGAATCGCAAGCGACACCACTGCTGTGACAAACTATGGCGGATATTTTATAGGATGGGGAGATACGGGATATGGTGTTTACGGCGAAGCGGGAGATACCGGCGCGGGCGCAAACTACGGCGGATATTTTAAGGGAAGAGGGAGCGGAGGAGCTTACGGGGTTTATGCTCTTGCTGACGCGGCATCCGGAACAAACTATGCTGTTTATGGCAACGTAACTTCTTCAACCGGTTACGGCGGTTATTTTACCGGCGGTTATGGACTTTACGGAAGCCGCGGACAAATTGCTAGAGCGCCGAGCGGTAATGATACTTCTTATGCCCTGGTTGTTGAGGGCGCGGTTTGTATTGATGATAGTTCGGCAAATTGTCCGAGTACGCCAACTTCGGGCACGCTTTATACTGAAGGCGCGGCTTTGCAAACTTTTGACTTAGCCGAACTTTATGAATCAACCGAAGCGCTCGCGGCAGGTGATGTGGTAAGTGTTGATACCGGTAGCGCGAGAAAAATAGTGAAGTCAACCGAAGCATATCAAAATACAACAATGGGAGTTATTTCTACCGCTCCGGGTATTACTTTGGGCGGATGGAGCGCCGGACCAAATCAATATCCGGTGGCTTTGGCTGGCCGCGTGCCGGTAAAAGTGAGCGATGAAAATGGACCGATCGCGATCGGCGATATTTTAACTTCGTCTTCTACAACAGGCGTGGCAATGAAAGCAACTCGTCCGGGACAAAAAATCGGCGTGGCGCTTGAAGCGTGGAGCGGAACGGGCGTTGGAGTTCTTGAAGTATTTATGGCCCCCGGCTGGGATTCTGCCGGAACAATTGCCACTGATGGCACAGCAATTTTCTTGAATGATACTTTTACTTTTAATAAATTGGATACTGCGGATAATATTATTCAGGGGTATGGTTCAAAAGGTTTGTCTTTCCGCGGATCAGGATGGGACGGCACGGCAGGGCAAAATGTTGAAATGAAACTTTTGAGTAAAGTTACTGACGCGACAAATTATAAACTCGCAGTTTTAAATAATGCGGGTGAAGAAGTGGCTTATGTTGGAGGAGATGGATCGTTTGGAGTTACCGGAAAATTTTATCCGGCGGCAACGACCGGAGCGCAAACTGACGCGTATATTTTCTATGCCGCAAATTATATGCGAACCAATGCTGATGGTTGGTCAACCGGTTCGTTTGATTTCGCGGAAATGTTTTTGTCGCACGAGTTGCTCGAAGCCGGCGACATTGTCACGCTTGATGAAGCAACAAATGAGTATGTTAAAAAATCAGTCGCGGCTTATGATAATATGGCGCTTGGTATTGTTTCCACAAAACCGGGATTTTTAGCCGGAACAAACGTTGACTTTAATAATCCTTCGGCAGACCAAGGGTATCCGATTGCCTTAGCCGGACGCGTGCCGACCAAGGTTTCCGCGGAAAACGGGCCGATTCGTCCGGGCGACTTTTTAACAACTTCCGCGACCTCGGGGGTAGCGATGAAGGCGACCGAGTCGGGAATGATTTTGGGCACGGCGCTTGAAAGTTTTGACGGGCAGGGAATCGGGCTGGTAAAAGTTTTTGTAAATTTATCTTGGTACAACGTGGCAAGCGAATCAACACCGGTTGGTGAAATGGCGCAGCTCACGTTGACGGGCGATTTGAACATGGCGGGAAATTATATTTTAAATGTTGGGAAAATTGTCGGGGTGGATGAAAAATGGAGTATTGATGAAAATGGAATTTTGAAAGTGAAATTGATAGCGGAAGACGCGAGCGAGAAAGAAATGTTTGGATTGACTTCGGCCAAAGTGGAATTGACATTGTCCGGTACCGGTCGATTGGAAAATGGCACGAGCATGATTGATTTAAGTTTAATTGATCCTGATTTTGCCAAAAATATTTCCGCGGAAACACCGATAAAAGTGATAGTCACCTTAACTGAACCTGCGAATGGTATATATGTCGCGGAAAAATCCGCTTATGGTTTCCGAGTGGCGGAATTGAATGCCGGAACAACGGACGCGGCGTTTGATTGGATTGTTATTGCGAGAAGAAAAGGATATGAAGATGTGTTGGCTGGCGGCGAGGTTCCTCTCCCGAGCGAACCGGCGCCAAGCGCGCCCGCTCCGTCAGAACCCGTGCCTTCCGAGCCGGCACCAGAAGTTCCTCCGAGCGAACCGCCTCCGGAAGTTCCTCCGTCAGAACCGGCACCAAGCGAGACGCCTCCTCCAGAGCCAGCACCGACAGAGCCCACGCCATAGCTTGTCATTCTGAGCCGTAGTGAAGCAATATATAAAGATATAAATCCAAAATCTAAATTTCAAATGTCAAACCAAGCCCAAAATCCAAATGATAAAAAGAAATATGATCTCGAGGAAAGAACAGCGAAGTTTGGCGAGGACATCATAAAATTTGCCTGCGCTTTATCCGCCACACCGGTTAATCGACCATTAATCAGTCAAATTGTCCGTTCGGGCACGAGCGTCGGAGCAAATTACATGGAAGCCGACGGTGCTGAATCTAAAAAAGATTTCCATCATAAAATCGGCATTTGTAAAAAAGAATCGAAAGAGACAATGCATTGGTTTAGAATGATTGCTATGGCAAACCCGACGAAGAAAGATGAGTGTCGCAATCTTTGGAAAGAAGCCCACGAACTTTCTTTAATCTTTTCGGCGATTATTAGAAAGAAAAAGCAATTTGGATTTTAGGTTTGGGATTTGGTTTGGCCTTTGGATTTTGACATTTGGGTTTTACAAATAGCAAATTGTAAGCGAGTTGTGCCTTCGGGTACGGGTCATAACTCGTATATAATATCAACTCCCCACCGCAAGGTGAGGAGTTGTTGTATTCAATTAAATATTTTTATTTTTTGTGGTATAATATATGAAAGAGGAGGATTAGTGGATAAGCTGAAGAAAGAGAAAAAAACAGAGAAAAACAAAATTTAATATAAATACATAAGTTTTTCTTATGTTTGACAAAGTTTCCAAGGTAGAAAAAGAAAATAACCCCGGAGGTTATTGTTTGCGGAGGAAGAAGAGTAATTTACGCCCTCTAGTTTTGATTTTGGGTTTTTTTGCCATGGCGAGCCTTGGGGTTATTGCTTTTGCCTTATTGCAAAAATGGAACGTGCCAGCTTCCGCCGCTCCGGGAATTTATAAAACTTTAAATTATCAAGGAAAGTTAGAAGACGCGGACGGCGTGACGGTCGCCGACGGGGCGTACAACATTAAATTTACAATTTACGACGCGGCCGCGGTTGGAAACGTTTTGTGGACAGCGCGCGAATCAGATGCTTGCGGCGCGGCTTTTAACCCATCGGCAAAATCTGTCACAACCTCGCTCGGAGTTTTTTCCACGCAACTTGGCGAGTCTGGGGACTGTCCAATAAATTTGGATTTTAATGACGACTCATATTATTTGGGCATAACAGTTGGCGCGGATTCAGAAATGACGCCGCGGAAAAGGCTTGGCGCGGCCGGTTATGCTTTTAATGCAGATCTTTTAGATGGTCTTAATACTTCTGCGGTGGGTGGCGCTTCGGCTTTTGTCCCGGCGACTGATTCGTCCGGGAATTTGGTTTTGACCGGTAACATTACTTTCGATACCACAACTTTTTACCTTGATTCCGCAAACGATAATATTGGTATTGGCACTGTGGCGCCGGAGATCTTTCGCACCGTGGATTTAGTAACAGCAAAAAAATACGGAGTTTACGCTTCATCAAGTTCGGCCGTAAATCATATGGCGGTAATTTACGCGGAAGCGACAGATACGACAAACATTAATCAAATGGGCGGATCTTTTTCTGTGGCAAGTCCGAGCGGTAAGGGTGTTTTGGGTACAGCCATCACGTCAGGGAATCCTCTCGTTGCAAATTACGGTGGATATTTTACCGCGGCAGGCGATTCCGGAGTCGGCGTTTATGGCGAAGCATCGGCGAGCGGCGTTGGTCTTACTAATTACGGTGGCTCTTTTACAGCAAACGGCGATACGGGTCGCGGCGTTTACGGCTTGGCCATTGCAACAGATGGGGTAAATTACGGCGGAAATTTTAGAGCGAATGGAGCGGGCGGATACGGCGTTTACGGTTTGGCTGCGAGCGCGGCTGCTACCGCAAATTACGGCGGATATTTCAAGGCGGCGGGTCAGGGCGCGTATGGCGCTTATGGTTGGGCTTCAAATACCGCAGTAGCAAATTACGGCGGATATTTTAAATCAGATGGCGCAGGCGGCTACGCTGTTTATGGAACAGCAACCGACGCGACGGCGGCAACTAATTACGGAGGATATTTTTTGGCGGCGGGTCAGGGTGGTTATGGCGCTTATGGTTACGCGAGTGAGGCGACGATAGTAAACACCGGTGTTTATGGGCAGGCCGACGGTCCGGCCGGATATGGCGTCTATGGCTACGCGGCAAATGTGGCCGGCGGAAATTATGGTGGATATTTTTTGGGTGCCGCTGCGGCGAGTTATGGCGCTTATGGAAAAGCAACGGGCACTGGCGGCTACGGCGTTTATGGCTGGGCTTCAAATACTGCGGCAACAAATTATGGAGGATATTTTAAATCAGACGGAGCGGGCGGCTACGGGGTTTACGCTTCAGCCACCGACGTTACAGCTGTTGTAAATTACGGAGGATTTTTTCAAGCCAATGGGCGGGGCGGAATAGGCGTTTACGGCGCTGCCCCTGACTCCACGGCCTTAGCAGTAAATTTTGGAGGCTACTTTGTTACGAACGGAGTCGGCACGGGGTCAGCCGGAGTTTATGGACAAGCATCAGGGGCAGGGACAGTGGCCGGTGTTTATGGACTTGCCGCTGACAGCGCCGGAGGCACGGCAAATTACGGAGGATTTTTTCAAGCCAATGGACAGGGCGGCGCGCGCGGTGTTTATGGTAAAGCCTCTGGGGCCGGCGGAACAAATTTCGGAGTTTACGGTGACGTAACTTCCGCGGCAGGTTGGGCGGGATATTTTACCGGTGGTAATGGACTTTATGCTTCAAGATTTAGCATTGCCGATACAACGAGCGCAACAGCCTACAACACGATTGGCGCTCCCGGGGCGACGCATACGGCAGCCGGAGAAATTGAAAACGCGTCAGATCTTTTTATCGCTGATGATTTGGAAATCGGCGGCACTGGTTGGTCAACCGGTGGTTATACTGACTTGGCGGAAATGATTGCCTACACGGGAGTTGGCGAGGCCGGCGACCTGATTGTGATTGATAAAAATAGCGACAACACGGCAAAAATTGCGACCGAGCCATACGACAAAAGTGTTTTGGGAGTAATTTCCGAAAAACCGAGTTTGGTTATTACTGGCGGAATCAAGGAAGGAAAATTGTTGGCTATAGCCGGGAGAATTCCGACCAAGGTGTCAAACATAAATGGCGCAATCTATCGCGGAGATTTATTGACAACATCTTCGCTTGCTGGTTACGCCATGAAAGCGACCGAAGCCGGACCAATTGTCGGCAAGGCATTGGGCGAGTGCAATGAAAGAGAATGTAATATCTGGGTTTTCTTGAATGTTAGTTGGTACGGTGGGAATTAGAGGTTGGAAGATAGAAGTTTGAAATTTAGAAAAATAGCTCCTCGCCCAACGGCGGGGAGTTTTGTTTATGATAAGATGAGGATTGACAAAAGGCAAAAAATGTGTTATTATAAACTGTAAAATTAAGGAGTGGAGATTAGGTGAAATTGGCGCTAAAATTAGCCATTTTCGGGTGATCTTCACAAAGATGTGAACAACCGTTCCGCCAACGTGCGGAACAAGGCCGCCTTCGTCCCGCGATGCGGGACTTCGGCAAGCCAAGGAGGGCTTGACAAATGAAGAAGGGAACGACGATGATCGTGGCGCTCGGGTTCGTGTTTCTCGGCGGTTGCTACGAGAGCTACCAGCGGTACGGTACGGACATGACGCCGCTCGAGACCTGCGTGGTCGCGGTGACCACGAATGCGCTGGACGGCGCGGACGTCACGGTCGACGGTGAGCCGATCGACGGCGAGGTGGAACTCGCGGTTGGCTCGACACACACCTTCGCCGCTTCGGCGATCGGATACTTCCCGACAAGCGTGGTTGTGGAAGTGGCCGACGAGTGTGCACCGGTCGAGATTCAGCTCCTGCCGAACCTGAACGGCTGGTACGACCTCGTGCTTGATGGCCGGAGCTACCGTCGGTTCACGATGCAGATCCGCCAAGATGAGGGGAGCGAAGACCTCGTCGCCGACATCTGGCGGGAGGGAACTCCTGCGTCGGAACATCCCTACCAGCATTTCGCCGGCGCCGTTACCTACGACAGGGATGTTCATCTCCTCTCCGAAGATTCTGCGAGGCTGGATCTTTGGGGGGTGTGGACGCCGCCACGTCTCGGTGGGATCGCTCGGATCGGGGGCGGATTCAACTACCTGTCCACTGATGAGGACGGCGACTGGCTCGCCGAGTCGCGGCCGTAGCATCGGTCGCACTCAAACCGGCATCTGGCAGAACGTTTGCAAACAAGCAACGTCTCTGTCAGGTGCCGGACTTTTTTATTAACTGGCCAAAAATTTTGGAGCCGCAGGCGAAAAAAATTTTTCTGGCAGTTAATAACCCCGTTAGAAGTAAAGGTTATTAAAACAGATAAACAAAATAATTTTAATAAAATATTCTTTGCTCCGCCGAGAGGGTGGATTTACATAAACTTCTAATGGGGTATTTCCGCCCTCCCCTCACCCCTCCCATCAAGGGAGGGGAATTTAAATTGTGGATGAAATTTTTCTTGACTTAATTTTTATGTTATAATTACTTAATATAAATTAAATGCGGTACGGAGGAATGTGAATTAACATGCGAGTAAAATTATATGTTCGCATGCATTCGTATATTCGCATCGCATAAATTATGAATACCCTCGCACACATCTGTGACAAATTGGTAAAAATTTGTCTTTCTCTTTTGGTTTTTGTTTTGCCGATTTTCTTTTTGCCGTGGACTTTTGAGGCGTTGGATTTTAATAAACAAAATCTGCTTGTTGTTTTGACACTGCTCGCCGGCCTGGCTTGGCTTGGAAAAATGGTGGCTTCAAGGCAAGTTATTTTACGCCGCAGTTTTTTGAATGTCCTTATTCTGGTGTACGCGGCGATTTATACTCTTTCAACAATTTTTTCTCTGGATAAAATCAGAAGTTTTATCGGCTCTTCCGGTTTGGAAAAAGAGGGGCTTGTGACAGTTCTCTGTTTCGTAGTTTTGTATTTTGTTATCATCAACAATTTCCGCGACATGAAGGCGGTGAAAAATTTGCTTTATTCATTTCTTTTGGGCGCGGGACTTGTGACTATCTGGACATTGCTTTCTTTCTTGGGCGTCTTGCCCGCCTTGCTTGTCCCAAGCCAGGCTCTAAATTCAGTGGGTACGCTAAACGCCCTGGGAGTTTTTCTTGCCGCCGCGTTTGTTTTGCTTTGCCCCTTGTTTTTGGGCGGTGAGGCGGAAAAGGCGGCTGGCCGTAAAAAAGCCCTGATCATGAATATCGTGATGGCAATTTTTGCCGCGTTCATGATTTTTATTTTAGCAACAATTGATAACTGGACAGTTTGGACAATATTTATTCCGGCAGTTGCTTTGGTTTTAGCTTTTGCGATAATCCGGGCTCATGAAATAAAAAATTTGGGGTGGTTGTCTTTGCCTATGGCGGCGTTTGTCGTGGCGGTTTTATTATTTTTTATCAATACGCCAATCACTTCGCGGCTTCCGGCGGAAATCATGCCGTCTTTTTCCGCGAGTAGCGGGATTGCAAGGGATACTCTTCGCGAGTCGCCGCTTTTGGGGTCGGGGCCCAGCACTTTTGTTTTTGATTATGCAAAGTACAAACCGGCCGGCGTTAATGAAACCCAGCTTTGGGATGTAAAATTTGACCGCTCCGCTTCAAGAGTTTCAACCATGCTTACAACCACCGGGCTTTTCGGAATTATTTCATGGTTGTTCGTGGTTGTTTTTGTCGGCGTTTTGTTTGTTTCAAATTTAATCAAGGAAAAATCCGGAGTGTTGTGGCTGAATCAGTTGGCGGTTGGGTCAGCGTGGTTTGCCCTGCTCCTTGGAAAATTTCTCTATTCTTCAAATTTGACTTTGGAATTTTCTTTTTGGATCTTGACGGCGATTTTGGTGGTAATGACTTCGCATAAATTCTGGGAAATTTCTTTGGGGAGCGCGCCTCGCGTTTCCTTGATCTTGTCTTTTATTTTGGCAATGGGTTTGATTATCGCGGCTTCATCTTTTTATCTTATTGGCGAACGATACGCGGCTGACGCGAAGTTTGTCCAGGCGATAAACTCTTTCAATAAAGGAGAAGAATTAAGCAAGGCGACAGAACTTTTGAATCAAGCGGCGTTGTTGAATCAACGCAACGATGTTTATCTCAGAAATTTGGCGCAAAGTTTACAGGCGGAAATTAGTCAAGAATTGTCTTCGGAGGCAACAGAGGAAAATGTGAAAAAAATTCAGGATCTGGTGGCGGCGGATATTAATGTAGCCAAGCGCGCGACAGAAATTTCTCCAAAAAATTCCGCCAACTGGGCGGCTCTGGCATCAATTTACCAAACGGTTATGCCGATTATTTCCGGAGCGGACGAGTGGGCGATAGCTTCCTGGCAGAAGGCAATTGAGCTTGAACCGACGAGTCCTTATCTCTATGCCGAGCTGGGAAAAACGTACGCCGCTCTCGCCGATTTGCTCGCGCCGAATCTCCAATCAAAAGATGATAAAGTTAAAGCCGAGGCCGAAACAAAAATTAAAGAAAATTTAGCCAAAGCCGAAGAGCAACTCAACAAGGCGATTGAAACAAAGACTGATTACGCGCCGGCTCATTTTGAACTGGCCATGGTCTATAGCCGGCAGGGGAAGATAGAGGAGGCGATTAAAAAACTTGAGGCGATCAAAGCTGATCTGCCGAGCGACATTGGCGTGGCGTTTCAGCTCGGACTTCTCTACGCGCAGAATAAAGAATTGAATAAAGCCGTTGCCGAACTAGAACGAGCCGTGGAGCTTGCGCCGGCTTTTGCCAACGCTCGTTGGTATTTGGCCGCGATTTACGAAGAGCAGGGCAAGAAAGATTTAGCACTCAGAGAGCTGGAAGAAATTTTAAAGACCAATCCGGATAACGAAATTGTAAAACAAAAAATTGACGCTCTGAAAAATCCGCCGGCTCCCGGCGCGGCATTGCCGGAACCAATTTCTGAAGCAACGCCGGCCGAGTAGGAGTTGAGAGGTGATTGACAATTTTGGGGGTTAAATGTAATCTAGAAAAACCTCCTGCCAGGATTTTTGGACCTGGGCCTATAGTATAGTAGTAAAACGCCTCCATGGCATGGAGGAGTCGAGGGTGCGATTCCCTCTAGGTCCATAGATTCCGGCGGGAGGTTTTTAAATTGGTGCTGACAACTAATAACTAAAATTATGTCTTTCAAGGTCGGGATTGTTGGTTTACCAAATGTTGGGAAGTCAACCCTTTTTAAAGCGTTGACTCGTAAGCAGGTGGACATTGCCAATTATCCCTTTTGTACGATTGAACCAAATGTCGGGACGGTCGCCGTGCCTGATTTTCGTTTACAAAAATTGAATGATTTTTATAATTCAGCAAAAATCGTCCCGACCGTGATTGAATTTGTGGACATTGCCGGTTTGGTAAAGGGAGCGCACGAAGGTCAGGGTTTGGGAAATAAATTCTTGTCGCATATTAGGGAAGTTGATGCCGTCTGCCAGGTGATTCGGGCATTTGAAGATCCAAATGTAATTCACGTGGACGGAAAAATTAATCCCGTTTCTGATTTGGAAGTTATAAATTTGGAATTAATTTTTGCCGACGAAGATTCAGTGAAAAAACGGTTGGCGAGTCTAGAGAGCGAGCTTAAGAGCGGAAAAGAAAAAAATCTTTTAAAAACCAAAGAGACGCTTTTAAAAATTAAAGATGGTTTGGAAAAGGGAGTAATGGCTGCGGGGCTGGGGCTTGATTCGGAAGAAAAGTTTTTAGTGAAAGAATTGAATTTGTTATCTTTGAAGCCGGCGCTTTATGTATTAAATGTGGCCGAGGAGGATACCAAGGCGGATAAAAATGAAATTATAAAAAAATTTAATTTGCCGCTTGATTCGGAAAAAGTAATTTTGGTGTCGGCGAAAATTGAAGCGGAGCTGGCCGAGCTTCCGCCCGAAGAGGCAAAAAATTATTTAAAGGAATTGGGGTTGGAAGAGTCGGGTTTAGATAAACTGATTCGGGCAAGTTATCATGAATTAAATTTGATTACATTTTTTACCGCCGGACCGAAGGAAGCCCATGCCTGGACGATTGTCCGGGGAACCTCGGCGCCGCAGGCCGCCGGGAAAATTCATTCTGATTTTGAACGGGGATTTATCGCGGCGGAAGTTATTAATTGGAAAGATTTATTGGATGCCGGTGGCGATGTCGGCGCGAAAGAAAAGGGGCTGATTAGGTTAGAGGGGAAAGAGTATGTGATGAAAGATGGGGAGGTGGTGGAATTTAGATTCAATGTATAATAAAAAAATCTCCTCGTTTGACGAAGAGATTTTTTAGTAAAATTTATTTTTGAGTGAAAATTAGTATTTCTCTAAAAACTTTTTGGTCGGGGCGGAAGTAAAGAATGGAATTGCGCGGAGTGGTTTCTAAAAATGGGTATTTTTTAAATTCTTCGGGTAGTGGGTCGGCAACGGTAAAGCCGATTTTTTTTATTTCATCAATAATAGGTAAAAAGAAATCCTGCTTTTCTGTATGGAAAACCGGGAAGAGCATAACGATTTTGCCGGCAGGTTTAAGAATTTTTTTAAATTCCCGGAAAGCGGCAAGATATAATTCCGAAAGTTCTTTGATAATTTGTTGAATTTTTTCCGGCGGCTCGTTACCGTGAAGAGGCGGGCCCAAGTACGGCTCGGTGACAATGGCATCAACTGATTGTGGTGGAAGCTTTTTGGATAATTCCCGAACATCCGTTTCGATTAACTGATAACCGTCGGCAGATAACTGATAACTATTTTTTAGCCATTCCAAGTTTTCTTTTGCTCCGGCTAAAGTTTCAGCGTTAATATCCGAACCGATTAAATTTTCATAGCCCCAAAGTAGAGCTTCTTCCAAAATTGTTCCAAAACCGCAAAAGGGATCGATGATAGCGGAATCTTTTTTAACTTGCGCAAAATTTAACATTGTTTTAGCGAGTTTGGGCGGCATTAAGCCAACGCGCATGCTTCGAGCCGGCCGGCCGTAGTCGCGGAAACTCAAATCTTCAAATTCTTGGACAGCCAAGGTTTTGCCAAAATAAATTTTTTCTTTTCCAATTAAAAAAACCAATTCAGCGCCGGCCTCAGTCAGTAATTTATTTTTTTTCACCACCACGGAACTTAAATTATCTTCTCTTGAAGTCACCCACCTGGCTTGAATTTTTATGCCCTTAAGCAAATTTTTGATTTCCATCGCCTGATTTTTTATTTTCTGACTTTCTTTTTTAAGATGCGCGGTGGAAACAGATTCTTCCAATTTGTAAAAACTAAAACCAAAATAGATTTTTTTAGCTGGAGAGTTTTTCAAAATTTCGGCGATATCTTCCGCGGAGATATCGGGCGATTCTTCTAGAATTTTCCCAAACTTTAGCGTGCCGCCGAGGCGGGACATAATTTCTTCGGCCGGAAGTTCATTTTTAACGTCAACCACGGCGGCTTGGGCTGTGAGGTGTAAAAATTTTGCTTGGTTGCCTAAAACCGCGCCGAGCTCGGCGCCCGATAAAGTTGGATTTCTGCCTAAAATAAAGAAGTATTTCATATTGCCAATAATTGTTAATTTTCGCGAATGGCGCGAATTTGATTTTATTGTATTATACCATTTATGGGGCATCTTGCGTAATTTTTGAGGTTATGATAAAGTTGTAGAAACTAATTTTAGATCTCCGCGTAAAATCTGCGTTTAGATCTGCTTACATTATATATTAATATGAAACACTACGAATTATTGTACATCCTCCCCGGAAAATACACCGAGGAAGAGATGGAGGGCATCAGCGTAAAAATCAATGAATTAGTAAAAAAGCACGGCGGGGAAATTACCTCATCCGATAATTTAGGTTCAAAAAAATTGGCCTATCCTATTGGTGACGCCCAGGTAGGAAATTATTTAGTTGTGGAATTTAACAACGAGCCGGAAAATATCAAAAAACTCGGAGGGGAATTAAAGTTAACTCCCGAAGTTTTGCGATTTGCCATTGTTTTTAAAAAGTTAAAAACCCAAGAAGAGATAGAGGCGGAAAAAGTTAGAAAAGAAAAAATGGCGGCCAGAGATTTAAAAAAGGAAGAGGAAAAAACAGAGTCGGCGCCAAAAGTCAGTTTAGAAGAATTGGATAAGAAGCTCGGAGAAATTCTTGAAGGAGATATTATTTAAAACAACTAACAGCTAACGTTTAACCTTATGAATTTAAATAAAGCGATGATTATCGGAAACGTCACTCGCGACCCGGAGGTTAAAACAACTCCTTCCGGTCAGAGCGTAACTTCTTTTTCCGTGGCGACCAACCGTGTTTGGACAAACGCCCAAGGACAAAAACAAGAGGCGGTAGAATATCATAATATCGTCGCCTGGGGAAAGTTGGCGGAAATTTGCGGGCAGTATTTAAATAAAGGTAAAAAGATTTACGTTGAAGGGCGGCTTCAGACACGGGATTGGCAGGGGCAAGACGGGGTGAAAAGATATAAAACCGAAATTGTCGCCGAGAATATGATTATGTTGGACCGCGGCGGCGCCGCGGGGGGCGCGGGAGGCGGCGAGCGGGTAACGTCTGCGGCAAGCCAACCGGCGGAAGAGCAGGGTCCGGCCGAAGAACCGCAAGAAGAAGAAATTAAAGTTGAAAATATTCCTTTTTAATTTTGCAAAGACGCAAGGAGCCGCAGAAATAAAAAACGCGGCGTAAAATTGTGTCAAAGAATAAAAAAATAATAACTATGATGAGACGTCAAAATACAAGCGCAACAGCTGCCACAAAGAAGGCCTGCTATTTCTGCGCCACAAATGTTAAGGAGATTGATTTTAAAGATGAAACAACTCTCAAAAAATTTATTTCATCTTACGGAAAAATTGTTCCGCGCCGAAGAAGCGGGGTTTGCTCCAAGCATCAGCGCAAATTGGCCCTGGCGATAAAACGCGCGAGAATTCTCGGGATTTTACCTTTCACAAATAAGTAATATGGCAAAGAGATAAAATCCACTCTTTAAAACCGGAGTGGATTTTGTAATGAGTTAAGCGAAAAAAGAAATTTTATGGCGCCTAATTGGATGATGCTAAAAAAAGAAAAAGCGCGGCAAGAAAAATTTTTTATAAGAGCAAAGATCCTTTCATTGATCAGGGATTTTTTCAAAAAAGAAAATTTTTTGGAAGTGGAGACACCAAGCCTTGTAAAACTTCCGGGAATGGAGCCGCATCTTGACCCGCTGAAGGTTTTTGCGCCGGCCTCGGGCGGCCGAGAGGAGGGTTACCTCATAACTTCGCCGGAATACGCCATGAAAAAAATTTTGGCGGCGGGGTTTAAAAATATTTTTCAGATTTGTAAAAGTTTTCGCGGAGGGGAGGCGGCGGATAAATTACATAATCCAGAATTCACGATTTTAGAGTGGTACCGAGCGCGCGCTGATTACGAGGATATAATGTATGACGTGGAAAATTTATTTAAACACATAGCCATCAATTTAAATTTAAACGAACGTGCAAATTCAAAATTCAAAATTCAAAATTCAAAATTACAGATCAAATATCAAAATCAAAAAATAGATTTAACGCCGCCCTGGCCGAGATTGACAGTGAAGGCCGCATTCAAAAAATATGCTAAAATAGATTTAGATAAAGCGCTGACTCGCGAATCAATGGCGCAAGCGGCAAAAGAGAAGGGTTATGATGTTTTTGGAGATGATAGTTTTGATGATATTTTCTTTAAAATATTTTTGAGTGAAATCGAAGCCCGTTTGGGCCGGGGAAAGCCGACAATCCTTTATGACTGGCCCGCGCGGATGGCGGCGTTAGCTCGTCTTAAAAAGAACGATCCGCGGTATGCCGAAAGATTTGAAGTTTATATTGGCGGGCTGGAATTGGGGAACGCCTTTTCGGAATTGGTGGATTCGGCCGAACAGCGGGGGAGGCTGGTCGCGGAAAGAAATTTAAGGAAAAATTTGGGAAAAGAAATTTATGATATTGATGAGGATTTTTTGAGGGCGCTTCAAGATGTCCCTCCCTCCGGCGGAATAGCTATGGGAATTGATCGAATTGTGATGTTATTTACCGACGCGAAAAGCATTGATGAAATTTTATTTTTTCCAGCTAAGGAAATTTTCAAATCTTAAATCTAAAATCTTAAATCTAAAATTAAATTTATGGCTTCAACGCAAGACATTAAAAGAGGCGTGGTAATTTTATGGAAAAATGATCCGCATCTGGTAACGGAATTTGAACATATTATGCCGGGCAAGGGCTCTGCTTTTGTGCGGACAAAATTAAAAAATTTAAAAACGGGAAAAGTTTTAGAAAACACCTTTAAGGTTGGTGAAAAAATTGACTTGGTTGATTTGGAAAAAAGAAAAGTCCAATATCTTTACGCGAGTGGGGATAAGTTCGCTTTTATGGATAATAATACTTATGAGCAATTTGAATTGGGCGTTGAGGTTTTGGCGGGGTTTGAAAAATATTTGAAAGAAGGGTTGGAAATTGTTTTACTTTTTTCCGATGGAACGCCGATTACCTGTGAATTTCCCAAAAAGATTTCTTATAAAGTCACCGAGGCCGATCCGGGCGTGAAGGGTGACACGGCTTCCGGACGGGTGACAAAAGAAGTTACCATGGAAACCGGTTTAAAAATTCGCGCGCCGCTTTTTATCAAAGAAGGGGATATGGTTGTGGTCAATACTGAAACCGGTGATTACGCGGAAAGGGGAGGAGAATAAAAATTGGAAAATTAAAAAACCCGCCGATGAGGCGGGTTTTTGTTTTTGATGTCTATTCGGCAGTCTCAGTATTTTCCGCCACGGCCTCGGAGGCGTCCATAACTTTTTTTCTGATTTCCGCCATGAGTTTTGGGTTTTCTTTCAAAAATCTCTTCGCTGTTTCTCGGCCGACGCCAAGTTTTGTTTCGCCGTAATTATAGGAATTTCCGCTTTTGTTTATTACCTTGTAAACCACGGAGGTATCAAGCAAATCGCCGGAAAGAGAAATTCCTTCGTTGTACATAATATCAAATTCACAAAATCTGAAAGGTGGGGCAACTTTATTTTTTACAATTTTTGCCTTAACGCGATTGCCAATAATTTGGTCACCCTGTTTGATTTGCGCCGCTCGCCGCACTTCTACGCGCACTGATGAGTAAAACTTTAGCGCGGTCCCGCCAGTTGTCGTTTCCGGATTGCCAAAAACAATCCCGATTTTATGCCGAATCTGATTGATAAAAATTAGGACAGTTTTTGTTTTAGAAATTATGCCAGTCAGCTTACGCAAAGCCTGAGACATCAATCTCGCTTGTAGCCCCATATGAGAGTCGCCCATCTCTCCCTCAATTTCCGCTTTCGGCACAAGCGCCGCAACCGAATCCACGACAATGACGTCAACTCCGCCCGAGCGAACCAGCGTTTCCACAATTTCTAATGCTTGTTCTCCGGTGTCTGGCTGGGAAATTAAGAGCTCGTCGATGTTCACGCCAATTTTTGTCGCGTATTCCGGATCAAGGGCGTGTTCAGCATCAACAAAAGCCGCGATGCCTCCTACTTTTTGGAGCTCGGCGATAACATGCTGGGCTAAAGTGGTTTTGCCGCTGGCTTCCGGGCCAAAAATTTCAATAATTCTTCCTCGAGGCATCCCGCCAATTCCTAAAGCCAGGTCAAGGGAAAGGCATCCGGAGGGAACGGATTCAACTTCCATTTTTTTTGCTTCCCCCAATTTCATTATTGAACCGTCGCCAAATCTTTCTTTTATTTGGCTGATTGCTTCTTCCGCCGCCTTGAATTTTTCTAAATTTTTTTCTTTGTTTTCTTTGGTCATATTTTTATGGTTTATTTAAATTATTTTAAAATAACTTGCCGATAGATGATGTTTTCTCGACTGCGTTTTTTGGCCGCAGAGACTTTAATAATATTTAAACCACTTTTGAGACTGATTACTTCATTAAAATTTCCCGCCGCGTCGGTTTGGATTGCCTGGTCATTTATTTTAACATTTACTTCTTTTTCCGTGTAGCCGGCGATTGTGATTGTCGGGTTTTCGGTTGTTAAATTATTTTCCGGGGCGGAGAGAAAAAGGTCCGGCGGAGAAAAGATGTTATTTATTTCAAAACCAAGATAAGTAAGAAGGGCAAGGACAAAAAGGGCGGCAACGGCGATTTCAATTAGGCGGGGTGTAACCAAGAATTTTTTGGGAGAGATTTTTTGAAGAAAAGTATTTTTTCCCCCGCGCCCCTCCGCCAAATTTTCTTTTTCAAAAAGTTTTTTTAATCCGCCGAGATCTAAATTTAAAAAATCAGCATAGACTTCCAAAATTTTTTCAGAATAAACTCCGCCGGGAAGATTTACATAATCTCCCTCCTCAAGAGCGGCCAGCTGCTTCGCGTGAATATGAGTTTTGTCCGCCGCTTCCCGGAGAGTGAGATTTTGTTCCCGACGGGTTAGAGAAAGAATTTCACCAACAGATTTATTTTTTATTTGAGTAGTGGAAAATTTATACATTTTCTTCGGAGTCCTCTTCCTCCGGAGGGTCATCGCTAAAATTATTTTGTTGCGGAGTAGGCACCCCGGCGATTAAAATATCGCGCGGTTTCGCGCCGTCTGACGGGCCGATTATTCCTTGTTCTTCCATAAGGTCAAGAAGCCGCGCGGCTCTGGCGTAGCCAACTTTTAACCGGCGCTGAAGGAGAGAAGCGGAAGCCTTGCCGGCCTGGACAATTACTTCTTTGGCGTCGGAAAGCAACTCGTCGTCAGAGTCATTCCCCAGGTCAAGGCCGGGGACAGAAATACCAAAGGCCGGCTTTTGCGTAACTTCTTCAAGGTATTCCGGGTCACCTTCATTTTTTAAACAATCAATAACTTTTTTAATTTCATGATCGCGAACGAGCGCGCCTTGCAGCCGTTTTGGTTTACCAAGATCCGGGCAGGTGTAAAGCATGTCGCCGCGGCCAAGAAGTTTTTCCGCGCCGGAAGTGTCCAAGATTGTTCGCGAATCCATATTGGAAGCCACGGCGAAAGCAATGCGCGTCGTGATATTGGCTTTAATCAAACCGGTGATGATATTAACCGACGGCCGCTGCGTTGCCAAAATTAAATGAATGCCGACAGCGCGCGCCATTTGTGCCAAACGAATAATCGCGGCCTCAACTTCCGCGGCAGCTACGGCCATCAAGTCAGCCAATTCATCAATAATTAAAACAAGATACGGCATCTTTTCGCCGGTCTCGCTATTGAAAGCTCCGATGTCGCGTTTGCCGTGTTTGGATAATAATTCAAAGCGGCGATCCATTTCTCCGATTACCCATTTTAGGGCGTTTACGGTTTTGACTGTGTCGGTAATAACCGGCGTTAAAAGGTGCGGGATACCATTATAAACCGTAAATTCCACACGTTTTGGATCAACCATAATTAAGCGCAAATCATCCGGGCTGTTTTGATAAAGTAAACTGATAATCACGGCGTTTAAGCAGACGCTTTTACCGGAACCGGTTGAGCCGGCAACTAATAAGTGGGGCATTTTTCCCAAATCAGAAACCCAAACTTTTCCGGAAACATCTTTCCCGAGCGCGACCGTAAGATTTGTTTTTCTTTGTTTAAATTCTTGCGCCCGCAAAATTTCTTTCAGATTAACCGCCGCAACTTTTTGGTTTGGCACTTCAATGCCAACTAAAGATTTTCCCGGAATCGGTGCTTCAATTCTGATCGGATGGGCGGCGAGAGCCAAAGACAAATCATTATGAAGATTTGTAATTTTGGAAAGCTTTACGCCGTCGGCCGGTTTTAAAGTATATTGCGTCACCGTCGGCCCAACGGAAACGTCGCTCATCTCCACCATAATACCAAAATTCTCCAAAGTTTTTTGGATAATATTCATCTGGGTTTTTATGTCGCCGCTTGTCGGTTTTTCCGATTGGTCGTCCAGGAGATCAAGAGGCAAATCAATTTTTTTCCGCTCGGTCTTAACAACGATCGGGCTCCCTCCCGGCAAGAGTCCCGCCTCCGCTTCGCTTGGCACACTTTTATTTTCAAAAGAGGGAGTTGTTGCGGCTGGTGTTTCCGGTAATTCTTTGACGGGTTCATTCCCTTCTTCAGCGGGAGCTTCTTCTTGTGCTTTTCCGCTAAATTTCATACCCAAAAAGAAGAGCTTAATATTTTGATAAATTTTTTTCCAGAAGTTTCCTTTTTCAGCGATAGTGTGGAGAGAAGTATTAAAAGTTAAAAGGATTGAAGAAATAAAAATGGCAAAAATAATTAGAATAGTGGCGACCTGTCCCAAAGAAATCAAAAGAGGATAAGAAAGAATTAATCCCAAATAACCACCGCCGCTCCGAAGGCTGGCAAAAGAAAACGGGTCATCATAGGAAAATCCAAGATGGAGGAGGCTTTCGATGGAGAGAATTAAAAAGAAAAGTCCGACGTAATTTGACGCGCCAAGTTCGTATTTCTCTCCGTTTAAAATAATATATCCCAGAGCGAGAAAAACGATTGGAATCACAAAGCGGCCCAAACCGAAAAAGGAAGACAGAGTGTTATCCAAGTGCTCTCCGGCGCCGCCGGCCAAATTGAAAAGACTTAAAATGCTGATTCCGGCCAGGGCGAAAAGAAAAATGATTACAATTCCCCGTTTTGTGTCGGGATTGATTTTTCCGTTACTTCTCCGGCCATTTTTTCTTCCCTCATTTTTTTCTTCTTTTGAGTATTTTATTTTTGGCATACCCCCTAAATAAATGATAATTTGTTCTTAAATTATAGTATTATTTAGGTAAAAAGTAAATCCCCACGCCGATATGTTGGTGTGGGGATAAATCCCGATCGTCAAGGTCTTGACAAGGGGAAAAATTTCCTTTAAAGTAACAAAAAATAGCAGAGAAAGAACTGGAGGCAGTGAGCTTGGCTTAGTCTCGCAAAACTGCGGGACGCCAGACTCGGGATTGGTTAAAGTGAAAAATTGAGTGTGCACCCGATTTTTACTATTCCAATCCTTCCCGACCCCCATTTCTCTTTCTGCTATTTTTCGTTTAATGTTAGCATTTTTTAAGTACTAACATCTAATCATACCATAAAATTATAATTTTGTCAATACTCATTGACAAAACCGCCCGGGAAGGCGGTTTTTGGTTTGTTTTAGATTTAATTTTTCTGTTATTGATTTTTTACTCTATAAATTGTCACTTCGCTATTTTGATAAACATTTTCCAGGTATTTATCGTCATTTGGATCAAAGTTGGCCGCGGATTTTTCTTCGGGCCCGAAAAAGAGGTAACTAATATTATGGAGTTTTAAAAAAGCAAACCTTTCTTCGGTGCGGAAGCTATGGAAAAATTTTTCCAGCCACCCGGCTTTTGTTGCCTGGTCGGCGGTTAGACTCCACTGGCCGGCATAAACCGGCCGTAAAGAAATAGCCGGGATGAGATTGCCATTCGCCATGGAGGCCAAGACAACGTTTTCTTCGATTGATTTATTTTTTAACCAGGTCATTGCTTCGTTTTTATTTTTTGATAAATAGGCTGAATAAATTTGGGGAGGAGCGGAATAGTAAATCAAGTCGTCAATAATTAAGAAATAATTAGAAAGGCCAAAAATAATAAAAACAAACCATAGTAAAATTTTTCGTTTATCAAAGTTTTTCTTAAAAATAGCGCTAGTGTCCATTAAATAAAATAAACCAATCGCCGCGAGTAGCGCCATTATAATTTGTAGCCCAGCCGTCATCCGGCGTTGAAAATTAACCGGAGCATAGATTAAAGTTATTTGGGCGAAAAACCAAGCGAGAAGAAAAAGTGATTTTTCGGTTTTTTCTTTTTTAAGAAGAATATAAGCGCCAAAGCCGGCTGAAAGAAAAAGAAAGCCGTAACTTAATAATGTGATGCCAAGAGCGGGGGTGAGGCAGATGTTTTGCAGAGCAAACTGCTGGCGGGTCCAAAAATTTTTCAAAGTCCAGAGATGATAGATAATTGCCGGAAGGGAAAGCATCAATAAAATAAAATAGTGCTTCAAAACGTCCCAGCGGATTTTTTTATTTTTCAGACATAAAAATAGAAAGTATAATGTTAAAATTCCGGCGATGGTGGGCGCGTTGTATGGATGAAATTGAAAAAGAAAAAGTGTGGTAAGCCCGGCACTAAAACTATAATTTTTTTTATTTTTTTCAATTGCAAGAAGCGTCAAAAATAAAGTCGCGATAAAAAGCGTGAGTGAAGCGATAAAATGCGGAGAATTATAGATTGTGGAAAAAGTAAAAGCTTCGGGAACCCAGAGGTCCATGGGTAAGGTTGAAGGGGCGGTAGAAAATAAATTAGAGATAAGCCAAACTACCCATCCGAAGCCCGAAGCAAAAATTAAAAAAAGAAAAGTTATTTTTCTTTTTTTCTCTTCTGTGAAAAAGTGGGAAATAAAAATATAGGAAACAGCCAAAAAAATTGGGATTAAAAATATTCTCGCGAGTTGGTAGACAACGGGCGCCGAGAGGGAAAATGATTTGGCGAAAAGACCGACGCCGAGCCAAAATGGATCAAAAATAAATCGTCCTTCGTCCTCGGAAGTATATAAATTTTTAAAAAGAAAATGCCCTTCTTTTGTTTGTTCAATCCAGGAGTAATAGACAGGAGTATCTATGTGGTCAACAAATTGTAAGCCGAGAAAAACGCTATCGTCGGGGGTAGAAAAAAATCCGAACAATATCGGGAGAGAGACGACGACAATTAACAGTAAACCCACTAATCCGACAAATTTCCATTCCTTAAAATTAATTTCGGGCATGGGATTTTTTTAGGCGCCAAATTTCTTTTAAATATCCAAGAGAAACTTTTAGAAAACTCACTCGGCTCCTACGGCCGATTTTTTTGTGTTCAGTCCAAATGACGGGGATTTCTTTCACGCGATAATTTTGTTTTTCCGCCAACACTATCATTTCCGTGTCAAAAAACCATTCATTATTTTTTATTTGCGGCAGAATATTTTTAATGACTTTATAATTCACGGCTTTAAAACCGCAGGGTGCGTCTTTTATTTTTGAGCGCAGAGCCAGACGTAAAATAAAGCGGTATGCCCGAGAAATAAATTTTCGGAGTAATGATCTTTTAACTTTAGAATCTTTGTGAAAACGCGCGCCGGCGGCGAGGTCGTAATTTTCCCGGCCAATCGCAGAAATTAAATCGGGCAAAGTAGAAAGATCGGTCGCTAAATCCGCGTCCATAAAAACGTAAATGTCGGAGTTAACACTTTCCCAGGCGGCGCGGATGGCGCGGCCTTTTCCTTTTTGAGGAATATGTAAATATTTTATTCCCCCCAAACTTTTTTCCAGATCTTGTCCGATTTTTCCGGTTTGGTCAATGGAATTATTGTCGGCAATAATAATTTGCCAATCGTCAAAGATATTTTTTTTTAAGAAATCATAAAGTTTTATGGCGTTCTCCGCTAAAATTGATTCTTCGTTATAAACTGGAATGGCAATTAAAATTCTCATTATGGTATTAGTTTATAAACTTTTCCCTCGTCATCTTTATAAACCATTGTAAAATGCCCGTCGCTTTTTAAATTATTTTCCAAGGCAACGTGATCTTTATCCACAAAAACATATTCGGAATGAAAATCATTTTTTACAATTTCGGAAATGTTCGGGCGTCGGCCGGTCGTAATATCAACCCAAACTTTATGCAGGTCTTTATCATAATCATACATAAAGGTTGGGTCAAGGCCGGCAATATAATAATTATGAGTATTATAATAGAAAAGCGCGGGAAAATCATCCCAGTCATTATGGAAAATAATTGCTCCTTCTGGGGTATTATTTTTTAACCATTCAGCCACGCCGCGGTATTTATAAATTGATCCACCAGAAAGATAAAGTTGTTTTATTGACCAAATATTTCTTCCAGCCGTAAAAGGTGTCATAAACAAAATATAAATAATAGCAAGACTCGAAAGAATTTTTCTTTTCTGCCGCCAAGCATTAATCGCAGGCAGATATTTTTTTATTAAAGAAAGGGGCTGGCTCAAAATAAAAGCGGAGGCAAGAGTAGCAAAGGGAATAAAGTATTCAACATTACGGCGGGAGCGTAAAGTTAGGGCGAGAAAAAAAAGTGCAAGAAAGGTAAGGGTAAGGGTCTTAACTTTCATTTCAGGATTTATTACAGAAGATTTTTCATGACTCGTAAAATTTTTAAGAAAATTTACAAAAACTACGGCAAAAGAAAGAATCAGCAAAATAAAAATAAAAGAAGAGTTGGCGATAAGGTCGCCCAAACCGTACGGATACCACTCGGCTCCTACGCCGATTTTATTTTGGTAATTAATGACGGCGATTTTGATAATTTGCTGCCAATAAAAAGATAAATTTTTTGGAAAAAAGGGATTAATAATGAGACCGGCTAAAAGTCCTCCGAAACAGGCCGTGAAAAGTTTGATGTTGTCTTTTAAAAAAATATTCTTAAATAAATTTACAATTTCCAATTTCCAATTTTCAATCAATTCAATAATTTTGACTTTTGACTTTTGACTTTTGACTTTCTGGCTATGGAAGAAAAGCGTTTTAATAAGTGAATCGCTAAAAATATAAAAAATTGTCAGTACTAAAATTAATGGCCAACCGCCGTAAGTCCAGACATAAATAAATGAAAGAACAAAAAGCGGCCAAAGTTTTCGGTGGAAAATAAAATAAAGTCCAAAGAGTAAAATGATGAGCGAAAGCGAAGAGGCTTTGGCCAGGTTTATCCTGAAAATAAGCGGGCTTGAAACGAGGAGAATCAGGGAATAAAAAATTGCGCCTTTGACGCGGAATTTTTTAAGAAACCAGTAAAAAGTTAAAATTAGGGCCGCGGCGGAAAGGGCGGTAAAAAGTTTTATCCCAACTAATGGATCAAAAAAAGTGACGAAAGGAACGAGGGTGGCGTGGTAGAGAAAATGGTGGTCGGCGAAATTATCTTTTAAAACGGTAAATTGCAGCCAAGGAAATTCCGTAGTGACTCCTTGGTCGCGAATTAAGACTGCCATCTTCGCGTGGTAAAAAGAATCGGGGTCGGGGAAAGTCGGAGAAATTTGAAAGTACGAAAAAAGAGAAAACGCGACGATGAAAAGCAAAAGATATTTTAACAATTCTGTTTTTTTCATCGGTCAGTTTCCTCCTTTAAAATCTTTTATGTTTAGCCGAGTTGTTTTTTAAAAAAATCAACCCAGGGGACGGGGGAGGGATCTAAATTATAATCCATTGCCAGATAAAAACTGGCGTAATTGCCGAAGAGTAAGGTTTCTATTGATTGCTGGAATTTTGTTTTGGTTTTGGGCCGGTATTCAATAAAATCAATTTTATTCTTTCGCAAAACTTCTTTTAAAATTTGATATCTTTTTTGGTTTCGCGGATGGTAAAGGTTGGAATTTATAAGAATGAATTTTAAATTTTTATTGGCGGCCGGATTTTTCAGGCCCTCCATCAAATGGTGGTTTAATTCAGGAAGTTCAAAGTAAGTCGCGAAACATTTAGCGTTTTCATTGATTTGATTTGTAAACACATGAGCGTTGCCAATCAAAAATTCCGAAGCAACGATGACAGGGATTTTATTTTTTAATTCTTCCGCGAAAGTTTTGGCCGTGCCGTCTTCGTGATTTAGGAGAATAATGGCTTGATTAATTTCTTTCTCTTCAATTTTCAAGAGGCCGCACTTTGCCAGGAGGCCGAGTTGTCCGAAGATCGAATATCCCAGACCCATGCGAGGCTGGTTTGACGGATTATAAGTTGGTTTGAAAATATAGGCTGGGTATTTGTTGTCGCGCAAAAATTTTTCCAACTTTCCGCCAGCAGCCAGGCCTAAAATTCTCGCTTTTCTTTTTTTACCTTCAGTGGCAGCGGCTAAAGTTTCTTCCGTGTTGCCCGAGTAACTGGAAAGAATCAGAAGGGTTTTTGGCCCGACATAAGCGGGCAGAGTATAGCCTCGAACAATTTCCACAGGCAGCTTTAATTTATCAGCGAAAAGAAATTGGATAAAATGTCCGCCCAGGGCCGAGCCGCCCATTCCGGAAACGACAATATTTTCCACGCCGCGGTAACTGGCAGGAATTTTTATTTTTTTAACGTCTCGCCACGCCTCGGCGCATTGTTTACCCAAAAGTTTAATTGACCCGAGGAGATTTGATTTGTCTAATTTTTTGATTTGTTGTTGGGAAATCATGTTTGCAAAGTCATTATTTATTTATCTATTTTAACACTTTTATGACAAATAAAAAAGCCCGGCCGGACGGCTGGGCAAAAATGCGGCGTTTGGTTATTTATTAAGTAATTTTTTTCGCCGGAGAAGCTTATGATACCTAATGGCAAAACGGTGGGCTTCGTCGCGGACGTGGAGAAAAATATCTTTGTGCAATTCGGCGACGCGAATGAGTTCCGGATTTTGAGGATCAACGAGCAGGCGATCTTGTTTTCGATCAAAACCCTTGGCGACGCCGAGCACGGGGATTTTTATTTTTTTCTCGTCTAAAATTTTTTGCACGGCATTGATTTGTCCCCAGCCGCCGTCGACGAGAATTAAATTTGGAAGTGACCAATTGGAGTGCACCAGTCGGCGCGTCATTATTTCTTTCATCATGCCGACGTCATTCGGTGTAGTAAGGGTTTTGATGCGGAATTTTCTATATTCATTTTTAGCTGGTTTGCCTTCGTTAAAAACAACCATACTGCCCGTGGCGGAGGTGCCGCTGATATTTGAAATATCATAACCCTCAATCCGGCCAAAAATATTAATGTTTTTCTTTTCGCTGTTAACCGTTAATTGTTTACTGTCAACTGTTAATACTGCGACGTCTTGAATATGCTCCAAGGAAAAAATTTGGTTGCGGAGCCGCGCCGCTGTTTCAAAATCTTCCTCGCGGCTGGCGGCAGTCATTTCTTTTTTTAAATTTTTTATAATTTTTTCTTTTTTCCCTTCGAAAAACAAAATCAAATTGCGAATCAAGCGGCGATAATCTTTTTGTGAAATTAAATCAGCGCAAGGTGCCGGACATTGTTTTAGATGATAATGCAAACACGGCCGTTTCGGCGTTGAGACGCAATCGCGGAAAGGGAAAATTCTCCGGCGTAAAATATCCAGCGCGGCGCGGAGCGATGAAGCGCTTGTGTATGGTCCGAAAAGCTTGATAATCTGTTTTTTTTCTTTCGGTGTCATCCGTTTTAATTCCAAACCGCGTAGCAAAAAGATTCTCGGAAATTTTTCGCGCGTGAAAGCCACATAAAGGAATGACCTGTCATCTTTTTCTTTAACATTATATTTTGGTAGATATTTTTTTATGAGATTGGCTTCTAAAATAAGCGCTTCAATCACGGTGGGAGTTTTTTTATAATCAATGTCAGAAATTTCCGTGACCAAGTTTTCCAGGCGTCGGTCGTGGGGCCGCGTAAAATAACTTCCGACGCGATCGCGGAGCGAAGTGGCTTTCCCGACATAAATAATTTTACCCGCGGCGTTTTTCATTAAATATACGCCCGGGGTTTTGGGAAATTTTTTAATTTTATTTTTTATCAGCATTTGATTCATACGGTTGACAGTTTGGGGGACTTTGTTTTAAGATAAATTTGCGAAGGGAGGGTGACGCATGAAAATCGTCCTCATCAAGAGGAGCTGGCTAGGGGGATGGGTTCTTTCCCTCTACGACCTCGGTGCGAGCAAATACGTTGGAAACGAATTATTCATCCTGCCAGGGAACGATGATCTCGTCGCGAAGCAGCTCACGGCAGTTCTCGGCGAATTCGGTAAGGACGCCAGGGTTGTCGGCATCATGGATACTCTCAAGGAACTCTGTGCGAGATACGGCGTTGCCGTGAATCCGAAATGGAGAACTCACCGTGTTCCGAAGTAGGGGGGCGGTACAAACGGTTACAAGAAATTGTGGCCGTTATTTTTTACTCAAAATTTTTTTCAGATATTGTCCGGTGTATGATTTTGGATTTTTTGCCAAATCTTCCGGAGTGCCGGTCGCGAGCAATTGTCCGCCCGCGTCGCCGCCGTCGGGTCCGAGGTCAATAACCCAATCCGCTGTTTTTATAAAATCCAAATTATGTTCAATTACAACAACGGTGTTTCCCAGGCTGACTAAGCGATGTAGTACTTCCAATAATTTTTCCACGTCGGCATAGTGCAGGCCAACTGTCGGTTCATCCAAGATATAAATCGTCCGGCCGGTGGAACGGCGGGCAAGCTCAGCCCCGAGTTTTATTCTTTGCGCCTCGCCGCCCGATAGTGTTGTCGCCGCCTGTCCGAGCGTTAGATATTGTAAACCGACTTCGCGAAGAATTTTCAGCCGATCATAAACCGGAGGAATATTTTTGAAAAATCCTTCGGCCTCTTCGATCGTCATCTGTAAAATTTCGTGAATATTTTTTTCTTTGTATTTTATGGCCAACGTCTCCCGGTCAAAACGGGTGCCGTTGCAGACCGGACAGGTGACGTAAACCGCTGGCAAAAAATGCATTTCAATTTTAATCAAGCCGGCGCCTTCGCAATTTTCACAACGTCCGCCGGGCACATTAAAACTGAAACGCCCCGGTTGATAGCCTCTGGCGCGGGCTTCGGGCAGGGCGGTAAAAAGTTCGCGGATGTGAGTCCAAGCGCCGGTGTAGGTGACCGGGTTTGAGCGCGGAGTGCGGCCGATTGGTGATTGGTCAATGACAATAACTTTATCCAAATAATCCAGCCCTTCAATCCGAGCATGTTTTCCCATTTGCCAGCCGGTGTGGTTGAGTTTATTGGAGAGGCCCCTATACAATATATCATTTATAAGCGTACTTTTTCCCGAGCCGGAAACGCCGGTCACACAAACAAAACGTTTCAGCGGAATTTTAACATCAATATTTTTTAAATTATTTTCCGTGGCGCCGACGATTTTAATTTGCCCCGAAGAAAAATATTTTTTTTCCGCATCAACATGGCGGCGTTTTTCGGGAATTTTAATTTCTTTATCTCCGCGCAAATAAGCCGCGGTCAGAGATTTTTTATCTTGCAGGACATCGGGCATAGGACCGGCCGCGACAATTTCTCCGCCGTGTACGCCGGCGCCCGGGCCGAGATCAACCAAATAATCAGCCATCCAAATTGTTTCCGGATCGTGTTCAACAACAATCACCGTGTTTCCGATATCGCGTAAATTTGCGAGCGTCGCCAATAATTTTTCATTATCTTTGGGATGAAGACCAATTGTCGGTTCGTCTAAAATGTAGAGCGCGCCGACCAGCCGCGAGCCAACCTGCGATGCCAGACGAATGCGTTGCGCTTCGCCGCCGGAAAGGGTGCCGGCCGTGCGGCCCAGAGTTAAATATCCCAAGCCGACGTTTAGCATAAATTCCAATCGGTTCATAATTTCTTTTAAAACGGTTTCCGCGATTTCTAAATCCGTTTCACCTAATTTTTGTAGAGTTACTCCATTTTTTTCTTTGCCAGATAACGCGGCAAAAAAAGTGCGCGCTTCTTCAATCGACATTTTTGTCACCTCTACAATATTTTTTTTGCCGACTAAAACAAATAAACTTTCTCTCCGAAGGCGCACTCCGCCGCAATCAGGACAAACTTTTTCAGAAAATAAAGATTCGGTGCCAAGGCCATGACAAGTCGGACAGGCGCCGTAAGGACTATTGAAAGAAAAAAGGCGCGGTTCAATTTCCGGAAAAGAAAATCCGTCGTCCGGGCAAGAATATTTTGCCGACATTATCATTTCTTCGCCATTATCCAAAATAGTCGTCACCACTCCCTGGCCGTATTTTAGCGCGCTCTCCACCGCTTCGGCTAAACGCGCCCGCAAGCCCTTATTATTTTCAAGCGGCCAGCCGAGCGTCACGCGGTCCACGACCAAATCAATGTTGTGTTGTTTGTAGCGAGCCAGAACAATTTTATTTTTTAAATCTCTGAATTTTCCGTTGACGCGCACTTCGGAAAAACCGTCGTTGTATAAATCATAAAGTAATTGATAATATTCTCCTTTTCGTCCGCGGACAACCGGGGCGAGAATGGTGATCGTGTCATTCTGAGTGACCGCAGGGAGCGAAGAATCTCCCGCGAATGCGGGTTTCCGGGACAAGCCCGGAGATCCTTCGCTACGCTCAGGATGACGAGACGCGTCATGAATTTCCGTAGTTTTTTTCAAAATCAAATCAACCATTTCTTCGGCCGTCATTTTTTTAATTTCTTTTCCGCAGATTGGACAATGTGGCTTGCCAACGCGCGCGAAAAGAACGCGAAGATAATCATAAATTTCCGTGATGGTCGCGACCGTGGAGCGGGGATTGGCGCTGTGGGCTTTTTGGTCAATGGAAATCGCCGGCGAGAGTCCTTCAATTTCGTCAACGTCGGGTTTGTCCATTTGTCCTAAAAATTGCCGGGCGTAGGCCGATAGTGATTCAACATAGCGCCGCTGGCCTTCGGCAAAAATCGTATCAAAAGCCAAGGAAGATTTTCCCGAACCGGAAAGTCCGGTAAAAACCGTCATTTTATTTCGCGGAATTTCCAGAGATACATTTTTTAAATTATGTTCTCGAGCTCCTTTAATTATAATTTTATCTTGCATAATATTGACTTATTTTAATATATTTGTAATAATTTATTTTGTACGGTTTTGGTTTGCCGTTTGGCGGACCACCGTCCGAGGAAGAAGGAGGTGGGAAGGGAATGAATCACGAGTTCGTGCGCGTTCGTTCGCAGGGTCCGCCGGGTCGTTCGTCCTGATCCCTCAACGCCGAATTGGGAGGAGGTGACAGGTCGAGGGTACCCTTGACACGGGACGGAGGTCGTCGGTTTAGCGGCTTAAGTGTCGCCGCAGAAATGTGAATCGGCGAAAGCTCCGGCAGCCCTCAAATCTTCTTTTTCCCACCCAGTCCCCGGGACGCGTTCACTCGCGTTTCGGGGCTTTTTTTAATACTTTTATTTCATCTCGTAGCAGTGCAGCTAATTCAAACTCTAGATTCTGCGCCGCGGCCCTCATTTGCTTTTCTTTTTCTTTGATTATTTCTTCAAGATTTTTTCCTTTTTGGGCGGCGAGATCCAGATCCAAAATACTTTTAACTTTTTCTGTTTTAGTTTCCTCGCCAATAATGTCTTTAATTTTCTTTTCAATCGTGCGCGGCGTAATGCCGTGTTTTTTGTTATAGGCAATTTGCGTTTTTCGCCGGCGAAAAGTTTCTTTAATCGCTCGTTCCATGGAGCCGGTCATTTGGTCCGCATAAAGAATAACCTGCCCGCGAACATTGCGGGCTGCTCGGCCGATTGTCTGGATGAGTGAAGTTTCACTTCGTAAAAATCCTTCTTTGTCCGCGTCCAAAATGGCGACGAGCGTCACTTCCGGCAAATCAAGCCCTTCGCGCAATAAATTAACGCCAACCAAAATATCAAATTTTCCTCGGCGAAATTCGGTCAGAATTTTTATCCGATCTAAAGTTTCCACTTCGCTGTGAATATATTTTACTTTAATTTTTTTCTCCGTTAGATAATCGGTTAAATCCTCGGCCATTTTTTTGGTTAAAGTTGTGACCATCACCCGTTCATTACGCCCGACGCGCTCGATAATTCTGTCCATTAAATCATCAACTTGGGATTTTTCGCCGGGATTTCTTGGCGTGATCGGTTTAACAATAATTTCCGGATCAATCAGGCCGGTTGGGCGAATAATTTGCTCAACAATTTGCGAACTTTTTTCCAGTTCATAATTGGCCGGCGTGGCAGAAGTATAAATTGTCTGCGGTATCCGCGTTTCAAATTCCCCGAATTTTAACGGCCGGTTGTCGGCGGCGGAAGGCAGACGAAAACCGAATTCAACCAAGGCGCGCTTTCGTGAAGCGTCGCCTTCATACATTCCGGAAAGTTGCGGCACGGTGACGTGGGATTCGTCAATTACCATTAACCAATTTTTATCTTTTCCAAAGTAATCGAGCAAGGTTTCCGGCGGTTCGCCCGCCTCGCGGCCCGACAGGTGCCGTGAATAATTTTCAATCCCGTGGCAATAGCCGACTTCTTTTATCATTTCCAAATCGTAATTTGTTCGGCGCTCTAATCTTTCCGCCTCAAGCAATTTTCCGTTTTTATTAAAATATTCCAAACGGTCTTTTAATTCTGCCTGGATAGTTTTAAACGCCCGTTCACGTTCCGGGCCAAGCGTCACGAAGTGTTTTGCCGGAAAAATCCAGACATCGGCCGGCTCATCTTTTATTTTTCGCGTCACCGGATCAATCGCAAAGATTTTATTTATTTTTTGCGCGCTTGATTCCACTCGATAAATAATTTCTTGGTTCACCGGCATGATTTCTAAAGTTTCCCCGCGCAAACGAAATTCGCCGCGTTTCAAATCAGAATTTGTCCGATTAAATTGCATGGTGATTAATTGGCTTAACAAATCCGTGCGGGTAATAGTTTGGCTAGTACTCAAATGTAAAACAATTTTTTCATAAGTTTCCGGTGCGCCCAAACCATAAATGCAAGAAACTGAAGCAACAATAATCACGTCGCGGCGAGTGAGCAAGGCCTGGGTCGCGGCGTGGCGGAGGCGGTCAATTTCGTCGTTGATCATTGACTCCTTTTCAATATAAGTATCGGTTCGCGGCAAGTAGGCTTCGGGTTGATAATAATCGTAATAAGAGACAAAATATTCCACGGCATTATCCGGGAAAAATTCGCGGAACTCATTGCAGAGTTGGGCCGCCAAAGTTTTGTTGTGGGCGATGACGAGGGTGGGTTTGTTAATTTTCGCGATAACATTGGCTACAGTAAAAGTTTTGCCCGAACCGGTCACACCAAGCAACGTTTGGTGGCCGTAGTTTTTTTTCAAACCATTAACAAGTTTGGTGATGGCTTCTGGTTGATCACCCGATGGTTTGAATTTGGATTTTAATTTGAATTTGTTCATATACGCAAAAAATTCCCCAAGATTCCTCCTCACTAGGGAGGAGCGGGGCATGTTTGTAAAGAAACAGAAATCTTTCCGTTCTTATTGTAAACGTATAGTAACACGAAAAATTTTGTTTGTCAACAGCGACTTGACAAATTAGATTTTGTGGCTTAAAATATAAAATCACGGATAATAAGGGGAGGAAAGGAGGATGGCCGTGAGTGAGGAAAATGGAAAAGAAAAGGGGTCCGACTCGGAAGAGCAGTCGCCTTCGGGCGAAGAGACGTTGAACGGAGCGACTGGGCGCTATGACCTGCCCGGCGAAGGTTCAGAAGGCGAGCTTCTCGCGAGGAAGGTTAGGGAGGCCTCGATCAAGAAGTTCGAGGTCGGGGAGCACCTCTTCCACGCGGGACAGCCGGCTACTTGCTTCTGGATGATCAGGTCGGGTAGGGTCGCTCAGTACAAGGGCGAAACCCGAATCAGTGAAATGGGCCCGAATCGTTTTCTCGGGATGAGGACCTTCATGCTCGGCGGGAAGTTTGAGACGACAGCTCAGGTCATAGAGCCGAGCAAGATCATTGAGCTCGGCCAGGCATTCCTCGAGGATTTTCTCAAGTTGCCGACCGCGGTACTGGCATTTCTTAAGGAACAGGAGCTGGAGCTCTTCCGTCTCACAGAGGCCGGCCGACGGTGCGACATCTTCCTTGTTGCTGCTCGAGAGGAGAACACTCGACTCAAAGAGCAGCTGAAGCGGGGAGTGAAAGCCACTGCGGGGAATGGCGCTGTTGGCGAATTGACTCTGCAAGAAGTGAAAGCTAAGGTCAATGCAGCGTCAAAGGCTCTGGATGATCTGGCTAAGAGTGGATCCGTCCCCTGGAAAGTTTTGCAGAAGGAGGAAAGCTTCCTGCTGCTTTACCTTGCCATCAAGGATGCGGCGGAGAAGCTTGGGGGAATTGACCTTTCCAGCCGTGCCAGTCGTCACGAGTAGGAGGATCTCGCCGGTTGTGTGAAAACGCAGCCGGCTTTTTTTATTTTGCAAAAACGCAGAAATTTTTCATAAAAAAATCCCACACCAAGTTGTGATGTGGGTTGCCGAGATTTTTGGTCTCGGCAAAGAGGAGGACGTCCGGTCACGGCTCGGGCGGAGGGCAGCCGGTTATCGGACACTTGGCTGCGGTCCACTCGCCGAGGTCATCGCCGGTTGATTCGCTGACGACTCGGCCGACGACGTGTTCGTGATCCGCGAACTCGCCGGTGTAGCGGTAGTCGCCGGAAGTGAATTCAATTTGCCGGCCGTTGATTTCCGGCTCAAAAGAAGCGGCGAGGAGTTTTCGTCCGTTTTGGGAAACGTGGAGTTCGAACGCGAAGGGGAAAGTCGCCCCTTGAATTATCCAGTTTCCTTCGGCATTTATCACCGCTCGGATGGTGCGCGGAGCGCTGCAGACTTCGGGGACGCACGGCGCGCATCCGCTTCCGCCGAGGTAGTTTCTGCAGTCGTTTGTGGCGCAAACTCGGATTGTTGTTTCCGGTTCGCCCTCGCCGCCGGAATCCAAAATGTCAACCAGAGTGGAAATGATGGCCGAAGCGTCGCGGTAGGTTTCGGGGTCAGCGTCAATAGTCGCAAGATGGACAAGTTCCGAATCAACAATTTGCCACTCCACTCTCTTGAACGTGTCCATGCCCCGCCCGTTGATGACGCGGGCGAGAAGCTTGTAGTCGTCGGTGTTAGTTTCATCTCCGACCGGAACAGCCGACGCGCCATCTTCACTGCTGCCCGAAACTGCCACGGCTGTCGCGATATAGAATTCTCCGGGACAGAGTTCCATGTAGGTTTCCCGGCAGCCGAAGAAAACCGCGGAAAGAACCACGAACGTAATTTTTGTCTTCATGAGCTTCCTCCTTTGCTCATTTTTATTTTAACAAAATTGTAATAAAATTAAAATATTTATGATAATAAAAAAACGGAAGGCCTGCGCGACGTCTGTGACGCCCTGCAAACCTTCCGGTTGGTCTCTTGGGAGTTATCCTTTGTTTTCGGATCTCACCCGTGAGACCGTGGTCGAGCGACTGTGCCCAACCTGTTCGGGAATTTAATCCCTACTTTTGTGCCCGTTTTGCCCGTCGGGCGGCGGGGCGCGATTTTTTAAACCGGAATGACTGGACACTTTTGCCAGCCCGCGGTCTTAACGAGGTAATCGCTACTTTGCGCGGCAGTCGCTGCTTTGCGCAAGGAGCGCCGTACTTGCGACCTCGTCGCGCTACCCCGACTGGTAAATTCCGCTTGGGGCGCATTCCATTTTGTCCCCAAACTCTGGTTTCCCGTCCACCAGGGATCAGACAATTTCATTGCTGTTGCCGCGCCGTCTGCCGGGGCGCTTTAGTTCAGCTTGAGCCGCAACGCCCAGCTCTGCCAGGCTCGCATCACACTCCCTTTCCATGCCAGATTTACTGGAGAAGGCGAAGAGGTGGAGTCGCCAATTTACCAAAAGACGACGACCCCGATCGTTGACCCGCGGTTGCAGGCCAGCCAAGTCAATGGGCAGACCAATTTGTGTTTGCCGCGCCAGTCTGCCGTGGCGCTTTACTAATTCATTCCCGTGCCCTATTCCTCCTTCCACAAAGAAAAATAATTATTTATTCAGCTTTATGGAAAGAGGCATTTGCGCAAAGAATTTTTAATAATATCATGGCCTTTATTTTTTGTCAAGAGTTTCTATAAAACAAAAAAGGCCGCTTAGCCCCTCTTGTTAATTCTCCTAAAATTAGCAACAGCAACAAGAACATCCTTTTAATCTTTTGGTGTGTTTGCGTAATTCTTTGCCCTTTTTAGTATTTTTTAAAGCCTGCTTTGTTCTGGCTTTCGCCGCGCTGTTTTGTCCCATATGTTTTGGATTAGTTATTTAATAAATTTATTTTGCCATATTTTTAGCGAGTGGTCAACTTCATTGATTTTTAATGATAAATATTGTATGATTAAATACGCATTAAGTCCTAACTTTAAAAGTTATGTGGAACACTTTAATTACAATCGGCGTTATCGTTCTCGCGATTCTTTTGGCTTCCATCCGCCAAATCAACCAGTATCAGCGGGGCGTAAAATTCACGATGGGTCGATATACCGGAGTCATGGCGCCGGGCTGGCGTCTAGTGATTCCCGTTTTTCAAACCGCCAGAAAAGTTGATATGAGAATCAAGGCGGTTGACGTTCCGGATCAGGAAGCGATTACCAAAGATAATATTTCCGTCCGCGTGAACGCCGTGATTTATTACAAAGTCCGCGACGCGAATCAAGTGATTATTGAAGTGGAAGATTTTGGTTATGCCACTTCGCAACTTGCTCAAACGACGATGAGAAATGTGGTCGGCGAAGTGAATCTTGATGAATTACTTTCCAGCCGCGAAGCCATCGCGGAAAAAATTAGAGAAATCGTGGACAAGGCCACTGATGCCTGGGGGATTGAAGTTCATTCGGTGGAATTGAAAGATGTGACTTTGCCGGAAGAAATGAAACGAGTCATTGGCAAACAAGCCGAGGCGGAACGGGAAAAGAGATCGGTAATTATTAAAGCCGAAGGTGAAGTTATCGCCGCGGAAAATTTAGCCAAAGCGGCGCAGACTTTAGCCGCGTCTGACGGGGCGCTGCATCTTCGCACTTTGAGCACGATTAATGATGTAAGTTCGGACCAATCAAATACAATTGTTTTTGCTATTCCGCTTGAAGTTTTGCGGGCGTTTGAAAGAATGGGGAGAAAAGATAAAGAAAAAGAGCAGGCGTAAAAATATATTAAAAAACGTCCTGGGAAATCCGGGGCGTTTTTATTTTTATAAATTTATTTTATTCCGTGTTCATTAAAAAATTCCGTGTAGTGTTTATCCATTAAAGTGACGTGCCCCAAGAGCCAATCCACGGCAAAATCGGAAAGTTCGCGACCGATTTTTTTTACGTCCGCGTTCGGACTTTGTGCTTTGGCTAAAAATTCTTTTATTTTTTCACGGTAGCGGTTGTGCTCGGCAATATGAAGTTCGCTTCCCGGAAATTTGTATTCTTCAAAATAAGTTTCTTCGGAAGAGAAGTGTAGTGAGGCGTAGTTGCTAAACTCAATTAGGCTCATTAATATTTTTTCTTGGCTGATCTCGTCTTGCATGGAGAAGGCGTCAATTTGGTTTGCAAGATCAATATAACGTTTGTGTTGGTCATCAAAAACTTTTACGCCAACGCTGTAATTTTCGTTCCAAGTGAAAGGCATAGTATTTTTTAAAATTAATTTTTAAGTATATTTATATTACAACAAAAAATATTTTTGGGCAAGATAAAAAATCTCCCACAAGAGTGTTCTCGTGGGAGTAGCGGTGCGTATCGGGCGCATCAAGTGCAGCCGTGGGGGACATGGCCGGGATGGCCGATGGGGTGGGCGCAGATCTCATCGTCCCATTCCTTGATCGCGCGATCTTCGGCTTCTTCGGCGAGACGGCGTTCCTCGGCTTGTCGCGCCAGAAGGTCTTCTAGGGTTTCTGGGCGCAAGAGGTCGCCGGCGCGGAGCGTCCGCGGGACACGCTTCTTCTTACGGCTCTTGCGGCGCGTGATTGCGACATCGGCTCGTCCGCCCGATCGGTTTGTGGCAGGCGTGAGAGGAACCGCAGTCTGTCGGCACCCCTCATGGAATGCTTGCACGCCCCTTTGTTTTTGACGGGAACTCATGTCAAGTCCTCCTTCTTGTCCGCTCTTGGCGGATTTTTTCGCTGATTAAAGTTTAGCATTTTAAAAATTTTTGTAAATATAAAAATTCTTGACAAATTTTTAAAAAAGCTTTATTGTATAAAGCCGATAGTTTTTTTGCGGGGCAAGGCTCCAAAAGGAGAGGAGGAGGAGACGGACGGAAGGTTCATGGATCTGACGAGGGACAGAAGGCTTCACCTGACGGATTTTCTCAAGACGCACGTCGGGCGCGGCGAGGAAATCGTCGCGATCAAGGAGGTGCCGGTCGACAACCACGTGCGAGTGGCGCGTGAAGAGGACGGGACCACGAGTTTCGTCGTGGTCTACGTGACCGAGGTCGGACCGGAAAGGGTCGTGGCGCGGGGTCTGCGCGACGGCGAGTTCGCTTTCAGCCCCGACTATCCCTGCATCGTGCGCGTGTAGTCTCCGCGGTAGTACAACCAATTCGGCTCGTAGCCACCTGAAATATGGTGGCTTTTTTTATATAATTTTTCAAACAAAAACACCTCGCCCTAATGACGAGATGTTTTTATGCGTGGTGTAGGGAAGTATTCAGAGTTTTGGACGGAGTGAAGATTCGGGAGGAACTGCTATTTTTCTTTTTTCAAACCAGCCAATCAAAAATAAAATTCCCACAAGAAACGCCGGCGCGCCGACTATCAGCGAAATGGTAAAAGAGATGTACCAGGGTTCGGCGTCCATTCGTGTAAGTGAAAAAATTATGTGTAATATACTCGCGAGAATAAAAGTGACCCCGCCAACAATTTCATATTTCCACGAGATTATGAGAATGATCAACAATATCAAGGCGGGGATATTATGCATAAACAAACCGAGGGCTATTTGTCCGAAAGTCAGCCCTGGTTCAAAAACATCCAGTGAAAACATCATTAAAAAAATAACAAAGATTATTGATAATATCCTTGGCGCCCAATATATAAATTTATTAATTTTTTTATCCATACATTTATTATACTCTACTTTCCAAAACCAAAACACCTCCCGCGAAGGAGATGTTTTGGTGGGGTCACGTAGTGGAGTCTATTGGAACTATTTTTAGAAGTTTAAACGGAGATATCTATATTCCCCAACTCACTGGCTGAGATTGAAATTTATTTTATCTTGGTCCAAGTGCCGCATCTTGAGGATTTGAAACCTTTATCGGTGGCGGCTATCGTTACAACTGCTGATGAGTCCGTATTTTCATTTGCGATTATATCACCAAGGGCACCACTGAATCCCCGTAATCTTGAATAATAACAACCCTCGCTGCCGCTGCTTCTATAGGTGCCTGGCGAGATATCAGTTCCTATAATAAAAATCCCATCTCCAAAGGTGGTTTGATCTGTGGTAATTGCCGAGAGGTCTTGCGTCCATATTCCGCAACGAGATGATTTAAAGCCCTTATCAGTGGCGGCGATTGTTACGACGGCGGGAGCATCCGTATTTTCGTTAGCAATGATTTCACTTAACGATCCACCAAAACCGCTAAGACGAGAATAATAGCAACCAGATGAAGCTACCCGAGTTCGATAAGTTCCTGGTTGGATGTCTGTTCCGACGATATGATTACCGTCTCCAAAATGAGGTTTTGATAGCGCCTCTTGCAAGGCTTTTTCTTCGGCTTCACGTCTAGCTTGTTCCTCGGGGCTTAATTGTGCAGTTTCAGTTTCGATTTGAGTCGTATCTGGAGATTGAGACATTGATTCTTTCTTGCTCGTATCTGCCGTTAGCCCAAACAAAACAAAAGAGGCGAGAGCGGCAATGCCAAATATTAAACCAATTTTCTTTCTCGTGACGCCGCTTTTAATAAGGCGCGAAAATAATGTTGGTTTAATTAGTCCAATTATTAGACAAACGAACGAAGTGAGAAATAAAAGTAAAAATAAATTGTCCATAATATTTCTTTAATTTTTTAAATATTATAACTTAATCTATAAGACCACTTGCGCCATGTTTTCCGAGAAATAAAGGTAAGGCGGAAAATAACCCTACGCCTATCCAATACCAGACCGGCAAAGTAAATAGAGTAAAAGGTGATCCGGTAATTCCTATCCGAGTAATAAGAACAAAGCATAAAAATAGAACGAGAGAAGCAGTAATTCTTTTTCTTAAATTGTTATTTTTCATAAATTATTTTTGCTAAATGTTTTTTATTTCTTTTTGGCTATAATTTTCGACGCCCCATACTCTAGATGTAATATTCAACAAATAAATTTCAATACCGAAAGTTATCATCAGGGTGATTGGAATAGCCAGTTGTAAATAATTGAATAAATACAATATTGCTAAAATGATGTAAGAAATTTGTGATATATACACGCCCAAAATTGAGGCAAGGGCGTCGGGGCCCTCTTTACTAGCCATATAACTAAGTGGACCAGTAGCAATGCCGTAGCCAAATAAGAGAAATGGAAAGATATTTATGCTAAGTTTTTCGGCTGACGAAACTGCATAGCCAAAAATATAGAAAGTATAAAATAAAATAACAAAATGAGTAATCAACATCGAGATAAAACCGATTACTAGTGCAAATATTTTTTTATTTTTTGTATAAGCATAGGTTACCAAACCCGCTAGGGGTATTTCTATCAACAAAACGATTGAAAAAATGAAGGGAGCAATTATATCAATTAAAATACCACTAACAACCAATCCCCATTGTCTTAAAAATAACAACCATATTGCCCCTGCTATTATTCCGAAAAAGTTTAGAAAAATTATTGGATAGATTGTAACTTTAAGAATATTAGAAAAAATATTTTCGATAGTATCAGTTTTACCCTGGATATCTAGATAGGCGTAGTAGGACAAGGCTAGCTGAATAAGCCACCTTATTATTTCCGCGATCGCGTCATCGTAGCTATATAAGAAAATGTTTGGTAAAAAGAACAATAAAAAAACAACGATCGCCTTTTTCCAAGAATAATATAAAAAACCGAAGGCACCAAAAATAAAAACTAGAATAGCGCCTAGCCAGGGGTTCTTCTTCTTTTCTACCTTAAGCGTTTTTTTAATTTCATCCGAATCAATCTTCACTCCACACTCTATACAAAATTGTCCATTGTCTAAAATTTTAGTGCCGCATCGTTCGCAAAACATTATTATAAATTAGTTGATAAATAGTTGGTTAAAATTTTTACCTGCTCTAAATATATTGTCGATATCATTATTAAACAAATCAAAAAGTTGACCGAAAACTTCTTTAGAATATTGGCCGGTATAGATCCCTTCAAATCTTAATGTAACTAGTCCTTCATTTGTTATATCATAAAATGCTCTAGCGCAGTTGAAAGATTTATTTGCGTTATTAATAAAATCGCCCATTTTATCATTCCATTTTTTATTTGTAGTTAGACTGATTTTTAATAGCATTACATTCGGGATTAAACTAAAGATGGCCATATTATTCCGTTGGTCGTGATTCGCAAAAAGGACATCTTTCTCGCCGCCTATTTTTGCTTTTTCAATTACGGTTTTATATCCAAGAAAACTAAGATGGTTACTGATATCGTCAAGGACCGAAGAGCCACGTTTAATTTCTTCTTTATTTGGGATATTTACCTTGCTTCCACACTTCGGACAAAATTTTGAATTTTCGGGCGTCTCGAAATTGCAATTTTGACAGTTCATAAGTTTTAAGTTAAATAATTTAATAATTAGAAAAATTTTTTCAATTCTTTTTGCCAATCGGGCTTTCGGCCTAACATAACATAAAGAAAAGAAATTTTAATCAGTCTAATAATTGCTAAATAAATCACTAGCGTTAGTAGTGAATACCAAAATGCTTTTTCGCTTGTATCAACGGTAGAGCGAGTTAAATAATCATAGGACGACCTATTTTCCTCCCAAGCAATCAAAATAACTAGTGGCAGAGGAAAATATAAAAGGATATAAAAAATTTTAGCTAGCCGATACCACCATCGCTCATCGGGGCGAGACACGGACTTTATTTTTTGTGTAGGTTCAGTATCCGGCGAAGTAGGGCGCCCGCACTTTATACAAAATTTATCAGTTTCGTTTAGGGGAGCGCCGCAATATGTGCAAAACATATTTAGGGGTTGAATTTAAAGGAATTAATAAAATTAGACAATTTTATATCGGTCGATAGAGTGTCATTATCTGTGAAATAATCCAGAGAGATATTATACAGACGGTTGCCATTAAATAATAAAATTCCTTTTAAAATTTCGCTGTCAATCCGTATTTCATATTTTAATGCCCCCTTACCTAGTAGTTGTTCAAAATTACTAGAGATTAGTTTAGTATCTTCTACATTATTTAGCATTCCATTTAGCGCCCCCTCAAGGCCGGCAGATACATTGAAATCTTCTAAAGTGTCGTCTATCCTTGGATCAGAATATTCATAAATAAAAACGTAGTAAGTCATTTCGTTCTTAGAAGAGGAATAAGTAATCGTTTTTGTTTGACCAATATCTTCATCAAATGTCACTTCTTCTTTTTGTTGAGGTTGGTCCGGAAAGGTTATGGAAAATTTTTGATCAATTGAGGTAAATTCGTAATTAGCCGGAGTAGATTGGTTTGAGTTGGTTGTATTGGTTGAGCCATTCGATTGAAAATAGAAATACAACCAAACGCTTAATATCGTTACTGCGCCAATACACGCCACAATGAAAATTATAAATTTCTTCCAAAAAAGTTTATTGCTTTCTTGCCGCGCCATTTTTTGTTCTTTGCTAAAAGACAACGACGCTGGCGGCAGCTTTTCTCCAGCGATAATCTTTAGTGGTTCTACAATTTCTGGATAAAACCAGATCCAACTGAGGGGAGCGAGTAGAATGGTAAAAATAGCATTGGCACGAGAAATTTTTTCGGCTCGGAGAACTATTACACAGTAGACAACAAAATATACTAGCAATGCCAAATACGCCCAAAAAATTAAAGCGTAAACGTCAACATCAATATCTGCCGCAGCTCTCGTTAAAATCATGCCGATAAACACAGAGACAAACAGTATTCTTAATCGAAGTAAATATTTTTTTGCCTCGTCAACGCTTTTTATATTTGTATGTGCCATGTATTGTTCCGCCGTCATGCCGGGAGTTGAGATTTTGGTTTGATCGGCTGAGGACGCTGTCTCGGTCGTCTCTAGTGCTTTGCCACAATTATGGCAAAATTTACTGTCAGTCGAAGTTTGTTTTTGGCCGCAATTTTTACAAAACATAATTTTAGATTAAAAAATAAAACACCCCCTGCGGTGTTTTTTGTTATCTTTCTTCTATTATATTAATACTCATATTTTTAAATTATACCACTAATTATAATTTATAAACACAAAGCTCCCCGTCAGCTAGCAACCTTTCGGCCGCCCATACCCCTTTCGGGATATGACCCATCCCTGAGTCACTGAACGAGGAGCTCAATGTCAGGGATGGGTTTTGGAACCATGCCTCGCGGAGGGAGCGAGGTTTAGGCTTTTTTGTTGTATTTATATTTTAGCAAGAAAAGCTGAGTAATGGAAATGATGATTTAATCTTATAACTCTTTTTTGATTTCTCCCCATGTTATCCCGCTGTATTGTTCAATCTCCTTTAAGATGTAGCATAAAACGTCTTTTCGTAATTTGGACGGAATAGTGATCGATTTTTGTGTTCTGGGCCAGAGCGCCTTGTAATGACTTCCATCTCCGCCCTTAGTATTAATAACAAAACCAAGACGTTTTAAGGCCTTGGTAAATTTTTTTCTTTTTATTTCCCCGGGTAATTCGCTAAGAGAAGGCATATTCTTCTTTTTTCTCTTCGGTCCTACGAATATCTGCCTCTTTTGCGTAGGACGACGGGACTTCAAAAGAGGTAAGAATGGCATCTTTTACTTTTTTATCTAATTCTTCTGGATTTTTCCCGAAGGTTATTATAGACCCATATCTAAAATTTGTGCTAGTAGCGACAATTACGTTACCTTCTTTTTTGTTTTTAAAATTTATAGGGCCGTATACTCTAAAATAATGATTTAATTCGGAGAGGCCCCGGGGGACAATTGTTTCACCTAGTATAAATTTAAAGAAAGCGTCTTTTGTTTTCTTTAGTATTGGCATAATGGGCAATTTTAGCACGTTATCTTTATAAGTCAAGTATAACATAGTTTGTTGTTTAGCACCAATATTAAAGCATTGATTTTTTATAAGAAATTGGTAAAGTTTAGATACGGTGGTTTGATAATGAAAATGAAAATATAACATTATTATGAACAAAAAAGAATCAGAGGTGTGGATAGCCAAATATCATAAAAAAATTGAAGAATATTATTTATCGCAGGGCTACAAGAAAGTTTGGAATTATTTTTTGGCAATTACTAAAACGGATTATTTTTTACAAACGATAGGGGAATTGAGAAAAAAATATAATATACCGCCGGAAGGGTTCAAGCCTAAAGATAAGCACTATCTTTTTCCACCGTCCGGAGTCAGTTTTGAAGACTCCAAAAAGATGAGAGATGAGATAAGGGATAAAATATGCAAAAAATATAAGCTGCACGGTTTTGATTACGGCGAGGTGATACAAGAATATGTATATTATGGTTTTTTCCATCCGATATCCCAGATTAATGCTTGCGGTTTATTTTATACTTATGATTTTATTTTGGATAAGAAAGAACCCTTTGACGAGATGGTCCAAGAAAGCGATGATTTGGCTTACCCCATTGCGATAAGAATGAGTCCTTATGCCACTCAAAGGGATTTAATCAATTACATAAAAATAGTTTGGGATAATGAAATAGATTTTTTACGGAAAAAATACGCAGATCCCAATATCAAAATCGGGAAAATAAAATCTAGAAAAATAAGTATTCAAGAAAGAAATGATTTTATATACAAACATAGAGATAAGCCATTAAAAGAAATTATGAGGGTTCTAAATAGGGAGAGGGGGATATTATTAGACTGGGGCCATATTGCTAAAATAATATCCCTTGAAAGAAAAAGAAGAAAAGAAGTGTAGTACAGAAAATTCTTATTTAAAAAATATAAAAAAGAGTAGCCTAAAATAAAAGGCTGCTTTTTTATTAATCTAAAATTTTTATGAACAAAAAATTACAAGAAAAAGATTTTTTTAAAACTTCCGATTTGGCTTTGTGCGCGGCACTTTGCTACTGCGGCTACAAAGTGGAAGCCGTAGACCGACAAAATCCGACAAAAGTGATTTTTCTCATTAAAAGGGACGAGGAGTTGGACGATCTTATTCGTCTTTACTTTACCCATGAACTCAAGGTAGAACCATTGAGTTTTTTTAATTGTCTTAAGGAAATAAAAACCAGGATTTATAACATCTAACTAAAATGTTGACGGACGTGCAGACAACCGAATTTCAGCGGCTATATAAAAAATGTTTTGGCCGAGAGATCAGCCGCCAAGAAGCCTACGAGAAAGGGATTAAACTTGTTCGTATTATTGAATTAATGTTCAAAAGTTCAAAATCTAGTCCCGGATTAATTAATCAAAATAAATATTAAAATTATGAAGTCATTAGGGCGAAGATTTAAAAACATCGTAAGCAAAAATCCTCTTTGGAGCTCCCTCGTTTGTTTTACGGAGGCAGTGAATGGGCAGGGATTTGGTCGACAGACGATCCATCGTTGGTTTCAAAATTTGGTGGAAAAAGATGATTACAATTTGGGAGACAAAAGAAATATTCTGGCCCATCTTGAGGATTTGTCAAAAGTGGCTGAGGACGACAAAAAACGAGGTCAATTTTGCCCGCCACGAAGTTAATTTTACAAGTATGAGTAAATTACTATGACCATAAATATTGATGATTTAAAATTCAAATTCAAATTTAAAGACGACCCGGAAATGCCCGCTACGATGGTTTTAATAATCGGGCAATTTGAAGTTAGGGGCTTTAGGGTTTTTAAAACGAAGTTTGTGGAGAATACTGGTCGGTATTATATAAAACCGCCCGCAAATAGGACGGGCAGCGGCAAATGGGTAGATATATTCTGGGTTAACGTGCCAAAAGACTGGAAGTTGCTGGAAAAACTCGCCCTTGAGCAGTTCGAGAAAGAGCAAGAGGAAAAACTCTTGGGAGAATTCGGATGCACAGAGAAGGGAGAATCACCAGTATAGTAATATAATACTATATTACTAAAATAGGACTATATAGTTTTATTCCTTTAAGGTGATAATACTTTAGTATATTACTTTTATAGTGTAAGAGAATTAATATAGATTAAAAAATCAAAAAAATCAGAAATAATGATTATAGGAAAACATTGGACGATCCGCCTATCAAAAATAGTGGAAAATTATGGGAATAGACGCTGATAAACAGTATAAAAAACAGTTAGAATTTAGGTTTTTAGGTTTTTAACCTAAATTTGAAAAGTCGTTGTTTTTCAATTTTTCAAGTTTTTAGTTAATCCAAACTAATTTCCGATTATTTCGGTTGAATAACGGCTTAATGGGTTAAACTGCGATGCCACAGAAATTGGTGGATACTGGTGACATGAAGCCTATTTGGAGTAGTTTTTAAAAAGTGGTATAATATAAGCGTTGACCCAGTTTCAAACTAAATCCGCGAGATTTTTTGTAGATTTCTGCCCTTTAAGGGGCGGTCTGCCAGAAGCCTATCCTCGCGGAGAAGCAACTGGGTCAACCAGACCGTCCCTTTTGGTTTTTAAATTAAAATTATATGCAACAAATCAACGCCAAAATTAAATTTTTTCTCTATGCTCGGAAATCGTCGGAGAGTGAGGACCGGCAGGTGCAGTCTATTGAGGATCAGGTTAATAAACTGAAAGAGTTGGCAAAAGATTTTGATTTAGAAGTCGTAAAAATTTTTACTGAGGCGAAGTCTGCTAAACAGCCAAATAACAGACCGGTATTTGAAGAGATGCTCGGTAAGATTGAACAAGGTGAGGCCGATGGGATTTTATGTTGGCAAATAAATCGTTTATCTAGAAATCCGGTGGATAGCGGGAGAATAAACTGGATGCTCCAGCAGGGAGTCATAAAAGTTATTAGAACCGTTGATCGCCAGTATCTCCCAGAGGATAATGTTTTGATGTTTAGTGTGGAAAGCGGAATGGCAAACCAGTTTATTTTAGATTTAAGAAAAAATACAAAAAGGGGATTGAACGGCAAGGCAGAGAGAGGATGGTTTCCCTCAAAGGCGCCGCAAGGATATTTAAACGACGCATTAAACAAAACAATCATTAAAGATCCGGAAAGATTTGCCTTGATTAGAAAAATGTGGGATTTACTTTTGACTGGGAATTTTTTAATCCCTCAGATTTTAAAAATTGTCAATGATGAGTGGGGCTACCGCACGGAAAAAACTAAAAGAGAGGGAGATCGGCCGCTTTCCATGAGCGGGCTTTACAGATTATTTCATGATCTGTTTTACACCGGCTATTTTAAATATGACGGCAAGTTATACAAAGGCAACCACGAGGCAATGATTACGATGGGGGAGTTTGAGCGAGCACAGGAAATTTTACATAAAAAAGAAAAACCGCGACATGCAACGCATGAGTTTGCTTTCACTGGTATTATTAGGTGCGGATATTGTGGATGTTTGGTAACCGCCGAAGAAAAGAAAAAATTTATTAAAAGTAAAAATGAATATGCAAAATATGTTTATTATCACTGCTCAAAAAAGAAACGGGAAATAGATTGTCGGGAGCCAGCGATTCGATTAAAAGATTTAGAAGAGCAGATCGTCCAAGAGATTAGCAAATACACAATATCAGAAGATTTTAAAAATTGGACGTTGGGAGTTTTAAAAGAAAAAAATAGTAAAGAGGTTGAAAGCCGGAGCCAGGCCTACGAAATGACAAATAAAACTTATATTGATTTACAAAAGCAGTTAGATAATTTAACGGAGTTACGGATCAAGGAAATGATTAGCGACGGGGAATTTACGGCTAAAAGGTTAGAACTGCAAGAGAAAATAACAAAGATAAGGGAGGTGTTGAACCAAACGCAGGATCGCGGACAAAATTGGGTTGAGTTGGTTGAGCGGGCGTTTAATTTTGCCGCCCATGCTAGAGAGGCGTTTATAAAAGGCGATTTGCAAACCAAAAGAGAAATTTTATCGGCCCTGGGCCAAACTTATATTTTGAAGAGTGGGAGTTTGCGGATAGAGCCAGTGGAGTGGCTCGTGCCCATTTCTAACTTCCTGGAAACAGGGAAAAAACAGGCAAAAGGGTTAGAACCGGCGAATTTTGTTTCAAACAAAACAAAAACACCTCGCCCTGATGACGAGATGTTTTTATGGGGTGGCTACTGGGAGTTGAACCCAGGCTAGCGGGACCACAACCCGCTGTTCTACCGTTAAACTATAGCCACCATATGCGCCCGCGAGGAATCGAACCTCGATATCCAGCTTAGAAGGCTAGTGTTCTATCCATTAAACTACGGGCGCGTAATGTTAAAAAAGTATTTTTTATTTTAGCAAAAAATTTTTTCGTTGTCAAGGATTTTTACTTACCACGCCGCCGGCCGTGAAAACTTTTGTGGACATCGCGAAGTTGTTGATTGGTAATATGGGTATAAATTTGGGTGGTCGTAATTGATGAATGGCCGAGCATGGCCTGGACCGAACGGATGTCGGCGCCGTTCATCAGCAAATCGGTGGCGTAAGAATGGCGCATGGTGTGCGGCGTCACTTTTTTGGTGATGCCGGCGATTTTGGAATATTTTTTCACCAGCCGTTCCACGCTCCGGGGAGTGAGCGCGCCTTCACTCTCGTGCGCCCGGTCGTGGGAGACGAATAAAAACGGTGAAACATCTTGGCGCGCTTCCAGATATTTTTTGATCCAAAATCTTGATTGGTTTGATAAAAAGACCACGCGCGGTTTGTCGCCCTTGCCGCGAACGGTAAATTCATCTTTTTTCAAATTAACTTGTTCTTTTTTTAAATTTGCCAATTCGGAAACGCGGAGCCCGGTGGAAAAAAGCATTTCAATAATTGCCTTGTCTCTTTGTTTAATAATTTCCGGGGAGTCGGCCAGAGTTGGCGCTTCAAGGATTCTTTCTAAATCAGAACCTTCCAAAAAATCAACAATTCTCTCCGGCATTTTTCCCAATTCTATCTTTTCCGCGGATAAAGTTTTGATGTCGCGTTTGGCCAGATATTTTAGAAAAGCCCGGAGAGCAATCAGATGATAGTTCTGAGTATTTTTTTTCAGAGCGCGGCCGTGCTCGTCGGTAAAACGATTAAGCCAAAGGCGATACTGCCGGACTTTTTCCTGGGTGATGGCCGAGGGAGAAACGTCGCCGCCCCAGAGAGCGAAACGTTTTAAATAAAAATCATAATTCCGGATAGTTTTATCCGAACGGTTTCTTTCTATCTCCAGGTATTCTAGAAATTGAGTTATGAGGGTGTTAAGTTGCGCCATAAAATACTATATACAATATACTAGAGACTAAATACACAATTAAGCGTCGTACAATTTTATTTTATCCTAAAATCAACGGCTTGACAAATTCTCAAAAACGTGTTATTATAAAATGTTGAATAATCGTTCTTTTTAAGCTATAATTTGGCTAAAATAAGGATAAATTTCTATCTTTCTTTTGGCGGTTTTACACTGTCATTGCGAGGACCCGCCGAATAGGCGGGGACGCGGCAATCCCACGGTTATGAGATTGCTTCGCTGCGGCTCGCAATGACAAAAGAACAGACCCTCAAAAGAAGGCTGGGAATGAAAACCCAAGCCAACCTCCGGGCCACTTCGGTTCGGAGTATCCGCCTACTTTGGGTGGAAAGGAAATGAGTCATGAAGGAACGGAAGGCGTCGTGGCGGAGTATCGTGGCGATGCTGGGCGATCTGGACGAGCCGGAACTCCTGGCCCTTGCGGACAATCCGCAGGAGGTTGGGAAACTGGCGCGGGAGCTCGTCGCCCGGGCGGTGGAGAGCATCTTCTTCACCCCTGTCTCGGACAAGGATCTCGCCGAGGAACTCCGCGGCCTCGCCGCGAAGTGGCGGCGTCTGGCGGCCGAACTCGGCTACGCCGGGCCCGTGGCCTGGAAGGTCAAAGCCGGCTTCACCCTGAAGCAGCACGCCCCGAAGGCCGGACCGTGCGAGCAGAACTTCGCCTACCTCCGGGACTGGGAATTCCGGAACGACGAAGCCACGAAGGACGGCATCGTCTTCTGGATCCCGCGGCTCCTGCCGGGAAGCACGGCGAAGACCGTGAACGAACAGATGAAGCTCCTCGCCGATCTCCGGCAGAGGAACGATCTGCCCGCCACCCACCTCACCTCGTTCGGTTCGGCGGCGCTCCTCGCCGGCCTCGTCCTCGCCCACTTCAAGATCACGGGCGAGCGGGTGCCTCTGGACCGCTACTGGGTCCGGACCGACACCCGGCGCGCGGACGGCATCCGTCTCGGTCTCGGCGACTTCGACGAGAGCGGCCTCTGCTGCTACTCCTACTGGGGCGACTACCGGTACGTCGACTTGGGCTGCTTCGCTCTGGGGGTGTAATGGTGCTTGGAGCCTAGGACACTAGGCTCTTGGCCCAGCCCTCGGACGCTTGGACCCTGACGCGAGAAATCGTGTTGGGGTCTTTTTTTATTATCAAGTGAGTGAGAGAAATGAAGTCGCAATTTCATTTCCGAGCGAGCGCAGATAATATGTAATATTTCTAAATTATGATATAGTTTAAAACTGCGTCGCAAGATGCCGTCGCCCGTGGGCGACGGCCGGCAGGACAAGATATTTGTTGGGCCGGAATGGCGTTGTCTTTATTGATCGCGCCAGCGCGCCGGCAGATATCTAAAGAGAACATTGTACACACCCCGTGCCGTAAGTTAGCGGGCTTAAAGACCGCGAATAAAATACAGCTTGGAGAGTATTCAACAAGCAGTGGCGCGGACGACTTACGGCATATTTTAAAGTTGACCCTGAACGCGAACGGCAACCGTCTCGATCTCGGCAACTTCGACGAGAGCGGCCTCAACTGCGACAACTACAACTGGGACGACAACCGGAACGACAACTTGGGCTGCTTCGCTCTGATGGTGTGTAGAAAAAAGAAGGCGGGTTTGTCCCGCCTTCTTTTAATGAGAAGATTTTTTAAAAATATTTATCCACCCGCCAATCATTTTTCCGGAGGCGGCGAGCGGCAAGGAAAGGGCGGAATATTTTTTATAGTCTAATCCGTTCAATTCCCAAAGAGTTTTAAGAAAAAATTTCAGACAGTCAAGTTTGGCGCTTAATTTTTGAATGATTTTTGATTTATCTTCGCGGTTCGCGTAGCCGGCGAGAAGCGTAAGTTCCAAACAATCGGTAAAAAGATTATCAATTTTCACGCCAAGCGAGAAACGGGTCAGGCGCGGCAGGCGGGAAAGAAAAGAGTGCCAAAGTTTGTACGCCTCGCTAAATTTCGCGAGAAGCGGCAGGTCGGTTTGTGAAGCGTTGGGGGGGGGGATTAGAGGAATAGAATTGGGGCATAGGGTTGTTAGCGTCATTGCGAGGGGTCCGCCAAAGTTTTGCGGCGCAAAATTTAGGCGGATGACGCGGCAATCCCACTGTCCGGAGATTGCTTCGCTGCGGCTCGCAATGACAATTATTGATAATTATGAAAAAGCAATTAGATAAAATCTTTGAAGAAATTATTTCCTTAGAAAATTTGTTTTTGGCCTGGCAAGAATTTTTGGTCGGTAAAAAGAAGAAAAGGGATGTGCAAGAGTTTTTCCGGCATCTGGCTGATAACATTTTAGCGCTTCACGAAGATTTAGCCAATAAAACTTATCGCCACGGCGGGTATGAAAGTTTTTATGTCAACGATCCCAAGCGCCGCCATATCCATAAAGCCAGCGTCCGCGACAGATTATTACACCACGCCGTCTATAAAATTCTCTATCCGTTTTTTGAAAAAACTTTTATTGCTGATTCATATTCTTGCCGACTTGGTAAAGGAACACATCGGGCACTCAATCGTTTCCGGGCGGTGGCTTTTCGCGTAAGCAAAAACCACACAAGGACGGTTTGGGTTTTGAAATGTGATATTAAAAAGTTTTTTGCGAGCATTAATCATAAAGTTTTGTCGGAAATTTTAAGAGAATATATTCCGGATAAAAATATTGTTTGGTTGTTGAAAAATATTATTGGAAGTTTTGTCACCAGCCCCCTCACCCCAACCCTCTCCCCGAATGGGCGAGGGGACATTGGCCTGCCGCTTGGGAATTTGACCTCGCAGCTTTTTGCCAATGTTTATATGAATGTTTTTGATCAATGGGTGAAACATAAACTGAAAACCCAAAATTACTTACGCTACGCCGACGACTTTGTTTTCCTGTCAGAAAATCGCGAGCAACTTTTGAAGATTGTCCCACAAGCAGAAAAGTTTTTGGCGGAAAAGTTAAAATTAACTTTTCACCCCGAGAAGATTTTTTTTAAAACTTTTGCTTCGGGTGTTGATTTTTTGGGGTGGGTGAATTTCCCGCGTCATCGCGTCTTGCGGCGGACAACCGAGCGGCGGATGTTCGCGCGCATTTTGGAAAATCCCGCGCCAGAAACCATGCAGTCGTATTTAGGCCTTCTGAAGCACGGAAACACTTTTGGAGTACATCGGCAGGCGCTTATAAAGTATTGGTTATGGCGGTAGATGAATTTTTTCAATAATCCTTGCCAAATAAAAAAGGCTGTGTTAATATATGAAAGTAATTTATTAATGACGGTTGGCTGGGCCAGGGAGTGGGTGGACTCGGCAACCCGTGACAAAAATGTTAGACAAAAAAGCAAAAGACAAAATTATTGAAAAATTTCGGATTCACGCGACCGACACCGGTTCGCCGCAAGTCCAGGTCGCTATTTTGACCGCGGAAATTAAAGAATTGGTGGAGCACCTGAAAGAACACAAAAAAGATTTTTCTTCTCGGCGCGGTCTTTTGAAAAAAGTCGGTGAAAGACGCCGGCTATTGAAATATTTGGAGCGAGAAGATAAAAAGGGTCATGCCGAGCTCATGGAAAAATTAAAATTATAATTTTAGAGCCCCTCCTCTCGGAGGGGTTTTCGTCTAAAAAATAAGGAGGAAATTTTATGGTAACTTATAAAGAACAACGCGTCGGAGTTTTTATTGACGTGCAAAACATGTATTATTCCGCGAAAAACCTTTACAACGCAAAGGTTAATTTTGGAAATATTTTAGAAACGGCGGTTGGCAACAGAAAATTAATCCGCGCCATCGCTTATGTCGTGAAAACTAAAACCGGCGAGGAAAAAGTTTTTTTTGAAGCGTTGGAAAAATTAGGTCTGGAAACTCGGGAAAAAGAATTGATGGTCTACGACGGCGCGAAAAAAGCAGATTGGGATGTGGGAATTTGTATTGACTCTATTGCCCTGGCGGAAAGACTGGACGTGATCGTTATTGTTTCCGGTGACGGAGATTTTATTCCGCTCGTGCAATATTTAAAGATGAACAAGGGTTGCCGGGTGGAATCAATTGCTTTTCGCGAAACGACATCCAGCAAGCTCGTAGAAACAGTTGACAATTTTGTAGATTTGAGCCATGATAAAAGACGCTATTTGATTAGCGGGAGGACGAAGAGAACGATCATTTAAAAATTATAAAATTTATTAATAACTTTGGCCGTCAGACAAGTAGGCTTCTTCTGGGTAACCAGAAGTCTGAAGTTTGACGGCCAGAACAAAAAATTATGGTAAAAAAATTCGAGTTGGAGTGGGGAGGAAAGAATTTGATTGTGGAGACCGGAAAATTCGCCGGACAAGCGAACGGCAGCTGCACGGTTCGCTACGGCGATACGTTGGTTTTGGCTACAGCTACAATGTCGGGAAATCAGAGGGAAGGAATTAATTTTTTTCCTTTGATGGTTGAGTACGAAGAAAAACTTTACGCGGCGGGAAAAATAAAAGGTTCTCGTTTTATAAAACGCGAGGGCCGTCCGACCGATGAAGCGATTTTAACAGCGCGGCTGATTGATCGTGCGATCAGGCCGTTTTTTGATGACCGGATGAGAAATGATATCCAGGTTGTCGCTTCAACATTGTCTTGGGATCAAGAAAATGATCCGGACATTCCAGCGTTGGTTGGCGCTTCAATCGCTCTTTCCATTTCCAATATTCCCTGGAAGGGACCAATCGCCGCGGTGCGCGTCGGGCAAGTAAACGGTGAATGGGTTTTGAATCCGTCTTATGAAGCGCGAAGCAAAAGCGCGATGGATATCGTTGTCGCCGGCACGGAAGAAAAAGTTTGTATGCTTGAAGCCGGAGCCAATGAAGTTTTGGAGGCAGATGTTTTGGAAGGAATAAAATTTGGGCAAAAACATTTGAAAAAAGTTATAGAGTTGATTGAGAAAATCCGTGAAGAAATTGGAAAAACAAAAATTTCCATCGTGGAGGAAGATTTGGAGGCGGCGGCGGAAAAAGAAGGATTAAAAAATAAAGTTAAAGAATTTTTACGCGAGAAACTTGCGACTTGCCTTTTTGACAGTAAAAAAGAAAACAAGGCGTCGCGCCAGGAAGTTTTGGATAAATTGGAACACGACCTTGAAGAATATTTAAAAGAAGAGGGGATTGGCAAAGATCGCCGCAAAGACGCGATGGGATTTTTCTATGGAGTTGTTGAAGAAGAAATCAGCCGGGTAATTTTAGAAAAAGAATTGAGGGTTGATTGCCGATCATTGCTTGATATCCGGCCGCTTGGCGCGGAAGTGTCTCTTTTGCCGCGCACTCATGGTTCAGGATATTTTACGCGCGGTGATACGCACGTTTTGTCCGCCGTAACGCTCGGTTCGCCGGGTGATGAGCAAACTTTGGACGGAATGGAAACAAACGGCAAAAAAAGATTTATGCATCATTATAATTTTCCGCCCTTCTCGGTTGGTGAAGCTTCGCCAATGCGCGGACCGGGCCGGCGGGAAATTGGTCATGGCGCTCTGGCGGAACGCGCTCTTATTCCGGTTTTGCCGAAGACGGAAGATTTTCCATACACTATTCGCGTGGTCTCTGAAGTTTTAAGTTCCAACGGATCATCTTCCATGGCTTCAACTTGCGCTTCAACTTTGGCCTTGATGGACGCGGGCGTGCCGCTCAAATCTCCGGTGGCCGGAATTGCCATGGGACTTGCGTCGGATGAAAAAGGAAATTTTAAAATTTTAACCGACCTTCAGGATTTGGAAGATAGCAAAGGCGGCATGGATTTTAAAATCGCCGGAACAAGAACCGGGGTGACCGCCATTCAGATGGATACAAAAACTTTGGGTTTAACGCAAGAGATGGTGGAAAAAACTTTGACGCAAGGCCGCGAAGCAAGAATGAAAATTTTGGACGTGATGGAGAGCGCGATTGCCGCGCCGCGACCGGAGCTTTCGCAATATGCTCCGAGAATCATTACCTTTAAAATTAATCCGGATAGAATTCGCGACGTGATTGGTCCCGGCGGAAAAATCATTAATGAAATTATTGACGCGACCGGCGTATCAATCGATATTGAAAATGACGGAACAGTGGTAATTTGTTCATCTCAACCGCCGGCGTTGGATAAAGCCGTGGCTTGGGTTAAGAGTTTGACGCAAGAGGCGGAAGTCGGAGAAATTTATCAAGGACCGGTGACACGCATTTTGGACTTTGGTGCGTTCGTGGAAATTTTTCCGCACAAAGACGGGTTGGTTCATATTTCCGAACTCGCGCCTTATCGCGTGGATAAAGTCACGGACATTGTAAAAATCGGCGACGTGGTCCGCGTGAAAGTGATAAAGATTGATGAACAGGGCCGAGTTGATCTTTCAATCAAACGATTACAAGAAAATGGAGAGCGTAACGGTGGACACGATGGAGGCAGCGGACGCCCGCCGCGCCAGGATCGCCCGAGAAGGTAGGGCAAGCCCTTTTCCGTTTTGTTTGGGTTTGCAAAATAGTATTTGTGTTTACCACCTCACTAGTTAAAAATAAACATGAAATAATGTTTTTTGAATTCTTTAAAAAGTTGGAAACAAAAACCTTGCTCATTGCGGCAGGGTTTTTGGTTCTCACAGGAGTTTTGGGATTTTCTTTTTGGTTTTATTTTAATTTTTTAAAGAGCGACAATTTTTTGGAGGCGGTACCGGCGGAAGCGGCGATATATTGGCAGAGTGATTTTAGCGGAGGAGCGGATGAGGCTTGGCTTTGGGCGATGGGGAGGACGGCGCTCTCACGCGACGCGGCCCAGCAAATTAAATTTTTGGAAGAAGTTGTCGCGCCGGAAGCGGGAAGATTGGGCTTTGCTATTTTGCCGGATTTTTCAGATTTTATTTTTATTGGCCAGATGACTGACGAGAGTTTTTATTCCCTTAAAAACAGATTGGAAGAATTAAATTATCATTATATTTTTGGGGACAAGAAAAGAGTGATAATTTCCAATTCAAGATTTGGGTTAGAAAAGGCGGCGGCGGTCTTGGGCCATGAAAAAAAATCTTTGGCCGATGATAAAATGAAACTGTTTTCTTTCAATAAGGCAAAACGGCATTCCTCCTCGCAAATTTATTTTGGAGAAAATTTCAAAATTGGAGATTTCCGCGCCATGCTTTGGTTTTCCGACTTCTGGTCAAATAATAAATTGGTCGTGGCCCCGAAGGGCGAGAGGGAGTCGCCGCAAAATTTGGCGGATTTTAGTTTTTTGGCCGTTTCAGATGATAAATATTTAAAGAATGGTATGGAGGAGATAATAAAAGATGATTTGTCCGTATTATTTCCGGAGGTTCAAGATAAAACTTTGCCTGACGGAACAAAAGTTAAAGAACTTTTGGCCAATCCGGATATTTTTGTGTTTCAGAACGAAGAGATTCTTGGTATGCCAGTGCATTATCTTTCCGCGGGAGCCCTGAATCAAGAATTTTTAGTTGGAAGAGAAGGCCAGCGGGTAATATTTAGTGATTCGACGGAAAGTTTGCAAGATTTTTTAGTGAACACTCGCCGCAAGCCGGATTATTATGGTAAAAGTTTGGGAGAGTTGATTATGGATTGTCTGAAATCGGTTACACCTGATTTTAGTGGGATAATTTTTGAGATAAATTTGTAAAAAATTCCAGCAACGTACGAAAGGGAGGTGGAAGAGTAGACCGATTAGAGTAATGTTTAAAGATTTTTCGCTTGTAAGAAGATATTTGAGCGTAAATTTCGTGTATTGTGGATAACTTGTGAACAGACATTGTATTGATTTGGGGATAACTCGGGACATATTTATTATTTAAAATTATTTTTCTTTTAAATAAGCCAAAGTTTAGGGATTGACAAGAATGATGATTTCATGATATAATAATCATAGAACATTGAAACCAGAGACGTTTCGCCGAACAGTCGGCGCAATTTCTCTCTTCTCTACTCTTCGTCAAAGGTCTTCGGCTGGCAAGACCTGACCTTAAAACAAAAACAAAAATTATCTTTTCGGTGAGTTCCCCTCTGGAGTTCACCATAAGAATGGTAGAGGAGCACTTCGCTTTGAAGTCAGCAAAAAGCGTTCCTTCCCCAAGACCGGTATCTCTTTAATCCTCTTCGGAGGACAAAAGGGTGTGTCGAGGGGCACAAGGGCGCAACGGCCATTTATTAATTATATTATATAAGGGCGCAGTTGCGCCCTTTTAAAGTTGTTGAAGGTTGGGCACTCGGAAAATACGCGGTGGAAGGCATCTCTTTGCCCCTTGAAATAAATCGTCCTTTTATGTATACTTTATTAAGGGGAGTATTTTATTAATTAAGGTTAAATCTATGGCAGAAAATAATGCTTTTGATAAAGAATTTATAGAAAAAATAAAAAACCAGCTTTTGGCGGAAAAAAGCCGCTTGGAAAAAGAGCTGGCGGAATTTACGCAGAAAAATCCGCACAATGCCGCTGATTATGATGCGAACTTTCCGACCATTGGCGACGCGGAAGATGAAAACGCGGCCGAAGTCGCCACTTATGGCGATAATTTAACTTTAGAGAGAACGCTTGAATCAGCCCTGCGCGATGTGAATGCCGCCCTAAAACGAATTGAGGAAGGGAATTATGGAATTTGTAAATATTGCGGCAAACCGATAGATCCGAAACGCTTGGAAGCGCGCCCGGCATCATCAGCTTGTATGGAATGCAAATCCAAGTTTAGCAAATAAGATTTCCCAAATGTCATTTTTTAGAAAAATAATGCTTATCAATTTTTTGGTAAGCATTTTGTTTTTGGCTGACCGCCTGACAAAGTGGTTGGCGGAGAAAATTCCCGCGGGAGGAGTTTTTTTATTTTCGGAAAAATTCGTCGGGTTAAAATTTTATAAAAATTTTAATTTGATTTTTAATATTGCGCTGCCGGGATGGGTGATGTACGGATTGATTTTTATAATTTTGGCGAGTCTTCTTTGGTTGCTTGTGAAAAATTACCGAAAGAAAAATGCTTTTCTAATTTTTTCTTTGAGCTTGATTGTGATTGGAGCGATAAGTAATTTGATTGACCGGTTATATTTTGGATTTGTGGTGGATTTTTTAAGTTTTTTTGATTATTCAATTTTTAATTTATCCGACGTTTACATTGTTGGGGGGGTGGGATTGATTTTGATCTGGGAACTGGCAGACAAAAAATTGAAAATTGTAAATTGTAAATTGTAAATTTTTGGAATATGTCTTCAAAAATTTTATCCGCGGCAATCGTGGGTTTGGACGCCGAGCTTGTGGAAGTGGAAGCCGACATCTCGCCCGGGCTTAGCCATTTTACCATTGTTGGTTTGCCGGATATGGCCGTGCAGGAATCGCGCGAGCGGGTGCGGGCGGCGATAAAAAACAGTGATCTCCCATTTCCCCGAACTCGCGTCACGGTGAATCTTGCTCCGGCTGATTTAAAAAAGGAAGGCCCGTCTTATGATTTGCCGATTGCCATCGCCATTCTTTTGGCTTCAAAATTTCTGTCGTTGCCGGAAAAAACAAAGGAGAGTGAAATAAAAAATTTGGAAATTTTGCCGGAAAAGAAAACTACGGCCAATCTTTTTTGTCCGGACGCGCTTTTCGTTGGCGAGTTGGCGCTTGATGGAATTTTGCGGCCGGTAAACGGAATCTTGGCCATTGCCGCGGCCGCCCGGGGGCGCGGAATAAAAATTTTATATGTTCCCGAAGCGAACGCCCGCGAAGCGAGCTTGATTGAGAATTTGGAAATTATTTCCGTAAAAAACATTTTTCAGCTAGTGGCGCATTTGGCGGGAAAAAATTTGATCGTGCCGTTTTCTCGCGAAGAACCTTTTGACTTTAGGGATCCCGCGAGTTTGGATGAGGAAAATTTTGATATGGCCTATGTCCGCGGACAGGAATATGCCAAGCGCGCCCTGGAAATTGTCGCCGCCGGCGGGCATAATCTCCTGATGTCCGGCCCGCCCGGTTCGGGAAAAACATTATTATCAAAAACACTGCCGTCAATTTTACCGGCGCTCACGATTGACGAAGCGCTTGAAGTGACGCGGATTTATTCCGTCGCCGGGCTCCTGCCGCCGGATCTTCCGCTTATGATTCGTCGGCCGTTTCGGAGCCCGCACCATACCGCCTCAAATGTTTCGCTTGTGGGCGGAGGGACTTGGCCGCGGCCGGGAGAAGTGAGCTTGGCCCATCGCGGCATATTGTTTTTGGACGAACTTCCGGAATTTAATCGCGCCGTGCTTGAAAGTTTGCGCCAGCCGCTTGAAGACGGGATGGTGACGATTTCCCGCGCGGCCGGCAGCCTGCAGTTTCCGGCAAAATTTATCTTGGTCGCGGCCAGAAACCCATGTCCCTGCGGCTACAACACCGATCCGGAAAAATTTTGTACTTGTTCGCCGTCAACAATTTTACGTTATCAGAAAAAAATATCCGGGCCGCTTTTGGACAGAATTGATTTACACATTGAAGTGCCGCGAGTAAAGTTTGAAAAATTAGCTGAAGAAAAAGTGGCGGAAAGTTCCGCGGAAATTAAAAAACGCGCCGAGCGGGCGCGGAGTTTGCAGAGGGAAAGATATAAGGGCTGTAGGATTTTGACCAATGCCGAGCTGTCATCAAAATTGATTAAAGATTTCTGCCAGATTGACGGTCCGAGTCAGGAGTTTTTAAAAAATGCCGTGACGCAGCTGCGGTTATCGGCTCGAGCTTATTATCGTCTCCTAAAAATTTCTCGGACCATTGCCGATCTCTCCGGCGAAGAAAAAATTTTATTGCCGCACGTGGCCGAAGCTCTGCAATACCGGACAAAAGCGGCGGAATGAGAAAGTAAAAATAAATAAATAAAAACGCCGGTGGACCGCCGGTGTTTTTATAATATTATTTATTTGATGTAATTCAGCGGGTTGTAAATTTTTCCGTTGATTCTAACTTCAAAATGTAAGTGTGGTCCGGTGGAGCGGCCGGTTGAACCCTCCGCGCCAATTTCTTGCCCCCGTTTTACTGTTTCTCCCACTTCAACAAATATTTTTGAAAAATGTCCGTAAAGAGTTACAACTCCTCCGCCATGATTAATCATCACATTATACCCATATCCGGTTTTGAGATATTGGACGCGAGAAACTACGCCGTCGTCAGCGGAGCGAATTGAGGTGCCGGACGGGCAAGCGATATCAACGCCAGTATGCCGCCAGCCGAAATATTGGGAAATGCGGCTGCAGCCGTTTGGCCAGAGCATTTTTCCGCTGGTTGGGACAATGGATGAAGAAGGAATATTAACAGAATTTCTCGCGGCGATGGTTCGCGGAGTCGGCGGGGGCGGCGGAACTTTGCCCTCGGGAACAACTAAATATTCGCCGATTTTAATGTCGCTTGAGTCAGGTAGAGCATTAAAGGATAATATTTTTTCCGATTCAGAACTGTAATATTTGGCAATCTTATCAACCGTATCGCCGCTTTTAACTTTATGCAAAACGCCGCTTGTGGGCAAAATCACTAATTTATCTCCCGGACGAATTGTACTGCGACTTGTTAAATTGTTGGCCCAGAGAACCGTGTTCACACTAATACTAAACTTTTCCGCGATCGTACCAATAGAATCTCCTCCTTCAACTAGATATTCAATAACTTTAGTTCTGGTAGATTCATTTATGGAAGAAGGCAGGTTTGGATTTAAAAGTGCGCCTTCGTCGCCGACCGAGGCAATAGGCAGCTCACCGATAAGATCGTCGGTGCCAAGATTTGAGGCGAGAGGGGCAGCTTCCAATTCTGATTCAAGATAATTTGTTGCTTTCGTCGTTTCGCCCAAATCGGCCATTTCTTGGACATAGCCAAGAGATTCGTAATCTCCGCTGTAGGTTAGGGAATAAAGAATACTCTTTTGCCCAACTTGTTCCGAGTTTTCGAGGGAGGCCGCCTTGGCGCTTAAACTTGAGGCAACGGAAAGGAGGGTTATTAGGGCGATAATGGAATGAGTGACATAACGGCGGGTCAGAGGATAAATAATTTTATCTTTGATCGGGCCGTAAATTTTATCCCACCAACTTATTTTTACAAAAAGAGCAATTTTATAAATTTTTACCGCAAATGAAAAAAGGACAGTTTTAGCCAGCCACCGTAGTGGTTTCGCGACTGTCCAGGTCAGGAGGAAAACGGTGAGGTTTTTAAGATGTACTAGTCCGTTCAAGAGGCCAACCAGAATCTTGATGCCGGCTTTTTTCAGCAAGAATAAAGCGTTTTGAGCCATATTATAATTCAATTGTTAGTATATCAGAAAGGGGGCGAGGTGTCAATGATAATGGCAGCTCAAGTTTCTGGATCACCGGATCAAGGCCACTCGTGGCTTTAAGATTGAGGATGACAAAATGAGGGAAAACACCCTTTACAATTTTTAGGTTTTAATGTAAATTTAATAAATAACTTTTAACAATTAACAGCTAACAATTAACAAATTTGTATGATTTACTCTCTGCTTTTCGCTCTGGGTGCGGCGGTTGTCGCCATCGTTTTTGGGTTTATTCTCATGCGGTGGATTTTACGCCTTCCGGCCGGAGATGAAAAAATGCAATCAATTGCCAGGGCCATCCAAGAAGGGGCCAAGGCCTATTTGAATCGGCAGTATAAAACCGTGGCAATTGTCGCGGCCGTTTTATTTATTCTGCTTTTGTTCCTTGGAATTTACGCGTCGCTCGGATTTTTAGTTGGTGCGGCGGCTTCGGCTCTGGCTGGATATCTCGGAATGTATATTTCCGTGCGGGCCAATGTCCGGACAACCGAGGCGGCAAAGAGCGGATTAAAAAATGCTTTGAATGTCGCTTTTCGCGGCGGGACAGTAACGGGCTTGTTTGTTGTCGGTCTGGCCCTGCTTGCCGTGACTGGATTTTTTATGCTTTTGGTTTACGGATTTAAACAAGATGCGGCGGATGCGGTTAAAGCCCTCGTTGGATTAGGATTTGGCGGTTCGTTAATTTCAGTGTTCGCTCGTTTGGGCGGTGGCATTTACACCAAAGGCGCGGATGTCGGGGCGGATCTCGTGGGAAAAGTTGAAGCTGGTATTCCGGAAGATGATCCGAGAAATCCGGCGGTGATTGCCGATAATGTTGGTGATAATGTTGGCGATTGCGCGGGCATGGCCGCGGATCTTTTTGAAACATATGCCGTCTCGGCGATTGCCGCGATGTTGCTCGGCGTGTTGCTCTTACCAAATTTTTCTAACGCCCTGATTTATCCTTTGGTTTTGGGCGGGGTGGCAATTGTTTGTTCAATCATTGGAACATTTTTTGTCCGGCTTGGAAAAAAGCAGGGGATCATGGCGGCGCTTTACAAAGGATTGGTGGCGAGTGCCGTGCTCGCAGCCGCGGCGTTTTATCCGATTACCGCGTGGATCATGAAAGGCAACGGATCATTTGAAGTTTGGAAATTATATGTCGTGTCGCTCGTCGGTATTATCATAACTTTTGGCATGATGGCCATTACCGAATATTATACTTCAAAAAAATATCGGCCGGTGCGGGAAATTGCCAAGGCGTCAACAACAGGACACGGGACAAATATTATCACTGGTCTCGCGATGTCTATGGAATCAACTGCCATGCCAGTCCTTTTGATTGTCGCGGGAATTTTGGTTTCATTTTGGCTCGCGGGAATTTACGGGGTGGCGATCGCGGTGATGACCATGTTATCAATGACAGGAATTATTGTGGCGATTGACGCGTTTGGTCCAATCACGGACAACGCTGGCGGCATTGCCGAAATGGCCGGGCTTCCCAAAGAAGTTCGCGACGTCACCGATCCCTTGGACGCGGTGGGCAACACGACCAAGGCCGTGACCAAAGCTTATGCCATTGCTTCCGCGGGTCTCGCGGCGCTTGTACTTTTTGCATCTTACGTCCATGAAATTACGGCGCTCGGATTTAGTGATAAAGTTTTTGATTTGTCTGATCCAAAAATTATTGCCGGATTATTTATCGGCGGTTTGCTTCCATATTTATTTGGTTCCATGGCCATGCGGGCGGTCGGCAAGGCCGGGGGAAAAGTGGTTGATGAAGTGCGACGCCAGTGGAAAGAAATTCCTGGTCTGATGGAAGGTACAGCCAAAGCCGATTACGCGGCTTGCGTGGATATTGTTACAAAGTCAGCGATTCGCCAAATGATTGTGCCGGCTCTTTTGCCGGTTGTCGCCCCGATTTTGGTTGGTTTGCTTTTGGGACCGAAAGCCCTTGGAGGATTATTGGTGGGTTCGATCGTGACAGGAATTTTTGTCGGAATTTCTATGACTTCGGGCGGCGCGGCTTGGGATAATTCCAAAAAATTTATTGAAGAAGGAAATTTTGGCGGCAAAGGATCTTTTGCCCATCAGGCGGCAGTGACCGGCGACACGGTTGGCGATCCATACAAAGACACAGCCGGGCCGGCGATTAACCCGATGATAAAAGTGTTAAATATTGTTGCGCTTTTGATTATTGGATTTTTGATCTAACGGCAAAAAAGAAAAAATCCCGCTCGTTTAAAACGGGCGGGATTTGAATTTGACAAAAAATTGGCCGTCAGTTAGAATGGGTTCATATGGAAGTTGGGAAGTTAAGAATTTTGATTAGCATTATTATTTCTGACCCAGGGCGGTCTAGGCGTTTTTAATCTTTGTAAATTAAAAATGAACTGGCCGCCAAACGCGGTCAGTTTTCTTTTTAAAAGAGGTTTGTCTCTCCAAAATAGTCGCGAAAAATTTCGCCGCTGTTTTGGGGAGGGAAGGGCATGGGTGCAAGAGGCACCGGGAGGAGGAGAAATGGGAAAAGAAGATGAGGTGAGGGTTTGCCGGGTGCATGATGGCGTGATGATGGTTTTCCGTCCGGACGGGTTTCACTGTTTGAAGTGCCAGGAGCTGGCCGCCAAGGAGAGCGTGATTGTGGCCGCTTGCCCGCACTGCTACGAGTCGCTACTCGTGCCCAGGCCCTTGATCGAGGGGTTACCGTCGGTCTGCCTCCAGTGGCAGAACGCCGACGAGTTCAAGGCTACGATTGCGGGCCTTCTCTACGTTTCGTCGAGACGGGACAGCGTAGAGTTGATTTCCGTGCCGCCGATCGAGAGGGGTGAAGTGCTCCGCCTTTCCTGCCCGCGCTGCATGAAGGCTCTGCCCCTGGCCTCTGATCCGGAATGTCGGATCTGCGGAGCAAGGGTGGTGGTGATCGACGATCGGTACCCCCACGGAAGGGACGGGAGGAGTAAGCGCTGGGTCTGCAGCCGTCGCGGTTGCTCCGGGCACCATTTCGGCGAGGAAGGGCCGAGTCTCGATGCCCAGGTGGTGGCCATGATGGCGCAGAGAAGACTTAGCGCCGACGAAACGATGTAGGAGGGATGACCTAAAGCACAAAAAAGTGAAATAGGTCCAGGGCGAATCTGTAAAGTCACGTCATGCGTGATGGAGCAGGTTCGCCCGCTTTTTTTATTTAACCCTTGACAAGATTTTTATATATGTTAAAATAACCAGTTGGATTATTGGACTAAAAAACCACCGGAAACCTGCAGACACGACAAGCACGGGGGTTAATCCTGCGTTCGCCTGGCCTTGGCTCGGCAAAACGCGGGAATAACTCTCTTGTCTGCAGATTCCCGGTGGCTTTTGTTTTTAAAAAGTAAGAGGAAGTAGAGCCGGGTCAGGAATTCCGTCCGGGCTCGTGGGGATTGTCGGCGTTTCGGGGGGAGTCGGAGTCGGTTCTTTTCCCACTAAACAAACCGCGCTCCAGGGAACGTAGTGGCTTGACCAGGTTTCGGTTTTTATTTCTCCATCTTTATAAGTAATGGTGCGGTCAAATTCCGCGTCCGCGCCGGTGTGCGCCCGTTCCGTGCATTTTTTAACTCCCGGAGCAAGATCGGCGGTTTCAATAATTTTTGTCGGACCGGGACTGACAAAGTTGAAAACTCTTGGCGTGGTCATTTCCACTTTGCGCCCGTCGGGCGTGCCCCAGAGTTCAAAAGTTAATTCATCTCCGTCAATTCTTGTTTGGAGTAGCAGGTAAGCAGGTGTGTCATTTACAAATTTTAAATCAGGACGAGGGCTATAAATGGTCGCATCCATTCCGGCCGGTTCATAATAAACTACGCGATAGGAATGCGGCCGGCGTTCGGTGATGGGCAATCCGGCATCAAGCGCTACGCGGAAAGCAGTTGTCCCAATTTGGCAGAGGCCCCCGCCGTACTCGGGGATAGTTTTATCGCCTTTGATAACAAGCTCCGGAAGATAGCCAGTAGAAGCATCAATCTCCCCCAAGGTTTTAACTAAAGAAAATTCTTCGCCCGGAGCGATTAAAACACCGTTTAATTTTGTCGCCCCGACTTTGATGTTATGGCGGCGATTTGTCGGGCTGCCGGAGAAATCAGATGTGCCCGTCCCGACCAATTCTTGAATTCCCAAATTGTTGATAGTGCCGATGGGAACTTGCGGCGCGGTAATTGTCACAATCATCTGAATAATTTCTTCTTTGTCCGGTACGGGATTTTTTGGGCAAGCGGCTTGAATTTTTGTTTCATCAAAATTTTTTACATAGTTGTTTAAAAGATCATAGCTCGCTTCAATATTTAATTCTTTTCCGCCCTGATGCAATTGGAATTCTTCAACCAAGCCGTTTTCTATTGTGAATTTCGCGTTTTGCGGGAGAACGTCAATTTCGGCAGCCAACTTTTTTAAATATTCCTCAACTTTTTCTTTATTCAACCCGACGGTTAGCCCATCTTTTGTTTGTTGGAATTCAAAGTTATCTCTTAGCTCAGCTTGATTTATAACCCAGGTTTTTTTTGTTTCGCCCAAAGCCAGAAAACACAGCCCGGCTAATTTTTCGGCGCGACCCGCGGCGAGGGCGGTTTCAGCTTTTTTTATTTTTGCTTTTTCCGCAGTCAGTTCAAGTTTGGCGGGCGAGTCAATCAATTTAGAGATTTTAAGAAAAGCATCATTGATAGCAAAAGAATAATTAAAAGTGCGGCCGTCTTGCTCATCGCTCACCACGACTTGTGTGCCATTTCCGTTTTTAACATAATTTATTTTTGCGTCTTGCGGTTCTTTTTCCAAATAGCCAAAACTTTCTTTCAAAACTTTTATCATTTCATCTTCATTGATTTGGTATTTCAGGGGAATACTTTTTCCAAGCAGTAAAAATTTTACCTGGTTTCCGAGATTGGCCAGAAAATTTTTATTGCGGCCGAGGGCGAAAGCTTCTTTTACGGTTTGTTCGTTCTCTAAAGAAAAAACCGTTCGGGAAAGATCAGGATCATTGGCGGCCGTGACAAGAGGAGCAAGCGAGGCGGTTTTATTTTGATAAACAAAAGTGACGCCTTCTTCATTAAATTTTTTTGTCGCTTCCCGAAGCGCCACCATTGCCTCGTCTTTTGTTTTTCCACCGAGTTTTAAATCATTGATTTTTATGCCGGGATATATTTTATCAGAAAATATTTTTTCAAAGCCAAACGCCGTGCCGGCCGGCAGGACGACGAGCAATAAAAAAATGGCGATAATAATTTTCAGCCATTTTTTAACGACAAATTTTTTCGGAAGTTCCGCGGTTATTTTCTGTGAAACTGGGTCTGGAGATTTGTTAAGTTCCTTTTTGCCCATCTTTGTTTTGTAAAATTTCATTCAAAAGAGTTTTGGCCAGTTTTGCCCTTTCTTCTTCATCGGATTGGTTGGTGGAAATTCCGAGCCGGACGGCCGAGCCTTCTTTCGCGTCTTCTGGCAGGTCAAGTTTTGGCCAGCGAAGTTCTTGCCCATCTTCAGTTTTTATGATGGCGAAATCTTCTTCAAATCGATCAATTGCCGCTTTTATAAATTTCATAAATTTAAAACTCCTCCTTAACTTTAATTTGCGCGTCGGAAATTGCTTTGGGCAAGACGATTGTCAAAAGCCCGTTTTTTAAAGTGGCTTTTATTTTATCCGCCTTAACGTCTTCGGGCAAAACTATAGTTCGGGAAAATCCGCCCCAATAGCATTCGCGATATAAATAATCGGATGAGTTGATATTGGCTTCGGCTTCCCGTTTTCCGCGGATAGTTAAGAGGTCGTTGTTTACAAGAATGTTCAAATCTTCCGGCCGAACGCCGGCCATGGTTGAACGGACGACAATTTCTTTATCATTATGATAAACATCAACTGAGAGCTGGCCTTCATAATCTTGGGAGAGCCAGGCGCGAGATTCTTCACCAGCTTCTCTTTGAACCGGAAAAAAATTTTCCTCTTGAGGAGTTTGATTTTTAGCGGGGAAGAGGTTTTTGAGCATAGGCTTGAAATAAGTTATATAATTGTAGAGGATTTTTAAATAGTTGTCAAAATTTATATTCTTTGTTATTATGGTAAATAACTTGGCCCTATCGTCTAGTCTGGTCTAGGACACCACGCTTTCAATGTGGTAACACGGGTTCGAATCCCGTTGGGGCTATTTAAAAAAATCGAGAATTAAAATAAAACTCTGAAAATAATCTAATCAAGAAATGACACCCTGAGGGATTCGAACCGGGAAGGGGTCGGGAAACGGGAGTTTCCCGATTCGCGGAAATATTAAAACCGCAGGGTTTTAAAACGCAGCGAACGAAGTGAGTAGTGAGAATTCCCGTTGGGGCTATTTAGGATTAAAAGAAGATAGATGAAAATTTTAGGCATTGAAACGTCTTGCGATGAAACATCAGCGGCAGTTCTTGAAATGAAGAACGGCCGTTTTTTGGTTTTATCAAATGTTGTTTCTTCACAAATAAAAATTCACGCCAAGTACGGCGGAGTGGTGCCGGAGGTGGCGGCGAGGATGCATGTGGAGGCAATTTTGCCGGTCGTGGAAAAAGCGCTCGGAAAAGATGGCCTCGAAAAAATTGATGTGATTGCCGTGGCGGCCGGACCGGGTTTGATCACTTCGCTTTTAGTGGGAAACGAAACAGCAAAAATTTTGTCTTGGTTTTGGAAAAAGCCGCTTGTCGCATTGAATCATATGGAAGCGCACATTTACGCGAATTGGCTCGCTAATAAAAAAATAAATTTTCCGGCATTATGCCTTGTGGTGAGCGGGGGACATACAGAATTAATTTTGATGCGCGGGCATGGGAAATATGAAGTGATTGGCGAGACGCGCGATGACGCAGCCGGAGAATGTTTTGATAAGGCGGCAAAAATTTTGGGGCTCGGGTATCCCGGTGGACCGGCGATTGCAGCAGAAGCCGCGAGATTTAAGATTGAAGATTTAAGATTTAAGATTGAGTTGCCGCGGCCGATGATTGATACTAAAGATTTTGATTTTTCTTTTTCCGGATTGAAGACGGCGGTGCTCTACGCGGCGCGCGATTTAAAAAATAAACACAACCACCCCCAGCCCCTCCTTCAAAAGGAGGGGGGATCCGAATTTGTGCCGGCGATGGCGCATGAAGTTCAGGAAGCGATCACAGATGTACTTGTGGCTAAAACAATTCAGGCGGCAAAAAAATATAAGGTAAAAACGGTAATGCTTGCTGGCGGCGTTTCGGCCAATAAGAGGTTGCGCGAGCGATTTGTGGAAGCAATGAAAAGTGAATTACCAAATACGAAATACCAAATACCGGAGACTAAATACTGCACCGACAACGCGGCGATGGTTGCGGCAGCCGGATATTTTCACGTCGCGAAAAAAGATTTTACGAGTTGGCAGAAATTAAAAGTTGATCCGAATTGGGAATTATGAAAAAAGTTTTTAAAAATGAAAAAGAAACTTTGGCTTTTGCTGAGAAATTTTCCAAAACGCTCCATGGGGGGGAAGTGGTTGCTCTCGTTGGCGAACTCGGTGCCGGAAAAACGGTTTTTACGCGTGGGTTGGCGCGCGGGCTGGGAATTAAGCAAAAAATAAAAAGTCCGACATTTTTATTGATGAAAATATACAAAGTAAAAATTCAAAATTCAAAAGTCAAAAGCTTGGTACACGTGGATGCTTATAGGCTAAGTGGCGCGAACGAACTCGTGGACATTGGGCTCCTAGATTGGCTCGACCGGCCGGATACGGTGACGGTGATTGAGTGGGCGGATAAAGTTTCGGAAATTTTGCGCGGAAGAAAAGTGATAAAAATAAAAATGGAATTGGGAAAGAGGGAAGCGGAGAGGATTGTCAAAACAACAAAATAACAAAATAACAAATAAAAAATTCCTTTAAAAGGGATTTTTTTGTCATTCCCGTAAAAACGGGAACCCAGTAATTTGAATCGGATCACCAATAGAGTTGGGAATGGCATTTAGAAATGGCTTGACAGAAATGGAGCGGCATGATATAAATTAGAGTCTTAGCGGCGACAGAGTTAAGGAGGATTGAAGATGGCGAGGACGAAGAAGCCGAACCAAACCGAAGAAGTCGAAATCAATCTGGGAAGGTTGTTACACGAGCAGCTGTGTACCGGGGATCACGTCGAGATGTGTTTTTGGGACAGGCGCGACTCTTGGGTGATTGGTGGGCCGAATGCTAGTCGCCCCGAGGGCAACGTTTACTGGATGATGGCCCGCAGAGTCCTCGAGATCGCAAAGCAGAGGGGGCTGACCGCTGCCGATGTGGTCGCGTTTGTCAATGCGTTACGAGAGCGGGTGGATACAGATGGCTATTACGGCGCTTCGTACCGTTGCTACCGCCGTCTGTGCCGCCGTTTTCTTAAGTCGGCAAACCGGCGCTAGTGTTCGGCCGACAAGTTGGTTTCAAGCCTTCTTGTCGGTCTTTTTTTATTTTCAAAATTTATTGTTCGAGCGAAGTCGAGAACCAATAAGGTTTAGCTTCTCGATTCTCCCGCCAAGGCGGGATCGCTCGAAGAATAATAAAAACGGCCACTCGGCCGCTTCTGGATTCCCGCCGGAGTTTATCCCGTACTTGATGCGGGACGGGAATGACATTGTGAAAATTTTATTCCGCCGCGGAGAAAATTTCGGAAACGGAAGTGACGCCGGCCAGGGCTTTCAGTAATCCGTCCTGAACCATGGTCACCATCCCGGCTTTGGTCGCGATCTCTTGCATTTGATATTCGGAAATTTCGCCCGACAAAATTATTTTTTCAATGTCTTTGCTCATTATCATAATTTCATAAATACCGATTCGGCCCTTGTAGCCGAGATTGTTGCACGCGTCGCAACCAGCGCCTTTATAAAATTTCATGGCTGATAAATCTTTTTCATATTTCTCTTTTGCGGTGTTTGGCAATTCATCAAGAATTTTTTTCACCCGCGCCATATTTTCCGCGTCCAATTTATCTTCCACTTTGCAACTTTCGCAAATTTTTCTGACCAAGCGCTGACCAATCACCGCGTTTAGAGCCGGCGCCAACAAAAACGGTTTTACGCCCATGGACATAAAGCGGGGAATGGCGCCCGAAGCGCTGTTAGTGTGAATGGTGGAAATTACCAAATGCCCGGTGAGCGCGGCCTGAATGGCAATGTCGGCGGTTTCAATGTCGCGGATTTCACCGACCATGACGACGTCCGGGTCTTGGCGCAAAATTGATTTCAAACCTTTGGCAAAAGTATAATCACGGGAATAATCAACTTGGCTTTGATTTATTCCTTCCAATTTATATTCCACCGGATCTTCCAAGGTGATAATTTTTACGCCCGGTTCGTTTAGTTTATTTAAAATGGAGTAAAGAGTAGTAGTTTTACCAGAACCAGTTGGACCGGTGGTGATAATCATGCCGTTTGGCCGTTCGGTCTGGGCTTTAATTTGGGAAAAAGCCGGTTCCCAAAGTCCAAGTCCGTCAAAACTTAGTCCGGCGGTGGAAGGCATTAAGAGCCGCATGACAACCGATTCGCCGTATGAAGTTGGCAAGCAAGAAACGCGGACGTCAATTTTTCCATCTTTAACAAAAATCGTGAAACGTCCGTCTTGGGGAATATTTGTGACGTTGATTTTTAAACCGGAAAGGAGTTTTATTCTGGAAATTACTTTTGACCATTGTTCTTTTGGGAGAGTAGCGGCGTCAACCAAAACGCCGTCAACGCGGAAACGAATTTTTATGTCTTTTTCTTCGGCTTCAATATGGATATCGGAGGAGCGCGCCGAAATTGAAGCGGCAATAACCATGGTGACGACGTCGGTGATATTGGCTTTTTGAATTTTATCGTTTAAATCTTTGAAATTTTTTAATTCCTCGGAAAATTTCTCCAAATCCGCTTCGGAAATTTCCACGCCGCTCACGATTTTTTTAATGGTGGGCAACGAGGCGTAGAGTTTGAAAGCTAAATCAAAGCTGTGCCCTGAAATCAGATAAACTTCTCCGTGGCCGTGGAATTTGTCTTCAAGAGAAAGTAAAATTTCTTTGATTTGTTCGTCGGATGGATTTACCGCGCCGATTCTGAGTTCCGTTCCGGTATTTAGAAAACAAATAATTTTTAGTTTTTCCGCGATTTCTTTGGGAAGGGAAGTCAGGGTTTCCGGGCTAATGGGAAAACCCTTTAAATTAATATAGGGAAAATTTAACTCCGCCGCCCGTGATTGGGCGATTTTTTCTTTTTCTTTAAGGGCGATCTCCGTCATCTTTTCTTCAAACTTTTCTTCTGCTCCATTCGCGGCAGGACTTGGCGCGCCAGAATGGTCGCCGTATTGTTTTAGGAGGTCGTCAATTGAGGGATTGGACATGGTGAAGTTATATTTTTTATTTTCCGATGCCGACAAATCTTAATAATTTGCTCCAGATTTTTTTCTTGTTTATTTCTATGAAGAGAAGCGACCAGGAAGAAAATTGGAAGGTGGAGAGAATGGCGCCGGCAAAGAAGATGGCAAGGAACCAGCCGAGGGTGGCGAGAAAAGCGATGAGCCAGAAACCAATCGTGAGTTCCAAATAAGAAAAAGCGAAAAGGAGCAGGGCGACGGGGATCATGTAGAGAAGGGTGAATAAAGTTATGCCGATGCCCGCGCCGATGGTAATCGCAAAAAGCAGAAGCGCCATTTCAATTGAAATCAGCCAGTTTTTAATAAACATTTTCCAGCTTAGCCGGATTGACTCAATAAATGATTTCCCTTCCATCACCACAAAACATGTCGCGTAAACAGCCATGAAAGAAACGAAAAGGGCGAGAGAAGTGAAAACAACAAAAGCCAAAATATAAAGGAATAAATTTAAGCCGACATTTACGTTCCCGCCGGTTAAAAAGATCATAGCGGGTACGGTGATTAAAACCAGAAGTCCAAAAGTCAAAGCTTTAGCAAGAAGATTCAGGCTAAGCACTGGCCAAAAATATTTTTTCCCGTCAGTCCAACCGTCGCGAAGGCCGGTTTTCTTTTTACTCGCGATTTTTTTTACGGAAGAAATAAGGGCGCCGCGAGAACTGACAATAACCCAAATTAAAAATGCCAGAGCGGCCAAGATTACAAAAAATAGAACCCAGAGCAAACTGACAAAAAGCGGGGAGCGGACATAAATGTCTTCAAGTCGGGGAAAAGATAAAAATTCCGTAAACCACGCCCATTTTGAAACGAGGAGAGTCGCTTCGCCTTCGGAGACGATGCGGCCAAATCCTTTGACTAAAATTTCATAGATTCCGCCGTTTCCCGCCAAGGCCGCGAAAAGTCCGAAAACCCAAAGGAAGCGGTTTTGTTTTGTAATTTCCCAGGCCTTTTTAAAGATAGGCCGATAAACTTGACTTGGTTTTTTAAACATATTTCCCCCTGTGAACACTTTTAAAGGTGTTCGTTATTTAAATATTGCCTCAAATGCTTCTTTTTCAATGGTTTCTTTTTCCAGCAAAATTTTCACAATTTCTTCAAGTTTGTCTTTTTTCTTTCTGATAATTTCCAGAGCTGTTTTTGCGGCGTCGGATAAAAGATGGCCGATTTCTTGATCAATGGTTTCCGCCACTTTTTCGCTGTAGTCGCGTTGTTCGTGAATTTCCCGGCCGAGGAAAATCATTTCTTCTTTTTCGCCAAAAGTTCTGGCACCCAATTTTTCACTCATGCCAAATTCAGTAATAAGCCGGCGGGCAAGCCGTGTGGCCACTCGCAGATCGTTTGAGGCTCCGGTTGTCACTTCGCCAAAAATTTCTTTTTCCACGGTATGGCCGGCGAGCATTACGGCCAGGTCGTCAATAAATTCCGAGCGGCTGTGCAAATGCTTGTCTTCAATCGGAAGTTTTAAGGTATAGCCGGCGGCGCGACCGCGGGAAATAATGGAAACTTTATGAACCGGATCGGCATGCGGCAGTTCGTGGGCGGTGAGGGCGTGGGCCGCTTCGTGGTAAGCAGTGATATTTCTTTCTTTGTCGGAAAGAATATGGCTTTTGCGCTCGGGCCCAAGCAAAACTTTTTCCACGCTTTCCCGAAGTTCGTCCATCCCGATTTGAGTTTTGTTTCTTCTGGCTGTTAAGATGGCCGCTTCGTTTAAGAGGTTTGCAAGATCAGCGCCGGAAAATCCCGGAGTTCGTTCAGCGATTTTTCTAAGGTCAACGTCTGTGGTGATTGGTTTTCCCTTGGCGTGAATTTTTAAAATTGCTTCGCGGTCGTTCATGTCCGGTTCATCCAAAATTACTCGCCGGTCAAATCTTCCGGGACGCAAAAGCGCCGGGTCCAAGACGTCTGGTCGGTTTGTGGCCGCTAAAATTATCACGCCGGAGTTGGCTTCAAAGCCATCCATCTCCACTAAAATTTGATTTAAAGTTTGTTCGCGTTCGTCGTGGCTACCGCCCAACCCCGTGCCGCGCTGGCGGCCGACAGCGTCGAGTTCATCAATAAAAATAATGCAGGGCGCGCTTTTTTTTGCTTTTTGGAAAAGATCACGAACGCGGGCGGCGCCGACTCCGACAAACATTTCCACAAATTCCGAACCGGAAATGCTAAAAAACGGAACATTGGCTTCGCCGGCCACGGCTCTGGCAAGTAAAGTTTTTCCCGTGCCCGGAGACCCCATCAATAAAACGCCTTTGGGAATTTTCGCTCCGAGTTGGACAAATTTTTTTGAATTTTTTAAAAACTCCACCACTTCCCAAAGTTCTTCTTTGGCTTCCTTGACTCCGGCCACGTCTTTAAAAGTGACGCGGTTTTTGGAATTTTTTGGAGCTTCTCTCGCGCCCGATTGGCCAAAACTCATGGCCTTGGTGTTCGCGCCTTGGACTTGGCGCATCATATAATAAATCAGGGCGATGACAACCACAAGCGGAAGAAGAAAGGGGAGAAGGGCGTTTAGCCAAAAACTCCAGCCGGATTCTTCAGTCACTTCAATTGCGATATTTTTAATTTTTTCCGGATCAGCGTGGTAATTTTGAAAAAGTTCGCCCAAGGTTTCATTTGTTTCTTTACGCAGGGTTTCAAGCGTTCCGTCAAATTTCGTGATGTTTAATTTATCTCCTTCAATCGCGATTTTCTGGATGTCGCCGGCGTTAATTTGGTCCACAAATTTTTGCAGATCAATATTTTCCACTTTTTCCGCCGAGTAATTCAGAGCGCCAAAAATTCCGCTGATGGCGAGAAAGATAATTAAAAATATAATAAAATTTTTGATGAGGTTTTTCATAAAGTTGTTTTATAAAATATAACATAATTTATAATTAATGACAAATTGTTTGTTCTGTTGTCATCCTTAATTTTAAAGCCACGAGTGGTCTTGACCCGGGGATCTAGTAATCTGGATTCCCGCTTTCGCGGGAATGACAAGCGTTGAGGGGGGGGGGTGATTGCGGGGTTGACGAGAAAATAAATATCTTGTAAATTGTAAACGTTGGGTCCAACGCGGCCCACGTTCCGAGGACGGGGCATCGGCCCCAAGCACAGGCGGAGGCTTGCGCTTGCCGCCGCGCCGAGAAGGAGGTCCACGATGAGAAGGAACTACCAGACCGGTCCGCCGTCGTTCGCCAAGGCGTTCGTGTTCGGCTGCGAGCTGCGGGATCGGTGCTTCCAGACCTAGCTAGCGCAGGTCGGGAGCGACGTGCGAGCTAGCCAGTTCGTAGAACTCGCATTCCTTGAAGGTCAGTCTGTCAGGCTAGCAGAATGGCCAACGTTCCTTTCGCCCGAGGATGGGTGTCAGCCAAAAACCGCCAGCGACCGGCAGTCGCGAATCAACTCCCAGGATGGGAACGACTGCCGCGGTTTTGACGCTTGTCCTCGGGCTCCTTTTTTTAATATTTTCTCAAAATCAAAACGGACCTTTCGGCCCGTTTTTTTGTATATATTTTTTTATTCTTTTTTCTCTTCGGCTGGCGCTTCAACTTTTTCTGTTTCCGGTTTTGCTTCTTCCGCCGGCTTTTCTTCGGCAACTTTCTCTTCAACTTTTTCTTCCAATTTTTCCGGAGATTTTTCGCGCGCCGCGCGGAGGCTTAAACCCAGGCGATGGTCAACCGGTTCAATGGAAATAATTTTAAATTTCAGTGTGTCGCCGATTTTCGCCACTTCGTTTGGGCTCTGAATCGCTTTATTGGAAAGTTCGGAAATATGCGCCAGGCCATGAATTTCCGGATCAAGTTCCACAAATAAACCAAACGGATTTATTTTTAAAACTTTTCCTTCCACAACGTCGCCAACATTATATTTCTCGTTGATTTTTTTCCAAGGATCATCAATTAATTTTTTCATTGACAAGAAAATTTTTGATCCTTCCACGCCAATAATTTCCGCTTTTATTTCTTGGCCAGCCTTGACCACATCATCGGGATGATCAATTCTCTGCCAAGCAAGTTCGGAAATATGGACAAGTCCCTCTAGGTTATCAAATTTTACGAAGACACCGAAATCGGCTAGGGCAGAAACGGTGCCGGAAATTATATCGCCGACTTTGTAAGCGGAAATAATATTTTTCTGCTTTTCTTCCCAGGCCGCTTTTTCCGAAACAATTAATTTTTCCTCTTCTTCGCCGACGTCAATGACTTTAACCTCAAGCGGAATTCCGACAAAAGTTTTTAGTTTTTCCAATATTTTATTTTTCTCGCCGCCCGGCACGCGCGGATAATGTTCCGGCGCAAGTTGGGAAACCGGCAAGAAGCCAACAATTTTATTTACATTAATCATCAAGCCGCCTTTGTTCGCGTCCATCACGGTCGCGATAACAATTTCTCCGGATTTTTGAAGTTCAATAAGTTTGTCCCAGATTTTTTTATGTCCGGCAAAACGGAAAGACAATTCCATTTCCCCGCGTTCATTTTCCATTTCCAAAACCGTGGCTTCGGTTTCGTCGCCCGGTTTTAATTCCGAATAATCGGCCGATTCATTACAGAGTTCCTGGCCGCGGACCACGCCGGTTCTAAACCCCGGAATGTCCAAAGTAACTTCGTTTTTGCTGATTGTCAAAACTGTCGCTTTAACGACATCTCCGACTTTGGGAATGGTAAAATTGCTTTCAGCCAGCAATTTTTCAAATTCTCCACTCTCGGTCTTTTTTGTTAGATTTGTTAGATCCATAGTTAATAATTAGTGAGATCGCCGGATGCTCCGGTGAATCCCAAAACTCCTTTCTTTAGTTAAGATGAAAGTATTGTACAACATCTTGAAATTTTTGGCAAGGGGTGATAAAATTGGATAAAGAATAAAGCGCGTGTATGAATAATTTTTTGATTTTTTTAAAAAATATGAGTGGAAAAATTTTAGAAATGTTTAGAGGAAAAGATCCGTCCCGGCTCGAGGAGCAAGAAAAGGAAAAGGGGCCAACGGTGGTGGAAATTGTGCGCTACGTGGCCGGAGAGCCAGAGCCAATAATTTTTGTAAGGTGTGAGTTGGCTGGCGAAGAAGTTAGACTGACTGTAGTGGAAGACCAAAAGAGCCAAGAAGATCTCGCTGGGGCGCGAAATATTTTTAAGTCACTAGAAGAGATGGGTGTTTTTTCCGCAGTGGAGCAAAGAGACATCTACCCCAAAGACGGCCGGAAATTTTTGGAAGCGCTTTTACAAAATTACGACAATCCTTATTTACTAGCCAGGGTAACAAAATAAAAAATAAATTTATGAGAGGAGAACGAGCGCCAATTTTACCGCCAGTGCCGGAAGGGGTTGATTTGAGCGAAGAGAAAAAAAGAGAAGAAGAAAAGAAACTGGGGTTTGAGACAACCCTTTTACATAACGTGGATAAAATTTTAGACAAAACTGTTTTAGATGTGAAAAGGACGAGTGGGGAAGCTCGGACGGAAAAAGAATCACGCAGGGAAATTCCGGAGATTTTGCAGCGAGCCGACACTATAGACGCGGCTATGTTTGAGGTGAGATTGGAGGAGGCGATGAGTTTAGGGGGAGAGGAAGCAACTGATTCAACTAGGGTGGCGGGGATTCGCGGAGTTTTAAAGGAACTTAATGCTTGCCAGGAGATTAGAGAAGCAAAACCAAAAGATCCCGATCATCCTACAAAGAATCTTGGCGACAAACTCGGTTTAACGCCAGAGCAAATAGAAGAAGGGCTAATTACTAATCGTTCGTTTATTTTGGATCTGGCTGAACGAGGGCAATCTTTGGAGACGGTTTATAAACCAAGCCGCGGCGAACCGGATTTTTTGGTGAGAGGAGGGATTGAGGAGCAGACAGGATATAGGAGAGAGTGGTTAGCTCGTAAAGTTTCCGAGGCGTTTGAATTGGGTATTGTTCCACCCACAGTTTTGAGAAAAGAAGGGGAAGGGATTGGTTCAGTGCAAAAGTGGGTTGAGGGGGCAAAAACTCCCGAGGAAGCGCCTGATCGAATAATGATGCAAGATGAATTAGTTAAATTGGCTCTTTTAGATTATTTAATTGGCAATCAGGATAGAGTGCATGGGCGCAATCACTTGATTGGCAAAGCGGGAGAGGTTTACGCCATTGATAACAGTTTAAGTTTCAACGCCCCTCTTTATAACGAAGAGGGAGAAGAACGCGTGTCGGCTCTTCAGGTTGCCTCTCTGCCGTTGGAACAAATAAAAAATGTTGATGAGAATGTTCACACAAAAGTAGTGATGAAACACCTCCAAGTTTTTTGGAATTCGCCAGCCAGACAGAGAGTATTGAAAGAGGCGTTTAAATTCGCTTTGGGCGAAGACGCGGAAGATGTTTGGCGAGCTTTTTCATTGCGCGTCCAAGAAACTTTAGAAAAAGAAATGTTGCCGCTTGCTCATGAAGTCTCCCGTACAGAAGTTACCGCCACGCCCGAGGAATTGGCCAGAAATCCAAAAAGGTGGGGAGCTGATTTAGTTAAAATGCAGGAAAGTCTAAGAGATGAAGCGACTGGTAAAATTTTTCGAAAAGCCAAGCTGTCCGCTGCGATTGAAGCCGCCGCTTAACAAAATTTTTTATGGCGCAAAAATTATCTGAATTTTTAAAAACTGCGAGCCGGACCTCTTATGTTAAAAGTTCGGTGAAGCAGGCTGTTTCAAAAATGGGGTTGAATCCGGCGCGCCAAGTGAGTGAACGGCAGGCCAGAGAAGTTTTGGGTGAATTAAAAAAAGCCGGCGCGATTAAAACTTACCGCTCGTCCGAACAGATTGTCAGGGAAACGCAAAAATCATTGGCGGAAAGAAATAAACAAGACGACGCGCCAAAATTGACAGTAGAAGCTTTAAGAGAGCAGCGCAAGGCGGAAGAAGAGAAAAAAGAGAGAATGAGAAAAATGATGTCTAATATTTACGGCCAAGAACGAGCGCGCGAGGAAGAGAAAGAAAAAGGAGACGGGAAAGTAAAAAGAAATGTGGCGACTTCGGCCCTAAAACCGAAAGCCGCGCCGGGTCGGGCGGAAACAACAACCTCAATTTTGCGAAGTCAAAAAAATGCGGAGAAAAAAACCGCGCCGGAAGAAAAACCGCCGCAGGCGATTGATTTACAAATCGATTAGTTATAAAATTTTTTAAAATAAAAATTCGTCGGAAGGCGGATTTTTTTGTATATAAATAAAAAAACCGCGGGGTATGTAACCTCGCGGTGCAAAAACTCTCCTTGCGCGGCTAGTATTCCTCGTCGTCTCCCTCTGGGACGTGCCTAGTCACAGCGTCGTCTGGCGATTGCTCTTCTTCGTCACTTTTGGACGCGGGTTTTCCGTGTCCCGGGCAGCCGCCCTTTTCGCCCGGACCTCGTTCGTCGTAGATGTCGTCTTCGTCGCCCTCCTCGCTGGCGCTGAAGCCTTCGTGCATGCCACAATAAGGATTAGTGCAGTCGTGGCTCCATGTGTGGCGGTCTTTCCAACGGTAGGTGCAGACGATTTGGCCCTTTCCACATTTCGGACAAACGGTTTTGTTCCCTTCGCTCATTATACCCTCCTGGCTTTTTCCGTGGTGAGTTGTTAACTGATCGGGTTTTTAAGTTTAATCAAGGATAGAAAAAATGTCAAAATGGGGTTTGCTTTTTTTATAATTTATGTTATAATCTTAAAAGACTTAAGCGCGAAATTTTTTGTTTTTAATTTGAAATTATGACAATAACTTGGCTTGGACAATCTTGTTTTAAAATCCAAATTGGCGACGTGACACTCGTTACCGATCCGTATGGCGCAGAGGTTGGTTTTAAATTGCCGCGCTTGACAGCGGATATCGTAACGGTGAGCCACGACCACTTTGACCATAATAATGTTGAGGGAGTTTCCGGTCCGGAAGGCGCCGCGCCGTTTGTTATTTCCAGCGCGGGAGAGTTTGAAGTAAAAGGAGTTTTTGTTTATGGAAATTCTTTTTGGCATGATAAAGAAGAGGGAAAAGAGCGCGGGGGGAATATCGCTTATTGCATTGAGGCCGAAGGAATTTCTTTGGCACACCTCGGGGATTTGGGGCATGAATTAAATGAAGAACAAATAGAAAAACTGGATGGGATTGATATTCTTTTTGTTCCGGTTGGAGGGAAATACACGCTCGGTGCCTCCGAGGCGGTTAAAGTTATAAACGAAATAGAGCCGCGAATTGTTATTCCTATGCATTATAAAATTCCGGGTTTGAAAGTTGACGTTGAAGCCGTGGACAAATTTTTAAAAGAGATGGGCGCGAGTAAGGCGGAAAAATTGCCCAAATTAAAAATTTCCAAAAAAGATTTGCCGCAAGAAGAAACAAAAGTTATTCTTTTGGAAAAAGGATAGTCTATGGAAAAAGTTTTGAAAAAAAGTAAAAAAATTGTTCGTAAAAAATCAGGGAGGAAGGAAGTGGAGATCCCCGTTTTTGTGATTAGTAAAAAAGAAAAAGCGGCAGCGAAAGCAGAAGAAAAAAAATTTGGAATTTTTAAGGATGGAGATAATTTGCCGGTTTTTAAGAATTTTTTCCCCGGGACCCCGGACGAAGAAAAAAACGGTTTAGAAGAAAAAACATATAAAAAAGAAGCCGAAGTTTTGGTTTATAAAAAAGAAAGTTTAAGAAAGAAATCGCTCTTGCCCGAATTGCCTAGAAAGATTATAATGTGGGCAAGTGTCGCGGTTTTTGCGTGCTTGATTTTTTTTATATGGTTTTCCGGTTTGAAAAATAATTTTTCCGGATGGTTTGGTTCCGCGAGTTATACCTTCGCCCGCCAGGGAGAAATTTTAGAAGAAGTGGGTAACGGCGCGGAAGAAGTAAACAATGAAGCCGCCGTTTCGGAGGAAGCGGGACAGGAAGGCGATGGCGTGGACGGGAAAGAAATTTTGGATCAAATTAAAGAGAAAATTTTAGTTGAAGAATTGAAAAACAAATTAGAATAAAATATCATGGCCAAAGAAAAAAAGAAAATTACAGAAGAAAAAAAAGCGCTGCCGACCCTCGCTAAAGTTTTGCCTTGCAATATTGAAAAAGAAGCGCAGGAATCATATTTGGATTATGCCATGTCGGTTATTATCGCCCGCGCTCTTCCTGATGTTCGCGATGGATTAAAGCCGGTGCACCGAAGAATTTTATACGCGATGTGGGATGTGGGTTTGAAACCGGGGGCGAAATTCAGAAAATCGGCGACAGTGGTCGGTGAAGTTTTGGGTAAATATCATCCGCACGGCGACGTGGCGGTTTACGATTCTATGGTTCGCATGGCCCAAGATTTTGCCATGCGCTACCCTTTGGTTTGGGGCCAAGGAAACTTCGGCTCAATGGATGGCGACGCTCCGGCCGCGATGCGTTATACTGAAGCGAAGCTCGCGAGGATTTCCGAAGAAATTTTATTTGATATTGAAAAAGATACTGTTAATTTTATTCCAAACTACGACGGTTCGCACAAAGAACCGCAGGTAATGCCGGCTCGGTTGCCCAATCTTCTTTTAAACGGCACGGTGGGTATCGCGGTTGGTATGGCGACAAATATTCCGCCGCATAATTTAAGCGAAATCTGCGACGGAGTTACGCATTTGATTGAACATCCGGATTGTGACGTTGAAGAATTGTGCGAATTTGTTAAAGGTCCGGATTTTCCGACTGGCGGCATTATATATGACGTGGCGGCGATTAAACAAACTTACGCTACGGGCAAGGGGCCGATTGTGATGCGCGCCAAAACGGAAATTGTGGAAGACAAGGCCGGCCAGTTTAAAATAATTGTTTCCGAAGTTCCTTTTCAGGTAAACAAAGCCACCCTCCTTGAAAAAATCGCCACGCTCGTTAAAGATAAAAAGATAGAAGGGATCCGTGACCTTCGCGATGAGTCAAACAAAGAAGGCGTGCGCGTTGTTATTGAACTTAAAAAAGATTCTTATCCCAAGAAAATTCTAAACCAGCTTTTTGACATGACGCAATTGCAGGATTCTTTTCATGTAAATATGCTGGCGTTGGTGGACGGAATCCAGCCGAAAGTTTTGAATTTAAAAATGATTTTGGAATATTATTTGGCGCACCGGAAGGAAGTAATCCGCCGCCGGACGGAATTTGAATTAAATCGCGCCAAAGACCGCGCACATATTTTGAAAGGTTTGAAAATCGCCCTTGACAATATTGATGCAGTCATTAAATTGATAAAAAAATCAAAAGATAAGGAAGAGGCCAAGGTTAATTTGATGAAGCAGTTTAAGCTGACGGAAGTTCAGGCCGTGGCGATTTTAGAAATGAAATTGCAGCAACTCGCGAATCTTGAGAGAACAAGAATTGAACAAGAGTTGAAGGAGAAAATGGCGCTGATTAAAGAGTTGGAAGAAATTTTGGCTTCGCCCAAAAGAATTCTTGGTTTGATTAAAAAAGACATTGAAGAAATAAAAGCGAAATACGGCGACGAAAGAAAAACACAAATTGTTGCTCACGCGGTAAAAGATTTTTCCGTGGAAGATCTGATCCCGAACGAATCAACGATTATTGTGGTGACCGCCGACGGTTATATCAAACGTCTTCCTCCGGAAACTTTCCGAACGCAAAGCCGCGGCGGTAAAGGGGTAATGGGACTTACGACTAAAGAAGAGGATACGGTCGAGCACTTGATTTCTACAACTACTCATCTTGATTTATTATTTTTCACGACGCGCGGCAGAGTTTTTCAATTGAAAGCTTATGATATTCCGGCAGCTTCCCGAACTTCAAAAGGCCAGGCGCTCGTCAATTTCTTACAGCTCGCTCCGGAAGAAAAAATTTCCGCGATTCTTTCCGTTAAAGAACTTGGTGAAGCCGACTTTAAATATTTAGTGATGGTGACGCGCGCCGGGGTGATTAAAAAAGTTGATTTGAAAGATTTTGATAATGTCCGCCGCTCGGGTTTGATTGCCATAAAATTGAAAGACGGGGATCGTCTGGAATGGGTGAAGCCGTCTTCGGGAAATGATGAAATAATTTTGATTACGGCGGTTGGCCAAGCTATTCGTTTCAGAGAAAAAAATGTCCGGGCAATGGGGCGCGCCGCAACCGGCGTTCGCGGCATCCGTTTGAAAGGAAAAGATGAAGTGATTGGAATGGATGTGATTGATCCGGCACTTGTGACAAAAAATTTGCTTGATTTATTTGTCTTAATGGAAAACGGTTTTGGAAAAAGAACAAATCTCAAAAATTATAAAATTCAGGGACGCGGCGGTTCGGGCATTAAAACCGCGAAGACAACGCCGAAGACCGGAAAAATAATTTCAGGATTTATTACTTCAAGCAAAGATGAAAGAGATTTGATTATTATTTCCAAATATGGACAGGTAATCAGGTTGCCGTTCAAGAGCGTTTCCACTTTGGGGCGCGCGACGCAAGGCGTGCGCTTGATGAGATTTAAAGAAGCGGACGACCGAGCGGCGAGCGTGACGTTTGTATAATTAAAAATTTTAAATCATAAATCTTAAATAAAAAATATGGCACTACCAGGTCATAGGAGAACTAGTTCTCACAAAAGAAGAAGAGCGGCCCACTTTGCCTTGAAAAAGACAAATCTTTCCGTTTGTCCAAAATGCAAAAAACCGGTGCTGTCCCACCATCTTTGCAAATCATGCGGGACTTACGCCGGCCGCGAAGTCGTAAAAATGAGAACGCCGAAGAAGAAAAAAACAAAATAACAATTGAGTAATTTATTGTTTTTTGAAAATATGGCAAATAGACATCTTGCCAGAACCATTGCCCTCCAAACACTTTACGAGTGGGATTTTATGGGGGAGAAGGAGGCGGCGACGCGTGTTGCCGCCAAAAAAAATCTCAAAGAGTTTGCTCCAAAATTTAATGAGAATGATTTTGTTATTGAATTGGTGGACGGCGTGGTGGAGAATAGAAAAGAAATAGATAAGTTGATAAAAAAATACGCGCCCGAGTGGCCGATTGAAAAAATAACCTTGATTGATCGGAATGTTTTACGGCTGGGAATTTATGAATTGAAATTCGCCGAGGCAAAAGACGGGAAAACCGTGCCACCGCGCGTCGTGATCAACGAAGCGATTGAACTTGCCAAGGCTTTTGGTAGCGGTTCCTCGGGAAAATTCGTGAATGGAGTTTTGGGGGCGATTTATAAAGACGCGTTGGCGGCGGGAGAAATAAAAGAGGAGGAGGAAAAAAATAAAAAAGATAAAAAATAATACATTGTTAAATTGTTACATTGTTAAATTGTCCAAAAAAGCAATTTAGCCATGTAACCATTCAGCAATTTAAGTTATGAAAGACTTTTCCAAATTGGAGGAAAAGATCGGCGTGAAATTTAAAAATATAGAAATTTTGATGCAGGCGGCGGTCCATCGTTCTTACTTAAATGAAAATCCCGGATTTAAATTGGCGCACAACGAACGGTTGGAATTTTTAGGCGATGCCGTGCTGGAACTTGTGGTGACAGAATATCTTTATCAAGGTTATCCAAACCCGGAAGGGGAGCTGACCAACTGGCGGGCGAGTCTCGTGAACGCGAAAATGTTGTCCGAGATTGCCAAAGAAATTGGCATTGAAGAATTTCTTTATTTGAGCAAAGGAGAATCAAAAGAAGCGGCCGAGTCAAAAGCCAGGCAATATATTTTAGCCAACGCTTTCGAGGCGCTGGTTGGCGCGATTTATCTTGATCAGGGTTATATTGTTTCTCGAGATTTTCTCAAGAAATTTTTGATCATTAAACTGGCGTATATTTTGGAACACGAATTATATCTTGATCCAAAAAGCAAATTTCAAGAAATTACCCAAGAAAAATGCGGCGTGACGCCGACTTACAAAGTTTTGGAAGAAACCGGTCCGGATCACGCGAAAATTTTTAAAGTGGGAGTTTATTTGGAAAAAGAATTGGTGGCGATGGGGGAGGGGTCGAGTAAACAAGAAGCGCAGGTTGAAGCCGCGAACGCCGCCTTGAAAACAAAAAAGTGGTCATAGCATAATGATATTGAAAATGGCGGGATATTTTTCCCGCCGTTTGCGTCTTGAAAGTTTTTAGTATTGATGATATTCTGATAAATCGGTTATTATGCGGCCACAGGTGGCTTTAAAATTTTTGCATCGCAGAGAGCTTATCCGTATTCATTAAAAAATTGCGGGTAGTCAGAATAAGCCCTTGTAGCTCAATGGATAGAGTACTGGTCTTCGAAACCAGTGATCCAGGTTCGAATCCTGGCGAGGGCATTTTAGGAAAATTAAATAAAATATTTGCGCCCATAGCTCAATTGGCAGAGCAGATCCCTCTTAAGGATAAGGTTACAGGTTCGATTCCTGTTGGGCGCATTTTGTTTTTGTTGACAAGGTGGAAAAGTGGTATAATGGATAAAAGTAATTAAATTAAAATCTATGAAAAAAAATCACGGCTTCACCCTGATTGAATTATTAATCGTCGTCGGAATTATCGCTTTTTTGGCTTCGGCGATTTTTATCGCCGTTGATCCGGCGAAAAGATTTGCCGAGTCCCGTAACGCCCGCCGCTGGACAGATACTTCAGCGGTCTTGGAAGCAGTCCTTCAATACGCCGTGGACGAAGACGGGACATTGCCCCCGAAAATTGATGATGTCACCTCCACTGTGCAAATTTTGGGGACAAACGCGAGCGGTTGTGACGTTGGGTGTGCGGGAAAACCGTCGGCTGTAAGTTGTCTTGATTTGAGCGAGGTTTTGATTCCAAAATATTTAGGGCTTATTCCTTATGATCCGTATACCGGTTCGGCCGCGTTCACGGATTATTACGTTAACAGATCACAAACCGGACGGATTGAAGTCGGGTCATGCGATCCGGAACTTGGCGCGACGATTTTCGTCAGCCGGTAATAAAAAATAATTTAAAGTTTAAAATACTCCGAAAATCTCGGGGTATTTTTGTAAAACAAACCCCGCCCTTGCGGGCGGGGAAAGCTTCTAGAAGCGAATAGACAAAATTTATCTTAAAGCATCCTTCAAAGATTTTCCTGCTTTAAACTTCGGAACGGTCATAGCCGGGATTTGAATTTTTTCTCCCGGTTTTTTCGGGTTCACGCCCATTCTGGCCGCTCTCTTTTTTGCCGAGAAGGTGCCAAAACCGGTCAAAGTAACTTCACCACCGGATTTTAAAGTTGAGGTGACGGTCTCCATAAAGGTTTCCATCATTTTGTCAGCAGTTGTCTTTGGAACTTCCAGGGCGACGGCGATTTTTTCAATTAATTCTGCTTTTGTCATGTCTTCACCCCCTTTCAAATAAAAAGATTATATTTTAACTTCTTCTTTTATTTTTTTGATTTTTTTGGCCAATTTTGTTTTGGGATCAATTTCTAAATAAATCGCGTTCACTGTACAGATTCCTTCCTCGGGAATTTCATGAGCCTCTGAAATTTGCGTCAAGAAGGTTTTTAATATTCCTTTTTTGTCTACGCCCAAAATTGAATCTTTGGCGCCGACCATACCAACGTCTGTCACAAATCCGGTGCCGCCAGGGAGAATTTGCCAGTCATCAGTACCAACGTGAGTGTGCGTTCCCAAGACCGCGGAAACTCGCCCGTCCAAATATCGGGCCAGGCCATTTTTTTCCGAAGTGGCTTCGGCGTGGAAATCAACAATAACTGCCGAAAGATTTTCATCTCCAAATTCTTCCAGAATTTCGTCGGCTCCGCGGAACGGGCAGTCGTATTGGCTTTTCAAAAAAACTCTTCCCATCAAGTTTATCACAAGAATTTTTTTCGTGCCAATCTCAAACAATTTCGCCCCGGCCCCCGGAGCGTCAGGCGGATAATTTGCCGGACGGATGAGCATGGAATTTTTATCTTCCAAAATTCCGATGGCTTCTTTTTTATCAAAAGCATGATCACCGGAAGTGAAGAAATCAACGCCGGCGTCCGCGAGTTCTTTTAAAGTTTTTTCCGTGATGCCCGTGCCGTGCGCGATATTTTCCACGTTGGCAATAACCAAATCAGGATCAAGTTTTTTTCGGATAGTCGGCAAAATTTTCGCGACGGCAGTTCGTCCGATTCGGCCGGAAACATCGCCGAAGAATAATATTTTTAACATATATTAGCGTGCGTACTCAATAATTCTTTTTTCTCTGATAACGTTAACTTTTATTTCACCCGGGTATTTTAATTCTTCCTCAATTTTTTTAGCAATTGCTTGAGCCAGTTTCAAGGCGGCTAAATCATCAATTTTATCCGGCGCGACAAAAACTCTGATCTCGCGGCCGGCTTGAATGGCGTAAGCTTTTTCAATGCCGTCAAAAGAGGTCGCCACTTTTTCCAAATCTTCCAATCTTTGCAAGTAATGTTCGTAAGTGTCTTTTCTTGCTCCCGGTCTCGCGCCCGAAATTGCGTCGGCCACTTTAACGATAATGGCTTCAAGAGTTGGCGGTGCGTCTTCATGATGCGTGGCGATTGGGATAATAATTTCTTCCGGCAAGTTGAATTTTTTGGCGATGTCTTTGCCGATTTCCGGATGGGTGCCGGTCACTTCATGGTCAACCGCCTTACCGATGTCGTGGAGCAATCCCGCTTTTTTGGCGACAGTAACATTGGCGCCAAGCTCTTCGGCCAAAAGCGCCGAGAGGTGGGCAACTTCAACCGAGTGTTTTAAGGCATTTTGCCCATAGCTTGTGCGGTATTTTAATCTTCCTAAAACTTGAACTAATTTTGGATCAAGTCCGGCCACGCCCAGTTCGTAAACTGCTTCTTCGCCGGCTTTTTTAATATCAATCGCCAAATCTTTTTTGGCTTGTTCCACTGCTTCTTCAATTCGGCCCGGATGAATTCTTCCGTCCAAAATCAATTTTTCCAAGGCGCGTTTGGCAACGTGCCGTCTGATCGGGCTGAAGCCGGAAACAGTAATCGCTTCTGGGGTGTCATCAACAATAATTTCCGTGCCGGTAAGTTGTTCAATGGTTTTAATATTTCTTCCTTCACGTCCGATAATTCTTCCTTTCATTTCGTCCGATGGAAGAGGAACGGTTGTAGTCGTAGTTTCTGTCGCGTGCGAGGAGGCGCAACGCTCAATTGCCAAAGATAAAAGGTCCCGCGCTTTTTTGTCGAGGACCTCGCTTGATTCTCTTTCCAATTTATTGATGCGATTAACAAGTTCCGCCTGGATTCCTTTTTCCGCTTTATCAAAAAGCAGCTGCTTGGCTTCTTCGCGATTCAGTCCGGCGATTTGTTCCAATCTCGCCAATTGATCCTCTTTTATTTTTTGAATCTCGCCTTTTACTTTTTCAATTTGGTTGGCGCGGTCGTAGAGTTTCTGTTGTTTTTCCTGGAGCTCAAGAAGTTTTTGGTCAAAAAGCGACTCGCGCTTTTCCAATCTTTTTTGCGCGGCTTGTAATTCTTGCCGGCGATCTTCTTCCTCTTTTTTTGCGTTATCAATTACTTGGATTGCTTTGTCTCTCGCCTGAAGGAGCAATTCCCGTTGTTTGGTTCTGGTTTCCGCCAGTAATTTTTCCGCCTTTTCTTCAACTGATCCGGCCAGCCTTTTGGCCAGGAGTTTTCTTAGAAAGTAACCAGCGGCCGTTCCGGCAATCAATATAGCCGCGATCCAAAATGGATTTTGCATAAGACTTTAACAGCAAATCACAAACCAAAGGTGAATCGTATAAAGAATTCATCTTGATTAAATTTTCGTCTTCCGAATTCAGAATAAGCTTTTTGAGATTGTTTGACATCTTAAATATAATCAAAATTTCCGATTGTTTCCGATGCTTATGATTTGCCTAGGTTTAAATTAAATTATACTTCGGCCAGAGCTACTCTAGCCTTAGCTTGAAGTATTTTTATCGTATCATAAAAGAGGATTTTTGGCAAGAGAGCTGGCCCGGGGATCTAGAAATCTGGATTTTCGCCCGCCGTGCTGACGAGGCAGGCTTTCGCGGGAAGGACAAGCGGGGAGAAACTCGCCCCGTGCCTTTTGACTAAACATCAATCGGCGCGGGGATTTTTTTATTTAATGTTTGACAAAAACTAAAAAAAATAGTAAGTTACAAGAACCCGAGAGGGTTAACTTAATCACATGAACATTACCGAACTCGCGAGAAAAATTCAGATGACGACCCAAGAATTGAAAGACGTCTTGCCGACGCTCGGTTTTGATATTGGTCAGCGAGCAATCAAAATTGATGATCGGCTGGCGCATAAAATCATAAACAGCTGGCCGAGCCTCAAAAAAGAATTGGAAAAAAGAAAAGCAGCGGAATTGGCAAAACTCGCGCCGGAAGAAGAAATCGGCGCGGTCGCCAAAGAAAAAGTTAAAGTAAAATTGCCGCAAGTGATTACGGTTCGCGATTTTGCCGCGAGATTGAATTTACCAGTGACGGGCGTGATTAAAGAATTAATGAAAAATGGAATTTTGGCGTCGCTTAATGAACGCATAGATTATGAAACCGGGGCGATTGTTGCCGAAGATATGGGTTTTGAAGTGGAAAAAATTGTTGAAGATGAAACGGGCGGAGATTTTGTCGGAGATAAAGTTAAAGAATTGATGGGGCAAGACGAAAAATCAACTCTCCGAGCGCGACCGCCGGTGGTGGTCGTGATGGGTCACGTTGACCATGGAAAAACAAAATTGCTCGATGCCATCAGAAAAACTCACGTGATGGAATCGGAAGCGGGCGGCATTACTCAACACATTGGCGCCTATCAGGCGACATATAAAGATAGAGTTTTAACTTTTATTGATACGCCGGGCCACGAAGCTTTTACCGCCATGCGCAGCCGCGGCGCGAAAATCGCCGACATTGCTATTTTAGTTGTGGCCGCCGACGACGGTGTTCAGCCGCAAACTAAAGAAGCGATTAAAATTATTGAAGCGGCGAAAATTCCGTTTCTTGTGGCGATAAATAAAATTGATAAGCCGGAAGCCAACATTGAAAAAATAAAACAAGAATTGGCGGCCTTGAATTTAATCCCGGAAGATTGGGGAGGAAAAACGATTTGCGTGCCGATTTCCGCAAAACAAATGACGGGCATTGACGGACTTTTGGACATGGTGCTTTTGATTGCCGAGATGGAAAAAGAAAAAATTGTGGCGAACCCCGCGCGTTGCGCCCTGGGCACGGTGATTGAAGCGCACATTGATAAGGGTGAAGGCCCGGTGGCCACGGTTTTGGTTCAGGCTGGCACGCTCGGTCGAAATGAAAATTTAACAATTGATAATGTTTTGTATGGCCGCGTTCGGGCGATGAAGAATTTTCGCGGGGAAGTGGTGGACGAGGCAAGCCCGGGAACGCCGGTAAAAATTTTGGGTTTAAAAGCCGCGCCGCAAGTCGGAGATATTTTGGAAGTTAAAAGTGATCTTGGCGCGTGTCAGAGAAAAATAAAACCGACTTATGCCCAGCGTGATCAGGTGACCGTTAAAAAATCTACCGAAGAGGAAGAAAAGAAAAAGAAAAAATTAAATATAATTTTGAAAACAGATGTTTTGGGATCGCTTGAAGCGCTTTTGGCGTCTTTTGAAAAGATGGATTATCCGACCGTGAGTTTGGAAATTGTTTCCCGCGGCCTGGGAAATATCACCGAGGCAGAAGTTTTGCAGGCCGAAGCGATCGGCGCGAAAATTTTCGGGTTTAATGTTTTGACCGGACCGAACGTTTCCGAGTTGGCGCGCGACAAAGGCGTGGAAATAAAAATATTTAACATTATTTATAATTTGATTGATGAAGTTAATAAAGGCTTGGAGGCCTTGCTTGACGTGGAAATTATCCGGACTGAACTTGGAAAAATGAAAGTGATGGCGATTTTTCGGACGGAAGCGGCGAGCATGATTGTCGGGGGAAAAGTAGAAGAAGGGAAAATCACTTTTGACGCCAAAGCCACGAGCCCGGTTAAAGTAAAAGTTTTGCGAAAACAAGAAGAAGTCGGCGAGGGAATTCTTTTGCAACTACAATCGGCAAAATCCGAAGTTAAAGAAGTCGCGGCCGGCCAAGAATGCGGTATAAAATTTAAAGGCAAACCGGTTATTCAGGTTGGCGACATGCTGGCTTTTTATAAAGAAGAAAAGAGAATTAGAAAATTGGAATAAATAATTTCAAGATAACAAAATAACAAGACAACAAAATAACAATTACCATTTACCAGCTGCTAATTACTTTTTGTTAATTGGTAAATAGTAACTAGTAATTAGTAATTGTTTGTTTTGCTAAAATTTATGCCAGAAATTATTTTAAACGATCAAAATTTTGAGAACGAAGTTTTAAAATCGGAAGTGCCGGTACTCGTTGATTTTTGGGCGAGTTGGTGTGGACCGTGCAAAATGATGGGGCCGATTGTGGAAGAGGTCGCGAAAGATATGGAAGGCAAGGCAGTGAAGGTTGCGAAATTAAATGTTGATGAAGCGACGGGGACGGCGGAGAAATATAATGTGATGAGCATTCCGACTTTTAAAATTTTTAAAGGCGGGCAAGTGGTTGATGAATTTGTCGGAGTGCAAAGTAAAGAGGAGATTGTAAAGAGATTGGAAAAATTTATTGGCTAAAAAATATGTATGATCTCATAATAATCGGCGGGGGGCCGGCCGGATTTACGGCGGCGATTTACGCCGCGCGCCGAGCGATGAAAACTTTGGTTTTGGCGAAAGAATTCGGCGGACAGGCGGTTTATGCTTCCAAGGTGGAAAATTTTCCCGGCATTGATTTGATTTCGGGATATGAATTGATGGAAAAAATGAAAGCCCAGGCAGAGCGCCTTGGGGCGGAAGTAAAAAATGCCGAAGCAAATGAAATTAAAAAAGAAAATGATCTTTTTTCCCTACGCGATAAAGACGGGAATGTTTATGAGGGCAAATCTTTAATTTTATCTTTTGGCGCGGTGCCCAGAAAACTTGGATTGCCTAATGAAGATAAGTTTAAGGGAAATGGAATTTCTTATTGCGCGACTTGCGACGCGCCGTTTTTCAAAAATAAAAACGTGGCGGTGATTGGCGGAGGAAACGCCGCGCTGGACGCCGCCTTACTTTTGGCAAAATTCGCGGCGAAAGTTTTTTTGATTCACCGGCGAGACGAATTTAAGGGCGAAACGGTGCGGGTAAATGATGTTAAGAAATTATCTAACGTGGAAATTATTTTAAATTCAGAAGTTAAGGAAATAAAAGGAGAAAAAAATATAGAAGGCGTCAGGGTCGATAGAAATGATAATGGAGAATCTCGCGACTTGGAAGTCGCGGGAATTTTTGTGGAGATCGGCCATATCGTGGAATCTGATTTTGTCGGTAAAATGGTGGCGCTTGATCCGCGAAAACAAATAATTGTGAATGATAAAAATGAAACGAATATTGCCGGAGTTTTTGCCGCCGGTGACGCGACAACTGTGCCGTATAAACAAATTATAATCGCCGCGGGAGAAGGAGCAAAAGCGGCGTTGTCAGCCTATAGTTATTTACAAAAAATAAATAGCAAATAAAAAAATATGTCACCACTTCAAAATGCGCTTACCCAACTAAAAAAGGCGGCGGACTTGGTAAAATTGAGCCCGGCGGTTTTGGAAATTTTAAAAAAACCAAAAAAGATTCACCAATTTTTTATTCCGGTAAAAATGGATAACGGTGAAGTAAAAATTTTTGACGGTTATCGCGTTCAGTGGAACGACGCGCGCGGGCCGTTTAAGGGCGGGATTCGTTTTCATCCCAAAACCGACCTGAACGAAGTTGAAGCCTTGTCTTTTTGGATGACAATAAAATGCGCGGCGGTCGGGATTCCTTACGGTGGGGGAAAGGGTGGCGTGACGGTTGATCCGAAAAAATTAAGTGTGATGGAACTTGAAAGATTGACGCGCGGCTACACCCAAGCTCTTCGAGATTATATCGGGCCGGACAAAGATATTCCCGCGCCAGATGTTTACACCACGCCGCAAATTATGGCTTGGATTATGGATGAATTTTCTAAAATCAAAGGATATAATGTTCCCGGCGTTGTGACGGGAAAACCGATCGAGCTCGGCGGTTCGGCTGGGCGCGGCACAGCCACGGCCCAGGGCGGATTTTATGTTTTGGAAGAAATCGCCAAAAAGATGAAAATTGATCCGAAAAAAACAAAAGTTGTAGTTCAGGGATTTGGTAATGCCGGAGCGAACATGGCTGATTTATGTTTCCACACCGGTTATAAAATTATTGGTGTTTCCGATTCGCAAACCGCGATCGTTGATAAATCCGGCAAGGGATTTGATTCGCACACCATCGCGAAAATGAAAGAGAAAAAAGGAGTGGTTGATGTTTGTGATTGCGAGGAAATAAAATGTTCTTGTAAAAATCATACGCACGTGACAAATGAAAAGCTTTTGGAAACGGATTGCGACATTTTAGTTTTGGCGGCTCTGGAAAATCAAATCACAGGAAAAAATGTCGGCCGCGTAAAAGCTAAAATTATTTTGGAATTGGCAAACGGCCCAACCGCCCCGGAAGCTGACGAAAAATTATTTAAAAAAGGCGTGCTTGTCGTGCCCGACGTTTTGGCGAACGCCGGCGGAGTGACGGTTTCCTATTTTGAGTGGGTGCAAAATTTGGCGAATTATTATTGGTCGGAAAAAGAAGTTTTTGAAAAATTAAAAAAAATAATGGTGGATAATTTTGACGCGGCTTGGAAAATTAAGGAAGAAAATAAAACCGATTTTCGCACCGCGGTTTTTGCCCTAGCGCTTGGGCGGCTGGAAAAAGCGATTAAGGCGAGAGGATGGGCATAAAATGGAAGACAGAAGTTGGAAGTTTGAAGTTAAAAAAAAGTTCGCCGGCGAGGCGGGCTTTTTTGACTTTTTAAAATAAAAAAAGTAAAGTGAGGCGAAGGAGGATAAGATGGGAAAGAAAAAGCGGGGAAAACTGCGAGGTGATATTGTCGCTCTGCGCGCGGCCGTGGCCGGAATGAAGGGCGAAGAAGTGTGCGAGGGCGGCGGGGAGGAGTCGTATAGCGCGCTCCGGCGGGATCAGCCGGTTTGCGACTTCGGTGAGGGACGAAAGTGTGCGTGCTGCGGATGTTCATTGGCTCGGAGCAATCCGGACGAGTTCTGCAGGCCCTGCGATCGCGCTATTGCGGAGTGGAAAAATTTTCCTTGGAACCGCGCCGAGATTGAAAAGCGAATGGCGAAACATTGCCTTTGTTTTGTCCAATCGGGGACAAAAAAGAAGAGGTCTTGTCGCGGCGTCTCAAGGATCGCTGTGAGCGGCAGTTTCCTGCGGGCGATTGGCGTAGAGAAATCGGGAGAAAAGTGAAGCGAGGAAAGAAGTAAGGCAAGGGGTTTGGTTTTGTGCCAGCCCTTTTTTATTTTGATTATTTAAAATTGTTCTTGACATTTTTAATATAAACTGTTTAAATTAGGTGTTCCGCGAATGTGCGGAAGAGGGTGTAGAATTTAGGCCCCGAGCGGGCTTCTGGGAAGGAGAACGAGGATGAGGGCGCCTTCATGTGCTGGTCTTGAGGCCGGCGAGGAAGTCATTCTCTGCCGGGTGGAAGAACGGTGGGAAGTGGCTGTAGCGAGGATTCGGTTCGGCCGCGAAGCGCTCTGTCTCGCGTTGCAGAATTTCATTTTGTTTCTCGGGCACCTTTTGGAAATGTCCGGCGAGACGAGCAAGATCGACCAGATCCTGGCCGCGGTCGGGAGAGCGAAACTTCCGGAGAAGAAGGAGTTCACCGATCTCGAGGGTCAGAGCCTGCGGGTCATGGAGACCAAGTGGTCTGCTGTGGCTCAAGAAATTCGAGCGGGTACAATGGCTCTCTTCCCGGCCTCTGAGGAATTTCTGATGTACGTCGGGAGATACCTCATTGGTCGGGCAGAATCGAAATCGTCCGAGAAGTCCTGGGCGGAGAAGCAGCAGCTGATGATGCAGGGATTCTACCGCTCTCTCATAGCGGATAACGTCCACATCGCGGCAGAGCTCCGGATCAAGGTTCCTTCTGGGACTGACGACCAGATTCGGGAGTGGTTCGCCATGGGGAAGAATCTCATCTACGAGCCCTCGGAATACGAAATTCCGGGCGCGCGTCTCATGGCCGCTCTGCCGCATCGAATGCTGGTGGACGACCCGGGTCAAATCGTCTGGGAGCCGGTTAGAGAAGGACGCTGGCTTCTGGTTGACGCCCAGGAACACTGCCCGGGTGCCGGCGATCGGTCTTACCGGGGTTACGAAATGGCTCTTGAGAGAGGCCGGCGGATCATCACTCTGCCGCAGTACGCCATCCTCTGGTACATCGGCGGACTCGGCGGGGAGATCCTGGATCCCGAGACGGACACACTGCTCGCGACTCGCTACGGCGCGGACAGCGTTCTCCACGCTTTCGGCCGGTGCGCCATGCGAGACCTCCGGTTCTCGGTCGGCGAGTGGCGACACACCACGAAGAAACATCCCAAGATGGGAGTGCGGCTAGTGGAGGTTGTCGCATGAATGGAGGCAGTGCTCCGCGTTTTCGGCCTTCGGGTTGGGACGCGGAGTTTTTTTATTTTGTCGGTTGTGTTAAGATATTAAAATATGGAATACAATTTTAAGAAAATAGAAAAGAAGTGGCAGGCGAAATGGGAGAAGGAAAAGATTTATGAAGTTAAAGAACCCGCCGCCGCTCGAGCTAAGGCGGGCGAAGAAAAGTTTTATTGTTTAATTGAATTTCCTTATCCCTCGGGAGAAGGGTTGCACGTCGGCCATCCGCGAAGTTATACGGCGCTTGATATTGTCGCCAGAAAAAATCGGATGCAGGGAAAAAATGTTTTGTACCCAATCGGCTGGGATGCCTTTGGTTTGCCCACGGAAAATTATGCTATCAAAACCGGGATTCAGCCGGCAGTGGCCACGGAAAAAAATATTAAAAATTTTACGCGCCAATTAAAGTCGCTCGGATTTTCCTTTGACTGGTCGCGGGAAATTAACACGACTGATCCAGAATATTATAAATGGACACAATGGATGTTTTTGCAATTTTTTAAACACGGTTTGGCATACAAAGATAAAATCGCTATCAATTGGTGCACAAAATGTAAAATTGGTTTAGCAAATGAAGAAGTGGTGAACGGCGTTTGCGAACGCTGCGGCGGGACGGTCGTAAAAAAGATGAAAGAGCAGTGGATGATAAAAATTACCAAATACGCCGAACGGCTGCTTTCCGGTTTGGAAAAAGTTGATTATTCTCCGCGCATTAAAGAAGGGCAGATTAATTGGATTGGAAAATCAGAAGGCGCGGAGGTAGATTTTGGAATTAAGAATTCAGAATTAAGAATTAAAGTATTCACGACCAGGCCGGACACGCTTTTTGGCGCGACGTATATGGTATTGGCGCCGGAACATAAGTTGATTGAAAATTTAAAATTGAAAATTAAAAATTGGGGCGAAGTTGAAAAATATATTAATGATGCGAAGAAAAAATCTGATTTGGAGCGGACGGAATTACAAAAAGAAAAAACCGGTGTGGAGTTAAAAGGGATCAAGGCGGTGAATCCGGCGAACAATGAAGAAATTCCGATTTGGGCAGCGGATTATGTTTTAACCGGCTACGGCACCGGGGCGATTATGGCTGTCCCGGCGCATGATGAACGCGATTTTGAATTTGCCAAAAAATTTGGTTTGCCGATTCGCGAAGTGGTTAAATTTAGCGGAGTCCCGGCTTCAGCCGGAGAACCCCTGTCTAAAGACAGGACTCCAGAACACGCTTTCGCGGGGGAGGGCACGACAATTAATTCAGATTTTCTTGACGGATTGCCGACGGCTGAGGCAAAAGAAAAAATTATCAAGTGGTTGGAAGAAAAACATATTGGTAAAAAGGCCGTGAATTATAAATTGCGCGATTGGGTTTTTTCGCGTCAAAGATATTGGGGCGAGCCGATTCCCTTGGTGTATTGTGAAAATTGCGCGAAGAAAAAACAGAAAATATTATTGATTCATGGCTTGGGTGGCAATCCACAAGAAAATTGGTTTCCGTGGTTTAAAAAACAGATGGAGGAGCGTGGTTTTGAGGTAATTATCCCAGACTTGCCGAAGCCAGAAAAGCTTTATTTAAAAGATTGGTTGAGCGAATTAGGAAAACTCGGTATAACTTCTGATGATGATTTGTTTGTTATGGGTCATAGTTTGGGTGGCCCCGCAGCGTGTCAGTTTATTTTGAAGAATAATTTATCTGTTAAAAAATTAATTTTAGTCGCGCCGGTTGGCAAAAGTTCTGATTGGCAGCAGTTAAAGAAATATGATTTTTCCGAGGATGAAATTGCCACGATCGCTCGGTTTGGTGGGGTTCCAATTGACTTTTCTAAATTGAAAAGTTTAGTAATGTCTTCTGTTTTATATTTTTCTAAAGACGATCCATATATTCCTTTGAATATTCAAGATGACTATAAGGAGTTAAATGGCGCGGTAAGGATTTTTGAAGATAAGAAGCATTTTGGTTCGCTGTGGGGAATTACCGAGTTACCGGAAATTTTGGAAGAATTTTTTGCGGCTGATGAGTTAAATCTCGGATGGCAGCCGGTGCCAGATAAGGATTTGCCGGTGGAATTGCCAAAAGTTAAAAAATACGAGCCGACTGATACCGGAGAATCGCCGCTGGCCGCGATAGAAAAATGGGTGAAGACAAAATGTCCGAAGTGCGGCGGCGAGGCGCGACGGGAAACAGACACAATGCCAAACTGGGCCGGGTCGTCGTGGTATTTTATGCGCTACGCTGATCCGAAAAATAAAAAAGAATTTGCCGGAGAGAAAAGTTTGAAATATTTTATGCCCGTGGATTGGTACAATGGCGGAATGGAACACACGACACTGCACCTATTGTATTCCAGATTTTGGTATAAATTTTTGTATGATATTGGCGCGATTCCCAAAGAATGCGGCGATGAACCGTACAAAAAAAGAACTTCGCACGGTTTGATTCTGGGCGAGGGCGGAGAAAAAATGAGTAAGTCGCGCGGCAATGTGGTAAATCCCGATGATGTTGTGGCGCGTTTTGGCGCCGACACGCTTCGGGTTTACGAAATGTTTATGGGTCCGTTTGAGCAGGCAATTCCATGGGATGAAAAAGGCGTGGTTGGAGTTTTTCGTTTTTTAGAGAGGATATGGCGGTTGCAAGAAAAATGCAAAATTAAAAATGCAAAATTAAAAATTACAATTAAAAATGAAAAATTGGAGAGGTTGATACATCAGACAATAAAGAAAGTAGGAGAAGATATTGAGCAAATGAAATTTAACACAGCGGTTTCGGCCTTGATGATTTTAACAAATGAAATGGCGGCGCAAGAAGAATTACCAGTTGCCAATTACCAATTACTAATTACTCTCTTAGCCCCATTTGCCCCGCACATTGCCGAAGAACTTTGGGAAAAACTCGGCAACAAAAAAAGTATCCATTTGGAAAAGTGGCCGGAATATGACCCGGCACTTATTGTTGAAGAAGAAATTGATTTGGTTATTCAGGTGAATGGAAAAGTACGTGGCACAGTAAGAGAGAGGGCTGACATAAACGAAGAAGAGGCAAAAGAAATTGCTATAAAAAAGAAGTTGGTTGAGGAAAAAAACATCAAAAAAACTTTTTTTCCAGACGATATTAGAAAAACTGGAAGTAGATTATTAAATATTGTTACCGTTGGGAGTGCCGTCTTATATAATGGTAATTTGCATCCGATAGTTGATATTGGAGTCGACCCGGATGCTGTTGATTTCCGTTTTACCCAAGTGAAAATCTCGGCCGGATCAGTTGAGCCGCTGAATGTCGAACAGATCATTGCTATCAAAAATGGCACCGCCACCAACAGCGACGTAAAGAATATTACTCTTTATAACGACACGACTGGTGAAACTCTCGGTATGGTGGCGGCTTTGGATAGTAACGGGAGGGCTGTGTTTTCGAATATAGATTTAAAAATCCCGAAAGGTGGATATGTCGAACTCTCTATCAAAGCCGATATGAATGGCGGTTCTGGCAAAACAATCGCTTTTAATCTGCACGACGGAAATTCCTCTACCATTATGATCAAAGGTGCGACTTTTAAGTCAGTTATTATCCCGATCAGAAGTAATTTTTGTAACGCCGACGGCACTTGCCAAATCCAAAGTATTCAGTAGTGTGGGTCTTTGTGACATAGGGGAGGGTATGTCTAAATCAAAAATATTTTTCTATTCTTGTTTATTTTTTATTGTTGGAGTTGGTCTCGCGTCTTATCTATCATTGCCGCTTTGGGCCGCGTTCGCGATTTTAGTCGCGGGATGCGGTTTTTTATTTTGGGGGTGGCCTGCCTCATCGGCGGATAGGCCCGGAAATAAAAAATTTATTGTTCTCGGCCTCGCCGGATTTTTTTTATTTTTAGGAATGCTGCGTTTTGCGGCGAGCATACCGGCGGGGGACCAAGATCAAATAAGTTTTTATAATGGGCAAGAAAAAAATTTTGTCGGAATTGTGGCGGCCGAACCGGATACGCGAGACAATGGCGTGAAATTAAAAATTAAAAGTGAAAGGGTGGAGATTGATGGAGGTTGGCTGGCGGTTTGGGGAAATATTTTAGTCAACGCGAGATTATATCCGGCCTATCGTTATGGTGATGAATTAGAAATAAAATGTAAATTACAAAAACCGGAACCGATTGAAGATTTCGCATATGATAAATATCTGGCCAAGGAAAATATTTATTCATTATGTTATTGGCCGGAAATAAAATTTTTAAAAAGTGGGGAAGGAAATAAAATTGTGGCGGGCGTTTTGTGGGCCAAAGAAAAATTAGTGGCGACGGTGAACCGCATTTTACCCGAACCGCAGGCAGCGTTTTTAGGAGGATTGCTTTATGGCGCGAAGCGCGGCATTCCGGCAGACCTTACAGAAAAATTTAACATTACCGGCACGACGCACATTGTCGCGATTTCCGGATACAACATCACAATTCTTGCGGTGTTGCTTTTACAAATTACGAAAAGTATCGGCATCGGCCGGAAAAAATCTTTTTGGATCGCGCTTTCCGGAATTTTATTTTTCGTAATTTTGACGGGAGCGGCCTCTTCGGTTGTTCGCGCGGCCGTGATGGGTTTGCTTGTACTTGTCGCAACTCAAGTCGGCCGGACCTCAAAAATCACAAACGTGCTTTTGCTTGCCGCCGCGGTAATGCTTGTTTTTAATCCAAAAATTTTGGCGTTTGATGTAGGTTTTCAATTATCTTTTGCTGCGACAATTGGCCTCGTTTTCCTTTCACCGATTTTTGAAAAGTATTTTGAAAAGTTGCCGTCAATTTTCGGAGTTAAGGAATCGCTCGCTACCACAATGTCCGCGATTGTTTTAACCCTGCCGTTGATTTTGTATAATTTCGGCCGCGTTTCGTTTATCGCGCCGCTCGCCAATATTTTAATTTTGCCGGTGATTCCGCTCGCCATGGCGCTTGGATCGCTCGCCGTGCTTGGAGGAATAATTTATCTTGGCCTTGGCCGGATTATTGGTTGGTTGGCATGGCTAGTTTTAAGTTATATAATTAAGGCAGTGGAAATTTTGGCGGCGATTCCTTGGGCTTCGGGCGAGGCAGGAAAAATACATTGGATTTTTTTGATAATATTTTATTTATTAATTGGTTGGTTCATTTGGTGGAAGATTCAAAAAAATAAAAAACTTAATGTTTAATTTTAAAAATAAAAAATTGGTAACGCGGCTTGTCGGGATATTTTCCGCGATTTTAATTTTGGCCGGCGTTGCCTTTTTCCAGTCGGTTGAAGACAACGGAAAACTTGTTGTAAATTTTTTTGATGTTGGGCAGGGCGATGCGATTTTGATAAAAACTCCGGAGCAGCAAAAAATTTTGATTGACGGCGGGCCGTCGAATGTTGTGGTGCAAAAACTCGGGGAAGTTCTGCCGTTCTACGACCGAAAAATTGATCTTATAATTTTGACACATCCGCACGCCGATCATTTGGACGGATTGATTGAAGTTTTAAAAAGACATGAAGTGAAAAAAATTTTATCAACCGGCGTAACGCATACGACGCCGGATTATTTGGCGTGGCTAGAAGAAATAAAAAATCAAAATGTGCCAATGGAAATTGCGATGGCCGGACAAATTATTGATTTTGGCGGCGGAGTGAAAACGGAGATTCTGTATCCGACGGAGGATTTAGCGGGAAAGTCAGTGGAAAATTTAAATGATACTTCGATTGTCGCGAAATTAATTTTCGGCCAAACTTCATTTCTGTTCACTGGCGACGCGGAGACAGAGGTGGAGGAAAAATTGATTAGCGGGGGAGCGAATTTAAAAGCAGATGTTTTGAAAGTCGGCCATCATGGAAGCAAAAACGCCACGAGTGATAATTTTTTAGAAAAAGTTCAGCCAAGCTTTGCCGTGGTTTCAGTTGGCGCTGACAATCAGTTTGGCCATCCGAATGCGATGACCATAAAACGTTTAGAAAATATCGGCGCGGAAATTTTTAGAACAGATGAAGAGGGGAATGTGAAAATGGTGAGCGATGGAATGAAAATTGAGATAAAATAAATTTTTAAACATTAAGAAATTATGAGGTGACTCTTGCTTTTTCTCTGGCCTTTGCTATGATATTTAAATTAATAATAAATTTTAAACAGGAAGTATGGACCATCCTAAAAAAGAACGAACTTTCGTTATTATCAAACCCGACGGAATCCAGAGAACTTTAATCGGGGAAATTATTCATCGCTATGAACGGACGGGGTTGAAATTGGTGGCGCTCAAGATGGCTACTCCCGACGCAAAAACCGTGGAGAAACACTACATGGTTGATCCGGATTGGATTAGAAAAGTTGGAGAAAAATCAATTATTTCTTATGAAAAAAAAGGGCTTGTGGCGCCGTTCAAAGATCCGGAAGAATGCGGCCGGGCGGTTTTGGGGCGGCTTAAAAAATATTTAACGACCGGGCCGGTGATCGCCATGGTTTGGCAGGGGAATAAGGCGGTGGGAATTATCAGAAAACTTACCGGTGGAACAGAGCCGTTAACTTCTGATGTCGGAACGATCCGCGGCGACCTTACGATCGATTCTTACGACATGAGTGATTTGGACGACCGGGCAATCAGAAATTTAATTCACGCTTCAGGCAGCGTGGAAGAAGCGGAAAAAGAAATTGCCATTTGGTTTCGGGAAAATGAAATTTTTAATTATAATCTTGTGTTGGAAAAAATGTTGTACGACGTGAATATCGACGGGATAATGGAGTAGTTTTTGACAGATTTTTTCTGTGCGATAAAATATTGATATATGAAAATCGTTTCCCAAAATTATTTTACTTTCTGGTTTTTTACTCCGAATTGTCGGGACGGTTTTCCAATTTGCTAAAATAAATTAAATTTTCGCAAAAACCGCTCCGACAAAAATCGGAGCGGTTTAAATTTGGGCAGCTGGGGAAAGATCCAATAAATTTTTCCCGAACTGCCAAAACATCATCTTCCTTGAGGAAAGGAGAAAGAAGAGATGGACGGAGATAGGGAAAATAGTGGAGACACGGGCCGTGGCGATGGCCAAGAGACTACCGCAGAAGCGGCGGCGGAGCAGAGTGCGGTGAAAAACGAACGAGAATTGCGTTCGTTCGAAGAACGCCTCGTCGGCCACGACGGCATCTACGTCTAGCGATTCGGCGTAAAAGGAGGTTACGCCGGAAAAAGGGAAAGAGCAGTTCTTCGGGCCTAGCGCATTTGCGTTAGGCCCGTTTTTTTTGGAACAAAAGCGTAAAAAATCCGCGAAGGCGCGAAATTAGGTTGGAGCTGCGGGGATTATTGCGAGTTATCTATAATTCATTTATACTAAAAGAAATCGTGATTTCAGTCGGGGTGTAGTCTAACGGTAGGACGCACCCTTGGGGTGGGTGTAACCCGGGTTCAATTCCCGGCACCCCGACTGAGATCACGATGGGGATCAAAATAATTGATTTTATGAAAATAGAAAAGAAAATTTGGCCGGAATTTTTCACGCCGGAAGAAGTAGAAAAATATGGTTGGCAGATAATTTCTTTTAAATAATATGAAAAAAATTTTTACTTATGTCGGAGTGGTGCTCGTGATTTTTGCGATTGGCATTGTTGCCGGTTGGTGGGGGACAGGGCGTATTGCCGAGCCGCGGGTGACAAGTCAGGTGATTTTATCGGCGCTGCGCGACCGAGGATTTCTCGTGACGCAGAGTTTTGTTTTTAATGAAAATATAAAAATTACGAGCGACCCGAATAGTTTTTGGCGGCAGATGCTTTGGGGGCAAGCGATAAATGCATATGGAATTGCGGAAGTGAATCTTGGGGTAGATTTAGCAAAACTTGGTGAGGACGACGTGAAAGTGGAAACGGAAAAAGTGACAGTTTCAATTCCTGCGGTAGAAATTTTTAATTCGCGAATTGTTGGAGATATAAATTTAGAAAATAAACAGGGAATTTTGAAAAGAATTTTTGAGTGGGACGACGGATATAATCAAGCCGTGGCCGAGATGATAAAACAAGCGGAAGAAAACGCCACGACTTCGGAAATGCTCGCGGCCGCAAATACTAAAGCACAAGACGAAATTAAAAGATTGGTGGAATTTATTGTTAAAGATAAAATTGTAGAAGTGATAATTCAAGAAAATAGGGAGGAATAATTTGGGGGTCAGTAATTTATGAAATATAAAGATATGATTTACGGGGAGGTGGAAATTTCCGAGCCGATTGTTTTAGAACTTTTAGAAAGTCCGACATTTCAGAGGTTAAAGGGGATTGACCAATTTGGGTATTTGCTTGGCTACGCGATCGTTCCGTCTGGTGGCTTTCCCGGCGGACCAGTTAGCCGTTTTGAGCATTCGGTTGGGGTATTTTTACTTCTTAGAAAATACGGTGCTTCGCCAGAAGAGCAAATCGCCGGCCTCCTGCATGACGTTTCCCACGCTGTTTTTTCCCACGGTGTCGATTATGCACTGCGCGAAGGTGAAGATGCGGCGAAACAAAGTCATCAAGATGATGTTTTCGAGGCGTTTGTAAAAAAGTCTGATCTTCCGAGTATTCTTGAAAAATTTGGTTTGGATGTTGATTATATTTTAGACGATAAAAATTTTCCTTTGAAAGAAAAAGATTCCCCGGATCTTTGCGCCGACAGAATTGATTATTTTTTTCGGGATAGCGTGGATATTGGAGTAATGGACAATAAAACAGCAGAGAATTTTTTAGAACATTTGCGGGCGGAAAATAATGTTTGGTTTTTTGATAATTTTGAAACAGCAAAAAAGTATGTTGACTTGTTTTCCGAAATAAATAGAAAATTCTATTGTGCTTTTGACGATGGTAAAATGTTCGCGGCCGTTGGTGCTTGTTTGCGGTACGCCCTAGAAAAAGGATATTTGACCAAAGATGATCTTTTTACGACCGACGACGAGGTAATTGCGAAAATAAAAAGTCATCTGGATGATGAAAGATTGAAATTGCTTTTTGCGCGGATGAATAACCAAATCGGGGCGGAAAATAATCCAGATGATTTTGATCAAAGGGTTTTGTGCAAATCGCGGGCAGTTGATCCATTTTTCCGCGATGGTGAAAAATTAAAACGTGTTTCCGAAGTTGATGCGGCTTGGGCGGCGGCACTTCCCGAAGAAGTAAAACCAAAAGAATATTTTATTAAATTTGAAAAATAAATTTTTAAAAATTATGGCGACCATTAAATCAATCCGCGCGAGAGAAATTTTAGATTCGCGCGGCAATCCGACGATTGAAGTGGAAGTGGGCGTGGAAAATGGGAAGGGTACGGCTTCAGTTCCCTCCGGCGCGTCAACCGGAATTTATGAAGCGCTCGAACTTCGTGATGGCGATAAAAAAAGATATGGTGGAAAAGGAGTTTTAAAAGCCGTAAGAAATGTTAACGAAACCATCGCGAGTGCGGTGGTGGGGAAAAATTTAAATCAGCGACAGCTGGATGAATTTTTAATTGAACTTGATGGGACAAAAAATAAAACGCGACTCGGAGCGAATGCCATCTTGGGAGTGTCTTTGGCTTTCGCCCGGGCGGCCGCGGCGGAAAGTGGCGTGGAATTATACGAATATCTCGGGGGGTTAGTGAACAACAAAAAATTCATCTTGCCCGTGCCGATGATGAATATTGTAAACGGCGGCAAACATGCCGACAGCGGTCTTGATCCCCAAGAGTTTATGATTATGCCGATAAATTTTTCTAATTTCCATGAGCGCTTACGCGCCGGTTCGGAAATTTTTCATACCTTAAAAGATTTGTTAAAGAAAAAAGGATATGAAACCGGCGTGGGGGACGAAGGCGGGTTTGCCCCGCGGCTTCCGTCAAATGAAAAAGCATTGGATTTAATTGTGGAAGCCATAAAAAAATCCGGCTATACTGGAAAAGTAAAAATTGGCATGGACGTGGCCGCTTCGAGTTTTTATGAAAAGGGAATTTATAAATTAAAAATTTCCGGCCGAGAAAAAAAGTTGAAGAGCAAAGAATTGATGGAGTGGTATAAAAAATTATTGGCAAAATATCCGATTGTTTCCATTGAAGATCCTTTTGCCGAAGACGATTGGGCGGCGTTTGCCGAGATGACAAAATTGGTTGGCAAAAAAGTAAAAATTGTTGGTGATGATTTGTTGGTGACAAATATTCTACGGATAAAAATGGCGATTGATAAAAAGGCCGTCAATTCCGTGCTCATCAAATTAAATCAGATTGGCTCGCTTTCAGAAACCATTGACGCTATCCAGATGACAGCAAAACAAGGATGGTCGGCAATTGTCTCACACCGCTCCGGGGAAACAGAAGATTCATTTATTGCCGATCTCGTGGTCGGCCTTGGAGCTCCATACATCAAAACCGGCTCGCTTTCGCGGAGTGAAAGAATTTGTAAATATAACCGGTTGATGTGGATTGAGGATAGATTGAAATAATTAGTAGCGAGTAATTGGTAATTTTCAAAAACTCCGCCCTAAATGGCGGAGTTTTAATTTATGAGATATAATTGATGAAACGGTTTACTTTGTTTTGCTCATTGTCTTTAAGCAATTCGCGCAAACTTTTTTTCTTTCCCCATCAATTTTTTTGGTTTGTAAATTCAAATAGAGCCGTCTCTTGGATTTAATGTTAGAGTGGCTTCTTGAAGCAGAACTGAGCGGACCTTTGCCGCAAACATCGCAACGTCTGGACATACAAGTATAAAAATGTTTAAGAGTTATTTAAGAAGATTATCAGAAAGATGTTTTATAGTCAATAGAAGAGTTTAAAATTTTCAATTTTCAAGGCTCAATTTTCAAGGAATTTTCAATGATTTAATTATCAAAATTGAAAATTGAATAATTTGGTCATTGATTGAAAATTGTAAATTGATAATTGAAAATTAAAATCTATGCTCATAAGTTTACTTTTATCCGCCCCAATACTTTTCTTCGCAATTTTTTTCGCGCTTGTTATTTCCATAACTTTCCACGAGTTTTGCCATGTCTTGGCGGCGCGGCTGCAGGGGGACCAGACCGGAGAGAGGATGGGGCGGCTGACCTTAAATCCTCTGGCGCACCTTGATCTTTGGGGGACCCTGGCTTTGCTTTTTGTCGGTTTTGGTTGGGGGCGCCCGGCGCCATACAATCCGTATAATTTAAAAAATCAAAAATACGGGTCGCTACTCGTGGCTCTGGCCGGGCCGGCGTCAAATTTATTTTTGATAATTGTTTTTGGTTTAATTTTAAAAATTGTCTACCCGATTCTTGGGCCGGTGAATTATTTGACGATTTTTTTGGCCGCGCTTGTTGGTTTCAATGGGGTTTTAATGGTATTTAACTTAATTCCCATCCCGCCGCTCGACGGTTCGCATCTTTTGCATCTTATCGTAGACCGCCGTTGGCCGAATATCAGCCAGTTTATGGATATTTATGGGCCGCAAATTTTGCTTGGACTTGTGGTTATGAGTTGGCTTTTTAACATTCCGGTGTTTAGTTATATAATTGATCCGATTTTATCTTTGATTAACAGAATTTTTGGCATTCCGGGAATTTTTTAGAAAGCCCTTGACGACCGTAGGGGATTTGTGTAATATTTACAGTATAAGAAAAAGATAGGTTCATCTTGAACGAGTTCCACATTATTGAGTGGGATGTGGCTAATTTCCCACTCTGCATCAGGATGACAAAATTTTTCGATTTTTTGTCATTTTTGTTTACAAAAAAATAAATAAACTATGCCTACCATAAATCAACTCATCAAAAAAGGAAGAAAACCAAATCTTAAAAAAACTAAGACGCCGGCTCTTCAGTCGGTTTTGGATACACTTCACCGAAAAAGAAAAGAACTACAAAAAGGCGCTTCTTTCAAGCGCGGCGTTTGTCTTAAAGTAACAACCGTTACTCCTAAAAAACCAAACTCCGCGTTGCGGAAAATTTGCCGCGTCAGATTATCGAACGGTATGGAAGTCACGGCCTATATTCCGGGAGTTGGCCACAATCTGCAGGAACACTCAATTGTTTTGGTCCGCGGCGGACGTGTTAAAGATTTGCCTGGTGTTAGATATCACGTTATTCGTGGCGTTTATGATACTCAGGGGGTGGAAGGTCGAAAGAAAGGAAGATCGCTTTACGGCGCGAAAAGAGGAAAATAATTTAACTTTTTAAACCAAAATAAAATAATATGAGAGGCAAGAAAGCACCAAAGAGAAAAATTCTTCCCGATCCAAAATATAAAAGTTTGAATCTTGCGAAGTTTATTAATTATATAATGGAAAGAGGAAAAAAGACCGTAGCGCAGGGAATTGTCTACGGAGCTTTTGATATCTTGAAAGAAAAAACAAAGCAAGATCCTTTGGAAATTTTTGATCAGGCGACAAGAAACGTCACTCCGGCGCTTGAAGTTAAAAGCCGACGCGTGGGCGGCGCCAATTATCAAATTCCGATTCCGGTTCGCGGCGAACGAAAAGTCTATTTGGCATACCATTGGATTATTGACGCGGCGCGGCGCAAAAAAGGAAAACCGATGGCGGAAAAATTAGCCAATGAATTGAATGATGCCTATCAAAATCAGGGCGATGCCATAAAAAAGAAGTTGGATGTTCACCGCATGGCCGAAGCCAACCGAGCCTTTGCTCATTTCGCGAGATTTTAATTTTTGCAAATATTTATGCCTAGACAATATACCCAAGAACAAACTCGTAATATTGGTATCATTGCCCATATTGATGCCGGAAAAACTACTGTTTCCGAGCGCGTCTTGTATTACACCGGTAAAAAACATAAAATTGGCGAGGTGCACGAAGGCGCCGCGGAAATGGACTGGATGGAACAGGAGCGCGAACGCGGTATTACCATCACCGCCGCGGCCACCACTTGTTTTTGGAAAGACGTACGCATCAATTTGATTGATACTCCCGGCCACATTGATTTTACTGTTGAAGTAAAAAGATCTTTGCGCGTCCTGGACGGCGCGGTTGTCATTTTTGACGGCGTGGCTGGCGTGGAACCGCAATCGGAAACTAACTGGCATTACGCCGATGGATACAACGTCCCGCGCATGTGTTTTATAAATAAATTGGATCGCACCGGCGCGGATTTTTATAAAGACGTGGCCTCAATCCATGAACGGCTTACAAAAAACGCCTATCCTTTGCAATTACCGATCGGCATAGAAGCAAATTTTCGCGGCATCATTGATCTTTTAACTCGAAAAACCTATATCTATCATGACGAAATGGGAAAAGATATTTCCGAAGAAGAAATTCCGGCGGACATGAAAGATAAAGCCGAAGAATATCGAGCGAAATTAATTGAAGCCATCGTGGAAAACGACGAAGCTTTGATGAACAAATATTTGGCCGGAGAAGATATCCCAGTTGCTGATTTGAAAAAAGTTTTGCGCAAGGCCGTGATCGCGAACAATATTGTTCCGATCCTTTGTGGCAGCGCCTTGAAAAATAAGGGCGTGCAGTTTATGCTTGACGCGGTGGCGGATTATTTGCCCTCGCCGCTTGACGTTCCGCCGATTGAAGCGTTTGATCCGAAAGATCCTGAGAAAAAAATTATTCGCAAACCGACTGACGATGAACCTTTTACCGCCCTGGCTTTTAAAGTTGCTTCAGATCCGTATGTTGGAAAACTTTGTTTTTTTAGAGTTTATGCCGGAACAATCAAGGCCGGATCATATGTTTTGAATGTCAGTAACGGTGATCGGGAAAGAATCGGCCGCATTGTTCGGATGCATGCCAATCACCGCGAAGACGTTGATGAAGTTTACGCCGGAGAAATCGCCGCGGCCGTTGGTTTGAAAAATACTTTTACCGGCCATACTCTGGCCGATCCGGATCACCCGGCTTTGCTTGAATCAATTGTCTTTCCGGAACCGGTTATTGATATTGCCGTTGAGCCGAAGACCAAGGCTGACCAGGAAAAAATGGGTGTTGCTCTCCAAAAATTGGCAGAAGAAGATCCGACTTTCCGCGTCAGAACCGACGAAGAAACTCTGCAGACGATTATCGCGGGCATGGGCGAATTGCATTTGGATATTATTGTTGATCGCATGAAAAGAGAGTTTAAAGTGGAAGCCAATGTGGGTAAGCCGCAAGTTGCTTATAAAGAAACTATTACAAAGTCTGCCGAAGCTGAAGGAAAATATATCAGACAGTCCGGCGGCCGCGGCCAATACGGCCACTGCTGGCTTAGAGTTGAGCCGAATGAAAAAGGAAAGGGTTTTGAATTTATTGATGAAATTAAGGGCGGCGTGGTTCCTAAAGAATACATTGCCCCAATCGGCAAGGGCGCTAAAGAAGCCCTGGAAAAAGGAATTTTGGCCGGCTATCCCGTGATTGATGTAAAAGCTACAGTTTTTGACGGCTCATTTCATGAAGTTGACTCTTCGGAAGCAGCTTTCAAAATTGCCGGATCTTTGGCCGTTCAAGATGGCGCGAAAAAAGCAGGATTGGTTTTGCTTGAACCGATGATGAAAGTGGAAGTTTTAACCCCGGAACAATTTATGGGAGAAGTAATTGGTGATTTGAATTCCAAGCGCGGACAAATTCAAGAAATGCGCGATCGAAGCGGCATTAAAGTTATTGATGCCATGGTTCCGCTCGCGGAAATGTTTGGTTACGCCACTTCTCTTCGTTCCATGACTCAAGGCCGAGCTTCATACAATATGGAATTTGCAAATTACGCCGAGGTGCCGAGAAATGTCGCCGAAACAATTATTGGAGAAAGAGTAAAAAAATAATTTTATGAAAGAAATTTTTGACAGACTTTTTAGTCTGATAAAAAGGACAGGGGACAGGGTTGTTTTTTACGATTCGGCAAAAGGCGACGCTTACGTAATGATGAAGATGGAAGATTACGAGAAAATGACGGAAAACCGGCCGACGGCTGAAGACTTGACAAATTTTCGCGCACCAGATAAAATAGAAAAAATAAATCAGGATATTGCAATGTGGCGCGAAGAGGTAAAAGACACGGTTGATGACGTTCTTCCCGTACCCGAAGAGACCCTGGAAAAAAAAGAAGAGGAAAGCCAATTTTATTTTGAACCGGTAGAGTAGTTGCCAAAAAAATAAATAAGTATTATAATTTAAAATAGTCTTAAAATTATTAATTTGCGGCTGGATAAAACCCTGAAGAAATCAGGGGTCGCGTAAGGAGTTTTAAAGTATGGCAGAAAAATTTGACAGAGCAAAACCCCACGTGAATGTGGGTACAATCGGCCATGTTGACCATGGCAAAACCACTTTGACTGCAGCTATGTTAGCAGTGCTTAGAGCACACGGCGGAGTCGCGCAGGAAAAGGGCGTTGATGATTTGGATAAAGCCCCAGAATCAAAAGCCCGTGGTATTACCATTGCTACCGCGCACGTTGAATATGAAACCGAGAAACGTCACTACGCGCACGTTGACTGTCCAGGTCATGCCGATTACATTAAAAATATGATTACCGGTGCGGCCCAGATGGACGGCGCGATTTTGGTCGTTTCCGCGACTGACGGCCCAATGCCGCAGACTCGCGAGCACATCTTGTTGGCTCGCCAGGTCGGTGTTCCTTATATTGTTGTCTTTTTAAATAAAGTTGATATGGTTGAAGATAAGGAATTGATTGATTTGGTTGAAGAAGAAGTTAGAGATCTTTTGAAAAAATATGAATTTCCTGGCGACACCACTCCGATCATCCGTGGTTCTGCCTTGAAAGCCCTTCAAAATCCAAATGATGAAGAAGCTATTAAACCAATTTTGGAACTTTTGAAAAATTTAGACGAATATATTCCTGAACCTCAACGTGAAATTGATAAGCCATTTTTGATGCCGGTTGAAGACATTTTCTCGATTGAAGGTCGCGGCACAGTCGTGACCGGAAGAATTGAGAGAGGTATGGTTAAGTTAAATGATGAAATGGAGATCGTCGGCATGAAAGATACTCAGAAGACCGTAGTGACTGGCATTGAAATGTTTAACAAATCTTTGGACGAAGGGCGCGCTGGCGATAATGCCGGTATTTTGCTCCGCGGTACAAAGAAAGAAGAGGTTGAGCGCGGTCAGGTTTTGGCCAAGCCGGGTTCAGTCACACCTCACACCGAATTTGAAGCTGAAGTTATTGCCTTAACCAAAGAAGAAGGCGGTCGTCACAAACCATTTTTCAAAGGATACAAACCGCAATTCTATATTAGAACTACGGATGTTACCGGCGAAGTGGAATTGCCCGCGGGCACAGAAATGGTTATGCCTGGCGATACGGTTAGTTTGAAAATCAAATTGATTGTGCCGGTGGCGCTTGAAGAAAAACAAAAGTTTGCTATCCGCGAAGGCGGCAAAACCGTCGGCGCCGGCGTGGTGACTAAAATTATAAAATAATTTATCGTTCTTATCCCGCTCCCGAAAAAATCGGGGGCGGGACCCAACAAACAAAATGGAAAACAAAACTCCTGAAAAAGCAGAAAAAGAAGAGGTACGAGCAAGGATCAGAATTAAGATCCGAGCCTACGATCATAAAATTATTGATCAGTCGGCAAAGACTATTATTGAAACAGCCCTAAGATCCGGTGCTTCAATTTCCGGTCCGACACCTCTGCCAACCGAGATTAGAAAGTATACGGTCAACCGTTCAACTTTTGTCCATAAGGACGCTCGGGAACAGTACGAAATGCGGACGCACAAGAGATTGATTGATATTTTGGAGCCTACGCCGAAAACAGTTGATGCTTTAACTAACTTGGCGCTTCCGGCCGGAGTAGACGTAGAAATAAAAATGTAAGTTAATTAGTTTGGGGAGAGTAAAGAAAGATGTCCTGGCCCCTTTGAGAAAGAATGAAAAGTCGTTCTTTCTCAAAGGGGGCGGACAAAACCTCTACTGGCCCTTGAAACTATTTGGAAGGTTAACAATTAACCAAGAAACAACAACAACTTATAATCCGGACTTCACTAACCGGCTTTAAGTTCGGTTTTTTGTTTTATAAAGTGGAACAACGGAATTATGCCGAGTAGCGCAAATTGGCGTGGTGATAGCGTTTTGTGGCGGGGGAGCAAGAGAAGCCATTAAACGCCGTTCTGACGCCAGAGTACGCTAAAATGTATTATATGAAATTCATATTGGGTAAAAAATTGGAGATGTCACAGAAATTTAAGGAAGACGGAACGGTCATCCCCGTGACTTTGATTTCTGCCGGGCCCTGCAAGGTGACTCAAGTAAAAACCACAGAAAAGGATGGAGTAAACGCAGTGCAAATTGGGTTTGATGTTACCAAAAAATTAAACAAACCTGAAGCCGGGCATCTTAAAGATTTAGAAAGTTTTAGGCATTTAACGGAAGTTGCCGTAGAAAAACCGGCGGAGTATGCGCGCGGCCAGGAAGTTAAGGTTTCAATTTTAGCGCCGGGCGAAAAAGTTCAAGTTGTCGGTACGTCTCGCGGTATGGGTTTTGCCGGCGTGGTAAAACGCCATCATTTCCGCGGTCATCCGGCGACTCACGGACACAAAGATCAATTACGTACGTCGGGCTCAATCGGCGCGGGCGGCGTGCAAAGAGTTTTTAAAGGAATGAGAATGGCCGGGCGGATGGGTGGAGCGCGCGTGACTATTAAAAATTTGGAAGTTGTAGAAATTGATGAACAAAATAATATTTTAGCTCTTAAGGGCGCGGTTCCGGGAAAAAGGGGAGCGATAGTTTTAATCAGCCAGAAATAAATATGTTGAAAGCAAAAGTTTACAATATGAGCGGTGAAGTGGTGGGCGAAGAAAAACTTGATGCCACCTTATTTGAAGTTCCCGCGAAAGAAGGATTAATCCACCAAGCCGTAGTTGCCCAGATGGCAAATCGCCGGCAAGTTTTGGCTCACACAAAAGATCGTGGCGAAGTGCGCGGCGGCGGCATTAAACCATGGAAACAAAAAGGTACCGGTCGAGCTCGTCAAGGCTCAATCCGTTCTCCTCTTTGGGTTGGCGGCGGCGTTGTTTTCGGTCCAAGAAATGACAGAAATTTTCATCAAAAAATTAATAAAAAAATGAAGAGAAAAGCCCTGCTTATGTGTTTGTCTGATCGGGCTCGAGATGAAAGAATTATTCTTCTGGATAAATTGGAATTGGAAAATTTTAAAACTAAAAAGTTCTTGGAAATTTTAAATAAATTACCGAATAGAGAAAAAAAGACCCTGCTTGTTTTGGCTGACAATGATAAAAAAATAATTAAATCAGCGGCTAATCTGCCTTACCTAAAAACGATTGAATCGGTTAATCTCAATGTGATGGATGTATTAAATAATGAATATTTAATGCTGCCGGTCGCCACCCTTAAGGCTGTTGGGGAAAGTTTAAAGAAATAATCAATTATGTCGATTTTTTCTAGAACAAAAAAAGAAGAACCAAAAGTTGAAAAAGAAGATAAGAAAGTTATCGTTCCAGAACCGAAAGAAAAGAAGGTGGTTAAAAAGGAAATGGGAAAAACCCTGGGCGTTCTTGTTAAACCATTGATTACGGAAAAATCATCTTTCCTTTCGCCGTACGGCCAGTATGTTTTTGAAGTTGCTACCAAAACAAATAAAATTGAAATTGCCAAAGCAATAGAACGGGCATACGGAGTAAAACCGGTTAGCGTGAATATTGTTCGGGTTAGGGGAAAGAATGTCAGATACGGAAAAACCATGGGCGTTACGAAAAAATGGAAAAAGGCGATCGTCACCCTGAAACCGGGAGATAAAATTGAGGTTTACGAGGGAGTATAAGTAAGTTTATAAGTTTTAAAGTTTATAAGTTTTTAAAATGCCAATTAAAGTTTACAAACCAACAAGTCCTGGCCGCCGAAGATCATCGGGGGATACTTTTGAAGATATTACAAAATTTGAACCGGAAAAATCTTTGATTTGTATTAAGAAGAAAAATTCAGGGCGCAATAATTACGGGAAAATCACGGTTCGCCACCGAGGCGGGGGAACGAGAAGATATTTGCGCGAGATAGATTTTATTCGCGGCAAGCTTGATGTCCCGGCAAAAGTTTTAGCGATTGAATACGATCCGAACAGAACTGCCCGCATCGCCCTCCTACAGGATACCGATGGAGTAAAAAGTTATATTATCGCGCCTCTTGGCCTTGCGGTTGGTGATGAAATTATTTCTTCCAAAAATAAAATTGATGTTAAAGCGGGAAATCGCATGTCCTTGGAAAATATTCCGATCGGCACGACTGTTCATAACATTGAATTGCAGCCGGGCATGGGCGGAGTGATGGCGAGAAGCGCGGGAATGGGAGTTCAGCTTTTGGCGGTTGAGGGAGAATATGCGCAACTCAAAATGCCGTCCAAAGAAGTAAGAATTGTTAAAAAAGAATGCATGGCGACGGTTGGAGAGGTCGGGGCGAAAGACAGGCGTTTAATCCGCTGGGGTAAAGCCGGAAGAATGAGATACCGAGGTTTTAGGCCAACTGTCCGCGGCAAAGCCATGAATCCGGTTGATCATCCGCACGGTGGCGGCGAAGGCCTTTCTCCTATTGGTCTAAAATATCCAAAAACCAAATGGGGCAAACATGCCTTGGGCGTCAAGACAAGAAAAGCGGGCAAGTGGAGTGATAAATTTATATTAAAGAGAAGGAAATAAAATATTATGTCACGTAGCTTAAAAAAGGGTCCGTTTGTAGATCCGAAATTACTCGTTAAAGTTTCTAGGTTGAAGCCGAATGATAAAACTATTATCAAAACCTGGTCACGCGCTTCAACAATCACTCCGGAAATGGTTGGGTTTACGATTGGCGTGTATAACGGGAAAATGCATTTGCCAGTTTTGATTATTGAAGATATGGTTGGACATAAATTGGGTGAGTTTTCTCCCACGAGAAAATTTACGAGACATGGCGGTAAAATGCAGAAAGAATTAGAATTAAAACAGGCTGAAACAGCGAAAGCTGAATCAACTTCCGCCAAGGCCGAAGCACCTAAAAAATAAAACTGTTTTTTAACGAGGTATGGAAATTAAAGCCCAAGTAAAATTTGTTAGAACATCTCCGCGAAAAACGCGGTGGGTTATTGATGCCGTTCGGGGTTTGGATGTGCAAAAAGCGATAGATCAGCTTCAATTTATGACCATGGTCGCGGCTCGCCCCGTTTTGAAACTTTTAAATTCGGGAATTGCCAACGCGGTGAATAATTTTAAGTTAAAAAAAGAAAATTTATATATTAAATTTATTTCAGTTGATGGCGGACCGGTTTTAAAAAGATGGCGCCCGCGCGCTTTCGGCAGAGCGGCGCCCATCAGAAAAAGATCGGCACACATTAATTTGGTTTTGGGTGAAAGAGTAGAAAGTGAGCGGCCAAAAGAAGAGAAGGCAGTGATTGAAAAACCAAAAGTAGTGGAAACATTGAAAACTTTTACAAAAGAAAAATCAAAAGAAGAAGAAAAGACCGACGAGTCGAAAAAACAGGCAGATAAGAGCGCGCCGGTAAAGGGTGAGATAAAAAAGACCAGAGGTTTTTTAAAAAAGATTTTTCCGCGTAAAACGGGTTCAAAATAACAATTAACAATTAACAGTTAATGTTAGACAGTTAACTGTTTGCAAAGCAATGGGACAGAAAGTGCATCCAAAAATTTTCAGAACAGGGGAAAGCCAAATTTATACTTGGAATTCAAAATGGTTTTCTAAGAAAGATTACGTCGCCAGATTGCGGCAGGATATTGATATTAGAGATTTTTTAAAAAAGATTCTGAAGGAAGCGGCCGTGGCAAAAATAGAAATTGAAAGAACCGCCAACGCCGTTACGGTCGTGATTCATTCGGCAAAGCCGGGTTTAATCATTGGCCACGCGGGAACGGGCATTGAGGATTTAAGAAAAAAAATAAAAGAAAAATTTTTGGATAAGAAAACAACGTTGAATTTGAATGTTCAAGAAGTACAAAATCCTAGCACCTCGGCAGAAGTGGTTTTGCAGACCATGATCGCGGATATTGAAAAAAGAATTCCTTTTAGAAGAGTATTGAAGCAGTCCGTTGGAAGAGTTGAACGAGCCGGAGCTAAGGGTGTAAAAGTTGTCGCTTCGGGAAGATTGGACGGAGCGGAGATCGCGAGAGAAGAGACTCTTTCCTGGGGAAAAATTCCGCTACATACCTTGCGTGCCGATATTGATTACGCGGGCGGAGCGGCCTTTACTATTTATGGCGCCGTGGGCATTAAGGTTTGGATTTATAAAGGAGAAGTGTTTAAATAAAATATGTTGACGCCGAAAAAAGTAAAACATCGAAAAGCTTTTAAGGGAAGAAGAAGATCAAAGGGTGTTGCCAGCCGCAAGACTGAAATTAGTTTTGGAAAATTTGGTTTGAAATCGATGGGCTACGCCTGGGTCACCGCAAGACAAATTGAAGCAGTCAGACGTACTTTGATTCGCGCCCTAAAAAAAGGCGGAAAAATTTGGATTAGATTATTTCCAGATAAACCGGTCACCACAAAAGGAAACGAAATTCCGATGGGTGGCGGCAAGGGTGCGGTTGATCACTACGTTGTTCCGGTAAAACCCGGCATGGTGCTTTTTGAAATGGATGGCGTAACCTCTGACGCGGCCAAAGAAGTAATGAGATTGGCCTCGCATAAATTACCGATGAAAACTACTTTTGTTTCAAAATAATATTATGAAATTTAAAGAATTAAAAAATAAAAACGATAAGGAGCTCGGAGCCATGCTTACCAAGGCAAAGGAAGATTTGCAAGAGGTAAAATTTAAGGTGGCCGGGCAGCAATATAAAAACGTCAGGGAAATCAGAGTTCAAAAACAATTAGTTGCCCACCTCTTAACTTTACAAAAACAGAGGAAGTTGGAAGGCGTAGTTAAAAAAGAAGAACCGGCCGTTTCAAACAAATAATTTTTAAAAAATTATGTCAGAAGAAATAAAAAATAAAAGAAAATTTCAAGGAGTCGTGGTTTCACATAGAATGGAAAAAACCGCCGTGGTTGAAGTTCAAGAAGTTAAAGTCCATCCCAAATACGGCAAGCGCTACAAGAGAAGCCATAAATACAAAGTTCACGATGAAAAAAACGAATGTAAAATTGGAGATAAGGTTAATTTTGAAGAATGTCGGCCGATTTCAAAAGAAAAAAGGTGGAGAATTATTAAATAGATAAAAGTTTAATTTGATTATATATGATTCAGCACCGCACAATGTTAACCGTCGCAGACAATACTGGAGCAAAAAAACTCCAGTGCATTAAAGTTCTGGGCGGCTACAAAAAAAGATACGCGCGAATCGCGGATATCATTACTTGCGTGGTGAAGGAAGCCGTGCCGCACGGAATGGTTAAAAAAAGCGATGTGGTTCACGCCGTAATTATTAGAATTAGAAAAGAAACACGCCGGCCAGACGGAACCTATGTCAGATTTGATGACAATGCGGCAGTTATTATTGATAAAAAAAATAAAGAGCCCAAGGGCACGAGAATTTTTGGCCCGGTGGCGAGAGAACTCCGCGGCAAAGGTTTTATGAAAATTATTTCTTTAGCCCCCGAGGTTTTGTAAATAAATATATGAAAATAAAAAAATCAGATAAAGTAAAAATTATCGCCGGCAAAGACCGCGGAAAAGAAGGAAAGATTTTAGAAGTTTTTCCGGAAGAAAAAAGGGTTGTGGTTGAGGGCTTGAATTTGGTTGTTAAGCATGTAAGGCCTCGCCGCGGGGGAGAGAAGGGGCAGCGGATTCAATTTCCGGCGCCGCTTCGCGCTTCAAACGTGATGTTGGTTTGTAATAAATGTAATAAATTGACAAGAGTTGGATATAAAATTTTAGAAAATGGGAAAAAGGTCAGAATGTGTAAAAAATGCAAAGAAGTAATTGAATAATTAAAAGTATGGAAAACGAATCAAGAATCAAAACAAAATACACAAAAGAAGTCATTCCGGAAATGAAGAAACTTTTTGGTTATGAAAATAATTTAGCTGTACCAAAAATAGAAAAAATTGTGGTGGCCGCCGGGTTATCCGCCGGACTGAAAGATGCCAAGTTTTTGGAGATTGTTGAAAATACTTTAAGAAAGATAACCGGGCAAAAGCCAATTAAAACATTGGCCAAAAAATCAATTTCTAATTTTAAGATTAGACAGGGAATGCCGGTTGGGATGGTTGTAACTTTGCGAGGAACAAGGATGTACGATTTTATTGATAAATTAATTAATGTCACTTTCCCTCGAGTCCGTGATTTTCGCGGAATTTCCCAGAAATTTTTAGATAAAGAGGGAAATTTATCAGTTGGTTTTAGGGAAGATATCGCTTTTCCGGAAATTAAATCAGAAGAGATCGAAAAAATTCACGGCTTGCAAGTGACGATAAAAACTACCGCGCATAGCAAAGAAAAAGGATTAACTTTATTAAAATTGATGGGGTTTCCCATACAAGAAGCATAAGATAAAATATGGCTACTGAAGCACAAATTTCTAAATCGCTTAAAAAACCCAAATTTAAAACTCGCGAAGTGCGGCGATGCTGGCGTTGCGGAAGAAAGAGGGGATATATGAGAAAATTTGAGTTATGCAGAATATGTTTTAGAGAGTTTGCTAATCGAGGAGAACTTCCGGGCGTAACAAAATCTAGTTGGTAATGATAAGTTAATTATTTAAAAACACAAACTAAACATCGTATCAATACTATGGATCCAATTTCAGACATGCTTACCAGAATTAGAAACGCCGTTCTTGTAAAAAAAGACGCGGTGATGATTCCCTTTTCAAGGATTAAGTTTGAAATTGCTAAAATAATGGAAGCAGAAAAATTTGTTGGTGGTATAGAAGTTTTAGAAAAAGAGAGAAAATTAAAAATTACTTTGAGATATGATGGGGATGGTTCTCCGGCCGTGAGAAATTTGAAAAGAGTAAGCAAGCCGGGCAAGCGAGTTTATGCCTCCAAGATAGATTTGCCGAAAGTTTTGGGCGGGATTGGCATCGCGATAGTCTCTACCTCGCAGGGGCTTCTCACTGCCTCTGAGGCGAAAAAAAGAGGATTGGGAGGAGAAGTACTTTGTGAAATTTATTAAAAAATTATGTCAAGAATAGGTAAAAAAATAATTTCCGTGCCAAAGGGAGTCGAGGTAAAAATCGACCAAGGTTTTGTTTTGGTCAAGGGGCCAAAAGGAGAATTAAAAGAAGCCGTCCACCCGCGAGTCTCAATAGTTTTGGAAAACAATGAAGTAAAAATAACCGTGAAAGATTCGGAATTAAAATCAGACAAAGCTCTTTGGGGACTTTACGGAAGCATGATAAAAAATATGATTGCGGGCGTGACCGTCGGTTTTCTTAAAAAATTAGAAATAAATGGTGTTGGTTATAAAGCGGCCGTTGCCGGTGATAAAATTAATTTGAGTTTAGGTTTTTCCCATCCCGTTGATTTTTCTCTTCCCGAGGGTATCACGGCGGCGATTGATAAGAATGTTATTTCTGTCAGCGGCATTAATAAACGTTTGGTTGGGGAAACGGCGGCTAGACTTCGGGCATTGAAACCCCCGGAACCGTACAAAGGAAAAGGCATAAAATATATTGATGAAGTGATCGTGAAGAAGGCCGGAAAGGCGGCTAAATCTGCCGGGGCCGGAGCAGCTTAAAAACTAGTCCGCCAAGGGCGGAAAAATAGAATTTGAAAAAGACTTTATGAAAAATTTACAGCAAATAAAAGAAGAAAAAAGAAAAAGACGCCAGGCTCGGGTCAGGGCGAAACTTTTTGGCGACGCAAAAAAGCCAAGACTTGTGGTTAGAAGAAGTGACAAGCATATAAGCGTCCAATTGATTGATGATGTGGCAGGCAAAACACTTGCCGCGGCTTCCGACTTTTCTTTGGGGAAAAAGACCGTGGGAAAAAATAAAAGAGTTGTTGTGGCCTCGCCAAAAGATCTGGGCGGGAGAACCAATAAAGCGGCGATTGCTTTTGAGGTGGGAAAAATACTTGCAGAGAAGGCTAAAAAATTGGGGATTGAAGCAGCGATTTTTGATAGAGGTGGTTTTACTTATCATGGTAGAATAAAGGCAGTAGCTGAAGGCGCAAGAGAGGGTGGAATTAAATTTTAATAAAGTTTAAAATATGATGCCTAATAAAAGCGGCCAAGGAAGAAGAAGAGAAAGAGAATTTGATAAGGAAAGAGAATTTGAACAAAAAATTCTTGAAATAGCGCGCGTCACAAGAGTGACGGCGGGCGGGAAGAGAATGAAATTTCGCGCCTGTGTTATTGTTGGTGATAAAAAGGGCCGCGTAGGGATGTCTGTGGCTAAAGGATCTGACGTGACGGCTGCCGTGGCCAAGGCGGGAATCAAGGCCGAGAAAAATTTAGTGGCTGTACCATTAAAGAACGAAACAATTCCTTACGAAATTATAGAAAAATTTGGTGCGGCGGTTGTTCTCTTAAAACCGGCGCCGAAAGGTACGGGCGTTAAAGCCGGCGGAGCTATGCGAAGTGTTTTTGAGTTGGCCGGAGTTCCGAATGTCGTAGGAAAAATTTTAGGTTCAAAAAATAAAATTAATAACAGCAGAGCGACGATTAATGCTTTGGGCAAGTTGAAATTAAACTTGAGAAAGTAAATTTATGGCCTTAACATTACATACAATCAAACCGTTTTCCGGATCAAAGAAAAAAGTTAAACGCGTGGGTAGAGGTTTGGGAAGCACGGGCACCTACAGCGGCCGGGGACAAAAAGGTCAAAAGGCGAGATCGGGCGGAAGAGGGGGCCTGAAACTTTTGGGTATGAGAAGGATTATTATGTCCACCCCGAAGTTGCGTGGTTTTAAGAGTCCTCATCCCAAAATGGTCGCGGTTAATGTCGGTGATTTGGAGAAAAAATTTAATGACGGGGAGCGCGTTACGCCGAAAACATTGTTAGAAAAGGGATTAGTTGGTAAAATGAAAGCAATGGTGAAGATTTTGGGTGAAGGAGAATTTAAAAAGAAATTAATTATAGAGGATTGCGCTGTTTCGGCGAGCGCTAAGGAAAAAATAGAAAAAGCGGGTGGAGCAGTCCGATAAGCCCAATAATTTTTATATTATGTGGCAAAAATTTGTCCAAATTTGGAAAATTCCTGATTTAAGAAAAAATATTTTTTTTGTCCTTCTGATGTTGGGCATTTTTCGTTTAGCGGCGCATATTCCGGTTCCGGGGGTTAATCTTGAAAATTTAAAAAAATTTTTTGAATCAAATCAAATTTTGGGATTATTAAATGTTTTTTCCGGCGGGAGCATGGAAAATTTTTCTGTGGTGATGTTGGGGGTGGCTCCTTATATTACGGCCTCAATTATTTTTCAATTATTGATGATGATTATTCCGCGCCTGGAAGAAATTGGGAAAGAGGAATACGGCCGACAAAAAATAAATCAGTGGACAAGAATTTTGGCAGTGCCGCTCGCGGCCCTGCAGGCTTATAGTATGATTGCCATGCTTCGCCAATCAGCCAATCCAATTATTACAGACGTTTCTCCTTGGCGGCTTTTCAGCACAGTGATGACCATTACCGCCGGCACGATTTTTTTGATGTGGATCGGCGAATTAATTTCCGAGAAAAAAATCGGCAATGGCATTTCACTTTTGATTTTTGCCGGGATTATTACCGGGTTACCGGCCGCCGTGCAGCAGGCTTTGGTAGTTTTTGACGCTTCCCAAGTTTTTAATTTTATAATCTTCGCGGTCATTGCCGTTATCACAATTGTCGGAGTAGTAATTATCAGTGAAGGGCAACGGCAAGTTCCGGTTTCTTACGCCAAACAAGTCCGCGGGACAAAAATATATGGCGGCGCCTCAACTCATCTTCCGCTTCGGGTCAATATGGCGGGCGTGATTCCAATTATTTTTGCCATTTCCATTATTCTTTTCCCGCCGATGATTGCCCAGTTTTTTGTGCAGGCCAAGTCGGCCTGGATTGCCGGCGCGGCGCAGTGGGTGATAGATATTTTTCGAAATCAATTGGTTTACGGTATCCTTTATTTTATTTTAGTTTTTGGTTTTACTTATTTTTACACGGCGGTTATTTTCCATCCAAAACAAATCGCGGATAATTTGCAAAAGAATGGCGGGTTTATCCCCGGTATTCGTCCGGGCGCGCCGACCGCAGAATATCTTGGCGCGACAACTTCAAGAATCATTTTGGCCGGAGCTTTGTTTCTCGCGATTATCGCGGTTTTGCCGATGATTTTACAACAAGTCACCGGCGTCCAGGTTTTGCAATTTGGCGGAACAAGTGTTTTGATCGTCGTTTCGGTTGTACTTGAAACAATCAGACAAATTGATTCACAACTCACGATGCGCGCGTACGACGGATTGTAATCTAGAATTAAAAATTAGAATATGGGTTTTTTAGACATTCTTTTCGGCGGCGGCAAAGCCAAAAAGCAAGGAATGCTTTTTACAACTTCACTTGAAGTTGAAAAAACTCTTTTCCGCATTGGGACGTTGAATCAAGAACAGAGATCGTTCGTGAAAAGCATGATTGTAAAATTTATTGGTTCCGGCGGAGTTACGGTCGAAGAATACAGATCGCATATTTTGCCTGAACTTTATAAAATGTCCCAAACCGGAAAAATTTCTTCAGTTGATTACCAGAAATTAAAAAATTTAATTTATAAATAGCCCACACAAAAAGTGTGGGTTTTGCGCTTATGAGGGGACCGCTAAAAATCGCCATCTTCGGGTCGCAAGGATCAGGCAAGGGTACGCAGGCGGAAATGTTAGCCAAAAAATATAATTTAGGGGTTTTTTCTACCGGGGAATTTTTTCGCCAAGAAATAAAAAAACAGACAGAGCTCGGGAAGTTAGCCGACTCCCTGATTAATAGGGGGCAGCTTGTGCCGGACGAGATTGTTAATAAAATTATTCTTAGCGAACTTTCCATACCAAAATATCAAGGAGGGTTTATTTTAGATGGGTACCCGCGGAATAAAAATCAGATTGAATTTTTAGAAAAAAATATTGGTTTGGATTTGGCGATTTTACTTATGATAAGCGACGAAGAAGTTCAAAAAAGATTGGCGGGCCGGAGAGTTTGCCCAGAGTGCGGGGCGATTTATAATATTTTGAATAAGCCGCCGCGTCAGGGTGAAATTTGCGATATTTGTGGGGAGCGTCTTGCGGTGCGGGATGATGACAAACCGGAATTTATCGCGAAACGGCTTCAAATTTACCATACGGAAACGGAACCAATTATAAATTATTATGAAAAAAAAGAAAAATTAATTAAAATAAACGGAGTGGAGCCGATAAAAAAAGTTTTTGATAATATCGTAAAAGAATTGGAAAAGAAAAATTTATAAATATGGAAAAAATAATTATAAAAACTCCGGAAGAAATTGAGATAATGCGCCAAGGCGGAAAAATTTTAGCCATGGTTTTAAAAGAGTTGGCAGGGGCGGCGAAGCCGGGGGTAAGCACGGCTGAACTAAACGAGCTGGCGGAAGAGCTGATCGCAAGGAATAATGCCTCGCCGGCTTTTAAAAATTATCGGCCGAGTGCCGGCGATCTCCCATTTCCTACAACCCTATGCACATCAATTAATAGAGAAGTGGTCCATGCTCCAGCTCTTCCCGCGAGGCTTCTTCGCGAAGGAGATGTACTTTGTCTTGATTTGGGCTTGAAATATCCCGCCGGGGAAAACGGACTTTTTGTCGATGCGGCGCTTACGGTGGGTGTTGGAAAAATAACTCCGGAAGCAAAAAGATTGATTGAAACGACAAGGCAGGCTCTTGAAGTCGGCATAAATCAAGTAAAGCCGGGCAATACAATCCGTGATATTGCGAAAGCGGTGCAGGCGCGCATTGAAGAAGCGGGATTTTCTGTGGTGCGTGATTTGGTTGGGCATGGGGTTGGCAAACGCGTTCATGAACCTCCGCGCATCCCAAATTTTTGGGACGGAGACGAGGCGCCCGTTGAATTAAAAAAAGGAATGACGATTTGCATTGAGCCAATGGTTTGCGCCGGATCTGCCGCGGTGCGGACAAAGCGCGAGGATGGATGGACGGTGGAAACGGTTGATTGTTCTCTCGCGGCTCATTTTGAGCATACAATAGCTGTGACAAAAAACGGCTATGAAATTTTGACAAAATTATGAATTATTTAGGGATTGATTACGGAGAAAAAAGAGTTGGGCTTGCGACGGGCGACGATAAAATTAAAATTGCCTCGCCGTTTTTAGTTTTAGAAAATAAGAGCCAAGATTTTTTGTTAGCTGAGATTAAAAAAATTTGTGATCAGGAAAATATCGAGAGGATTGTAGTGGGGTTGCCGCTCACGATGGTGAGCGAAACCGGTTTGCAGGCAAAAGAAGTTTTACGTTTTGTGGATTTTCTAAAAAATAATTTAGCCGCGCCGGTCGCAGTGGAAGATGAAAGATTTTCTAGTGCTATGGTGGATAAGTTGATGGCAGAATCCGGGGTGAAAGATCGTGACGCCGTGGCGGCGATGGTAATTTTACAAAGTTTTTTTGACAGAAAAAAATGACGCATCTTGTTCGGGGCATAATTTTAAAAAAACAAGACTATCGTGAAAGCGATCGTCTTTTTGTAATTTATACAGATGAGCTCGGGAAAATTTCCGCGGTCGCGAAAGGTGTCCGCAAAATAAAAAGTAAAATGGCCGGGCACTTGGAATTATTTTCTGTTATTAATTTGATGGTTGCCCCCGGAAAAAATAATTATCAAATCGCCGGCGCCGACCGAGAAGAAAATTTCTTAAATATTAAAAGTGATTTAGGGAAAACCGTACTCGGAAGTTTTTGTCTGGAAGTTGTGGACATTTTTACTAAAACCGACCATCCGGATATAAAAATTTATGAGCTGCTTTTGGAAATTTTAAAAGTTTTTGATAATGGGAAAAATAAGAATTTTCTAAAAACATATGCCCTATCAAAATTTTTTATTTTAAAATTATTGTCGCTTTTGGGATGGACGCCGGAACTTTACAGCTGTGTTAAATGCAAAAAGAAAATTACCCCGAGCGGAAATTTTTTTGACGCGGAGCGTGGGGGACTCACTTGCGGGCAGTGTGGCAGGGGCGAGTTGCCGATTTCTACTGCGGCGATTAAAATTTTGCGGTTTGTCTTGAAAAATGATTTTAAAAAAATATCAACGTTAAAAATTTCTAAAGTTAATATTAAAGAATCGGCGAAAACGATAGATGTTTTTACTGCGGTTCATCAAGATGGGGAATTGAAAAGTGCTATGTGGATAACCCATTTGACCCAGTCGTTAAAAATTTGATAAACTCAATTTCAGAACGTTGAAAGGGGACGGCGAAAGGAGGAATCCTTCGCCGTTTTTTTGCGCCCAAGAAATTGGGAAGGAGGACAAGAATGTTGCCTAGGGGTTGTCCGAGCGAAAGAGCTCTGTTTCGGCAGATGTTCGATAAGCAGGTTGATCGGCTCGTTACAGGCGGCTGGCATACGGTGTTGGGGTGGGCAGAAAAAGATCTTCGCATCTATCTCGGCATGCTAGTTGATCCGCCGAGCGGCGTCCTCTATGAGGTCAGGGTGGAGACCCCGGACCATCTCCCACTTCTTGTAGTGATTCCGCACGCTATACTCCCGATTGAGCGCCAGATGGAGCGGCTTGTCGTGGCCAAGAAGCACGGTTACGCGAGCCTTGACTCGGAAAAACTCTGGAATCCCGAGGGAATCGGCGAGTCCAAATCGCCCTATCTAATCTGTGACGTCGATGACGGCGCAGAGAATGTGGGGCTAGCCACAGGCGAAGTTGCGGGAGGAATCAGCCGCGCTTGTCGGCAAGGACTCATTATGGAGGAGGCGATTGCTCTCGCCCTCCATTCGCCGGAATCGCTCGTCCATCATGCTTTTGCGCTGATTGGCGTAGACTACCAGATCGCGCCTTGGTCGGGAAATGGGCCGCGCCGTCAGTGTGTTCCGGAGCTCTGGAACGGATCTGGCGGGCCGACGCAGAATTACAGTCCGCTCAATAGCAAGAGAGAAGACCGCGGCGTGCCGTCCTGCAAGAGGCGCTTGTTTTTGAACGGGTAACCATAGCCCGAACGTTCTCGCCGACTTGATTAATTTTGAGTCGGCGATTTTTTTGTAAAATGTAGAAACCCCAGCACTAAAGCCCAAAGCGTGGCGGATGACAGTTCGTCTAGTCGGCACGGAAACGCCTGCGGCTCCCGTCGTACAAAAATATTATCTATTTTAAGGCTTAGTGCGGGGTTATTTGTTTGTCCTTAAATTTTTTTCGTGCACAGCACTTCAAAATTTAAACAAACAAATAAAAAACGCGGCAACTTCTGTTTCCAAAAGTGCCGCGTGGGGTTTTAACTAGAGCATGCCGGAGATGGTCTTCAACCGCTCCTTCAGTCTCGTGGCGTCGGGTTCGACTACCGGGCCGAATTCCTCCCGAATGGTGTCGAGAATCGCGCTTATGACGCGTTCCTTGACCGGGCGGAGGAAGCCCGTGTCGTTGATTTCTCGGTGGACTCGGAGAGAGAAGTCCGAGAGTCGCCGTAAGGTATGGCGGAAGTCAGCTTCAGTCACGGCATCCATCGCTTCAGCGAGAGCCAAGGGAAAGATGATACGAGACTCAAAGGCTCGTTGGGCTTCCTTGAGGCGGACGGCCGCGAGAATTCGGTCGATCGCCGCCAGGGCGAACTTCTTGCTTCGGGCAGATTTGGCCTTGGCGAGATCGAGTCGGATCATCTTGGCGGTTTTACGGAACGGCGTCACATCGAGATGCGGCAGGAGGCGCTGTAGAGTAAAATCAACTCGTCTCGCGAAGATGCGCCGAACTTTCGGTGAGAAGCTGAGTGAGAGTTGAAAATTCTCGGCTTGCAAGATTCTGCGGAGCGAGCCGAGGTCGTCGAAGATGTTGCCGATCGCCTGAGCAAGGATTTGTTCCAGAAGAATCATCCTTGGGCCGATTCGGCGGATGTCGACATGCCGCCGGTCGACGCGCCGTTTGGCCGCGTCAACCCGCTTCTCGGTGGCTGGCAGATTTTGACTTCGCGTACCCGACGGATGCCGGACTTCAAGCGTAGCCGCCGCCGCGAGTTTTTTTGCGGCTTCCGCCTTGAGTTTGTCCCTCGCTCCGCCGAGCACTTGGGCGATCTGCAAAAGATCGGCCCGGACTTTAGTCAGCTCACGGCTTGATGCGGCCTTGCCTTCCATTAGGATAGCGAGGTCGCAGCTCAGCCGATCGGAGAAATCGCTAAGCCTCTGGAGTTCGCCGGACTTTTCCTTCAGTCCGTATTTCCGGAGCGCATGGGCGGCGCGCCGTAGGGCTGCGTAGATCCCGCCCGAGACGATATGGTACAGACGCTCCTCTCCACGTCCGCCGAAGTCGTACCAGGCCGAAACGAGCACGGTACCGGCCGGGGCCACGAGTTTTTCCTTCAAGACTTTGCCACGACTCTTCGTACCCGCCGGGAAGGCAAGGGCCTCCTGGGTCACGAGAATTCGCTGACCGTTAAGTTCGCGAACCCTGAGGTCAACCTCTCCGAAAGCAGTCTGGGTTAGTTTTTTCAAAGTGCCCTCCTTACCCCATTTCGGGGTCTCTAACCTTACCAAATTATTATATTTTAGTCAATCTTGCCGAAAATCAAAAGATTCTCTATAATTAAACAATTATATGCAATCCATTTTATTGAAAGATATCAGTCAATATTTGAACCAGGAAGTCGCGATCCGCGGCTGGATTTATAATTTTCGTTCCTCGGGCAGTATCTTTTTTTTGCAAGTCCGAGATGGCTCCGGCTTTGTCCAGGCGATTGTTTCTAAAAAAGAAGTGGCGCCGGAGATTTGGGAAGCGTGTGAAAAAATAACGATAGAAACTTCAGTGGAAATTTCTGGCACGGTTAGTAAACATCCGAAAAAGGAAGAATACGAATTGCAAGTAAAAAATTTAAAAATTGTCCAGGTTGCCGAAGAATATCCAATCGGGAAAAAAGAACATGGTCCGGATTTTCTTTTGGACATCCGCCACCTCTGGCTTCGTTCGGGAAAACAATGGGCAACGCTGCGCGTGCGAAACACGATCATCAACGCGACCTATGAATATTTTAATCAAAATGGATTTATAAAAATTGATACGCCGATTTTGACGCCGACCGCCTGCGAGGGAACAACAACTCTTTTTGAAGTTCCGTATTTTGATTTAGGGAAAGCATATCTCGCGCAATCTGGTCAGCTTTATTTGGAAGCGGCAGTTATGAGTTTTGGCCGGTGCTTTGATTTTGGCCCAACTTTCCGGGCGGAAAAATCAAAAACCCGCCGGCATCTCACAGAATTTTGGATGATGGATGCCGAAGCGGCGTTTACCAACCATGAAGGTAATATGAAAATTCAGGAAGAATTGATTTGCCACATCGTTACGAGAGTTTTGGAAAAAAATAAAAAAGAATTGGAAATTTTAGAAAGAGATATTTCAAAATTGGAAAAAGTTAGGGCGCCGTTTGGGCGGATGATCTACGCCGCGGCGATTAAAAAAGTTCAAGCATTGGGTTCCGACATTAAAGACGGAGAAGATTTGGGGGCGGACGATGAAACTTTATTGACGCAAGATTCTGACGTGCCGATTTTTGTGGAAAAATGGCCGCGGCAGATAAAAGCATTTTATATGAAACGCGATCCGGAAAATCCGGAAGTAGTTTTGGGTTCTGACTTAATCGCGCCGGAAGGCCACGGAGAAATTATCGGTGGCTCGGAGCGCGAAGATAATTATGATTTGCTTCTCGCGCGGATGAAAGAAGAAAAAATGCCCCTTGAAGATTTTCAGTGGTATTTGGATTTGCGAAAATACGGTTCGGTGCCACACTCCGGTTTTGGCTATGGGCTGGAGAGGATTGTCGGCTGGATGTGCGGGATTCATCATATTCGTGAAACGATTCCTTTTCCAAGAATGATTAATAGATTAAGACCATAAAATTATTTATGACGCGTACACTTATAAAAGACACAGTTAGTAAGGTAGGGGAGGAGGTGCTCCTCAAGGGCTGGGTCCATGTCCGCCGCGACATGGGAAAAATTATTTTTATTGATTTGCGCGACGCGACCGGTTTAATCCAGGTTGTTTTTGTTTCCAAAGATAAAGAATTTATGGCGGCGGCCGATAAACTTCGCTCGGAATTTGTCGTGGCCATTACCGGAAAAGTAAACAAGCGGCCGGAAAAAATGGTTAATCCAAATCTCGCCACTGGCACAGTTGAACTTGAAGCGAAAAATCTGGAAATATTGAATGAATCAAAAACCTTGCCTTTTGAGATTGATAAAGATACGCTGCCAATTAGCGAAGAATTGAGAATGAAATACAGGTATCTTGATTTGCGGAGCGAGCGGATGAGGAAAAATATTTTGTTGCGCAGTCAAATGTTAAATAAAATCAAGAATTTTTTGCACGAGCGAAATTTTGTGGAAATTGAAACGCCATATATTACCAAAGGTACTCCGGAAGGCGCGCGGGAATATATGGTTCCCTCGCGAATGCATGCCGGAAAATTTTACGTTCTGCCGCAATCTCCCCAGCAGTTTAAACAGTTGTTAATGGTTGCCGGGTTTGAAAAATATTTTCAGATCGCCAGATGTTTTCGCGACGAAGATCAGCGCGGCGACCGCCAGCCGGAATTTACCCAGCTTGATATGGAAATGTCTTTTGTTGATCAAGAGGATGTAATGAAACTTACCGAAGAATTAATGATTCATTTGGCAAAAACCGTGGCGCCGGAGAAGAAAATTAAAAAAACTCCCTTTCCGGTTTTGACCTATGACGAGGCGATAAAAAAATATAAAACCGATAAGCCGGATTTGCGTGAGGATAAAAAAGATCCAAATGAATTAGCTTTTTGTTGGGTAGTTGATTTTCCTCTTTTTGAATGGTCAGAGACTGATAAAAAACTTGTTTCATCGCACCATCCTTTTACCATGCCACACAAAGAAGATTTGGAAGACTTGGAAGAACATCCGCTTGATGCCCGCGCTTACGCTTATGACCTGGTGTTAAACGGCTACGAAGTGGGCGGCGGCAGTATCAGAATTCATGACAGAAATTTACAATCAAAAATTTTTCGATTGCTCGGCGTTGGTAAAGACGACGCAGAATTACGCTTTGGCCATATGTTTGAGGCCTTTACTTATGGTGCCCCACCGCACGGGGGTATTGCACCCGGTCTTGATAGATTGGCCATGCTTTTTGCCGGCGAACCGAATATTCGCGAAGTAATGGCTTTTCCCAAAACTTCTGACGCTCGCGATTTGATGATGGGCGCTCCGTCGGAACTGCCGGAAGCGCAACTTAAGGAAGCGCATATTAAGGTGGTGGAAAAATAATATGAAAATAGTTGTTTGTGGCAGTATTGAGTTTACGCCAAAAATAAAAGAAGCTGCCGATACTTTGACCGGACATGGCCATAAAGTGGAAATACCAATTACCAGTCAGAGAATAATTGACGGCGAACTGACGCTTGAGGATTTTTTGCGTGAAAAGGAAATAAACGGTGACACTTCTTTTAGAAAAAATATTGAGCGAAAAATTAAAGATGATGTGATTAAGCGTTATTTTAATATAATAAAAGAATCAGACGCTATTCTAGTTTTAAATTATGAGAAAAAGGGAGTAGCCGGATATATTGGGGGAAATACTTTTTTAGAAACGGGGTTTGCCCATGTTTTGAATAAAAAAATCTTTCTTTTAAATCCGGTTCCCGAGATGGGATACAAAGATGAAATAGTTGCCATGCAGCCGACGGTTTTGGACGGAGATTTGAGTAAAATTAGCAATTAGCTAGATATAGAATTAAGCGGTCGAAACGGCCGCTTTTTTAATTTACAAATAAGCGTTTTTTTGGTATAATTAATTTATGAAATTATCCCATCTCCAAAAGTATATTTTGGGCTTGGGTTACGCAGAAAAAGACAAATTTGGCCGCGGAAAAATTTTGCGTTTTTACGACAAACAAAAACGGCCGCCCAAGATGGAGGATAGAGTAAATATTGTCACAAGATCTTTGGAAAGATTAATTGACAAGGGTTTTCTTGTTGGCTACGGCGTGCGGACGCCGAAGAAGTGGTTTATTAAAGAGATAAAATTGACGGCGGTCGGGAGAAAAATAGCGCGCGGTCTGCAAGGAAAACAAGCGGCGTTACCTTTTAAATAAAAATTTCGTATTAAATATTAAGAAATATTTTTTATAATATGGAGGCAGAAAAATTTTTTGGCACAATGGACAGCAAGGCGAAAAAAGAATTAGCGGTCATTCCGCTCGTTGATGTTGTTGTTTTTCCGAGAGTTGCCCTGACTTTAATTGTGAAAAAAGAAAAAACTTTAAAAGCGCTTGATTATGCGATGCAGCACGATCAGCTTGCGGTTTGCGCTGCCGAGAAAAAAGACGTGGGAGATAAAATTACAAAAGATGATCTTTATGAAATTGGTACGCTTGCCAAAATCAGGGAAATTACAAAACAGCCGGACGGTTCTGTTCGGATCGTAGTTGAGGGAATGATGCGCGCGAAAATTACGGAATTTTTATCATTTGATCCGTTTATCAGAGTTAAAGTTATTCCGGCGCCGGAACCAAAGGTTATGAAAACCGAGAAGATTGAAGCCTTGATGTACAGCTTGATTAATCAGTTTAAAGAATGTGTTTCTCTTGGCGCGACGGTTCCTTTTGATGTGTTGCTCGTAATTTTAAATATTACCGATCCGTGGGAGCTGGCGGATTTGATGACAATAAATTTAGATTTTAAAGTTGACGAGAAGCAGGCGATTCTTGAAGCTGACAATATTGAAAATAAATTGGGGAAACTAGGGGAGTCCATCGGGCGGCAGTTGAAAGTTTTGCGCATGGCCCAAAAAATTCAGGCGGAAACGGGAAAGGAATTGGGAAAAATGGAAAAGGAAATGTTTTTGCGCGAGCAGATGAAAACGATTGAAAAAGAATTGGGTATGGCCGGCGGGCGAAGTGAAAACGAAGAACTGAAAGAAAAAATAGAAAAAGCGGGCATGGCCCCCGAGGCAAAAGAGCAGGCTCTGAAAGAATTAGCTCGCCTTGAAAAAATGCCGTCATTTAGTCCGGAAATTTCTTATATCAGAACTTACCTTGATTGGCTAATTATGTTGCCGTGGTCGAAAAAAACCGAGAGTAAAGTTGATATTAAAAAAGCAAAAAATATTTTGGATGATGATCATTATGGTTTGGATAAAGTTAAAGAAAGAGTGTTGGAATATTTGGCCGTGCAAAAATTAGTGGGAAAAATTAAAGGCCCAATTCTTTGTTTTTCTGGTCCGCCAGGCACTGGCAAAACTTCTATTGGTAAAGCCATTGCCAGGGCGCTTGGCCGAAAATTTTTTAGAATGTCGCTTGGGGGAATTCGCGACGAAGCGGAAATTCGCGGCCATCGCCGAACTTATGTTGGCGCTCTGCCGGGAAGAATTATCCAGGGAATAAATACGGCCGGGACAAAAAATCCGGTTTTTATGCTTGATGAAATTGATAAAGTTGGCGCTGATTTTCGCGGTGATCCGTCGGCCGCGTTGCTTGAGGCGCTTGATCCGGAACAAAATTATTCTTTTTCTGATCATTATCTTGAAGTGCCCTTTGATCTTTCTGATGTAATGTTTATTACCACGGCCAATGTCTTAGACACAATTCCTCCGGCGCTTCGCGATCGCATGGAAATGATTGAATTTCCCGGCTATATTGAAGAAGAAAAATTTCACATCGCGGAAAAATTTTTATTGCCAAAGCAGTTGAAAGAAAACGGGCTTGAAGATGGCAATAGATTAATAATTACCGAGCCGGCATTAAAAATAATTATTAGAGAATATACGCGCGAGGCGGGCGTTCGCGAACTTGAACGGAATATCGCCGCTGTTTGTCGCAAAGTGGCGCGAAAAATCGCCGAGGGCGACAGTAAAAATTATAAAATCGGAATTTGCGATCTTCATCAGTTTTTAGGTCCGGCCAAATATCACACCACCATGGCCGAGAAAAAAGACGAAGTTGGGGTGGCAACCGGGCTTGCCTGGACGCAGGCGGGCGGAGAAATACTTTTGATTGAGGCGACAAAAATGCCGGGTAAGGGGCAGCTGATTTTAACCGGACAGCTCGGCAAAGTAATGCAGGAATCAGCGCAAGCCGCCTATTCTTATGCTAGATCGCGCGCTAAATCTTTTGGCATTAAAGATAAATTTTATAAAGATTCAGACATTCATATTCATGTTCCGTCCGGGGCGATTCCGAAAGACGGTCCCTCGGCCGGAGTGGCGATGGCCACGGCGATTATTTCCGTTCTTACCGGGCGGCCGATTAAAAAAGACGTTGGCATGACCGGAGAGGTGACGCTTCGGGGACGGGCCATGGAAATCGGCGGAGTAAAAGAAAAAGTTTTAGCGGCGCACCGAGCTGATGTTAAAACAATTGTTTTGCCGAAAGATAATGAAAAAGATTTGGAAGAAATCCCCGCGAACGTCAGAAAAGATTTAAAATTTATTTTGGCTAAAGACGTGGATGATGTTTTGAGGGCAGCAATGGGAAAACACTTAACAATTGATAATTAACATTTAACTATTAGCCCTTGAGTTATGAAAAAAATTATTTTGGCGATTAGTTTGGCAGCATTAATTTTACCGGCCGTGGTCTCCGCCGATGGCGCGATTTTTCCGCCGCCGGATTATTGGATGCAAGAAACAGATCAAAAAGCCGTGATCTTTCATGATAAAAATACAGAAACGATGATCCTTTCCGTTACTTTTCAAGGTGACGCGGAAAATTTCAGTTGGATTGTCCCCACGCCAACCCGCCCAGAAGTTTCAAAATCAACCGACGAACTTTTTACTTCTTTATCCGCTCTGACTGCGCCGGAATATGATTATGGAGTTATGCCAATGTATGGTGGGGTCGCGCGAGATGCGGCCGCCCCGGAAAGCGGTGTGGCGGTTTTGGAAACAAAAAAAGTTGAATATTATGACATCACCGTTTTGGAAGCTGACGATCCGGAAGCGTTGACCAAATGGTTGAAAGAAAATGAATATCAATTTCCCGAAGAAGGAAAATATTTATTTGATGATTACATAAATAATAGATGGTATTTTACCGCCATAAAACTTGATGCCGAGTCGTTGGGCGAGGGAGTGGAAGCGCAATTAAGACAAGGCCATGCCGTGCCGCTGAAATTTGTTTTTGCTTCTTCAAAAATTGTTTTTCCTTTAAAAATTTCCGGGATTGCCGAGTATTTTAAATACCCCGGTTACGGGCCAACTCCGCTTATGATGGAAAATGGCGCGACCGGAAGCGCGGGCGTTGCCGTTGAATCGGAATCTTTTACGCCGGATATGGCTCCAATTTCTGATTACTATTATCCTTGGCAGCCGGGCGTGAATATTCTTCTTTATGTTTTTTCTGATCATAAAAAAGATTTGCCAGGATTTACAACTAGTTACGCCGATTGGGTTAAATCAAAAGATATTGAAAAGTTGGCCGTGGAATCAGATGGTGATTATTGGGTTACGCCCGAAGCAAAAAAATATTATCTAACAAAATTGTCCCGTTATATGCAGCCGTCGGAAATGACATACGATTTATATCTTCGCGACGCTGAGGATAATGATAAAGTTGGCGTGTCGGGCGGGAATTGGAAAAATATTTTAACAAGCATTTTAGTTTTTTTAATGATGCTTAGTATTTTTATTGTGATTGGTGCTCTTTCCCCGGTTGGTTTGGTTTTTATAGTTTGTACTCTCCTGCAATTTTTTTCCAAGCATAAAGTTGTAAAAATTATTGCTTGGATTTTGCAAGGATTAACTCTTTTGATTACCATTTCTCTCGGAGCCCTTCTTTTCTTAGGGTGGTCGGCTTATGGCGTCGGGTATTGGATGGGGTCAATTTATGATTCCAGCATGGTCGCGGCGATTACCGTTGTTTGGGTTATTTTTACGGCGGCAATGATTGGAATTATGATTTGGCAAATTCTACGTTTAAGAAAAAATAAAAATTCATAAAAATATGGGTATTCCCAAAAAACTTTTAAGTCATCTTGACAAAACCAAGATTGGATATAAAATAGTTAGACACAAAACCGTTTATACGGCCTATGACGCGGCTCGGACGCTTGGGGCGAAACTAGGGGAAATTGCCAAAACTTTACTGATAAAAGCGGATAAAAATTACCTTTTGGCGGTTTTGCCCGCTTCGCATAAATTGGATTTTGGAAAGTTAAAAAAATTAGTGAAAGCTAAAAAAATTGAAATTGCCAAAGAGAATCTGATGAAGAAAATCTTTAAAATTAAGCCGGGCGCTCTTTCGCCGTTTGGCCAGATTTATAAAGTCCCGGTTTACATAGATAAAGGAATTTTAAAAGCAAAGAAAATTATTGCCGGAGCGGGAACGTTTGAAGAGTCCGTGGCAATGACGGCGAAAAATTTTCTTAAAGCGACGGGAGGAATTGTTGGTATTTTCGGAAAGAAAAAATAAGAGCAAAATTTACAAAACAAAATGTATCAGATAAAAATAGAAAAATTTGAAGGGCCGTTTGATTTGCTTTTGCAAATGATTGAAGAAGAGGAGATGAGTATCGCGGAAATTTCCCTCGCTAAAATCGCCGACCAATTCGTTGAATATTTAGAGCGGATGGAAAATCTTAATCCGGCGGAGATGGCCGATTTTTTGGTGGTGGCGGCAAAACTTCTTTGGATAAAATCAAAAACCCTTTTGCCTGCGCTCGAAATTGAAGGGGAGGACGGTTCTGATCTTGCGGCGCAACTTAAAATTTATAAAGAATATCGCGACGCATCGCTTGAAATTCATAAAATGATTTTGAAGAGGCGTTTTACTTTTGTCCGCGAGCGGCCGCCTCTTGGAACGGGGGAGATATTATTTAATCCGCCGGCTTGGCTTACAAAAGATAAATTATTTGGAGTGATGCGAGAAATTTTAGATGATCTTGAGCCGATTGTTCGCCTGCCGCGGGGAGTAGTAAAAAATACGATTTCCATTCAAGAAAAAATACAGCACATTAAAGATTTGATTCACAAAAGTATTGAAATTAAGTTTCACACGATTGTCGCCAAAGCTAAAGACAAGGTGGAAATCATTGTGCATTTTCTGGCCGTGCTTGAACTTTTAAAACACAAACACATTGTTGTTGAACAGGAAATAATGTTCGGAGAAATTAATATAAAAAAAGGGGAAAATTAATTAGAGTGGAAAAAATAAATAATCATAGGAAAATTATAATACATATGGCTAATTTAAAATCTAAAATAGAAAGTTTACTTTTTGTAGCAAGTCGGCCGCTTGGGTTGAAAAAAATTTGTGAAATCGCGGGCGGCGAGAAAGAGGAAGTTAAAAATTGCTTGGAAGAACTGATTGGCGATTGTGAAGAAAATAAAAGGGGAGTGCAGATAATGGAAATTGACGGCGAATATCAAATGTCCACTTGCGGCGATTCATCAAAAATGGTGAAGGATTTTTTAAAAGATGAAATGACCGGCGAACTCACCCGGCCGGCGCTTGAAACCTTGACGATTGTTGCCTACCGCGGACCGATAGCAAAATCAGACCTTGAACAAATTCGCGGGGTTAATTGTAGTTTGATTTTAAGAAATTTAATGATAAAAGGTTTGGTGGAATCAAAAAGTTCCGACAAGGGCGGTGAGCCGCTATACAATATCACCTTTGATTTTATGAGGTATTTGGGAATTACTAAACAAAGCGAGCTGCCCGATTTTGATAAACTGTCAAAAAGCGAAATTTTGGATAAAATTTTAAATTTAAAAACGGAGGCGCCGGCCCAGGATAAAGTTATTGTATGATGTTTTCCATTATTTTAAGTTTAATTTTAATTTTTACTCCGTTTGCCGCCCATTCTCCGGAGAGTACGGAAACGGCTACGCCTGATTTGGCGAACGAAAATTTATTGGAAGAAATACCCGCCGCGCAAAGCGAAGGAGACAGCCAGCAGTTTGGTTTACCAAGAGCCGAACCTCGCGCGCCGCAAAAAAGAGAAGACAGCAGGAGTCTGGGAATTTTAACAACGGCCAAATCGGCCTTAGTGTTTGATGAGGGGACGGGTACGGTTTTATTCGCTAAAAATCCGCAAGAAAAAATTTCTCTGGCCAGTTTAACCAAACTTATGACAGTCTTGGTTTTTTTAGATAAAAATCCGGGGTGGGATAAAACAATCCGTCTGACCAAGGCGGACGACCGTGAGGGAGGAATTGTTTATGCCCGTTCGCCGGAGGAAGTGACAGCCAAGGATTTATTTAATATGGCGCTCGTCGGTTCGGTCAATAACGCCGCAATCGCCTTAGCGCGTTCTACCGGCCTTGAACAAAAAGACTTTGTTACGGAAATGAATAAAAAGGCAGAGGAGCTCGGCTTGAAAAATACAAACTTTGTCGACCCGACCGGCCTTTTGCCGGAAAATCAGGGTACGGCTCGCGACGTGGCGCGTCTTATTGCCGCGGCCCTGGAACGAGAAGAAGTGAGGGCGGCAACATTGCAAAAGAGATATGTTTTTAATCCCGTAAACAGCGAAAAAACTTACTACGTAAAAAGCACCGATGAATTGCTTTGGAGTTTTTTAAATGATGATCCGTATAATTTTATCGGCGGGAAAACCGGTTACATCGAGGAGTCGGGTTATAATTTGGCAGTAGAGGTTGTGCGAGGCGGCCATAAAATAGTTGCCATAGTTTTGGGCAGCGCGACTACAGAAGATAGGTTTAAAGAGATTAAGGGATTGGTTGATTGGGCGTTTGTAAATTATCAGTGGTAAGCTTCGGGCGGGGCGAGAGGTGGTGAAGGTGAAACAAGTTATATAGAGACTGCGCTCTATTAGTTATTATATTATGAGAATCGGCATTGATTGCAGAACAATTTTAAATCCCGGTTACGGAGAAGCCGCCGGGGTTGGCCATTACACTTTTTTCTTGGTAAGCAATTTGTTAAAGATAGATAAAGAGAACGAGTACGTTCTTTTTTTTGATAACTTGCTTTCGAAAAACGCCGCGGAAGAAATGGTTTCAGGAGCGCCAAACGTAAAAATAAAATTTTTTCCATTCCACCAGTATAAACATTATTTGCCGTTTGTTTTTTCTCATCTCCTTGCGGCGGGAGCGATTGAAAAAGAAAAATTGGATGTCTTTCATTCGCCGGCCTACACTCTGCCCTTGGCTTATCACGGCAAATCAATCGTGACAGTTCATGATTTGGCTATATATAAAAATCCAAAATGGTTTCCGGAGAAGTTTTTGTTGGGTCAGAGTTTTTCAACCAAAACATTAGTTCCAAAAAGTTTAAGAAAGGCGACGAAAATTATCGCTGTTTCAAAAAATACTAAAAAAGATATTGCGGAAATTTTTAAAATAGATCCGAAAAAAGTAGAAGTAATCTATGAGGGAGTAGAATTTAGAAATTTGCCTAAAAAATCAGAAACAACTTGCGGGGTGGAGTCGGAAAGATGTTTTGAAGATTTGAAAATAAAATACGGTCTTAAGGATAATTACGTCCTCTTTTTAGGGACAATTGAGCCGAGAAAAAATATTGGCGTCCTGATTCGGGCATTTTGTGATTTGATTTCCAAAGATAAAAATTTAGGAAAAAAATATCAACTTATTTTAGCCGGAGCCAGGGGGTGGAAATATAAAATTTTTTTTAAAGAAATTAGAGAGTGTTCAAAAAAATTGGGAGATAATGGTGAAGTAAAATATATCGGCTATGTTCCCGGCCGCGAAAAATTTTCTTTAATGAGGGGCGCCACTTGTTTTGTTTTTCCGTCTTTTTATGAAGGTTTTGGTTTGCCGGTGCTTGAAGCGCTGTCTCTTGGGGTCCCGACCATTACTTCAAATAAATCTTCTTTGCCGGAAATTGTTGGCGAGGCGGCCGTGCTTATTGACCCGGAAAAAATTTCAGAAATATCCCAAGCTCTAGAAAGAATTTTAACCGATAAAAATTTTCGGGGTGATCTTGGAAAAAAAGGGATTGAACAAGCTCAAAAATTCAGTTGGAAAAAATGTGCCGAAGAGACGCTTAGGGTATATATAAACACCGCCGCAGCCAGATAAAATTTAAAATAAAAAACCGGCTACGTGATACGGCCGATTTTTGTTTTTTAATTTAGCGGATGCTTAGAAGGAGAATAATGGTGATAATAACCTGGAAGGTCACTCCCTGGAGCGCGGTTGGTTTCACTTTAATTAGGTCATGAACCCAAAAATGAAATCGATAAAAATTTTTGAAAAGTCTGTCTGATAATTCGTGGCAGCCGACTAAAAAGTCGGGGAGAATCGCTCCAATAATTCCCATGGCGATGCTTAAGCTTGGGGTAAAATATCCAAAAAAATAAAATCTTGAAACAAGCAGAGCTAACAAAATTACAATATCTACAACCACAATGGTGATTATTTTGGTAACCTTGGATCTTTGGTCGCCCTTGTATTCATCAATCCAATCTTGATCACCATGAGGAATCACATCTAAAATAAAATGAGAGACAAAAGACAAAACAAAAGCCAAGACGGGATTATTTATTTGTTGGCCGATTAGGGCACCGGCCGTAGCATGAACTGTCAGAAGCATAATTTTTGTGTCCGGGATTAGCTTGGTGGCCCAGCTGAGCTGGACTATAACCAAGCTTAGCTTGGTGGCTGGGGTGGGTTTCGAACCCACTACCTCGGGCTTATGAGTCCCACGCTCTACCGATTGAGCTACCCAGCCTCTCTGTTATAGATTTTTATAGTGCAGGGTTGTTAGAACGTCTTTCAGCTGTATCTTAAGTTCCGCGCGCCCTTTTCCGCCCTTAAAGAATTTTTCTCGACGCTTAGCGTCGGATTGTTTTAAGTAGGATTCGTAAAAAATCAATTTTAGCGGTCGTCTAAATTTTGTAGATTTTACAAAGCCGCCTGTGTGTTTTTGAAATCTTGTTTTTAAATTATCAGTAAACCCGATATAAAGTTGTTTATCTTTTAAACTAAACAAAATGTAGACGTAAAACATATCTTGGTTGGCCAGCTGAGCCGGCCAGTAACCAAGCTAAGCTTGGTTGCGGGGGCCGGATTTGCACCGGCGGTCTCCTGGTTATGGGCCAGGCGAGATGCTACTTCTCCACCCCGCTATAATGGGATTACTGGTAATAATACAGCGATTTTTGTTTTTTGGCAAGAGCCAAAGTGCCGATGGTGGGAGTTGAACCCACAATCCCGTAAGGGAATGCGATTTTGAGTCGCACGCGTATGCCAGTTCCGCCACATCGGCTTAATTTAATCATATTTTAATATATTATTGTCAAAAAAGCAAGACAGAGGTATAATAAATTAAATTGAATGAATGTTTTATGGCACAAATAATCTCCATAGTTAATCAAAAGGGTGGGGTGGGAAAAACAACCACGGCCGTAAATTTGGGCGCCTATTTAGCGCATCTGGGGAAATTTGTCCTGCTCGTAGATATGGATCCACAGGCCAATGCGACTTCAGGCCTCGGGATTGATCATCGTAATTTAGAAAAAGGAATTTATGAAGCGATTTCCGGGGAAGCGCCGTTTCGCGATGTTGTTGTTAATACTCCGGTTCAAGGATATAAAGTCGCGCCAGCCACGGTTTCTTTGGCCGGAGCAAATGTGGAGTTGGTGGGTGCCGACCGGCGAGAATTTCGTTTGCACGACGCCTTGCTTGAAGCGCGAAATGATTTTGATTACATCATTATTGATTGTCCGCCGTCGCTTGGGCTTTTGACGATAAATAGTTTAACCGCAGCTGATCACGTTTTTATTCCCGTTCAGGCAGAGTATTACGCCCTGGAAGGTTTAGGGCAACTTTTAGAGACGATAAAACTTGTTCAAGATAATTTAAAACCAGATTTAAAAATTTTAGGCGCAGTGATTACAATGTTTGACAGCCGCGTCGGATTGTCGGATGCGATTTTAAAAGAACTTTACCAATATTTTCCCAATAAAATTTTTCGGTCGGTCATTCCAAGAAATGTTCGTTTGGCCGAAGCTCCATCGCACGGTTTAACAATTTTACATTACGATGATAAAAGTAAGGGGGCCAAAGCTTACGAACGCCTCGCTCGCGAAATATTAGAAATTAGATATTAGAAATTAGAAATTTTTATTTTATGTCATACGGTCTAGGCAGGGGACTGAATTCATTAATTCCTCCCAAAAAAATTATTCGGCCAATTTCTGAAAATGAAGCTCTGTCGCCGGCAAGTGCTCGTTTAGTTGACGTGCCGGTGAAAAATATCAGGCCAAATCCCAAACAGCCGCGCGAAGATTTTGGTTATCAGGATCTGGAGGATTTGATAAATTCAATCAAGGAGCACGGGATCTTACAGCCGCTCGTTGTTACAAAAGTTGACGGAGAAAATTATGAATTAATCGCTGGAGAGCGCCGTTACCGCGCCGCGAAATTTTTGAATCTCCGAACCGTGCCGGCCATTGTCCGTACCGCTCGCGATCAAGAAAAATTAGAGTTGGCTTTGATTGAAAATATCCAAAGAAAAAATTTAAATCCGATTGAAGAGGGCCGGGCTTACCAGAGATTAATTGATGAATTTAATTTGACCCAGGAAGAAGCCGCGGTGCGGGTTGGGAAAAGCCGTTCGGTTGTTGCCAATACACTGCGTCTCCTTAATTTGCCGGAAGAAATTTTGCAGGCGCTTCGGAGCGGAAAAATAAAAGAAAGCCATGGCCGCACGCTTTTGTCCTTGCCTGACGAAAAATCCCAATTAAAATATTTTTCCAAAATCTTAAAAAATGAGATGACGGTCCGCGACGCGGAGGACGCGGCAAGAAAAATAAAAGGAACAAGACAGAGAAAGATTGATCCGGCGCTTGCCGCCAAAGAAGAATTATTGCGCGGCGTTTTCGGGACGAAAGTGGAAATTAAAAAAAGAGGGAGCAAGGGGCAAATTGTCATTCATTTTTACAGTGACGAAGAATACGGAGATATAATTAGAAAGATTTCCAAGAAGTAGAAACAAAAAACTGCTCGGATAAATTTCCGGGCAGTTTTGTTGTATTATTTTTTTGCCGTCCTTAAGCGACTTTTTATTTTATGGCGGGCGGCGTTGGTTTTAACAAATTTTAGCCAGTCGGCAGAAGGAGTTTTTCTATTTTTATCAATTGAAATTTCCACCACATCGCCGCTTTGCAATTTTGTATCAAGTTTTGTCATTTGTTCATTAATTTTAGCGCCGGTGCATTTGTCTCCCAGGTCAGAGTGTAAGGTGTAAGCAAAATCAACCGGCGTGGAATTTTCCGGCAGATCAATGACGTCGCCCTTGGGCGTAAAAACAAAAATTCTATTCTGAAAAACATCAATCTTTAAAGATTCCAAATATCTTTGGTTTTCTTCAAACTCCTTTTTCCACTTGGTCAGTTCTTTAACCCATTTTAAATCTTTGGCAACGGGCATTGATCCTTGCTCATCATAGTACCAATGGGAAGCAATGCCGAGTTCGGCCTCTTCATGCATTTTTTTTGTTCTGATTTGGAATTCAACTATTTCTCCATCGTCGCAAAAAACCGTAGTGTGGAGCGATTGATAACCGTTTGGTTTTGGTTGGGCGATGTAATCTTTAATGCGGCCCTTAAGAGGTTTCCACAATTGATGAATAATCCCCAAAACAGTGTAGCATTCAGCCACAGTGTCCACAATAACGCGCAGGGCGACGAGATCGTAAATTTTTGAAAGATCTTCGTAACCTTTTTGTTGAAGTTTTTTATGAATGCTCCAAAAACGTTTAGTTCGGCCGTGGATGGAATAAACTTTAATCCGTTGATCGGCGGTTTTTTCTCCCGGCGCACCCAAAGAAAAATTTGCTACGGTTTTTAAAAGTTTTACTCTTATTTTTTTTAAATATTCTTCCCTGGCCTTGTAGCGCGGCGCGACTTCTTTTTTTAATTTTTCAAATTCTTTTGGGTAAAGATAAGGGAAGGATAAATCTTCAAGCCGTCCTTTAATTTCGCCCATGCCCAGGCGGTTTGCAATCGGAGCATAAATTTCCATTGTTTCCATGGCAATGCGTTTTTGTTTCGCCGACGGCTGGGCATCAAGCGTTTCCAGGTTATGCAAACGATCGGCGAATTTTATAAAAATTACCCGAACGTCTTCGGCCATGGCCACAAACATTTTCCGTAAATTTTCCAAATACCGTTCCATGCCGCGGTATTTAATTTTTCCGAGTTTGGTAATACCCCGAACCATGAAAGCCACTTCTTCACCAAAATTATGTTTTATTTCCCGAAGGGCGATTTCCGGATTTTCCGGGTGAGTTTCCTCGGGAATGTCGTGCAGGAGTCCGGCGATGATAATATCCTGATGTAATTTCATTTCCGCCAAATTCATGGCCGTGGCGAGCGGATGATTAATATACGGTTCACCGGAAAGACGCTTCTGCCCGTTGTGCGCCTTTTTAGCGTAATCATAAGCCAAGCGGATTAAATCTAAATCCGCGTTTGGCGCGTAAAATTTTATTTTTTGGATTAAGTCATCAATCGTTATCATACCGATTAAGTTTATATAAAAATGGGGGATTTGTAAATAACCATTGACAAAACGGAAATTTTTCGGTTGCAAAAATCAGAGAGAGAGAGAGTACTATAGGAAGCGGAGGAGCTAATTATTAATTTTAAATTTATGACAGAGGGTAGAGAGTCTCCGGTAATATTAATGGAGGGCGGGAAAGAAAAAGAACAAACATTAAAAGCCCAGGAATGGATTCTTAAACACGCGGGAGATAGGTTTGGTTTTTCCCCGGAGAAAGCGACGGAATCTTTAGCAATTTTAGTTCGCCATCAGAACAGTATCGTGAATTTGATGAATTATGTGGAACACGAGGAAAATAGCGAAGAAAAAAAGAAAAAATTGATAGGGGGCCTGGAGGAATTAACTACAGCATTGAACCAAGCTCTAGTACAACTCAAAGAGCTGAGATAAATTCTAAACAAAACACCCCGGTGAAAACCGAGGTGTTTTTGGTTTTATTATATTTTCTCCCATCACCCCAAACCCCTCCCATCAAGGGAGGGGAGTTTTTTATTTATTGTCTTTTTTGTAGTCGCACCCCTTGCTTGAGCAAACAACCGTGTCGCCCTTGCCGTAGACGAGTAGGCTTCCGCATTTGGAACATTTCTCGCCGGTTGGTTTTGACCAGAGAGCGAATTTGCAATCAGGGTAGCGGTTGCAGGAGTAAAAAGTTCGGCCGCGTTTGGAGCGTCGTTCCACAATTTCTCCCTTGCCGCACTCCGAGCAAGCAACGCCGGTGGATTTCACGAGCGGCTTCATATTTTTACATTCCGGATATTTTGAACAAGATAAAAATTTTCCAAAACGGCCGTGTTTTATAACCATGGGCGCGCCGCATTTGTCGCAGATTTCATTTGTCGTTTCCGGCTCGGGCGGACCGCCGTCCGGAGTCCCCAATGATTTGATATTTCGACATTTAGGAAATCCGCTGCAGGCCAAAAATTTTCCGTAGCGGCCGGTTTTAATCACCATGGGCGCGCCGCATTTTTCGCAAATTTCATTTGTCGGCTCTTCGGCCTTGGCAACATTTTTGTATTTTTGGTCTAAGTTTTCTTTGAAGGGCATATAAAATTCTTTAATTACTGGAACCCATTTCTTTTTTCCTTCGGCAATTTCATCCAAATCATCTTCCATGCGAGCGGTGAATTTAAAATCAACAATTTGCGGAAAATGTTCCACCAATAAATCATTTACCGTGAAGGCAATCTCGGCGGGTTTTAATCGCCGCCCCTCAATTTTTTCGACATAACCGCGGTCAATGATGGTGGAAATGGTCGGAGCGTAAGTTGATGGCCGGCCGATACCGTATTCTTCAAGAGTTTTGACAAGCGAAGCGTCGGAGTATCTGGCCGGCGGTTCGGTAAAATGTTGGTTTGGATTTAATTTCAATAATTCCAAAATTTCATCAATTTTAAACGCGGGCAGAATTGTTTCCTGGCTTGTCCCGTAAACTTTCAAAAAGCCGTCAAATTTTATTGTTAAACCATTGGCGCGGAAAGTGTAAGATTTTTTTTCTCCGGATTTTTCCGCCTCAATATCCACGGCTGTACCGATAAGCGCCGCCTCAGACATTTGGCTAGCCACAGCTCGCCGCCAGATTAAATTGTAAAGTTTGTATTGGTGGTCGTCCAAATATGATCGGACATTTTCCGGATCGCGCGCCGCTTCGGTCGGGCGGATGGCTTCATGGGCTTCCTGGGCAATTTTTGATTTGGTGGTGAAACGGCGGGAACCCGGCGCTAAATATTTTTCTCCAAAAGTTTTTTTAAGATATTGCCTCGCTTCGGTTAAAAATTTTTCCGAGAGGTTAACCGAATCAGTTCTCATATAAGTAATCAAACCAACCGATCCTTCACCGCCCAAATCCACGCCTTCGTATAATTGTTGGGCAATCATCATGGTTTGCTTGGCGGAAAATCCCAAGCGGCGGTTGGCGTCTTGTTGCAGAGTGGAAGTGATAAAGGGTGGTGGGGGAGTGCGCTTTGTTTCTTTTTCTTCAATGTTTCCGACGCGGTAATTTCTCCCATCTAAATCTTTTAGGATTTTATCCGCCTCACTCTTTGATTTGATGGCAAATTTATCTAAAACTTTATCATTAATTTTATTCAGTTTCGCGGAAAAATTTTCCCCGCCTTTTTCTTTTTTAAAATCACCTTCAATATTCCAATATTCTTCAGGGACAAATTTTTGGATTTCTCGCTCGCGTTCAACAATCAAACGAACGGCGACAGATTGGACGCGGCCGGCGGATAAGCCCTTCGCGACTTTTTTCCATAAAAAGGGCGAGAGTTCATAACCAACCAGGCGATCTAGGACTCGGCGGGCTTGCTGAGCGTCAACCATATTTAAATCAATGTCGCGGGGATTTTCCAGAGCTTTTAGGATCGCGTCTTTGGTAATTTCATGAAAAGCGATGCGGCGGGTTTGTCCGGATTTTGGTTTTAGAATTTGCGCCAAATGCCAAGAAATTGCTTCTCCTTCGCGGTCTTCGTCGGAAGCGAAATAAATTAGTTTGGCTTTGGCCGCGGATTTTTTTAAATCAGCGACTATTTTTTGGTTTTTCCGCGGTACGACATAATGCGGGGCGAAATTATGTTCAATGTCAATTCCCATCTCCTTCTGCGGAAGGTCGCGGAGATGGCCAAAAGAAGACTTAATTTGAAAGTCTTTGCCAAGAAATTTTGAAATTGTTTTCGCTTTTGTTGGCGACTCGACGATGACTAAATTCATAGTTGGCTGTTGTCGGTTAACGGCCGTCAGTTCACGGTTTTTTCTGCCAACCGTCGACTGTCAGTTGTTAACTGTTAACTATTTTCCAATAATATAATTCATTCCTCCCAAGTTTTTCACCATACCTTTCATTTCCATAAGCGTTAGTATAGCACCAACTTTGGCTGTGTCAAGGCCGGAGGTGGCGATAAGCTTGTCAACATGAGTCGGGTCAGCCGAGAGATTAGCCAAAATCTTTTCTTCTTCGGGGGAGGCAGGAAGGGTTTTTCGGTTTTTTGTAAAATCAGCGGCTTGGGCCAAATTTAGGGTTTCCAAAATATCAGCCGCGGCCGTCACGGTTTTAGCGCCCATTTTTATCAACTTATTTGGTCCAGCCGAAGTCGGGGAAAAAATACTGCCGGGCACGGCGAAAACTTCGCGGTTTTGTTCTAAGGCACATTGGGCGGTAATCAAGGCGCCGGATTCTTCGGCGGCTTCAATTACAAGCGTTCCGAGAGACAGGCCGGAGACAATGCGATTTCGAAGCGGAAAATTTCCAGGCATGGCCATTGTGCCGAGGGGATATTCGGAAATTACGGCGCCGCCGGTTTTAATAATTTCTGAAGCCAAAAATCTGTTTCCCGTTGGATAAATACTTCCGTCATCAATCCCCGAACCAAGGACGGCTACGGTTTTTCCTCCCAGCCCCACGGTTGTTTGATGGGCAAGGGCGTCAACTCCGAGCGCCAGGCCGCTTACAATATTGAAACCATTTTGGACAAGTTCGGAAGTAAGCATAGAAGTAATTTGCCGGCCGTAAGGGCTGATCTTTCTTGTGCCGACCACGGCCAAATTAAATTCATCATCGGGCGGCAAAACTCCTTTAATATATAAAATCGCCGGAGGATTCCAGATTTCTTTAAGTAATTTTGGATAGTTTGAATCGTTAATTATTAGGACATTGATATTTTCTCTAACCAGTTTTTCCCATTCAGTGTCGGGGTTTATGGTCATTTTTTGGGCAAGGAAATCGTGGACAATATTTTCATCCAGGCCGGCGCGGAGCAAATCAGAAAAAGAAGCCCGCCAGGCTTCTTCCATAGAATGAAAAAAATTAAAAAGTTTTACGAGACGAATGGCGCCGATTTTCGGGTGGCGGGAAAAGGAAACCCAGTATTTTAAATCATTATTTTGTGTGGACATGGCTTTACTTAATTTGGGTAGAAATGAACAAAATAATTTTTAATTTTGTAATTTTTAAATAATGTCTTAATGCTTAAATTTTTAAACATTAAAACATTAAAAAATTATTTATAAAATTAAAAAATTGGAAATTAAAAATTTTGATACTAACTCTTGACAATAATCGAGTGTTTTTGTTAAAATATACTACCGAGAAATATGATTATATCCGTGCCTCTGCCTGTGAGCGGCAACCGCGATGGTCACCCCTCCTGACCTAGCAACAGCCGTAAGTTAAGGTTTTTCCGTTTTTCGGAACGAACTTTACGCTTGCAGGCAGTGTTGCGGATGTAATTTTGAAAGTCAAAATTCAAAAGTCAAAATTTTGGTATCCCGCCTTTTGGCGGGATTTTCAATTAAATTTGTTCATGGCGTTTTGTACGCCATCAGTTAAAATCATGTCCGTCGCGTCGGTTGCTTTTTCGATTGTTTCCGCAAGTTTTTTATTTTCGGTTTTGCTGAATTTTTTTAAAACAAAATTGGCCGCGTCAAAATTTTTAGGCCTGGTTTCCGGCGCTACGCCGATTTTTAATTTGATAAAATTTTCCGAGCCAAGAGAGGTGATAATTGATTCCACCCCGCGATGGCCGCCGGAAGAGCCGTCTTTTTTTATTCTTATTTTTCCTAGCGGCAAATCAATGTCGTCATGAATCACTAAAATGTCAGCCGGTTTTATTTTATAAAATCCAGCCGCCGCGGCGACCGCTTGCCCGGAATTATTCATAAAAGTCTGCGGCTTCATCAAAATAATTTTTCCACCATCAATTTTCCCCTCGGCCATTTCCGCGTTGAATTTTTTATTAATTTTCCAATTTTCAAAACCGTCAACCGTTGACTGAAAACCGTCAACTGTTAAAAAGCCAACATTATGCCGCGTGTGCTCGTATTTTTCTCCTGGGTTTCCCAGGCCGACAATTAATTTCATAATATTTAATTTATTTATTCTGTCTCAGAGTTTTCTTTACATGCCGCACTTCCAATTTTATCGGCGTGCCGACAAAACCGAATTTTTCGCGCAATCTTTTTTCAATAAATTTTACAAATCCTTCCGGCAACCTCGCCTTGGTAGTGGTGATAAGTTCAAAACGCGGGGGATTAATATCTTTTTGCACAAGGCCGGTAATGTTTGGTCGGTCGCTAAATCCGGATTTTTTTCTTTCGTGGATAACAGACCAGTGTTTGGCCAGAGTTTGTTTTAAAAAACCCTTCAGGTCGCCCGGACTTAATAATTTTTCCCGTTCTTTTTTTACATCCAAGATCGCCTCAAAAATTTTCTGGACTTTTTCGCCGGTTTTGGCGGAGACAAAAAGAACCGGAGCGAAATTAAGGTAGGGGAAAAATTTATGGTAATAGTCTATGAAAAGATTTATGGTCGCGGGCCCTTTGTCGTGGACCAAATCCCATTTGTTGGCAATGATAATCAATCCGGTATTTTTTTCCAAAATTAATTCAGAAAGATGTTTATCCTGTGAGGTCATTTGTTCTTGGGCTTCGGTTATAAAAAGAACAACGTCAGCCCGTTCAATGGCCGTAATGCTCCGCCTCACGCCAACTTTCTCCAGCCCCGGTTCAACTTTTGCTTTTTTTCTCATCCCAACAGTATCAATCAAAAGAAGAGGTTGATCTTTATAAAGCAAAATCATATCCTGCGGCTCGCGGGTGGTAAAGGGAATGTCGCTTACTAAAACTCTTTCTTCGCCGAGCAGCGTGTTCAAAAGTGACGACTTTCCGGCGTTTGGTTTTCCGACGATGGCGACTTTAATCGGCGGGACGGCGGAAATCTCTTCCGGCATTTCTATTTTTTCTTTTCCAAAAAATTTAAAAATTTCATCAAGCAAATCGCCCGTGCCCGTGCCATTCGCGGCGGAGACCGGAAGTGGTTTATTAAATCCCAACTTCAACCACTCGGGATCATCTGCGGCGGCGCCAAACTTGGTTGAATCAGCTTTATTGCCGACAAAAATTATTGGTTTTTTTAATTTTTGTAAAAATTTCGCGATGGCGCGATCTTGCGGCATAAGGCCGTCTTTCAGGTCAACTAAAAAAAGCACCAAGTCGGCTTTTTTTATCGCGATATCAACTTGTTTTTTTATGCCCGGAGAAAATTGTTCCGCGGCTTCAAGTCCGCCGGTATCAACAATTTGAAAATCGCGGCCGCGCCAGCGGGCTTGGCCGTAATTTCGGTCGCGCGTTGTTCCGGCCACGGGAGAAACAATTGCTTTTGGCCGTTCAAGCAGGCGATTAAAGAGAGTTGATTTTCCGACGTTGGCTCGTCCAACAATGGCAACAGTTAGCTGCATAAGGTATTTATTAAAAATTTGCGTTACTTCCCAAAACAATTAAAAAGTCGGTAGAATTGGTGGGCGCCGCGGGAAAGAGCGCCACCCCCGAGGGCGTTTCCGGGTTTAAAAACCAAGAGGGGAGAGAAGAAGAAATTTCCGCCCCCAATTTTTCTTTTAGAAAATCAAGATCATCATTTTTTTCTCCCGCGGTTAAATCATAAATAACAGTTCTTTCAAAATTTTGCTCCGTGGCATTTCCAACTTTTGTTATTTTATAATCAAGTTTGGCGAGCATGTCGGCGGTTCGGGACGCCAAGCCGGTTTTTTTCGTGCCGTTTTGTATTTCAAGGCGAGTGGGTTCAGGCTTGTCTTCAAAATTTATTTGTGATTCAGCGTTAAAAATGTTTTTTATTAAAAATTGAATTTCACCAAAATCCCCGGTCCGCGGTTCTAAAACATAGGCGCCCTCAATGTTTCCCGGCACAAGCAATCCGCCTTCGTCGGCGCTCAAAACTTGATGAATAATTTTTTCAGTATCCAAATCGCGCACCAAGTGGCTCATCCGCACAATTTCCCACATTTCCATGTTTGTGTCAATGGAATTTTTTACCGTGTCAAAAATATTTTGAATTTTAAGCGGGTTTAAAAGCGTGCTGAAAGAAAGAATTTTTTCTTTTAAGGCGATAAGAATTTTTTGTTGGCGCCGGCTTCTCGCAAAATCCGAGGCCTCACCATTCGTTCCATGGCGGGAGCGGACGAATTTCAGCGCCGTATCGCCATCCATTACCTGCCAGCCCTCTTCAAAATGGAGAGTTTGATATTTTTCGTCGTCGGTCGGATATTGGTCGTCGGTGAAAGTTTTATCAACATAGATTGAAATCCCGCCCAATTTATCAATTAAGTTTTTAAAACCCTGAAAATCAGCGCGTATATAATAATGTATAGGAATATCCAAAACTTTGCTTACGGCCGCGATTGTCGCTGTTCCGCCGCTGCCTCGGTTTTCCGCTTCGGCAAAAGCGTTAATGCTGTTTATTTTTCTAAAACCATAACCATCTATGGGGACAGAGAGGTCGCGGGGGATTGAAACCATGGCAACTTTTTTTTCTTTGGGTTGGAAGCTCGCGAGGATCATTGTGTCGGTGAGATAGGCGCCGTCGTGGCCCGCTCCGCCCATGCCCAGGAGCAGAAAATTTATTCGGCCGTCTTTTTCTCCGGCTAAAATTTTATCATCACTTCTGATCAGTTTTCCGATTTGGTTGACCCATTCGGTAATATTACTGAATTCAAAAGTTTGCAGCGCCGCCCCGATTTTTAAAAAGGGATTAAAATTACCCTTTAAAAAAGTTGTTTGAACCAAAAAAAGCGGGGCGATAACCGCGCAGGCGATTGCCGACTTCCAAAAAATATGCAATTTCTTTTTCGGAAGCGGGCTTATGTTTTTATCCAGTAAATTAATTTTCATCATTTGCGGGTGAGATTTGTTTAGTGTTTTTACATTATATAACAAAATCGACAAAAGGCGAAATTTTGGCAATTTTCCAGTTAAAATCAGTCTTATTTCAGCCATTTTAAAGAGCTTGCTTTTATAAAGTTATCGTGTTATAATGTGGATATTAAAATAAAAATTAAGGAAAGGCAAGAATGTCTTGCTTAAATTTTGTTACCTCACCCTTTTCGGACGATTAGCTCAGTTGGTTAGAGCGTTCGATTCACATTCGAAAGGTCGGAGGTTCGAGTCCTCCATCGT